>QFZU02000139.1 GCA_003260025.2 Microbispora triticiradicis | reverse complement strand
GCCGTGCCGGCCGGGCCCGCCGGCCCCGGACGAGCGGGCGACGCGGTCGGCGCCGAGCCCGCCCCCGCCGTCGTGGGCGTGCCGTACGGCTACCACTTCGAGAGCAGCCGCCTGCCCGAGCCGGTCGCCTACCACCCCGACGGCGGCGTGCTCGCGCTCGGCGGGGAGGACGGCGGCGTGCTGGTCTGCGACGCCGTCACCGGGTCGGCGCTGCGCACGCTGCACGGCCACCGCGGCCGCGTCTACAAGGTCGCCTACGGCGAGGCCGGGCTGGTGACCGGCGCGAGCGACGGGACCGTGCGGGTGTGGGACCCCCACACCGGAGCGCCGTCCCACGTCCTGCGCGGCCACCCCGAGGGGGTGTGGCCGGTGGTGACCTCCGGCGACCTCATCGCGGCCGGCGGCGCCGACGGGGTCGTGCGGATCTGGGCGTCCGGAGAGCTCGTGCGGGAACTGCCGGGCCACACCGCCCCGATCTACACCGCCGTCTTCCTGCCCGGGCTGCTGGTGACCGGCGACCGCGCGGGGGTGATCCGCGTGTGGGATCTCGCCACCGGGCAGGTGCGCCATCATCTGCGTGGCCACAGCGGAGCCGTCTACCGGCTGGTGCTCAGCCCCGACGGCACCCGCCTGGCCGCCGGGGACGGGCAGGGCGTGCTGCGCCTCTGGGACCCCCGCTCCGGCGCCGCGCTGCACGAGCTGACCGGCCACCCCGGGCGGATCTACTCCCTCGCCTTCCACCCGGAGGGCCGGCTGCTCGCCTCCGGCGACACCGAGGGGGCCGTACGGCTGTGGGACCCGGTCACGGGCGAGGCGGCCGGCAGCCTGCCGGGGCACCGCGGCGCGGTCTACCAGGTGCTGTTCGACCCCACCGGGGAACTGCTCGCCACCGGTGACAGCGACGGCGTCGTACGGATCTGGGACCCCGTCACCGCCCAGGCGCGGGCCGAGCTGACCGGGCACCGGGGATCGGTGTGGCCGTTCGCCTTCCGCCCGGACGGCCGGCAACTCGCGACCAGCAGCAACGACGGCACCGCCCGCCTGTGGGACCCGCACACCGGCCAGTGCGCGCAGACGCTGCGCGGGCACGGCCGCCGCATCACCTCGGTCCGCTTCTCCGCCGACGGCGGCATGCTCGCCGCCTGCGGCAACGACGGTTACGTACGCCTGTGGGACCCGGCGACGGGACGGCGCCTGCGCTCGCTCACCGGGACGGCCGACCGGCTGGTGTCGGCCGTCTTCAGCCCGGCCGGCCCGCTGCTGGCGACCGCGAGCAACGACGGCGGGGTCTACCTGTGGAACCCGGTGGCGGGGGTGTACGAGCGCGAGCTCAACGTGGAGACCGACCACGTGTGGGCCGAGGCGTTCAGCCCCGACGGGGAACTGCTGGCCACCGCCAACGACGACGACAGCGTGCGGCTGTGGTATCGCCCCACCGGGCGGCAGGTCGCGAACCTCTCCGGGCACCGGGGACGGGTCAGGTCGATCGCCTTCGACCCCGGCGGCCGGTTCGTCGCCACCGGCTGCGACGACCGCAGGGCGCGGCTGTGGGACCTCCGGACGGGCACGTGCACGGCGACGCTGGACGGCCACGGCGACCGGGTCTACGCGGTGGCCTTCTCCCCGTCGGGCGACCTGCTGGTCAGCGCGAGCAACGACGGCACCGCCCGCCTGTGGGACGTCGCCTCCGGCGAGTGCGCGCACGTGCTCGACGGCGGGGGCCGGCTGTGGACGGCCGCCTTCAGCCCGTCGGGCGACCTGCTCGCCACGGCCGGCGACGACCTCGCCGTCCACCTGTGGGACCCGTCGACCGGCGCGCGCGTCGGCACGCTCGCCGGCCACGGCCGCCGCGTCTGGTCCGTCGCGTTCCATCCCTCGGGCGACCTGCTCGCCAGCGGCGGGGACGACGGCGTGGTGATCCTCTGGGACGTCCCGGGGCGCAGGCGCCGCACGACCCTGCTCGGCCTGCCGGAGGGCTGGGCCGCCTTCTCCCCTGACGGGCTGTACAAGCTGGAGGGCGACGTGACGGGCCAGTTCTGGTTCGTGATCGGCATGTGCCGGTTCGAGCCGGGCGAGCTCGACGAATACCTGCCGGAGGTCCGCCGGCTGGCCCTGGACGAGCCCTTCTGACCCGCAGGGGGTTCAGCGCTCGGACGGCTCGGTGCTCGTGACGCCCATTTCGCGGGCGGTGCGGGTGCCGGGCGGCGTACGCTCGCCAGCCGTCCATCAGGGCGCGCAGCGCGCCGTCGCCCGACCGGCCGAGCGCCGCCTCCGCCGCGATCTCGGTCAGCTCCGCCGGCACCCGCCCGGAGACCAGACCACGCAACTCGGCGAGTCCGCGCACGTGCTTGTAGAGCGAGGGGGTGGCGACTCCCGCCCGCCCGGCGACCGCGGACAGGGTGAGCGCATCCGAGCCCTCCTCGTCCACCAGCCGCAGTGCGAGGGCGACGACGGCGTCCGGGGACAGCGCGACCCTAGGCGACGCCTTTACGATGTAGATTCGCATGGAAGGCGGCCCACGTGGCGGGCGATGGACCGCTCATCCGCTCCCCGACCGGAGCCGCCGGTCGTTTGCGCTGCTAGAAGGCGCGGGCGGTCAGGTCCTGCCAGACCTTGTCGACCTGGGCGTCCAGTTCGTCCAGGGAACCACTGTTGCCGATCACGATGTCGGCGATCCTCAGCCGGTCCTCCCGGGAGGCCTGGGCCGCGATCCGGGCGCGGGCGTCCGCCTCCGGCATGCCGCGCGACCGCAGCAGCCGCTCCAGCCGCAGGTCGTCCGGCGTGTCCACGACGATCACCACGTCGTACAGCGGAGCCAGGTTGTTCTCCGCCAGCAGCGGCACGTCGTAGACGACGACCGCGTCGTCCGGCGCCTCCCGCTGCAGTTGCTCACTGCGCTCGCCCACCTTGGGGTGGACGATCCCGTTGAGGACCCGCAACTTCTCGGTGTCGGCGAAGACGATCGAGCCGAGCCGTTCCCGGTCGAGGGTGCCGTCGGGGCGGAGGACTTCCTCGCCGAACGCCGCGACGATCTGCGCGAGCCCGGGGGTGCCGGGTTCCACGACCTCCCTGGCGATCTTGTCGGCGTCGACCACGACGGCGCCGCGCGCGGCGAGCCGGCGCGACACCTCGCTCTTGCCCGAACCTATGCCGCCCGTGAGCCCAACCTTCAGCACGTCCCGCAGCCTATCGGGCGGGCTGGGGCTCCCGCCGCAGGTGGACCAGCATCAGGTGGTCCTGCACCCGCTCCCGCTGGGTCTCCCGATAGCCGAGACGCCGGTAGAGGCGCAGGTTTCCCTCCGACAGATGCCCGGTGAACAGGTCGAACGCCGCCGCCTCGGGCACCGCCTCGTGGATCGCGGCCAGCAGCGCGCTGCCGATCCCCTGCCCCTGCCGGTCGGGCGCGACCACGAGCCGGCCCACCAGGCAGGTCGAGCCGGACAGCCGGCCCCGGATCGCGCCGACCACCCGCCCGCCGTCCGTCGCCTTCAGCACGATCGCCGTCTCGATCACCGTACGCACCTGGTCGAGCGACTCCACGAGCGGCGCGATGAACGGGTCGCCGTAAAGCTGCGCCTCGGTCACGTACGCGGCCCGTTGCAGGGTCAGGATCTCCCCGGCGTCCCCGGGCACGGCCCGCGCGATCTCCACCACGCCGCCACCCTATCGGCGATCAACCCGGCGCGACCGGCGGGCCGGGTGCGGACAGCGGAAAGGCCCCGCCGAAGCGGGGCCTTTCCTTTGGTGTTCCGATGTCCGTCGGGACCGTGCGTCAGCCCGTCGGGACCGCGCGTCAGCTCTGGCCGCCGGCCAGCTTCTCACGCAGGGCCGCGAGGGCCTCGTCGGAGGCGAGAGCGCCGCCGCCGGTGGAGGAGGACTGCGAGGTGGACTCGCCGCCGCCGCTGTAGGACGACGGAGCGGCCTCGCTGGCCGCCGCCTCCTCCTGGCGGGCCTTCTCGATCTGCGAGCGGTGCGCCTCGAAGCGGGCCTGGGCCTCGGCGTACTGCCGCTCCCACTCCTCGCGCTGCTTGTCGAAGCCCTCGAGCCACTCGCCGGTCTCGGCGTCGAAGCCCTCGGGGTAGATGTAGTTGCCCTGGTCGTCGTAGGTCGCCGCCATGCCGTACAGCGTGGGGTCGAACTCGACCTCGGCGCCGACGCCCTCGTTGGCCTGCTTGAGGGACAGCGAGATGCGGCGACGGTCCAGGTCGATGTCGATGATCTTCACGAAGATCTCGTCGCCGACCTGCACGACCTGCTCCGGGATCTCCACGTGGCGCTCGGCCAGCTCGGAGATGTGGACCAGGCCCTCGATGCCCTCCTCGACCCGGACGAACGCACCGAACGGCACCAGCTTGGTGACCCGGCCGGGCACGACCTGGCCGATCTGGTGCGTGCGGGCGAACTGCTGCCAGGGGTCCTCCTGCGTCGCCTTGAGCGACAGGGAGACCCGCTCGCGCTCCATGTCGACGTCGAGAACCTCGACGGTGACCTCCTGGCCCACCTCGACGACCTCGGACGGGTGGTCGATGTGCTTCCAGGACAGCTCCGACACGTGCACCAGACCGTCGACGCCGCCGAGGTCGACGAACGCGCCGAAGTTGACGATCGAGGACACGACGCCCTTGCGGACCTGGCCCTTCTGGAGGGTGTTGAGGAACGTCTGGCGCACCTCGGACTGGGTCTGCTCAAGCCAGGCGCGGCGCGACAGGACCACGTTGTTGCGGTTCTTGTCGAGCTCTATGATCTTCGCCTCGAGCTCGCGCCCGACGTACGGCTGAAGGTCGCGGACCCGGCGCATCTCCACGAGGGAGGCCGGGAGGAAGCCACGCAGGCCGATGTC
The DNA here is from genome assembly GCA_003260025.2 of Microbispora triticiradicis. Taxonomy (GTDB): domain Bacteria; phylum Actinomycetota; class Actinomycetes; order Streptosporangiales; family Streptosporangiaceae; genus Microbispora; species Microbispora triticiradicis. The sequence continues at coordinate 26,318 of QFZU02000139.1, read as the reverse complement.
GAGGATCAGGCCGCCCTTGACCACCTCGATGACCGTGCCGGTGACGATGCCGTCCTCGTCCTTGATCTTCTCGATCGTGCCCCAGGCGCGCTCGTACTGGGCGCGCTTCTTGGACAGGATGAGGCGGCCTTCCTTGTCCTCCTTCTGGAGGACCAGGGCCTCGACGTGCTCTCCGACCTCGACGACGTCAGCCGGGTCGACGTCGTGCTTGATCGAAAGCTCGCGGGACGGGATGACGCCCTCGGTCTTGTAGCCAATGTCGAGCAAGACCTCGTCTCGATCGACCTTGACGACGGTGCCCTCAACGATGTCGCCGTCGTTGAAGTACTTGATGGTCTCGTCGATCGCGGCGAGGAAGGCCTCCTCGGAACCGATGTCGTTGACCGCTACCTGCGGGGTGCTCGAGGTGGCCTCAGTGCTGCTCGTCATGTGTGGAATTGCTCCGAACCGGACAGATGTCGTTGTGACAGAAGCGCGGCGGGCCTGTTTTCGTTCACCGGGGTGCCGTTTGTTCCTGGTAGCGACCAGATGACCGAGCGCGAGCCCGCTCCGTCCGTGACGCGCGCGAGCCCACAGCGCAGCGATCAGCATATGAGACATGGCGAGCCGGGTCAATCCGAGGCAACCGGGCGTTCCCCTAGTACGTGATCACGGACTTGGCACGGTCCGGCGAGAGCGTTGCCCGGAGTTTGCGCGGCACGGACACCCGGCCCGGATCGCCGTCCGAGGTGTAGCGCTTTTTTGGGTGTTCGCCGAGCCAGTCGAGCCAGTAGGTCGTGCACCAGCGCCGGCAGTCCCCGCGTTTTCCGTTGGACTGGATCCTCGGGATCGCGTAGCGCGGGAAGCTTTTCGCGTAGGGCGAAACCGTGGGCTCCGCTCCGGCCAGGAAGACGGCGTCGAAGTGGTACCGGGTGCCGTCCCACTTCCCGTCGTGCGCCCGGCTCAGCTTCCTCGGGCGGGAGCCGTACGGCAGCGCGAAGGTGGTCGAGGGCGGCGCGCCGATCTTCTTGAGCAACCGCTCCTCCCGGACGATCTGCTCGCTGACCCGCTTGTTCGACAGCCGGCGGAGATCGGCGTGGGTGTAGGTGTGGTTGGCCACCTCGAAGCCGTGGTCGAGCAGCCACTTCACGGCCTTCTTCTGCTGCTCCCGGTCGCGCAGGCCGAACGGGTCGCGGTTGACCCAGAAGGTCGCCGCGGGCCGGAAGTTCGGATACTTCGCGGCGACCTCGTAGATGATCCCGACGGCCGTGTCGTTCTTCGGCATGCCGTTCCGGTCCACCGCGAAGTGGCTGGGATGGCCGTCGTCGAAGGTCAGGACGACGGGATGGGTCCCGGCGGGGATGTCGATCTTCCTGGCGACCAGTTCGGCCGCGGTGATCGGCACGTAGCCGCTCCTGGCCAGGCGCTCCAGTTCCTTGCGCAGCTGGGCCGGGGTCCGGTCGATCGATGCGATCCGCTTGGGCAGGATTCGGTGATACATGATCACGGGAACCAGCCCCGCCTCGTTCGCCTTGACCTTCTTCGCCGACTCGGCGGTCGCGCGCACGGGTGGCGCGCTGGGCTGCGGCGAGGCCGCGAGCGGCTGTGGCCGGACCTTCGCCCGGCCGTCCCCCTGTGACCCGCCTCCCTGCGCCCGGGTCAGCAGCACGAGCGCGACGACACCGACCACGACGATGACGACGGTTGCGACGACGATGGAGGCGACGGTGGTCATCCGGGCAAGGTTGCGCACAGTTATTTGACCTTACTGCCCGCCGTGTCCCTATTCATCTGTGTTGGAATTTTTCTGTGGACTGGAGCCTGCGTGCCTGCGGACGGCACGGACACGTCACCTACGCGCCGGACGAGGACGCGCTGCGGGCCCGGCTGCGCACCGAGACCCCGCTCGGCGAGGCGTGGCGCTGCCTGCGGTGCGGGGACTTCACGCTGGGCCCGCCGCGCGGCGCGGGACCGGCCGGGAACGCCCCGGTCGTGCTGCGCGGCCGGGCGCTGCGGGACGCCGCCGTGCTGCGGGCGATCGCCGTCTTCCGCTGGGCCAAGGCGGTGCTCGTGCTGGGCGGCGCGTACGGCGTCTGGCGGTTCCGCGCGCACCACGACGCCGTGCGGCGGGCGTTCGACGAGGACCTCCCGCTGATCGAACCGCTGGCCCACCGGCTCGGGTGGAACCTCGACCAGTCAGGCGTGGTGCACACGCTGCGGACCGTGCTGGCGGCGCGGACGAGCACGCTCGCCTGGATCGTCCTCGCCCTTGCCGCCCTCGCGGCGCTGATGCTCGTCGAGGGCGTGGGCCTGTGGCTGCTGAGGCGCTGGGGAGAGTACTTCTCGGTGATCGTGACCTCGGCGTTCATCCCCGTGGAGATCTACGAGATCGCCGAGAAGGTGAGCCCGTTCCGCATCGTGCTCCTGCTGGTCAACATCGCGGCCGTCCTGTACATCGCACTGAGCAAACGGCTGTTCGGCCTGCGCGGCGGGCGGACGGCCCACGAGGCGGAACGGCACGAGGCGAGCCTGCTGGAGGTCGAGCAGGCCGGCCTGGCCCTCGCCGGCCGGGGCGACCGGGGCGACCGGGGCGACCGCGCCCGTCCCCCCTCCGGCCGCCGCTGACAGCGGCGCACCGCGCGGACCGCCGCGCACACACCAGGCGCACACCCCGCACATACCGGACCGCCGGGCACACGGCGCCGCATGTAGACCGCCGCACCGCCGCACACCGCGCCCACCACCGCACGCACACCGCCGCGAGAGGGCCGCCGGAGCCGCGGGGCGGTACGTCAGTGCCCGGCGTCCTCCCAGGTGGCGCCGACGCCGACGCTGACCTCCAGCGGCACGCTCAGGTCGTAGGCCCGGCACATCTGCTGCCGCACGATCTCGGTGAGCTCCTCCAGCTCGCCCGGCGCGACCTCGAACACCAGCTCGTCGTGGACCTGGAGCAGCATGCGGGAGCGCATGCCCTCGATCGCCCGCTGCACGTTCAGCATGGCGACCTTGATGATGTCGGCGGCCGAGCCCTGGATGGGGGCGTTGAGCGCCATCCGCTCGGCCATCTCCCGGCGCTGCCGGTTGTCGCTGGTAAGATCGGGCAGGTAGCGACGGCGGCCGAGGATGGTCCCGGTGTAGCCGTCCTTGCGGGCCTGCGCGACGATCGCGTCCAGGTAGTCGCGGACGCCGCCGAACTCCTCGAAGTACTCCTCCTTGAGCGCCCGCGCCTCCGCCACCGGGATGTTGAGCTGCCCCGAGAGCCCGAAGTCGGACAACCCGTAGGCGAGGCCGTAGTTCATCGCCTTGATCCGGGCCCGCAGCTCGGCGTCCACCTGCTCCGGCGGCAGGTCGAAGACCCGCGACGCGGTCGCCTTGTGGAAGTCGTGCCCGGACTCGAACGCCGCGATCAGCGACTCGTCCCGCGACATGTGAGCCATGATCCGAAGCTCGATCTGGCTGTAGTCGGCGGTCAGCAGCGTCTCGTAGCCCTCCCCCACCACGAAGCCCCTGCGGATACGGCGGCCCTCGACGGTGCGGATCGGGATGTTCTGCAGGTTCGGCTTCTCGCTCGACAGCCGCCCGGTGGCCGCCACGATCTGGTTGAACGTGGTGTGGATCCGCCCGTCGTCGGAGATCTCCTTGATCAGGCCCTCGACCGTGGTGCGCAGCTTGGTCTGGTCGCGGTGGCGCAGCAGGATCACCGGAAGCTCGTTGTCGGTCTGCTGGGCCAGCCACGCGAGCGCGTCGGCGTCGGTCGTGTAGCCGGTCTTGATCTTCTTCGTCTTCGGCAGGCCGAGCTTGCCGAAAAGGATCTCCTGCAGCTGCTTGGGCGAGCCGAGGTTGAACTGCTCCCCCACGGCCTGGTGGGCGGCCTCGGTCGCCTGCTTGACCGCCGCGCCGAACTCGGCCTCCAGCCCCGCGAAGTACTCCCGGTCGGCGGCGATGCCGGCCCGCTCCATCTCCGCCAGCACACGCACCAGCGGCAGCTCGACGTCGGTCACCAGACGCGTGCCGCCGCGCTTGGACAGGTGGCCCTCCAGCGCGTCGGCGAGATCGCGCACGGCCTGGGCACGCAGGGCCAGATCTCTGGCCACGCCCTCGTCGGCGTCCTCGAACAGCGAGGTCTGCCCGCCCGGGGCGGACTCCGCCCGCAGCTCCCGGTGGAGATAACGCAGCACCAGGTCGTCGAGCGGGAACGACCGCTGCCCCGGCATGGCCAGGTAGGCGGCGAGCGCGGTGTCGCAGGTCAGCCCGCGCAGGTCGTGGCCCTGCGCCCACAGCGCCAGCAGCGCGCCCTTGGCGTCGTGCACGGCCTTCGGCCGGCTCTCGTCCGCCAGCCAGGCGCCCAGCGCCGCCTCGTCCTCCTCGGTCAGCCGGGTGGGGTCGAGGTAGGCGGCGCCGCCGGGGCCGGCGATCGCGATGCCGTCGAGCCGCCCGGTGCCGCTGCCGTACGCGGCCTGGAAGGCCAGCCCGGCGCGGTCTTTCGGAAGGGCGGCGAGCCAGGCCGCCACCTCGCCCGGCTCCGGCACCGTGACCTCCAGCTCGAAGCCCTCGCCGGCGGCCTCGGGCTCGGTGGTGCCAAGGGTCTTGAACAGCCGCTCGCGCAGCTCGCCCCGGATCTGCAGCGAGTCGAGGAGCTTGTTGACCTCCTCGCGGTCCCACGTGCCCATGGTCAGCGCGGACACCTCGGCGTCGACCGGGGCGTCGCGCTTCAGCTCGGTCAGCATCCGGTTGTGGATCACCTGGCCGAGGTGCTCGCGGAGCTTGTCACCGGCCTTGCCCTTCACCTCGTCGGCCCGGCGGACCAGCTCGTCGAGCGAGCCGAACTCCGCGATCCACTTGGTGGCGGTCTTCTCCCCCACGCTCGGGATGTTCGGCAGGTTGTCGCTCGGGTCGCCGCGCAGGGCCGCGAAGTCCGGGTACTGCGCGGGGGTCAGGCCGTACTTGTCCATCACGGCCTCGGGGGTGAAGCGGGTCATGTCGCTGATGCCGCGCCGGGTCATCAGCACCGTGACCCTGTCGTTCACGAGCTGGAGCGCGTCGCGGTCGCCGGTGACGACGAGCACGCTCATGTCCTCGGCGGAGGCTCGGGTCGCCAGCGTCGCGATCACGTCGTCCGCCTCGAAGCCCGCCAGCGACAGGCGGGGGATCCGCAGCGCGTCGAGCAGTTCGAAGATGAGCTGCATCTGGCCGCGGAAGTCCTCCGGGGTCTCCGCCCGGTTCGCCTTGTACGCCTCGAACGCCTCGTGCCTGAAGGTGGGCTCGCTGCGGTCGAAGCAGACCGCGAGGTGGCTCGGCTGCTCGTCGCGCAGGATGTTGGCCAGCATCGAGGTGAAGCCGTAGACCGCCTCGGTGTGCTGACCGTCCGTGGTCATGAGATTGGCGTCCTTCAACGCGTAGAACGCGCGATAGGCGAGGGAATGCCCGTCCAGGAGCAGCAGACACGGACGGGTGGGGGTCGCTTCACTCTTCGGCACACCCGCAGCCTAGTCTCCCTCTACGACAGAAAACCCGTGGTCTTCCCACCGGAGGCGTCCCCTTGACCTTGACGAATCCCGGCCAGTTCGTGGCGGAGATGAACGCCGCTCCGGGCCTGCACCGGCTCATGGGCATCGAGATCCTCGAGGCGAGCGCGGAGCGTGTGGTCGGCCGCATGCCCGTCGAGGGCAACACCCAGCCGTACGGCCTGCTGCACGGCGGCGCCTCGTGCGTGCTGGCCGAGACGCTCGGCTCGACCGGCGCCGCCCTGCACGCCGGGCCTGGGCGCAGGGTCGTCGGCATCGAGATCAACGCCACCCACCACCGCGCCGCCACGTCCGGGCACGTCACCGCCGTCGCCACCCGGGTGCACGGCGGGCGCACGCTCGCGACGTACGCCATCGAGATCACCGACGGCGAGGGCCGGATGGTCTGCACGTCGCGTCTCACCTGTCTCATCAGATCCGAATGAGCGGGCCCTCGCGCGCCCCGGGACATCGGCATGCGGACAAGAGGCGCAACCGACTTTCGGGACGCATCGAGGGCCAAACCGGAACGGTTCGCGACTCTCTTTGCACGCGGGTCGCTCCGGTCGCTAGCGTTGTGGCTCCAGAGCCCGTGGGGAACCGAGTAGACAACGTGCGGAGCCGGGGAAGCTGTGTACGGTCCCAAAGGTCGCCCCACGGGCTCAACGTCTCTCCGCGCCGCCAGTTCTCCAGCACCGTCGCCTCGAATGACTCATGACAGCCCGCTGACCTGCGAAACCTTTTCTCACGTCAGTGACACACCATGGTCACCGATTGGTGACGAGGAGCCCTGAACCGGGCGTCCCAGGCTTATGCTCCGGCCACAACAAGACAGAACCTGTCCGATGTTGCGCGTCCGCAGTTGGGGCACGACCCCGCCACGACTCGAATCAGAGGGAGCACCATTGCGCAGAGCCGTGATCGCGTTCACGGCCTTCATGGGTGGACTCGTCTTTCTGCTCGCCGCCCCCGCGTGGGCGGACGGAGAGGCACTGAAGGGCACACTCCAAAACCAAGGCCAGCCGGTGAACGGCGTGAAGATCAGTGTGGTGGCGGAGGACGGCAAACCCGTCGACGACGCCACCTCGGGTGCCGACGGCAAGTGGGAGGTGCCCGTACCCAAGGCGGGCAAGTACAAGGTCACCCTTGACACGTCCACGCTCCCCGCGGGCGTCGCCCTGAAGTTCAAGGACAGGTCCACGCTCGACGTGCAGGTCTACGAGGGCAGCGTACGGAACGTCCTGTTCGCCCTCGCGCCGGCCGGAGCGAAGGGCGGCGCCGCGCCAGCCGCCGACGACGGGGGGACCTCGTTCTGGGACCGGGTCGCGCAGCTCACCTTCGAGGGCTTCAACCTCGGGCTCATCATCGCCCTCGCCGCCATGGGCCTGTCGCTGGTGTTCGGCACCACCGGCCTCACCAACTTCGCCCACGGCGAGCTGCTCACGTTCGGCGCGATGTGCGCCTACTTCTTCAACGTCGTCGTGGGGGTCCACCTCGTCTGGGCCGCGCTGCTCTCCGTCGTGATCGGCGGGATCTTCGGGTACGGGCAGGACCGGTTCTTCTGGGGACGGCTGCGCAGGAGAGGCAGCAGCCTCGTGGCCATGATGATCATCTCGATCGGCCTGGCCCTGTTCCTGCGGTACGTCTTCCTGTTCTTCTTCGGCGGTGAGGGCGCGCCCTTCGCCGACTACAACGCCCAGCCGGGCGTCCAGGTGGGCCCGATCTCCGCCGCGCCGAAGAACTTCGTCGCCATGGGCATCGAGCTGCTCGTGCTCGTGATCGTCGGCGTCGCGCTGCTCAAGACCCGCATCGGCAAGGCCGCCCGCGCGGTCTCCGACAACCCCGCGCTGGCCGCCTCCTCCGGCATCAACGTCGACCAGGTCATCCGGATCATCTGGACCGTCGGCGGGGCGGTCGCGTCACTCGCGGGCGTCATGCTCGGCCTGTCGCAGAACGTCAGCTACCAGATGGGCTTCCAGATCCTGCTGCTCGTCTTCGCGGGTGTCACCCTCGGCGGCCTCGGCACCGCGTTCGGCGCCCTCGTCGGCTCCATCGTCGTCGGCCTGTTCATCCAGCTGTCCACCGTCGTGGTGCCGACCGAGCTGAAGACCGTCGGCGCGCTGCTGGTGCTCATCCTCGTCATGCTCTTCCGGCCACAGGGCATTCTCGGCCGGCGCGAGCGCATCGGCTGATCGGAGACCACACGTGGACTGGAACGCAATCCTCATCACCACGGTCAAGGCCTCGATCGGCCTGGAGACCGTCGTCTACGCGCTCGCCGCGATCGGCGTCAACATCCAGTTCGGCTACGCCGGGCTGCTCAACTTCGGCCAGGCGGCCTTCCTCGGCGTCGCCGCGTACGGCATGGCCGTCACGGTGGCCACCTTCCACCTGCCGTTCTGGCTGGGCATCGCGATCGGCCTGGCCGCCACCATCGTGCTGGCCTTCCTGCTCGGCATCCCCACCCTGCGGCTGCGGGCCGACTACCTCGCGATCGTCACCATCGCGGCGGCCGAGATCGTCCGGCTCGTCTTCAGATCGGTCAAGTTCAGCAGCGTCTTCGGCGGCTCGGACGGCCGGCAGAACTTCTCCGGCGACTTCTTCGCGATGAACCCCTACGCCCCCGGCACGTACGGCATCGGCCCGATCAGCTTCAACGAGCGGGTGACCTGGATCCTGACCGTCGGCTGGGTGCTCATCGCGATCTGCTGCGGGCTGGTCTACCTGCTCATGAAGAGCCCGTGGGGCCGGGTGCTCAAGGCCATCCGCGAGGACGAGGACGCCGTGCGCAGCCTCGGCAAGAACGTCTTCTCCTACAAGATGCAGGCCCTGGTGCTCGGCGGCCTGGTCGGCTGCCTCGGCGGCTTCCTGTTCGCGCTCGGCCAGGCGTCGGTGCAGCCCGACCTGTTCAGCACCGAGTTCACCTTCTACGCGTACACGATCGTGATCCTCGGTGGCGCGGCCCGCGTCTTCAGCCCCGTCGTCGGCGCCGCGATCTTCTGGGTGCTGCTGGTCTTCGTCGGGAACACGCTCAGCGAGGCCGTCTCGGCCGGGCTGCTCCCCTCGCTGTTCACCGTGAACAACATCGGCGCCGTCCGGTTCATGCTGGTCGGCCTCGGCCTGATGCTCCTGCTCATCTTCCGGCCCCAGGGCATCTTCGGCGACAAGAGGGAGATCGCGCTCGATGCACGCTGACAGCACCACGACGAAGAAGGCGGCGGCGCTGGCCGCCTTCGCGGGCCTCGATCGCGAGCCGGGGGTCGCCAAGCCCGACCCCATCCTCGTCGTCGACAACGTCGTACGCCGCTTCGGCGGCCTCACCGCCGTCGACGTCGCCCACCTGGAGATCCAGCGCGGGTCGATCACCGCGCTCATCGGCCCGAACGGCGCCGGCAAGACGACGTTCTTCAACCAGCTCACGGGCTTCGACAGCGCCGACGAGGGGTCGTGGACCTTCAACGGCAGGCAGCTCAAGGGCGTGCCCGCGCACCGGGTGGCCCGCACGGGCATGGTGCGCACGTTCCAGCTCACCAAGGCGCTGTCGAAGCTCACGGTGATGGAGAACATGCGGCTCGGCGCGCAGAACCAGCGCGGGGAGAACTTCTTCCGCGCGCTCGTCCCGGGCAGCTGGCGCCGCCAGGAGGACGAGATCACCGAGCGGGCCGAGGAGCTTCTCGAACGCTTCAAGCTCGACGCCAAGCGCGACGACTTCGCGGGCTCGCTGTCCGGCGGCCAGCGCAAGCTGCTGGAGATGGCCCGGGCGCTGATGGTCGGCCCCGAGCTGGTCATGCTGGACGAGCCCATGGCGGGCGTGAACCCGGCCCTGACCCAGTCGCTCCTCTCGCACGTGAAGGACCTGCGCGAGGAGGGCATGACGGTGCTCTTCGTCGAGCACGACATGGACATGGTCCGCGACATCAGCGACTGGGTCGTGGTGATGGCGCAGGGCGCCGTGATCGCGGAGGGGCCGCCGGACACCATCATGTCCGACCAGCGGGTGGTCGACGCGTACCTGGGCGCCCACCACGACGCGCCGATGTCGGCGGAGGAGTTCGAGGAGCAGCTGCAGGAGGCCGAGGCCGAGCTGGAAGCCGAGATCGAGGAGAAGGCATGAGCGCAGCCGGGCCGGACCGCCCCGTCACGCCGGAGGACACCGTCGCACCGGAGCCCGCGGAGGCGACCACGTCAGCCGCCGGGGGGACGGAGGACGACGCCGGGAGCGTCTCGCGGGCGGCCGTCACCGACCGCTCCGAGCACGTCTCCGGGGCCGAGAGCGCGCTGCTGCGCGCCGACGAGCTGTACGCCGGTTACATCCCCGGCGTCAACATCCTCAACGGCGCCGACCTGTACGTGAAGAAGGGCGAGCTGATCGGCATCATCGGCCCCAACGGCGCCGGGAAGTCGACCCTGCTCAAGACCCTGTTCGGGCTCGTGCCCGTACGCAGCGGATCGGTCACCCTGGACGGCGAGGACATCACCAACCTCAAGGCGCACGCGCTGGTGTCCCGGGGGGTGGGCTACGTCCCGCAGACGAACAACGTCTTCCCCAGCCTCACCATCGAGGAGAACCTGGAGATGGGCGCCTTCCAGGTGCCCGGCAGGTTCAAGGAGCGGTTCGAGTTCGTCTGCGAGATCTTCCCCGCCCTGCGGGAACGCCGCAAACAGCGCGCGGGCTCGCTGTCCGGCGGCGAGCGGCAGATGGTCGCCATGGGCCGCGCGCTGATGACCGAGCCGTCGGTCCTGCTGCTCGACGAGCCCTCCGCGGGACTGTCGCCCAAGCTGCAGGACCTGGTCTTCATCCAGGCCCAGCAGATCAACAAGGCCGGCGTTACCGTGATCATGGTGGAGCAGAACGCCCGCCGCTGCCTGCAGATCTGCCACCGCGGCTACGTGCTGGACCAGGGCCGCAACGCCTACATGGCCAGCGGCCGTGACCTGATCAACGACCCCAAGGTCATCCAGCTCTACCTGGGCACGCTCGCGCGGGCCTGAGCCCGGCCGAACGACCCCTTTCTCAGGACCCCGGCGGGAACCCTCCGCCGGGGTCCTCGTCGTGGAGCTGTGACCGTATCCGCATCCGACCGGCACCCTTCGCGCGCACAATGAGGCGTATGCCGCGAAGCTTCCTCCGGGCGGCGCTGGTCGTCACAACGGTCACCGCGCTCGTCGCGAACCTGTCCGCCTGCCGGTCACCGGACCACGGGCCCTCGGCCGCACCCGCCTCGCGCCCCGCTACCGCCTCGCGTCCCGCGACCGCCTCGCCGGACGCCGCGGGAGCCGTGTACGTGACCGGGGCGGAGTCCGGGGACGACCCCTGCGCCCGCGTCGTGTCGGCCGTCGGCTATCTGGGGCTGTCGCTGCTGCCCCCCGGGCAGGAGGAGGCCCAGCACTGGGACGGCGACGTACGCGGCCGTTTCGGTTACCTGCGCGGGACGCTGGCGATGTACGGTCCCCGGCTGCCCGCCCCGGCCGCTCCCGCCGTCAGGGCCGTCGACCGGCTCGCCCGCACCCTCTCCCTCGCCCGTACGGAGGACTCCCGGCGGCCCCGCCTGCTGCGCGAGTACCGCACAGCTTCCGCCGCCGTCCTGGCCGCCTGCGACCGCCCCTGAGTCACCTGCCGGCCCGCGTCACCTGCCGACGTCCGTGACAGGCGTGACCAGGGAGACGATGTCGTCCATGGCGATCACGAGCACGGCGGCGGCGAGCCCCGTCAGCACCGCGAGGGCGAACCATCCCGTGGGCGCGAAACCGGCGGGCTCCCCCGGCGCGACCGCGAGCGCCGCGGCCGCCAGGAGGAGGTTGCGCACGACGTGCCGTCTGCCGACGACGGCTCCGCTCCTGCCGAAGCAGTGACAGCGGGCCCGCCGCCCGCTCCGCAGCGCGACCACGAGCCCGGCCGTGAGCACGGCCAGCAGCGCCGCGGCCAGGACCAGCCCGTACGGCGCCAGCCACGCCCGCGCGAAGGACGCCGCGAGGAGCACGGCCGTGACCCCCTCGGCGAGGACGACGGCCCACGCGACCGGCAGGACGGCGGCGCGCGGCACGACGCGCAGCGGCTCCAGCGACCGCGCGAAGCTCCCCATGTCCCTGGCCTTCCCGGACGCGGAGACCGTGAAGATCGCGATCAGCAGGACCTGGACGGCGTGCTGGGGGAACGTCATCTCACCGGCCCCCCGAGATCCGCCGGACGACCCGGCCCAGCACCAGGCCGACGGGAACCGGGCCGAGCTGACGGGAGTCCAGGCTGTGGCCGCGGTTGTCGCCCAGCACCACCATGTGACCGGGTGGCACGCGCGGCGAGCCCGTGCCGTAACCTCCCGCCACCCGCTCTCCCGCCGCGGCGACCTCCTCGGGAACGGGCTCCCCCGCGACCGCGACGACGCGTTTGACCATCCACGCCCGGCCCGGGCGGCCCGTGCTGCCCGCCGCCGCCAGGGGGTTGAAGAACACCACCACGTCGTCCGCCCGAGGACGCCGGCTCCTGCGTACGAGCAGCCGGTCGCCGTCGCGGTAGGCCGGCTCCATGCTCCGGCCCACCAGGTCGACCACGACGAGACAGCGCCGGACGACGAGCGCGGCCGCCACGGTGACGGCCGCCACGAGCGCCGCCGTCATCACCCCGCGCTCCACCCTGTGCGGGGACCCGGGCAGCGGGTGGCGGACCGGTCTCACGGCCGCGTCCCGCCGGTCACGCGAGCACCGGGTCGGGCGCCCCCGGCAGGTCCGTCGAGACGATCCTGCCGTTCCCGGTCGCGACGAAGGCGGGGGTGCCCTGGACGCGGAACGCCTGCCAGACGGGCTTGCCGAACTCCTCCACGATCACCTCGCCCACGGACTCCAGAGCCGAGAGCATCTCCTGGAAGCGCGGGTCGTCGCGGTCCCCGTCCATCATCACCGCCACGGCGCGCAGATCCGCGTTCTTCGCGTACGCCACGAACTGCGGCAGCCTGGTCCGGCAGGGCTCACATCCGGCCGACAGGAAGGCGACCACCGTCCCCGAGGCCACGTCCCCGTCGCCGATGGTGGCACCGGTCGTCGTCGTCGCCGTGAACGCTCCGATTTCCGTCCCGACCGGCGCCACGACGGACGCGGAGAATCCGGAATTCATCGTCTGCCGCAACAGGTCCGAATGCTCGCGCAGCCGGCGGATAACGGCCACCGTGAGCAGCAGGTCGATTATCGCGACGGCCCCGACCGCGACCAATCCGGCCACCAGCAACGACATGAGCACGCTCCCGAGGTTAAATTCACGTTACAGACACGGAAACGCGGGGGCCGCGCCCGCCTGCAGCGGCAGGCGCAACCCGGCATTTCACAGGCAGTTGGACGACGAGACGCAGGTGCTGAACACCGCGATACAGCCGCCGCTCTGACACTGCCAGCAGTATCGATAGGCCCACCTGTTGTTTCCCTGACAGCCGCAGCCCTGCTCCCAGCACCCGAAGCAGTTGGTGCAGGCCGCGCTCGCCGTCACTCTGGGCACCAGCCTGCCGAGCAGCCGGTCGCCGAGCCGTGCCATCGACTCGAACATTTCCCTCCTTCTCCTGCATTATCCGAACGTGAACTTCTCTCGGATGGTTACACGGCGCGGACAGAAGGGTCAAGGCATTCCGTACGAGCCGGAACGACGGAGAGTCATTCACCGAATACGCCCGGCCATACCGCTCGCACGGGCCCGACTTCCGGAAAAGTCGGCGCATAATACCGGCGGCCCGGGCAAATTCAAGCTCTTGTCAGGTGATTTTCCATGACCGAATCTGTTCGGGTGAAGCGGTCGCAGGAACGTCGCGTGCGGTGGCGCCGTCCCCCGGCCGGGCCGTGGATCGCGCTGACGATGGCGTGGCGTGCCGGAGCCGTCTGGGCCGTGTCGATCGCCGCCGTCACCGCCGTGTCCTCCGGCGTTCCGGTGGCCGTCGCCTGGCTGACCAAACTGGTGCTGGACCGGCTGGCCGGCGGCCCGGGAGCGCTGCCGGACGTGCTGGGCCCCGCGCTGGCGCTGATGTCGCTCGGCCTGGTGGCAGGCGTGCAGCCCTCCGTACGGCGGTTCGCCGGGAACGAGCTGGACCGCCGGATCAGCCTGCTGGCGCAGGACCGGCTCTACACGGCCGTGAGCCGGCTGAGCGGGCTCGCCCGGTTCGAGGACCCCGCTTTCATCGACCGGCTCCGGCTGGCCACCCAGGCCGGCGGGTCGACCCCGGGCCAGGTGCTCAACGCCGTGTTCGCCGTCGCCGGCGGCCTGATCACCCTGGCCGGCTTCCTGGTCTCGCTGCTGACGATCAGCCCTCCGATGGCGGTGGTGCTGCTGCTCGGCGCGGTTCCGGTCCTCGGCGCCGAACTGGTGCTGGCCCGCCGCCGGGCCGCCTCCGACTGGCGGCTGGGCCCGGTGGAACGACGCGAGTTCCTCTACGCCACCCTGTTGTCGAGCGCCAACGCGGCCAAGGAGATCCGCCTCTTCGGGCTGGCCGCGTTCCTGCACGACCGCATGCTGCGCGAGCGGTCGGTCGCCGAGCGCGAGCGGCGCGGGCTCGACCGGAGCGAGCTGCGGATCCAGCTCGCTCTCGGCCTGACGGCCGCCCTGGTGGCGGGCGGCGGACTGGTCTGGGCGATCACCCAGGCCGGGCGGGGGGCGCTGTCCGTCGGCGACGTGTCCATGTTCGTGGCGTCCGTCGCGGGCGTGCAGGCGGGCCTGTCCGGCATCATCACCGAGATCGCCGTGGCCGCGCGCCGGCTGCTGCTCTTCCAGCACTACCTGGCGGTCGTGGGCACCGAGCCCGACCTGCGGGGAACCAGGCGTGAGCTCCCCCCGCTCACGGGCGGCATCGAGTTCCGCGACGTGTGGTTCAGGTACGGCCCGGAGCATCCGTGGGTCCTGCGCGGGGTCAGCCTGGTGGTGCCGTACGGCCGCGGTGTCGGCCTCGTCGGCGGCAACGGATCGGGCAAGAGCACGCTGGTCAAGTTGCTGTGCCGGTTCTACGACCCGGAAAAGGGCGCCGTGCTGTGGGACGGGGTGGACCTGCGGGAGATCGACCCGGCCGTCCTGCGCGCCCGGATCTCCGGCGTCTTCCAGGACTACATGCAGTACGACATGACCGCCGGCGAGAACATCGGGCTCGGCGACCTGGACAGGTTCACCGACCGGGCGGCGGTGCGGGAGGCGGCGCGCAGGGCCGGGGCGGAGGAGTTCGTCGCGGCGCTGCCCCGGGGATACGACACCCTGATCACCCGGGTGTTCTTCGACTCCTCCGACGACGAGGAGGGCGTCTTCCTGTCCGGGGGGCAGGGGCAGCGGGTCGCCGTCGCGCGGGCGATGCTGCGCGGCGACCGCGACGTGCTGATCCTCGACGAGCCGAGCTCGGGGCTGGACGCCGAGGCCGAGCACGAACTGCACACCAGGCTGAAGGAGCACCGCCGGGGCCGGACGAGCCTGCTCATCTCCCACCGCCTCGGCGCGGTGCGCGACGCCGACGTGCTGGTCGTCCTGGAGAACGGCGTCGTCGCCGAGCAGGGCACGCACGACGAGCTGATGGCCGCGGGCGGCGTCTACGCCCGCATGTTCACGATCCAGGCGTCCGGGTACCGCGAGCCGGACCGGCCGGCGATGACGGAACCCGGCCCGCCCGGATGACGCGCGGGGGCGGGCCGGTCGGACCGGCCCGCCCCCGTCACCGTCGTGCCGCCCGCCTAGCCGGCGATCTTGCCGGTGTTGAAGGCGGTGTTCTTGTTGTTGTTGTCGGCGCCGTACTCGTAGATGCCGATCGTGGCCTCGGCCGGGTCACCGGCGTCGTTGAACTCGATCGGGCCCGACGCGCCGTCGAAGTCGATGTCCTTGCCCGCGGCCAGCAGGTCGGCGCAGGACTTGAAGTCCTTGCACTTCTCGCCGCCGGTGGACACCTCCTTCAGGTGGGCCGCGATGTCCTTGCCCGCGTCGCTCTTGGCGGCGGTCGCCGCGAGCGCGGTGAGGATCGTGGCGTCGTACGACTCGGGGCCGTAGTTGAAGTCCTTCAGGCTCGGGTCGACCGACTTCAGCTTCTCCTTGAAGTCGTCGGAGACCTGGGCGCCCGGCTGGGTGCCCTTCGCGCCGTCGAGCGTGCCCTTGGGGAACCCGTCCTTGCCGGTGCCGTAGTTGTGCAGGTTGCCGTCGACGAAGTAGTACTTCACCTTCTTGGCGGTCAGGCCCTGCTTGACCAGCTCGGGGACGATCTTCTTGGTCTCGTCGAACCCGATCAGCGCGACGGCCTTGGGGTTCTTCTCCTTGATCTTGGCAACGTCGGCCGAGTAGTCGGCCGCCTTCGGGTCGTAGATGACCTTCTCCACGACCTCGCCGCCGCCGCCCTCGACCGCCTTCTGCACGTTGTCGGCCAGGCCCGTGCCGTACGCGTCCTGGAGGGCGAGGATGCCCACCGTGTCGTTGCCGTCGGCGAGGATGAGGTCGCCGAGCACCCGGCCCTGGAGCACGTCCGGCGGCGCGGTGCGGAAGTACAGGCCCTTGTCGTTGTACGTGGTGAACTGGTCGGAGGTGTTCGCCGGCGAGATCTGCACGACGCCCGCACCAGTGATCTTGTCGATGACCGACAGCGACACCGAGGACGACGCGGCGCCCACGACCACGTCGGCCTTCTGCTGCAGCAACTTGTCGACAGACTGGGAGGCAATGTTGGTGGAGGTGTCACCCGAGTCCGTGTCGATCTCGGTCACCGGCTTGCCGAGGACACCGCCGGCGTCGTTGATCTCCTTCACGGCCAGCTTCACACCGGCGAACTCCGGCGGGCCGAGGAAGGCGAGCGAACCGGTCTGGGGCAGCAACGTGCCGATGGTGAGGACGCCGTCGCCCTGCGCGGCGGCGGGGGCCGCCGAGGAGGCCGCCGGCGCCGGGGCCGAGGCACTCGGGGCGGCGCTGTCCTCGCCACCGCCACAGGCCGCCAGCGCGAGGGTGGCGGCCGCGGCGACGGCCAGAGCCCGCCCGAGGGGGGCAATGCGGATCATGAAAGCATCTCCTTCATCCAGGCCCGGGAATCCGTCAGCGCTGCCGACTGTCCCGATCGACTGGCTGAAAGGTACATAGGCGGGGGTGCCCCCGACCAGGGATGCATCAGAACTGTCCGCACTTGGATGCGGAGTCGTAATAACTCCTCAACTTAGCGGCGCACGCCCCTGACCAGGAGTCTTCTCCTAGACGATCAGCACGGGCGCATGGTCAGGCGGGCGCCGGGGCCCCGCCGCCGTTCTCGTTCACCACGATCTGCGCCACCTGGCGCATGCTCATGCGCCGGTCCATCGACGCCTTCTGGATCCACCGGAACGCCTGCGGCTCGGTCCACCCGTGCTGGGCCATGAGCAGGCCCTTCGCCCGCTCCACCAGCTTCCTGGTCTCCAGCCGCTCCGACAGCGTGGAGACCTCCTTCTCCAGCGCGGCCATCTCCTCGTGCCGGCTGACCGCCATCTCGATCGCGGGGACCAGGTCGCCCTTGGTGAACGGCTTGACCAGATAGGCCATGGCCCCCGCGTCCCTGGCCCGCTCCACCAGGTCGCGCTGCGAGAACGCGGTGAGGATGAGACAGGGGGCGATCCGTTCCGACACGATGCGCTCCGCCGCGGAGATCCCGTCGAGCACCGGCATCTTCACATCCAGGATCACCAGGTCCGGGCGGAGCTCCAGGGCCAGTTTGACCGCCGTCTCTCCGTCACCGGCCTCCCCGACCACGGCGTAGCCGTCCTCTTCGAGCATCTCCTTCAGGTCGAGGCGGATCAGCGCCTCGTCTTCCGCGATCACCACTCGCCGCTGCGTACTCACGCACAAGAGGTTACCGATGTCCGCTACATTGGAACCACGCCAGGGGCCTCGTGAGTGATCACCTGTTTGGTAGGCTGCTGCGCGACGGGTTCGGACAAAGTAGGTAAAGTCCGGATTGAAGCCCCGGTACCCCAATTGGCATGAGGGAGCGGATTCAAAACCCGTACAGTGTGGGTTCGAGTCCCACCCGGGGCACTTTTCACTCTTCGCGTCCACTCGGAAACCGTCGGTGGCGACTGCCACGATCAGGCGCGTGTACGACTCCTCGACTCGCCGCCGAGCTCTCCGTCTCCTCGCCTCCGGTCTCACCCTGACGCAGACGAGCCGTCAACTCGGCATCTCCATCTCGACGCTCCGTGAGTGGCGGGACCACCCCGAGCGGCTTCCCGCCCGGGCCGCGACCTGCCCGCGCTGCGAGGAGATCCCCACAATGCCGGAGCCGCCCGGCGCCTACGCCTATCTGCTGGGCCTGTATCTGGGAGACGGCTGCATCAGCGTGGTCGGCGACGCGGGCAAGCGGGTCTGGTCACTGCGAATCATGTGTGCGGACTCCTGGCCCGGGCTTCGGGACGAATGCGCGCGGGCGATGACGGCGATCCGCCCGCTCAACCGGGTCCGCGTCCTCCAGAAGCAGGGGTGCAGCGAGGTCAACAGTTATTCGATGCACTGGCCCCATCTCTTTCCGCAGCATGGGCCGGGGAAGAAGCATCAGCGGGCCATCGTGCTGGCGGGCTGGCAGGAGGAGATCGTCGCCGAGCATCCGGGTCTCTTCGCACGCGGTCTCATCCACTCGGACGGCTACCGGGGGACGAACCGGGTCCGGCGGCCGGTCGGCGGGGAGGACAAGTGGTACGAGTACCCGCGATACCTGTTCAAGAACGAGTCGGCCGACATCCTCCGGCTGTGCGGCGAGACGCTGGACCGCCTCGGCGTCGCATGGCGCCACAACAAACCCAACGAGATCTCGGTCGCCAGACGCGACGCCGTGGCCCGCCTCGACCAGTTCGTTGGCCCCAAGTACTGACGATCACATGGCCGCCCGAAGCGACGGTCAGGCGAGGCTGTCGAGCCAGGCGTGGTGGAGGCGGGCGAACCGCCCGGAGCGGGCGATCAGCCGGTCGGGCGGGCCGTCCTCCACGATCCGGCCGTGCTCCATGACGAGCACCCGGTCGGCGATCTCGACGGTGGACAGGCGGTGGGCGATGATCAGCGCGGTCCGGTCGGCGAGGATCGTCCGCAGCGCCCGCTGCACGAGCCGCTCGCTGGGCACGTCGAGGCTGGAGGTGGCCTCGTCCAGGATCAGCACGGCGGGGTCGGCGAGGAAGGCCCGGGCGAAGGCGACAAGCTGCCGCTGCCCCGCCGACATCCGGCCGCCGCGCTTGCCGACCTGCGTCTCGTACCCCTCGGGGAGGGTGGAGACGAACGTGTGAGCGCCGATGGCCTCCACGGCCCGCACGATCTCCGCGTCCGGCGCGCCGGGCCGCCCGAACCGCACGTTGTCCGCGATCGTCCCGCTGAACAGGTAGTTCTCCTGGGTGACCATCACCACGTGGCGGCGCAGGGTGTCCTCGTCGAGGTCGCGCAGGTCCACGCCGTCGAGCAGCACCCGTCCGGCGACCGGGTCGTGGAACCGGGCGATGAGCTTGGCCAGCGTGGTCTTGCCCGCGCCGGTCGTGCCGACGACGGCGACCGTCTGCCCGGCGGGGATCTCCAGGTCGAGCAGCGGCAGCACCGGCGGGCCCTCGGCATAGGCGAACCGGACGGTCTCGAAGCGCAGTGCCCCGGCGGCGTTCGGCAGCGGCGCCGGACGAGCGGGCTCGGCCACCGCCGGCCGTTCCTCGAGCACCCCCGACAGCTTCTCCAGCGCCGCACCCGCCGACTGGAGGGCGTTGTAGAACTGCGAGATCTCCTGCATCGGCTCGTAGAACTGGCGCAGGTAGAGCAGGAACGCGGCGAGCACGCCGACCGTGACCGTGCCGCGCAGGGCGAGCATGCCGCCGTACAGCAGGACGGCGGCGACCGTGACGTTGCCGATCAGCTTGATGCCGGGCATGAACACGGCCACCAGGCGCGAGCCGCGCACGTTGGCGTCGCGGTAGTCCGCGTTGAGCCGTTCGAAGATCTCCTGGTTGCGCGGCTCGCGGCGGAACGCCTGCACCGCCCGGATCCCGGTCATCGACTCGACGAAGTGGACGATGACCAGTGCGACGGCCTCCCGCGTACGGCGGTAGGTGACGCTCGACTCCCGGCGGAACCACCGGGTGAACAGCAGCAGGACCGGCAGCGGCAGCAGCGCCACCAGACCGAGGTGCACGTCGAGCACCAGCAGCATGACCGCGGTGCCGCACAGGGTGAGCACGGCGGTGACGAGGCCGTCGAACCCGGAGTCGAGCAGTTCGGCGATCGCGTCCACGTCGGACGTCAGCCGGGAGATGACCCGCCCTGAGGTGTACTTCTCGTGGAACGACAGCGACAGCCGCTGGAAGTGGTCGAAGACCCGGCGGCGCAGCTCCAGCAGGGTGTCCTGCCCGATCCGGCCCGCCATCTGCAGGAACGCCTGCCGGGTGAGCGCCTGCGTGAGCGCGGCCAGCAGCACCGCGGCCACGACGGTCATCAGGGTCCCCGCGCCCTGCCCGCGCAGCATCGGCGGGATCCCGTCGTCGATGCCCCTCTTCACCAGGTACGGCAGGGCCAGCCCGGCGGCGTTGGACACGACGATGACCGCGGTGAGCACGGCGATCGCCCGGCGGTGCGGGCGGAGCAGGTCGCCGAGCAGGCGGCGGGACCGGGTCCGCAGCAGCAGGGAGACCCGTTCGGAGATCTCGTCCCGGTCCTCGGCCGCGACCCCCCGCCAGGCGGTGTTTCCCGCTTCGCTGCCGGTGTCGTGAGTCATGGCGCGGATCTCTCGGCGTCGAGGCCGGCGTCCTGGGCGAGCAGTTCGCGGTATTCCGGCACCGTGGCCAGCAGGTCGCCGTGGCGTCCGACGTGGGCGATGGTGCCGTCGCGCAGCAGCGCCACGCGGTCGGCGAGCAGCACCGTCGAGGCGCGGTGGGCCACGACGATGCCGGTGGCGTCGGCGAGCACGCGGCGCAGCGCCTCCTCCACCAGCGCCTCGGTCTCCACGTCGAGCGCCGACAGGGTGTCGTCGAGCACGAGCACGCGCGGCCGGCCGAGCACGGCCCGGGCCAGCGCCAGCCGCTGCCGCTGGCCGCCCGACAGCGACATGCCCTGCTCGCCGATGCGGGTGTCGAGCCCCCACGGCAGGTCGTAGGCGAACGTCGCCTGCGAGATCTCCAGGGCCTGCCTGATCTCCTCCTCGGTGGCGTCGCCCCGGCCGAGCGTGACGTTCTCGCGCACGCTCATGGAGAACAGCGTGGGCTCCTCGAACGCGGTGGCGACCACCGAACGCAGCGAGGCCAGCGACAGGTGCCGTACGTCGTGCCCGTCGATGGTGACGCGGCCCGCGGTGACGTCGCACAGGCGGGGCACGAGGGTGGTCAGGGTCGTCTTGCCCGAACCCGTGGCCCCGACGACGGCGACGGTCTCCCCCGGCCGCACCTCCAGCCAGACGTCGCGCAGCACCGGGCGGTCCGCGCCGGGGAAACGGAACTCCACGCCCTCGAAGCGGACGTGGCCGCGGGGGCGTTCGATGACGTCCGCGCCGCCGCGGATCGCGGGGACCGTGTCGAGCACCTCGACGACCCGGTCGGCCGAGGTCATCGCCTCCTGCCCCATGGCGAGGATGTAGCCGAGGGAGGCGACCGGCCAGACGAGCTGGAGGACCAGCGTGGTGAACGCGACCAGCGTGCCGAGCGTCAGCGCGCCGGCCCCGACCGCGATCGCGCCGAGCAGCAGAACCAGCGCGAGAGTGACGTTCGGCACCACTTCGAGGAAGGTGAAGAACCGGGAGGCCAGGCGGACTTTCCCCAGGGCGGTGCGGCGGACCTCGCGCGCGGCGGCGGCGTACCCGCCGAAGACGTGCTCGCGCCGCCCGAACGCCTTGACGGTGCGGACTCCGACGGCCGACTCCTCGACGAGCGTCGCCAGGTCGCCCTGCTGGTCCTGCAGCCGGCGGGAGATGCCGATGTAGCGCCGCTCGAACCGCAGCGACAGGGCCACGACCGGGAGCGAGGAGGCGGCGACGAGCAGGCCGAGCGGCCAGTACATCCGGAGGAGCACCACCGTCACCGCGGTGAGCTGCAGGATGTTCATGATCAGGAACAGCACGCCGAACCCGAGGAACCGGCGGATCGTCGACAGGTCGCTCGTCGCGCGGGACAGCAGCTGGCCCGACTGCCACCCGTCGTGGAAGCTCATCGGCAGCCGCTGGAGCCGCCGGTAGAGGTCGTCGCGGATCGCGGTCTCGAGGCCGAGGACCGGCCCTGCCTGCGACCACCGGCGGACGAACGTGAGAAGCGCCTCGGTCACGCCGAGGCCGAGGGCGAGCAGCCCGAGCGGGACCAGCCCGGCCAGGTCCCCATGGGCCACCGGCCCGTCGATGATCTCCTTGCCGACGAGGGGGATCACCGTGCCGGCCGCGATGCCGCCGAGTGCCGCGAACCACGAGACGACCAGGCTGCCGGCGTACGGCCGCAGGTAGGTCCGCAGCCGCCACAGCGAGCGCCACGACGACCGGCTGTGGACGGGCCCGGGGGTCTGGGGGGATGCCATCAACGGGCGCAGCGCTCCTCCGGCGTCTGACAGGACGGATTACTCGCTCCTGCCATGCTCCGTCGAAGAACGCCACGCCCGCAAGCGGTTTGACCCCGCCGCCGGGGATCACAGCTCCCGCGGGGGCCGGGCCCTCAAGGCTCGGCCCCGCGGGCCGCCGGTGTCAGCCCGCCGGGTGGGCGACGAGCGAGCCGACGGTGTGGACGCGCAGCGCGTTGGTGGACCCGTGGTTGCCGGGCGGAGAGCCCGCCACGACGACGATCTTGTCGCCCTTCTCGCACACGCCGAGCGCGAGCAGCGAGGCCTCCACCTGGCGCACCATGTCGTCGGTGTGGTGGACGAACGGCACCTCGAACGTCTCGACGCCCCAGGTGAGCGCCAGCTGGCCGCGCACCTGCGGGTTGGAGGTGAAGGCGAGCAGCGGGATCGACGAGCGGTAGCGCGCCAGACGGCGGGCGGTCTCACCGGACATCGTGAACGCCACCAGGGCCTTGGCCTTGACGATCGCGCCGACCTCGGCCGCCGCGCGGGCGATGGCGCCGCCGGTCGTCTCGGGCAGCCGGTCCAGGTTGTGGGTGGCCTGCAGCGTGGTGCCCTCCGCCGCGACCGCGATGCGGTCCATCGTGGCCACCGACTCGATCGGGTAGGTGCCGACCGAGGTCTCGCCGGACAGCATCACCGCGTCGGCGCCGTCCATCACCGCGTACGCGACGTCGGACGCCTCGGCGCGGGTGGGCCGCGGGGCGCTCATCATCGAGTCGAGCATCTGGGTGGCCACGATGACCGGGTGGGCCTTCTCGCGGCACAGCTCGATGATGCGGCGCTGGACGATCGGCACCTGCTCCAGCGGAAGCTCGACGCCGAGGTCGCCGCGGGCGACCATCACGCCGTCGAAGGCGTCGACGATCGCCTCCAGGCACTCGACGGCCTGCGGCTTCTCGATCTTGGCGAGGAGCGGGAGCCGGACGCCCTCCTCCTCCATGATCCCGTGGACGAGGGCGGCGTCCTCCGGCGACCGGACGAACGACAGGGCGATCATGTCGAAGCCGGTGCGAAGGGCCCAGCGCAGGTCCTCCTCGTCCTTCTCCGTGAGCGCCGGGGCGCTGACGGCGACGCCGGGGAGGTTGAGGCCCTTGTTGTCGGAGATCATGCCGCCGATGACGACGCGGGTGACGACGCGCGGTCCCTCGACCGCGGTCACCTCGAGGTTCAGCCGTCCGTCGTCGACGAGGATGGTGTCACCGGGACTGACGTCGCCGGGCAGGCCATCGTAGGTGGTGGACACGATGTCACGGTCCCCGGGGACGTCCTCGGTGGTGATGGTGAAGACGTCGCCGAAGCCGAGCCGGACGGGGCCGGAGGCGAAGCGTCCGACGCGGATCTTGGGACCCTGGAGGTCGGCGAGGACGCCGACGGCGCAGCCAAGCTCGTCGGCGGCGGCCCTGACCCGGTTGAACACCTCCTTGTGCAGCTCGTGGCTGCCGTGGGAGAGGTTGAAACGGGCCACGTTCATGCCCGCCTTGATGAGCTCGCGAAGGCGCTCCGGTGAGGAGGTGGCGGGCCCGAGGGTACAGACGATCTTTGCTCGACGACTCACGACACTACCCTAATTGGTACAGACCACTCGATGTGACGGCACATACAGCCGTCGCCAAATGTTCAGACACTTCACGCGATCACCCGCGTGCCCTAGCCTGCAGCCATGGAACGTACCCGGGCATGGGGGGCGATAACGGCGCTGTTCACCCTGGCGGCGTGCGGAGGACAGGCTACCGAATCTCCCGCTCCTCCGCCGGGCGTTTCGGTGTCCCTGAACCAGTGGCGCAGCGACGAGGCGGCCCACGAGCTCGAGGTGTCCGTGCGCAACGACGGCGACGCCCCCGTCCGGTTCCTGGACGTGCAACTCGTCACCGGCTCCTTCGCCACACTCCCGCCTACCCGGGTGGACTCCACGCTCGGCCGGACTCCGCGCACCGACCTGCGGATCCCCTACGGCGAGGCGCGGTGCGACCCCGCGACGATCCCGCCGGTGCGCCCCGCCGTCGTCGTCGCGAACGTGCAGGCGGGCGAGGGGCCGGCGCACAGGGTGGAGTTCCCCGTACGCCATCCGGACCCGCTGCTGGCGGGGCTGGTGAAGGCCGAGTGCGGGGCGTACCTCCTGCGCCTGGCGGCGGATGTCACCTTCGGCGACACCTGGACCAGGGCGGGCCGGACGCTGCGCGGGGTGCTCCTGGTGACCAGGAAGCAGGGCGCTGAGCCGGTGACGATCGACGAGCTGGGCGGCACCACGCACTACGACATGAAGCCGCTGTCGGGCCGGAGCCGCCCGGTGGCGGTGCTGGAGGCGGGGACGCCGCGCCTGGAGATCCCGGTGGAGGTCACCCCCGCCCGCTGCGACTGGCACGCCTTCGCCGAGGCGAAGAAGGCGTACCTGTTCCCGATCTACGGGAGGGTGGGGGCGGGCGAGCGGCGCTACCTCATCGCGACGCCTCCGGCGCCGGTGCAGCGGACGTTCCTGTCGTACGCGGAGGACGTCTGCGGCGTCGGCGGATGACGACCGCCAGACCGGCCCAGGAGACGAGCACGACGGCGATCACCGCCAGCCGGACGGCCGTGACGTACTCCTCCGGATAGACGATCCCTTCGATGTAGGTGTCGATGAAGCCGCCGGGCAGCAGGCCGCGCTCCCCCGCCCGGGCGCGCCCCCAGTTCTCCAGCGCGGTCAGCGGGCACTCCACCAGCCCGGTGAGCTGGACCAGCGCCCAGGCGCACAGCGCGAGGTGCGGCCAGGCCAGCCGGGGCCGCCACCAGGCGGGGAAACCGCCCAGGGCGATGTAGGCGATGACCAGGAAGTGCACGGCCATCGTGGCCTGCCAGACGAACCGGTAGATCATGATCTGCCCTCCCGAGAGGCCGAGGGTAGATCGCCGTCCGGCCGCCGGGCATCCGGCGGCCTACTCAGTTCGATACTCATCCGGGCCAGTACTCATCCGGGCCGATACTCAGACGGGTCAGCGGGCGACGGTCGCGGCCCGGGCGGCGTCGACCAGTCCGTGGCCGAAGAAGCCGTTCCGGCTCGCGGGGCCCTCGCAGACCTGCGTCTCGCCGGTCCCGTAGCGGTAGGTGCGGGGCGAGGGGCAGTCCTTCGGCGTCGCCGTGGCGTACAGCAGGCGCTCCGCCTCCGCGGGGTCCATCTGGAGCCCGCCCCGGCCCGGCTTGCCGAACCGCCCGATGATGATGGCCGCCACGCCGGTCACGTGCGGCGCCGCCATCGAGGTGCCCTCCATGTACTGGTAGTAGGCGCACTTCCCGGCCCGGCACTCGCGGATCACCGAGTCGTCCTTCGGCACGCCCTTGGCGTCGAGGCGCCCCTGGGCGCGCAGGACGTGCTCGGGGGCGGCGGCGAGGATCTCCCGGCTCGGCCCCCGCAGCGCGGTGCCGCCGTCGAAGACGTCACCGCCCGGCGCCGCGATGTCGGTCTGCTCGGTGCCGTAGTCGGAGTACGGCGCCTTGCGGCCGCTCGGGCCGACCGCGGACACCGAGATGACGCCGTCGAGTTCGGCCGGGACGTTACGGCAGGAGTTGTCGACGGACCGGTTCTTCTCGGAGCCCCTCGGGAAGTCCGGGCTGGTGGTGTCCGTCTTCGGCTTGCCGAGGTCTCCCCCGGCGTTCCCGATGGCGGTGATCAGCGTGACGCCGTGCGACCGGGCGTAGTTCACCGCCCGCCGCATCCCCTCCAGGATCGCCCGCTGCTCCGACCGCTCGGCGGGCGTGTCATCGGGGTTGTCCGGGCAGTTGAACGTCCACGGGTCGACGTAGAAGCTCATGTTGACCACGTCGACGCCGATGTCGGCGGCGTACTCCAGGGCGTCCAGGGTCGGCTTGAGGAAGAAGAAGCCCGAGTCGGTGCCGGCGCGCAGGTTGACCAGCGACACGTCGGGGGCGACCCCGGCGACGCCGATGCCGTTGATCGGCGACCCGATCGTGCTCGCGACGTGGGTGCCGTGGCCGTCGTCGTCGACGTCGGCCGGGTCCTTGCACCCCTTGTACTCGCAGGGCCCGTCGAGCTTCTTCCCGGTGGGGTCGGTGGGCTGGTCGGTCACGAAGTTGCGGCTCAGCGCCCGGTTGAAGTTCGGCGCGATGTCCGGGTGCCGGCCGTCGACGCCGGTGTCCATCACGCCGACCAGCACCTTGCGGCTGCCCCTCGCCTTCGCGTAGGAGCCCGTGGGCGTGGCGCCGATCATCCTCATGTTCCACTGCCGGTCGGCGAGCGGCTCCGCGCCGCCCGCCCGCGCGGCCGTGCCCGGGCGCGACGCGCCGGGGAGCGTACGCCCCGGCCCGGCGGAGACGGGAGCGTCGGCGGTCCGGCCGAT
>QFZU02000138.1 GCA_003260025.2 Microbispora triticiradicis | reverse complement strand
CCTGCTGCGCGGCCGGGACGTGCTCGGCGCCGCCCGCCTCGGCACGGCCGTCGCCGCGCGGGTCGCGGGCGGGCTCGGCTCCGACGCCGGCCTGGACGGCCCCGTCGACGACTGATCTCCGTCCGGTCCCCCCTCCCACGGTCCCCCTCCGGTCTCTGCCGCTCCGGTTCCCCCTCCTCCGAAACCCCGGGAGTCCGCCCATGTCCGTCGACGCGTCCCTGCGGGCCCGTGCCGCGAAGGTCATCCCCGGTGGCATGTACGGCCACCTCAACGCGGTCCTGCACGGCGACCGCTATCCCCAGTTCTTCGTCCGGGCCGAGGGAGCCCGTCAGTGGGACGCGGACGGCCGCGAGTACGTCGACCTGATGTGCAGCTGGGGACCGATGATCGTCGGTCACCGCGAGCCCCGGGTCGAGGCCGCCGCCGCGGCGCAGCAGGCGTCCGGCGACTGCCTGAACGGCCCCGGCCCGGTCATGGTCGAGCTGGCCGAACTGCTGGTCGACCTGATTCCGTCGGCGGACTGGGCCATGTTCTCCAAGAACGGCACCGACGCCACCACGCAGGCCCTGATGGTGGCCAGGGCGGCCACGGGCCGGACCAAGGTCCTCGTCGCTCACGGCGCCTACCACGGCGCCGACCCCTGGTGCACGCCCGGCCTCTCGGGGGTCACCCCCAACCAGCGGGCGGACACGATCGAGTTCACCTACAACGACCTCGCGAGCGCCGAGGCGGCGGCGGCCGAGGCGGACGGCGACGTCGCCGCGATCCTCGTCACCCCCTTCAAGCACGACTCGTTCGAGGACCAGGAGCCCGCGGACGCCGCGTTCGCCCGGGGGGTGCGGGCGCTGGCCGACCGCCTCGGCGCGGCACTGGTGATCGACGACGTGCGGGCCGGGTGGCGGCTGGACCTGCGCGGCTCGTGGGAGCCTCTCGGCGTGCGCCCCGACCTCACGGCCTGGAGCAAGGCGATGGCCAACGGATTCCCCATCGCCGCGCTCACCGGCGCCGACGCGCTCCGGGGGGCGGCCCAGACGCTGTACTCGACCGGCTCGTTCTGGTTCTCCGCGACCGCGATGGCCGCCGCCAAGGCGACGATCGAGATCCTGCGGGAGAGTGACGGGCCCGCGCTCATGCACCGGGCGGGGACCCGGCTGCGCGAGGGGCTCGCCGCCCAGGCCGCCGCCCACGGCTTCGTGGTGCGGCAGACCGGCCCGGTGCAGGTGCCGTGGCTGTCCTTCGAGGGCGACGACACGCTGGAGAAGGGCATCCACTGGGCCGGCGCCTGCCTTGAGGAGGGCGTCTACCTGCACCCCTGGCACAACTGGTTCCTGTCGGCCGCCCACACCGACGAGGAGATCGACCGGGCGCTCCAGGGGACGGACGCCGCCTTCGCCAAGCTGCGGGCCGCGTACGGCGCCGACTGAGGGGCCGGCCGGCATCGGTGTGGCCGGGACGCCCCAGCGGGCGTCGCGGGCCGCGGACGGCCCGCGCTCGGGTGCCGGGTTCCGGGCGGCGCCCGAGCGCGGGCGGGTTGTCCGTTCCGCGATCCTCCACGAGGTCCGGGAAAGGGCTCAGTCGCGCGTACGGGCCCATTGGAGGTCGTCGACGCGGGTGCCGCCGGGGCCCGGCAGCAGTCCCCGTACGAGATGCTCACGGGTGAAACCGGCGCGCTCCAGCACCCGGTGCGACGCAGTGTTGCCGGTCGTGGTGCCGGCCACGATCCTGCGCAGCGGCGTCTGCCCGAACGCCCAGTCGATCAGCAGCGTCACGGCCCGGGTCACCAGGCCGCGCCCGCGGAAGGCGGGGAGCAGGCTGTAGCCGAGCATGGCCTGGCCGAGGTCCGGGACGACGCCGGTGAGCTGGATGTCCCCGGCGAACTCCCCGGTGCGCTCGTCCCTGATCGCGGCGTCTATCCGCTGCCCGGTCAGCCATCGATGGCGCGCGTACCGGCAGACGAGCTCGCTGCCGGCGTACACCGGTTGCCTGGGCGGCACGTGCGACTCCGTCACGTCGGGCACGGACGCCAGGGCGAAGTGATCGGCGGCGTCGGCGGTGGTCAGCGGCGTGAGCCGCACCACGCCGTCGGTGAGCGAGCCGCCGTCGAGCGAGCCGCCGGGGAAGAACGGCAGGAAGGGCGTGATCGGGTCGCCGGGGTCGGTGCTCAGCCGCCCGAACACGGCGACGTCGGAGGAGGTGTCGCCCCGGGGAATACCCGCCCCGCGCAGCACGCCTTCGTGGGCGAACCCGGACCGGAAGGCGACCCGCTGGCTCGGGATGTTGTCCACGTCGGCCAGCAGTGAGATCCGGGTGACGCCCAGGGCGAAGGCCCGCTCGGCGAGCACCCGCACGGCCGCGGTGGCGACGCCGCGGCCCCGCGCCCACGGCGCGAGCCAGTAGCCCACGTCGGACGCGCCGAAGCGGTCGCGCGGTTGGAGCCCCGCGGCGCCGAGGACCTCGTCCGTCGCGGGATCGGCGACGACGAAGTACGCGCCGCCGTCCCCCCACTTCTCGGGCACGGTCTTGGTGATCCACGTCAGCGCGTCGTCCCGCGTGTACGGCGAGGGCATGAACGGGACGTACCGCGGGATGCCGGGGTCGGAGCAGGCGCGGGCGATCTGGTCGGCGTCCCCCTCGACCGGCAGGCGCAGAACGGCCGGACCGGCGGGGATGGCCTCTTGGGGCAACATGTCCCATTGTTACCAGCGGTCTCCCCGTCACGGCCAGGCGTTTTCCGGCGGCCGGGGACACTCGGCGCCACCGCCCCGGACGGGCAAACCTCGGCGGTCGCGGCACTAGCCTTTTCCGCATGGGTTTTCGCAGGCACGGTCCGTTCCGGGCTGGAGATCAGGTTCAGCTCACCGACCCCAAGAACAAGCGGCACACGGTGACGCTGAAAGAGGGCGGCGTCTTCCACACGCACAAGGGGTCGATCCCGCACGACGACCTGATCGGGCAGCCCGAGGGGTCCGTGGTGCGGTCCTCCGGCGGCACGTCCTACCTGGCGTTCCGGCACCTGCTGGCCGACTACGCGGTCTCGATGCCGCGCGGCGCGGCGGTGGTCTATCCGAAGGACGCGGCGCAGATCGTCGCCATGGCCGACATCTTCCCCGGCGCGCGGGTCGTCGAGGCCGGTGTGGGGTCGGGCGCGCTCACCTGCTTCCTGCTGCGGGCGGCCGGGCCGGAGGGGAAGGTCACCTCCTACGAGCGGCGCGCGGACTTCGCCGAGGTGGCCACCAAGAACGTGGAGAAGTTCTTCGGCGGCCCGCAGGGGCAGTGGCGCCTGGTGGTCGGCGACTTCGTCGACGCGCTGGACGAGGCCGACGTGGACCGCGTCGTCCTCGACATGCTGGCTCCCTGGGAGTGCGTGGACGCGGCGGCGAAATCTCTCACCCCAGGAGGAGTTATCTGCTGCTATGTTGCGACAACGACTCAGTTGTCCAGAACGGTGGAGGCCCTGCGGGAGCACGGGAGTTTCACCGAGCCCCACGCGTGGGAGACCCTGGTTCGCGACTGGCATGTCGAGGGTCTCGCGGTCCGGCCGGACCATCGGATGGTCGGCCACACGGGTTTCCTCGTCACGGCCCGTCGCATGGCGGACGGTGTCACGCCCCCGCCGCGGCGCAGGCGCCCCGCCAAGGGGGCGTACGGAGAGGGGACCGAACAAGTGTGACGATTCGGCCACATCCCGGCAAAGCCCCGTGACACGGGAGCATTCGGGTGCGTTGCTAATGCTGATCCGAATATTCCACCCATAAGGCATCAAACGCCGAACACCCAACGTAACTACACGAACACTGCCCGGCCAGGTTACGTACAGCGCCAAGATAGGTAGGGTCTTGAGTAGTCGTTCTCGACGGGGAAGGAGGTGACGGGGCGTGGCAGCTCGCGACGACGCTGAGGCTCGAGCCGCGCAGCGCGAACGGGAGGTCGCCGATCTCACAACACAGGTCTCCTTCCTGCAGGAGGAGATCACCGCGTTGCGCCGGAAGCTGGCCGAGTCTCCCCGGCAGGCCAGGGTCATCGAGGAGCGCCTCCATGAGGCGCAGGCACAGGTGGCCGCTCTCACGAGCCAGAACGAGCGTCTGGTCGCCACCCTCAAGGAGGCCAGGGACCAGATCGTCGCCCTGAAGGAGGAGGTCGACCGGCTGGCGCAGCCGCCGTCCGGTTTCGGCGTGTTCCTGGAGGCCAGGGACGACGGCACGATCGAGGTGTTCACCGGCGGGCGCAAGCTCCGGGTGAACGTCAGCCCGGCCGTCGACGCCGACTCGCTCAAGCGTGGCCAGGAGGTCATGCTGAACGAGGCGCTCAACGTCGTCGAGGCCCTCGGCTACGAGGACGTCGGCGAGATCGTCATGCTCAAGGAGTTGCTGGAGAGCGGCGACCGTGCGCTGGTCATCTCCCACGCGGACGAGGAGCGGGTCGTCAAGCTCGCCCACTCGCTGCTGGACCAGCCGCTGCGTGCCGGCGACTCCCTGCTTCTCGAACCCCGATCCAACTACGTCTACGAGCGCATCCCCAAGTCGGAGGTGGAGGAGCTCGTCCTGGAGGAGGTCCCCGACATCTCCTACGAGGAGATCGGCGGCCTCAGCCGGCAGATCGAGCAGATCAGGGACGCCATCGAGCTGCCCTACCTGCACGCCGACCTGTTCCGCGAGCACCAGCTGCGCCCGCCGAAGGGCGTGCTCCTGTACGGCCCGCCCGGCTGCGGCAAGACGCTGATCGCCAAGGCCGTGGCCAACTCCCTGGCCAAGCAGGTCGCGGAGAAGACCGGACAGTCCGGCAAGAGCTTCTTCCTCAACATCAAGGGCCCCGAGCTCCTCAACAAGTACGTCGGCGAGACCGAGCGGCACATCCGCCTGGTGTTCCAGCGGGCCAGGGAGAAGGCCTCCGAGGGCACCCCGGTGATCGTGTTCTTCGACGAGATGGACTCGATCTTCCGGACCCGCGGCTCCGGCGTCTCCTCCGACGTCGAGAACACCATCGTCCCCCAGCTCCTGTCGGAGATCGACGGTGTCGAGGGCCTGGAGAACGTCATCGTCATCGGCGCCTCCAACCGCGAGGACATGATCGACCCGGCGATCCTGCGGCCCGGCCGCCTGGACGTCAAGATCAAGATCGAGCGGCCGGACGCCGAGGCGGCCAAGGACATCTTCTCGAAGTACCTGGTCAGCGAGCTGCCGCTGCACCCGGAGGATCTGAGCGAGCACGGCGACAGCCGTGAGGGCACGATCGCCGGGATGATCCAGCGGACCGTCGAGCGGATGTACGCCGAGAGCGAGGAGAACCGCTTCCTCGAGGTGACCTACGCCAACGGCGACAAGGAAGTCCTCTACTTCAAGGACTTCAACTCCGGCGCGATGATCCAGAACATCGTCGACCGGGGCAAGAAGATGGCCATCAAGGAGTTCCTCGACACCGGGCAGAAGGGCCTGCGGATCTCCCACCTGCTGGCCGCCTGCGTGGACGAGTTCTCCGAGAACGAGGACCTGCCCAACACCACCAACCCCGACGACTGGGCCCGCATCTCCGGCAAGAAGGGCGAGCGGATCGTCTACATCCGCACGCTCGTGCAGGGCAAGCAGGGCACCGAGGCCGGCCGTTCGATCGACACGGTCGCCAACACCGGTCAGTACCTGTAGGCATCCGTAGTCGGCATAGTCCGGCGCCGGCCTGGCCGGCGCCGGTGCCGAGAAGGACACGGAGGAGGAGCGGCGCGATCCCGTATCGCGCCGCTCCTCCCGTTTTCCGGGGGGCGTCCGGAGATCGTGGATCTCGGAGGGAACCGGAAGGGCATGTGATCACGTCAAAGATGGCGTGATCTTTCTTGGCGCGCGCGGGTGGGTCCTGTGAGTCCTGTGCGACATTCCGTTCCTCCCGCGGGCGCGCCGGACGCGCCCGGCGACGGCCGGTCCGCGAGGGGCCGCCGACTCGTCGAACTCGACGTCCTGCGCTTCGTCGCCGCGTTCGCGGTCATGTCCTTCCACTACATGGCGGCCAGCAAGTCCCTGTGGGACGAGTTCCCCACGAAGCTGTTCGCGCCGGTCGCCCGCCTCACCACGCTGGGCATCCTCGGCGTCGAGTTGTTCTTCCTCATCAGCGGGTTCGTCATCCTGATGAGCGTGTGGGGCCACACGGTCGGCGAGTTCGCCGTGTCCCGGGTCTCCCGGCTGTACCCGGCGTACTGGTTCGCCGTGATCGTGATCTTCATCCTGTACCGGTTCAGCGGGGTCTCCGGGTTCGACCCCAAGCTCAGCACCGGGGAGTACCTGCTCAACCTGACCATGCTGCAGGGGGCGTTCGACGTCGGGCACGCCGGCGGCGTCTTCTGGTCGCTCTGGGTGGAACTGCGGTTCTACGTCCTCCTGGCGCTGTTCTCCCTCGTGGGGATCACGCTGCGGCGCTGCCTGGTGTTCCTGGCGGCCTGGGCCGGTCTGGCCCTGCTCGCCGAGTTCACCCAGAACGACGTGCTGGTCTTCGTCTTCATGCCGAGGCAGGCGCCGTACTTCATCGCGGGCATGGCCTTCTTCCTGATCCACCGCTTCGGGGCGCGGGCGGCGGCCTTCGTGCCGTGGCTGCTCGTGGCGGCCGGCTACGGGATGTCCCTGCACGCCGCCCTGGAGCGCGTGGGGGAGCGGGTGCGCCTGATCGGGATCGCCCGCTACCCGGCGCCGCCGGAGGCCGTCATCGTCGCGATCACGCTCATCTACCTGCTCATGGCCGCGGTCGCCCTCGGCTGGCTGCGGTGGGTGCGCTGGCGTCCCCTCGTCACCGTCGGCGCCCTCACGTACCCGCTCTATCTGCTGCACCAGACGATCTCCGCCGTCCTGATCCCGGCGTACCGGGACGTGCTGGACCCCTGGCTGCTGACCGGGATCACGATGACGGTCTCGATCGCGCTCGCGTACGCGGTCTACCGGCTGGTCGACAGGCCCGGCCAGCGGTGGCTCCGGTCCAGGCTGGGGGCCCTGCTCGACCGCTCGCGCGGGTCCCGTCGGCGCGGCCGGGGCACCCCTTCCCGGACGGTGCCGCCGATTCCGGCGCAAAGTCCCGAGGCATCTGTGCCGTAACTGTTCGGTAGCAGGGCATAGAGAAAGGGCTAGGCTCGGATATGACGACGACGGCCTGACACGGGCGGGGTGGGAATGACGGTTCGGCGGGTGATGGGCATCGAGACCGAGTACGGCATCGCCGTGCCCGGTCAACCGGGGGCGAACGCGATGGTGACCTCCTCACAGGTCGTCAACGCGTACCTGGCGGCGTCGGCCGCCCGCGCCCGACGGGCCCGATGGGACTTCGAGGAGGAGAACCCGCTCCGCGACGCCCGGGGATTCGATCTCGCCCGTGAGGTGGCCGACCAGAGCCAGCTCACCGACGAGGACCTCGGGCTCGCCAACGTGATCCTCACCAACGGCGCGCGTCTGTACGTCGACCACGCCCATCCGGAGTATTCGACGCCCGAGTGCACCAACCCCAGGGCGGCGGTCATCTGGGACAAGGCGGGCGAGCGGGTGATGTACGACGCGGCGGTCCGGGCGTCCGCCGTCCCCGGCAACGCGCCCATCCAGCTCTACAAGAACAACACCGACGCCAAGGGCGCCTCGTACGGGTGCCACGAGAACTACCTCATGCGCCGGGCCACGCCGTTCGCGGACATCGTCCGGCACCTGACCCCGTTCTTCGTGTCGCGGCAGGTCATGTGTGGCGCGGGGAAGGTCGGCATCGGCCAGGACTCGCGCGGCGAGGGCTTCCAGATCAGCCAGCGCGCCGACTTCTTCGAGGTCGAGGTCGGGCTGGAGACCACGCTGAAGCGGCCGATCATCAACACCCGGGACGAGCCGCACGCCGACCCGGAGAAGTACCGCCGCCTGCACGTGATCATCGGCGACGCCAACATGTCGGAAATTTCGACATATTTGAAGCTCGGTACGACGGCCCTGGTCCTGGCGATGATCGAGGAGGGATTCCTCACCATCGACCTGGCGCCGGAGTCGCCGGTCGCGGCGCTGCGCGCGGTGTCCCACGACCCGACCTGCAAGTACGAGATCGCGCTGCGCAACGGGCGGAAGATGACCGCCGTGCAGCTGCAGATGGAGTACCTGGAGCAGGCCCGCAAGTACGTCGAGGACCGCTTCGGCTCCGGCGTGGACGACCTGACCAAGGACGTGCTCAACCGCTGGGAGTCGGTGCTCACCCGGCTGGCCGAGGACCCGATGCAGCTCTCGCGGGAGCTCGACTGGGTCGCCAAGCTGGAGATCCTGGAGGGTTACCGCACCCGCGACAACCTGCCGTGGTCGCATCCCCGTCTGCAGCTGGTCGACCTGCAGTACTCCGACATCCGGCCCGACCGCGGACTGTACAACCGCCTGGTCGCCCGGGGCCGGATGCAGCGCCTGGTGACCGACGAGGACGTCGACCGCGCGGTCGAGACGCCGCCCACCGACACCCGGGCCTACTTCCGCGGCCGGTGCCTGCGTCAGTACAGCGAGTCGGTCGCCGCGGCCTCCTGGGACTCGGTGATATTCGACATCCCCGGCCGCGAGTCGCTCCAGCGCGTGCCGACCCTGGAGCCGCTGCGCGGCACCAAGGCGCACGTGGGCGACCTGCTCGACCGGTGCCGCACCGCGGCCGACCTCGTCGCGGCCCTCACCGGCGAGGCCTGACCCGCCACCGGCCACGAGAGGACGCCGGCGGGGTCAGCCGTGCCGGGAGATCCGAGGGGCCGGCACGCCGCCGGGGCAGCGCACCTCGATCTCCAGCCTGCCCTCGTCCGACTGGAACCTCACGCGGGCGCGGTGGTCCGGGCCCGGGTCGACGTCGTCGACCCGGAAGCCCTGGGCAGGGGTCCACGACTGGAGGCGCGCCAGCCCGCCGTCACACCGGGCGATGACGCTGCCCGCGCCCGTGGAGATCAGCTTGCGTGCCGCCGCGGGCTCAGCCTCGCGCGTACGGGTGTCGGGCGTGCGGGCATCGGCTGCTCCGCCGGGCCGCCCGGCGGCCGTCCGAGCAGACAGCGATCGCGGACATGCCGTCTCCTCCGCCTCCACCACCCTCGACGGCCTCCGGTCGGCCGTGGAGGACCGTCCCGACCTCATCGTGCTCGATCTCGGCCTGCCCGACATGGACGGCGCCGACCTGTTACGCATGCTCCGCGCCGTGAGCCGCGTCCCGGTGGTGGCGTTCTGGTCGGTGCTCGCCGAGGACCAGGCGAGGACCGTCACGCTCGACCTGGCGGCCGGCCCGCTGAGGGTCGCGGTCTCCGCCGACGACCTCGCCGCCGGTGTGGACGCGCTGGTGGGCAATGTCTTCGCCCACACCCCGGACGGCGCGTCGTTCCGGGTCGGCCTGGCCCCCGGGGGGGGGGGGGGGGGGGGGGAGAGAGAGAGAGAGACGACCGGCCCGGACGGCCGGGGCGGCGGGGTCCTGCTGACGGTGTCGGACGCCGGGCCGGGTTCGCGGCCCTAGCATGATCGCTGTGACGGTGGGGTCATGAGAAAGACAACGAGCATCGCCATCGCAGCCGCCGCCACCCTCGCCGCTCTGGCCGCCGGGGGAACGGCCGTCGCCTCGGCCTCCGCCCCCGCCCAGGCGCCCGCCACCGTCCGGTCGCCCGCTCACGCCTCGCCCGCTCACACCTCGGCCGCTTCCTCCGCGGCCATGGCACGTTCGGCCGTCTCCTCCTCCGGGTTCACCCGGCGGCAGGCGATCGTCATCGCGAAGAGACGGGTGCCCGGCGCGCGAGTGATCAAGGCCGAGCGGGAGTGGGAGCACGGCCACCGCACCTGGAAGGTCGAGCTGCGCAGAGGCCGCCGGGAGTACCGGGTCTACGTCTCTATCGCCACCGGACGGATCGTCAAGTTCCGCACCCATCACAGCTGACCGAGGAGCACGATCCGGCCGTCCTTCGCGCCGGGCCCGGCCGGTGGCCCCACGTTTCACAGGGGGGCGGCCGGCGGGCG
This sequence comes from Microbispora triticiradicis, assembly GCA_003260025.2. Taxonomy (GTDB): domain Bacteria; phylum Actinomycetota; class Actinomycetes; order Streptosporangiales; family Streptosporangiaceae; genus Microbispora; species Microbispora triticiradicis. Next base: position 1,642 of record QFZU02000138.1, on the reverse strand, counting down.
TGGGCCGTCCGGGTGACCTCCACCGAGATTCCGGGGATAGCCGGGACCGGAGGGACTGGTCAGGCCGCCGGCACCGCCGGGACGGCGCGGACGGCCGGGCGGCGCGGGCCAGCGCGGGACGCCCCCTCGCTGGCGGTTCTCTCCGTGCGGAAACCCGGCGGTCAGCTCGCCCTGCCGAGGGGGCGCGCCGAGAGCGGGGGAGTGCCCGTACGGGTTGGTCCTGGCACGGCTGGGCAGCTCGCCGGAGGTGCGGCCCGGCGCGGCGGCGGGGATGCCCTGCCGCCGCAGCACCTCCACCAGCATCTGCATGGCCTGCTCGATCGTGAGGCGGTCCAGCGGATCACGTCGCAGCAGGCCCTCGATCAGGGGCCGCAGGGGGCCCGCCCGGCGTGGCGGGTCAGGCTCGCGGCCGAGCATCATCCCGGCCGACAGCGGGCCCATGCTCGGGTACGGCGGCCTGCCCTCCACACCGCAGTACAGCGTGGCGCCGAACGACCACAGGTCGGCGGTGGGGGTGAGGGCCTCGCCACGAAGCCGCTCGGGCGCGAGATAGGCCCCCGACCGCGTCACGGGCACCGTCGCCGGTCCCGTCACGTCCCGGTCGAAGGCGGCGATACCGAAGTCGGTCAGCACCACCCGGTCCTCGGTCAGCGTCACGTTGCCCGGCCGGATGTCCCCGTGGACCACGCCCATCGCGTGCGCGTGCCGTACGCCCGAGAGGAGCTGGAAGCCGACCCAGGCGGCCCAGTGGACCGGCAGCCGTCCGAGATGACGCACGGTGTCCCCGAGCGTGAGCCCCTGGAGCAGTTCGGTGACGATCCAGAGACGGCCCTTGTCCTCCAGGAGGTCGTGCACGGTGATCACGGCCGGATGGCTCAGCCGGGCCGCCGAGCGGGCCTCCCGCAGCGCCTGCCTGCGGGCCGCGGGCAGGTCCGCCACGTCCACACGGTACGGCGGCTGCACTTCCTTGATCGCGACGTCGCGTTTGAGGCGAAGGTCATGGGCCTGCCACATGATCCCTCCGCCGTCCCGCCGGAAGGGGGTCAGCAGCTTGTACCGATCCGCCAGCAGTTGCCGTGCGTGCGATGCCATCGACCACCCGTGCGCTAGAGCCAGCCCAGATCCGTGATCCCCCATTGTCGTCCCGTAGGTGGGGGCGCGACGACCAAAGGCGGCCACGAAGAGTGTGACGTCGATAACGATCCGATGTAGAGAAGGCCCACGCCGAGGGCCGATGTGCCCGCCGCGGGCACCGTTCCAAAGATCGCGTGCCCCGGGGCGCGCATTGTCGGTCGGTTCGGGGAAGATATGGGGAGAGGCGTCCCCCCGAGCAGCGGAGGTGTCAGGGATGGCGACCAAGGAAACCGGTGGCGGCCAGAAGCAGACTGGCCGCCAGGAGAACGAGGTCGAGGAAGTCGAGGCGCAGGCGTCTTCGGACGTGCAGGAGCGCCACGAGAAGCTCACTGACGATGTCGACGCGATCCTGGACGAGATCGACGAGGTCCTGGAGGAGAACGCGGAGGAGTTCGTCCGCTCCTACGTGCAGAAGGGCGGACAGTAACCCAGGGGGGAGACGTCTGGGCCGGTGGCGGCGCCCGGGACCACCCGGCGCGCCGGCCGCCGCGCCCCCGTTGCCGGCCGG
>QFZU02000137.1 GCA_003260025.2 Microbispora triticiradicis | reverse complement strand
AATCCTCCCAGCTCAAAGGCACTTTTCTCATGTAAACGATCAAGCCCGCTCAAACTCGCCGCGAAAGCCCGAGGCTAACGTGCGTGACTCGTCAGTCCGTCTCGACCGGATCGGTGATTCTTGGTGAGCCCGGCGTTGCCCCGCCGGGCGCTGGCCGAGTACGTGGGCACGCTGCTGCTGGTGACGGTGGTGGTCGGGTCGGGGATCATGGGGCAGGAGCTTTCGCCCGACGACGTGGGACTCCAGTTGCTGGAGAACTCGATGGCGACGGTCTTCGGGCTCGGGGTGTTGATCCTCATTCTCGGCCCGATCTCCGGGGCACACTTCAACCCGGTGGTCACGCTGGCCGACTGGTGGGTGCACCGCAAGCTTTCGCTCACCGACGTGGGGGTCTACGCCGCCGCCCAGATCGCCGGCGCCGTCAGCGGGGCCGTGCTGGCCAACGCGATGTTCGGCAAGGCGGCTGTCACCTGGTCCACGCACGACCGCTCGGCCGGGAACCTGCTGCTCGGCGAGGTGGTCGCCACGGCGGGCCTGGTGCTCGTCATCTTCCTGCTGGTCCGCGCGGACAACGCCCGCCTGGCGCCGGTCGCGGTCGCCTCCTACATCGGCGCGGCGTACTGGTTCACCTCGTCGACCAGCTTCGCGAACCCGGCCGTGACCATCGGCCGGGCCTTCTCCGACACCTTCGCCGGGATCGCCCCGTCCTCGGTGCCGGGGTTCGTCGTCGTCCAACTGATCGGCGGCGTGATCGGTCTCGCCCTGGTCGCCGGGCTGTACGGCCGGGATCCGGGCACGGTGACGACCGGACGTGTGGACGCCGACCCACTGCTCGCCGATCGCACGCTGTGATCTGGCGGAATCAGCCGACATGTTGTACGGCGTAATTACGAAAAGTATCGTAATGGTCACGTAACATAAGCCACGTGCACGAATAGGCAATCTTGTCAAGACCCTTGACCATTGCCGTCGGCCCAATTTAATGTGCACTCGTCGGCTACATCGATAGTTATCAATGTAGTTCATCTGGTCGAGATTGGGGGCGCTCTGTGGGAGGAAAGGAGCGCACCGCATTCTCCACCGCATCGCATTCGACTCCGGCGGTGGACGCCGCAGGCGGCTGGCGGGGGTCGTACGTCTGGGCGACGCTCATCGGCCTGGCCATCGGCGTGCTGCTCTGCGTCCTCAACGTGCTGGTCCTGTTCCGCACCGGCACCTCCTTCGGAGGGTCGGCGCTGGTGGCCGCGCTGGGCGCGGCGCTGCTCCGGGTGGCGGGGGCGCTCAGCTGGCAGGGCCTCTTCGTCGTCTTCTCCATCGCGTCCAGCGGATACATGGCGACGGCCGCGCTGGACACCGGCATCGGAGCCGTCGTCCTGCGGGCCGGTGAGTTGCCGGCCTGGGGTTTCCTGGTGGTGCTGGCGATGGCCGCGAACGCCCTGGGGATCTTCCTCGGCGGGCTCGTCGCGCGGACGCTGGTGGTCGCCGAGAGACTGCCCTACCCGACCCTGAAGCCGGCCATCACCCTGATGGCGTCGCTCAGCGGCCCGAAGGACGGGGAGAGCGACCGGCTCGGCCGCATGCTCCCCATCGCCGCGGGCGTGGGCGCCGCGTCGGCCCTGGGGGTCGCCCTGTGGGGCCACGACGTCACGCCGGAGGTCACGGGCACCCATCTGGCCCTGGCCCTCTCGCCCCTGCTGTACGGGGTCGGGTTCCTCATCGGGCCGCGCGCGTGCGCGTGGCTGGCGGCCGGCGCGGCGTACACCGTCGTCGTGTGGGCGGTCCAGGACGGCACGGCGGGCCGGTCCGTGGCCTACACCGACCATCTGTCCTATCCCTGGGTGCTCGCCGCCGGTGTGGGCCTCATCCTCGGCTACTCCGTCGCCTCGATCGCCCGGGTCCGCGGCCCGCTGGCGCGTTCCCTCCAGGGGGGCCGCCTGCTCCCGGGCCGTACGCGGTGGCTCGCCGTCGCCGTCCTCGCGGGAACGGCGCTCCTGGCGCTGATCTACCCGTCTCTCCTGCGCTACCTCGGTTACGGCCTGCTCGGCGTCGTGCTGCTCGCCGTGATGACCGTGTTCCTCACCCGGGCCGGCGGCGAGATCGGGCTGGTGCCGTTGTCCCCGGCGCTGTACTTCAGCGTCGTGGCCTTCGCCATATCGGGCGCGGACCAGACGGCGGCGTTGCTCATGGCGTCGACCATCTGCTGCGCGGCCCTCGCCGCCGTGTACTTCACCTACTCGGTGAAGGTCGCCCACGACCGCCCCGAGGGCCTGCCGGAGCCGCCCAGGCGGCTGACGGGCTGGACGCAACTGGCGGGCGGCCTGGCCGGCGCCGTGGTCGGCGTCCTGGTGATCGCGGTGCTCAGCCGCGCGGGTGTGCTCGGTGGACGTTCCTTCCCCGCCCCCGTGGCCACCGCGGTCCAGTTCGTGGACGCCACCGTCCGGGGATCGGCCGAATACCCCGCCACCGTGGCCCTCGCGCTGGCCGTCTCGGGCCCGGTGGGCCTGGGCCTGGCCTTCACCTCGGCCATGCCCACGATGATCGGCCTCGGGGTGCTGCTTCCCCCCGCCTACTCGCTGACCCTCGCCGCCGGAGGCCTGACCCAGTGGCTGCTCACCCGCCGCAACCCCGGCCGGCGCAGCGCCACCGAGATCGTCGCCTCCGGGCTGATCATCGGTGAGGGCCTGATCACCGTGGCGGTGCTCATCGTGCGGGAGGTCCTGCGGTGACCCGCCACCTGGGGCACGCGCCCCACCAACGACTCTCCCCGCCGCGTCGCGGCGGGGAGCGGGCCGGAGAGCGCGGCAGAGAACACAGTGGAGGAGGTGATACCTATGATCGCCATTTCCATGATCGAGAACGCCGAAGTGTCCGAGAAGCAGACCGACTGCTGCACCGCCATGCGCGGCCGGAAGAACCTCGACGTCGTGACCAGCATCATGGCCAACGACCCCGACGGCTGCGAGTGACCGTGGCCGGCGGACCGTACGACAGAGGTATCCCCTGCCGCGCCCTCCAATTCCCGGCCCACCCCCTCACCCACCCCCCGGCGGCACCACGGACCCCGTTTCTGGGAGACACACCATGCTTGTGAGCCCGAACACCGTCACCTTCTCGGTGGAGCTCCCCGAGGGCACCCTGGACCCGGCCTATCTCGACGAGAGCGGCAAGGTGAGCGTCCTCGCCAACGCGGTGTCCGGATCGATGGACATCGTCACCCCCGCCGAGGTCGCCGTGCTCGAACGGGTCCGCGCCGGAGACGATGCCGTCGACCGTGAGCTCGTGGCCGGCCTGCTGGAGCGCGGGTACGTCTGCACCGACCCGGTCGAGGAGGAGGCGCGCTACCGCGCCATCGTCGACGGCTACTTCCAGGCGATCCAGGAAGCGCCGTTCCAGTTCATGTTCATCCCGTCGTTCGTGTGCAACCTGGCGTGCCCGTACTGCTTCGAGGGCGAGCTGACCACCAAGAGCCCGCGCATGGACGAGGAGATGATCGAGGCCGCGTTCGACACCATCCCGGAGATCCAGGACCGGCACCAGAACTCCGGCCCGCCGTACATCACCCTGTTCGGCGGGGAACCGCTGCTGGACACCGCGTACCAGCGCGGCGCCGTCGAGCAGATCCTGCGCGGCTCCTACGATCGCGGCTACCCGGTCACCGCGATCACCAACGGCGTGGCGCTGGACGCGTACGTGCCGATGCTGCTCAAGTACGGCTGCGAGGAGGTCCAGGTCAGCCTGGACGGCACACCGAGGACCCACGACACCCGGCGGGTGTTCCGGAACGGCAAGCCGACGTTCGAGCTCATCGAGCGCAGCATCGACGTGGCCGCGGAGGCCGGCATCCGCGTGCTGATCCGGGTGCTCGTCGACGAGGACAGCGTGGACGACATGCCGCGCTTCGCGGAGTTCGCACAGGCCAAGGGGTGGCTCGACCATCCGAAGATCCGCCTGTTCAACGGCTTCACCAAGGCCACCACGTTCCTGTACGTCACCCCCGACCACCCCGAGGAGAAGCGCAAGCGCATGGTCCGGGGGGACGTCAAGGCCGGGCTCCAGGAGGCCTTCTGGCGCATGGTGCAGCAGAACCCCCTGGTGGACCGCATGCTGCAGCCCGACCTGGCCCGCATCAGGTCGGCCGTCCTGGAGGGCGACCGGCTGCGGCCCAACCTCCAGGGGTGCAGCGCCGGCACGAGCGTCGTCGCGTTCGACCCCAACGGCAAGATCTACGGCTGCCCGGAGACCGTGGGCCGCCCCCAGCACGCCTGCGGGACGTTCTACCCCGAGTTCAGCTACGCGGCCGGCTACCGGGATCCCTGGCGGCACCGCCACGTGGACACCGTGCCCATGTGCCGCGACTGCAACGTGAAGTTGTTCTGCGGGGGCGGCGGCTGCCCCATCAAGGCGTGGGCGGCCAACGGCGGCGACTTCAACACCTGCTACTGCCCCAAGGTGTCCAGCATCACGACGCGTGTCGAGACCCAGTTGGCCTACCTGCTGCCCATGGCCCTGCGCCGACAGCAGGAGCACGCGAACCGACCGGAAGGAGAAGAGGGAACGTGGGAGCAGATGACACGCGTGGGTTCGTTTCCCTGGATGAGCTGATCCGGCCGCGGACGGCGGTCGAGACGCTCGCCGAGCCGGACGCCTGCGGATGCGCCCCGGCGACCGCGGACCAGGCGGCGGGCTGCTGCGCGGCACCGGAAGCGGCCCCGGCCGACCAGGGTCCCGTCCCCGTCGAGACGCACGTGAAGAAGCGCTACGACGCGCTGGCGGTGCAGGGCACCAGCACGCTGTGCTGCTCTCCCACATCGGTGTACACCCCGGAGGAGCTCGCCGAGATCCCCGACTGGGTGCTGGAGCTGTCCAGCGGCTGCGGCTCTCCCATGAACGCGATCGGCCTGCGCCCCGGGCAGACGGTCGTGGACTTCGGCTGCGGCGCCGGCCTCGATCTGCTGATCGCCGCGCGCCGGGTGGGGGAGACGGGCCGGGTCATCGGCGTCGACGCGTCGATGCAGATGGTCAGGACGGCTCGCCGCGCGGCCAAGGAGATGGGGCTCAAGAACATCGACGTGCGGGTCGGCGACATCCGGCGCCCGCCGGTGCGTGAGGCCAGCGTGGACGTGGTGATGAGCAACTGCGTCCTCGGCATGTTCCCCGACAAGAAGGAAGTGCTCCACGCGGTCGCGGCCGTCCTGCGCCCGGGCGGGGTGGCGGTGATCTCCGACGTCGTGTACTCCGACGACGGCCCGCCCCCGGCGGACGTGGCGGCCGGCGAGTCCGCCGGCGCGGAGGACTTCGCCCGGTGCGTGGTGGGCATGACCGAGAGCCAGTACCGCGACCTGGTGCTCGGCGCGGGCTTCGGCAGCGTGGACATGCGCAGCGACGGGCTCGTCCCGTACCGCGACGGCGCGCAGGTCACCAGTGCCATGATCTTCGCCTACCGGGACGACAGCCCCGCGCAACCGTGCTGCTGACCGGCGGCTCGCCCGCGCTCTTCCGGGACGCCGGCCTGCGGGTGGACGACTACGCCGAGGTCCGTGTCGAACGCGCCAGGACCGTCGACCTGGTGTGGCGCGGCGACGGCCTGGAAAGCAGCGTGACCAGCCGTGACGAGGGGTGCTGTGCCCGTGTGATCGGCCGGTCGGGGTCGGCGTTCGCGTCGAGCACCGCCGTGGACGCCGGGCCGGTGCTGCGCAGGGCCGCGCGTGACGCCGTCGAGCTGGGGTGTGCGGCGGGACGTCTCGCCGCACACCGGCCCTACCGGGACGACCGTCCCGGCGAGGCCGGTGAGCTCGCGGAGACGGTCGGCCTGGCGGAGAAGGTGGAACTGCTCGGCGCCTACCACGCGACGGCGCTGGCGGCGCATCCCGGCGTGACCGGGGCGCTCGTCTACTACCGCGAGTCGGTCGCGGACGTGGAGCTGCTCACCAGTGAGGGGACCGGCGTCTCGTACCGGCGCAGGGACCTGACGCTGCAGATCACCGTCTACGCCGACGGCGGCGCCGCGAGGACCGCCGGCTCGGTGTCGGCCGGCAGCGGCGGCGACTTCTCCGTGGTGCGGGGCCTGGCCCCGGACGTGGAGGCCGCCGTCGCGACCGCCGTCGACCTGCGTGCCGCCCCCGTCGTGGCGCCCGGGGAGTACGACGTGGTCTGCGACGGCCCGCTGGCCGGCATCTGGGCCCACGAGACGATCGGGCATCTCGCCGAGGCCGACCACCACCTCGGGGACGCGCCTCTGCAACGGTCCCTGGCCCCCGGACGCCGGCTCGGCCCGTCCATGCTGACGATCACCGATCACCCCGGACGGCCCGGTGCGCGGGGATTCGTACCGGTGGACGACGAGGGCACGGCAGGGTCTGCGGTGGAGCTGCTGCGCGACGGTGTCGTCACCCGGCCCCGGCTGCACGACCGCTCCACCGCGGCGGCCTTCCGTGAGGAGCCCACCGGCAACGCCAGAGCCCTGAACTTCCGCCACCCGCCACTACCCCGGCTGCGGACGATCGCCATCGCCCCCGGCGCCGCGTCCGAGGAGGAGATGATCGGCGGTGTGGCACGCGGGCTGCTGGCCCGCGGCGTGCTCGGCGGGCAGACCGACCGCGCCGGATTCACCTTCCTGCCGGCGGAGTGCCGGGAGATCCGCGACGGCGAGGTCCGCGGACGGGTCAGAGGCGTGGTGCTGTCCGGTGACGTGCTCGGCGCCTTCGCGGCCATCGACGCGATCGGCCGTGAGCAGTGGCGCGGCGACACCTCGGCGAGCTGCGGCAAGCAGGGCCAGAACGCGCTGCCGGTCAGCTCCTGGGCCCCCATGCTGCGATTGCGAGGCATACGTGTCACCTCTGGCTGACCGGCTGGAACAGGTCGGAGCGGAGGCCGCGGCCCGCGCCGACCACTGGGAGATCCTGGCCGTCGAGCGCGACGACACCGTGGTGGAGGTCGGCTCGGGCGTGCCCGACCTGGTCAGGTCCGCGCACGAGACGGCGCTGTGCCTGCGGGTGCACCGTCACGGCCGGGTGGGCACGGCCACCACGACCCGCCTCGACGACGTGCGGGGGCTGGTCGGCGAGGCCGTACGGAACGCGGCGCACGGGCCCCCGGCGTCACACGACCCGGTCGTGGGGAGGACCGCCGCCCCAAAGGCCGCCGGGATGCCCGCCGCGGATCAGGGCACCCGATCCGTACGGCTCCTGGCCGAGCGGCTGGGCGCGCTGCAACGCTCGTCCGGGCTGACGGTGCACGGCACGGTGACCCGGACCGAGCAGGCGGTGCACCGCGCGGCCCCGGACGGGCGGACCACGACCTCGGACCGGTTCTTCCACATCGCCGCACTGGCGGAGGGGTCGGCCGTCCAGCTGCCCTGGACCGGCTGGACCCGGACGCCGGAGCTGCCCGCGGCGCTCTCCGCATGGCTGGAGGCCGCGGCCGGCTGGGACGGGCTGCCCGCCGCCGGCGCACCCTCCGGCGACCACGACGTGCTGCTCGCGCCGTCCGCGGTGCACACCCTGCTCACCCCGCTGGTCACCGCGCTGAACGGCACCGCCGTCACCGCGGGCCGCTCGTTCGTCGCCGGGCGTCTCGGCGAGCCGTTCCTGCACCCCTCGATCGGCCTGCGCGACCATCCCTCGGAGCCGGCCGCGCCGGACGAGGAGGGCACCGGCGGGCTGGCCTGGCCGGGCAGCGACGACGACGGCGTGCCGTGCGCGCCCCTCACGCTGGTCGAGCGGGGCGTCCCGGTCCGGGCCTACCACAGCGTCCGTACGGCGGCCGCGTGCGGAACGGCGCCCACCGGGCACGGGTTCCGGGGCAACGCGCTGCGCCGCACGGTGCTCAAGCCCGCCACGCCGGTGCTCAACGGCGCGACGCTTTCCGCCGGCCCGGCCGACGCCGGTTCCTTCGACGACCTGCTGGCCGGCGTCCGCGAGGGGGTGCTCGTCGAGTCGCTGATGGGCGGGCACCAGCGCGCCGGCCTCTCACCGGTCGTCGAGGGCAGGCTGCGGCTCGGATTCCTGATCAGGGACGGACGGGTGGCCGGGATCCTCCGGCAGCGACCGATCGCCCTGGACCTGCGTGAGGTGCTCGGCCGCCGCTTCCGCGCGGTCAGCGACCGCCGGTGGGCCGTGAGCAGGATCTGGTCGGGCCGCCTGCCGTTCGTGCTGGCCGACGGGACATGACGCGAGGAGCGGCCGATGTATGACGTGATCGTGGTCGGCGGCGGCGTCACCGGGGCCGCGAGCGCCGCCCTGCTCGCGCGGGAGGGTCTGCGGGTCCTGGTGTGCGACCGCACCCGGCTGCCCGCCCCGGCCGTCTCCACCCACTTCTTCGGCCCGACGACGCTGTCCTTCCTGGACCGGCTCGGCGTGCTGGACGAGGTGCTCGCGACCGGCGCGCCACCGCTGCGGCGCTGGCACCTGGAGGTCGAGGGCGGCTACTACGGGGCGCCCATGCTGCCCCGCTCGCCGTACCACTACAACCTGTGCGTACGCCGGGAGACCCTCAGCGGGGTCCTGCTGCGCGCCGCGAGCCGGCACGGGGCCGAGATCAGGGAGCGCAGCCCGGTCCGGTCCCTGCGCCGGGACGGTGACCAGGTCATCGGGATCGAGGGCGCGGGGTGGTCGGAGAAGGCCAGGATCGTCGTGGGGGCGGACGGGCGGGGATCGCCGACCGCCCGTCAGGCCGGTGCGGCCACGACCTTCGACGCGGGAGCCATGCGCTGCACGTTCCACGCCTACTGGGAGGACGTCGTCCCGCTGCCCTCGCCCGCGCTGGAGCTGTGGCACGACGGCGGACACGTGCTCCAGGTCGGCCCGTGCGACGGCGGGCGGTGGGTGGTCATGCTGTCGGCGCCCATGGGGGAGTACGCGGCGATCCGGGGAGACGAGGGGTACGAGCGCCTGCTCCGGTCGATCCCCGCGATGGCGGACCGGTTGCGTGCGGCACGGCGCGTCTCGCCCGTGTACGCGTCCAAGAGCCTGCGGAACTTCCACCGCGAGCCGGCGGGGCCGGGCTGGCGGCTGGCGGGCGACGCCTACTGCCACAAGGACCCGCTGTTCGGCGCGGGCATCACCGACGCCTGCGTGGCGGCGGAGACGCTCGCCGCCACGGTGCCGCTCGCGGTGGACGGTGACACTCCGCAGGCCCGGGAGAGCTACGCGACCACGCTGGACGAGCGCGTCGGGCGCAAGGTCCGCGCGGGTCTCGCGGGGCTGCGCATCGACCCGCCGGAGCCCGGCCAGCTCGCCTGGATCCGCGGCGTGCTGGCCCATCCCGGGCTGGCGCTGGAGATGACCCGCCGCTGCTCGGAGCTGTTCGCCGGGCTGCCGGAGGACCGGCGTGACTTCTGGCAGCGGGTCGCCGACGGCGCCTCGGAGGTGCTCGGCCTGCCCCCGGCGGCCTCCGTGGACCCGTCGTGACCACCGTCCCCGGCTACCTGGCCGGTTACGTCGAAGACCTCGCGGCGCTCCAGGCCCGGGTCGCCCACGCCCGCTGGCTGGCCGCGACGGGGCAGAGCGACGATCCTCCGGCCCTGCCGGAAAGCGGGCTCAGCCGGCTGACCGACGGCGGGCTCGTCCTCCTGGCCCTGGAGCACGGGGACCTGCACTACGCGGGGGAGCTGGTCCTCTGGTACTTCCGCGTCCGGCTGACGGAGGCGACCGCGCGGCTGCGGCTGCTCCAGCGCACCGTCACCGCCGAGGCCGGCGGCAGGACGCTCACCCACGGCGAGCTCGTCGCCCTCTCGCGGACCGTCACCGACGACCGGCGGCGCGCCGAGGTCCGGGCCGCCCTGGCGGACGTCGGGGAGCGGCTGCGCGAGGGCCGGCGGCGCTGGCTCGGCGCGTACGCCGAGGCGCGGGCCGAGCTGGGATTCCCGACGCACGCCGCGCTGGTGCGGGCGCTGCACCCCGAGGTGGACCGGTTCGTCGCCCACGCCCGGAACTGGCTGGACGCCACGCGGGCCGAGTTCCTCAGGCGATGGGACGATTGGCGGGCCCGCGACGCCGTCTCCACCCCGTCCATGGGGGACGCCCGCCTCGTCGCCGCACGCGCCGTCCTGCCCGAGGGCGCCGGCGGCGCCCTCGACGGCGTCCGCTCCACCGTACGCGAGTGGGGTTTCGGCGGATGTCTGGACCGTGTCGTCGTCGACGACGTCGCACGGCCCGGCAAGTCGGGCACGGCGTTCTGCTCGCCGGTGGCGCCACCGGCCGACGTGCGGGTGTCCGTCACGCCGGGCACGACGCTGGGCCACCACGCCACGCTTCTGCACGAGTTCGGGCACGCGCTGCACTTCACCGCGGGCACCCGGCACCCCGCCGACCTGTGGCGCACGCATCCGGCGCTGACCGAGGCGTTCGGTTTCACCCTGGAACGGGTCGTCCGGCGGCCGGACTGGCAGCGGCGCCACCTCGGCGTCACGGTGGACGCCGAGGCCGTGGAGCGCCTGGCCTTCGCGCGTGAGCACGTCCGGCGCCTCGTGGCGACCAGCCTCTGCTACGAGATGGCCGTGCACGACGGCCACCCGGACCCGGCCGCCGAGTACGTGCGCTCGTACGAGCGGGAGTTCGGCGTCGCGGTGGATCGGGGGGCCGCGTGGGATCGGATGCAGACCTACCTGGAGGGCAAGCCCTGCTACCCGCTGCTGTATCACCAGGCGTTCATGCTGAGCGAGACGCTGTGGGACCACCTGACCGGCCGGGCGGGGGAGCGGTGGTACGCGGGCCCGGACGCCGGGCCGGCCATGCGGGAGCTCTTCGAGTCCTTCGCCGCCGGCGCCGGCGCCGAGGAATGGCTGTCACCCGGCGGCGTCCCGCTCGGACAGGTCCACGGCGAGGGCGAGCTCGGCCCTGGCCGCGCCGGTCAGCCTGACGAACCGGTCATCGGAGCGCAGGCCGTCGATCATGCCGAGCGTGCGCCGTGAGACCGACCAGGAGGGGAACATCCGGACGGCGACCGTACGCGCCGGTTCCCGGTCTCCCGCGGCGGTCAGCAGCGGGGGGACGTCCTGCGCGTAGCGCCGCGCGAACGGCGTGAGCAGGTGACGGTGCGCGGGGTGGGCGAAGCCGTCGGCCAGCGCGCGGACCTGTGCGACGCTTCCGCTGCCCAGGATGGTCGTCCACGCCCACTCCTTGGCCTCCGTGGTGGGCACCGACGCCCCGAGCCGCTCGGCGAGCCGGTCCTCCACGGTGGCGAAGGCGCCGGTGACGTCCTCCAGGGGCTCGCCGTGCGCGACCAGGGACCGGGCGAGCCTGCGGCGTAACGCGTCGTCCACGTCGATCGGGGCCGCTCCGTGGAACCATTTCCGCACCGTGTCGACGTGACCGGCCGTCAACGCCGCGTCCGCGATCGCCCGCGCCGCCGCCAGCCTCTGGTCCGCGTCGCCGTCCGAGCTGTCGATGATGTGCAGCAGGCGGTCCACGTACGACGGCCAGCCGTGGGCGCGGGCCCAGCCCTGCTCGGTGTAGGCCGTCAGCATGGTGGAGACCCGGACGAGGAGCCGCTGGAACACGCCGATCTGCGTCTCCGCCGTCAGCCCGCCGAGGACCGTCGTCAGGAACCGCCGCGGCGGCAGCTCCCCGTGCCGGACCATGTCCCACGCCGCCGTCCAGCAGAGCGAGCGGGCCATGGGATCGGCCAGCCGGCCGATCCGGTGGACGACCTCCTCGGTGGAGCGCGGGTCCAGCACGATCCGGCAGTACGTCAGGTCGCCGTCGTTGGGCAGCACCAGCGCGCCGGAGCGGGCGCCGACGAGCGCGTCCACGCTCGTGCGGGGGCCGTCCGCGTCGAGTTCGTGCCTCCCCACCCGGACCAGATCGCCGTGGCGGTCCTCCGCGTAGACGCCCACCGCGAGACGGTGCGGCCTCGGCGACCCGTCCTGGAGCAGGTCGAAACGCGTGAAGCACCCGGCCTCGTCTACGTCGAAGTCGGCCCGCACCTCGGTGAGCCCGGCCGTCAGCAGCCAGGCGTCCGTCCAGGCGGTCAGGTCCCGGCCGCCCGCCTTCTCCAGGGCGCCGAGCATCTCGGCCCGGCCGGCGGTGCCGTGGGAGTGGTCCGCGAAGTAGAGCCGCATGCCCTCCAGGAACCCGTCCAGCCCCAGGCGGGCCACGAGCTGGCGCAGCACGCTCGCGCCCTTGTGGTACGTCAGCGCGTCGAAGGCCGATCCGGCGGCGTCCACGTCGGGGACGCCGGTCACGACCGGGTGGGTGGAGGGCGACTGGTCCAGCAGGTACGCGTGCGCCTTCTTGCCGGCGGCGAAGTCGGCCCAGGCGTCGGCGTCGTCCGTGAGCCGGGTCAGCGCGTGGACGCCCGCCCAGGTGGCGAACGCCTCGCTCAGCCACAGGTCGTCCCACCAGCGCAGGGTGACGAGGTCGCCGAACCACTGGTGGGAGATCTCGTGGAAGATCATCTCGTCTCGGCGGCGGTGCGCGTACCGGGTGACCGCGCGGTCGAACACGAACGTCTCCGCAGCGAACACGCAGGCGGCGTTCTCCATGGCTCCGAAGTTGAACTCGGGGACGAAGCACAGATCGAGCTTCCGGAACGGATAGGGCGTCGCGAACGCCTCGGCGAAGAACGCCACCCCCGCCCCGAGCCGCTCCAGCAGCACGGCCGGGTCGAGGTACGCCGCCAGGGAGCGCCGGGAGTGCACCCCCAGGGGCACGCCGCCGCCCTGGTCCACCGTCCACGACGCCCACGGGCCGGCCGCCACCGCCACCACGTACGTGCTGATCGGCGGGGTCGGTACGAACCTGTGGACGCCCGCCCCGGGCCAGTGATCGAGCGGGGCGTTGGACAGCACGATCCAGCCGTCGGGAGCGGTCACGCTGATCGTGAAGGGCGCCTTGAGGTCGGGCTGGTCGAAGCAGGCGAACACCCGGGGAGCGTGGCCGGGCTGCAGGTGGCTGTACACGTACACCTGCTGGTCGGCCGGGTCCGTGAATCGGTGCAGGCCCTCGCCGCCGGTGGAGAAGTCGTAGTCCGCCTCCACGGTCAGCTCGTTGACGGCCGCCAGATCGGGCAAGGGGATCCGTCCCGCGCCGTCGTACTCGACCGGCCGCCCGTTGAGCATTGCGGAACGCACCCGCCGGGGCAGTGCGTCGGCCCAGCTGGAGGCGCCCGGCCGGGCGCAGGTGAAGCGGATCGTGCTCCTGGACCGGAACACCGGCTCCCCGGTCCGGCTCAGGTCGACGTGGAGGTCGTAGGACCGCACGCGCAGCAGGGCGCCACGCTCCGTCGCCTCGGCGTGGGTCAGCGGGGGACGCGGTATGACGAGACCTCCTGCGCGCAAGGGTTGTCTAGACTCGTGGGTGATGCGGCCGGGTGACCCACGCCCGGGGCGCTTAGGGAGAGGACCCGATCGTCATGGCCGAGCACGACGAGCCCGTGCTGCTGCCGCATGAGGACCTTCCCGTGGTCGAACCCGGTGTGCCCCGCCCGGCGCGGGTGACGGAGCCGCTGACCCGGGAGCAGAGCATCACGCTCGCCGCGGGCTTCAAGGCGCTCGGCGACCCCGTACGGCTGCGGCTGCTCTCCCTCGTCGCCTCTCACCTCGACGGCGAGGCGTGCGTGTGCGACCTCGTCGGCGCGTTCGACCTCACCCAGCCGACCATCAGCCATCACCTCAGGGTTCTCCGGGACGCCGGGCTCGTCACGTCGACTCGCCGGGGCACCTGGGTCTACTACCGGGTCGTGCCCGAGGCGCTCACCGCACTCACGGGCATCATCGCCCTGCCTTCCGTCGCCACGAGATAGGCGATCCGGCGGGCGGTCGGGTACCGATGCCGTCATCGCGAAAATGATGCGCGAATAATTTCGCACACGAATAGCTTCGTGGCGATTGTAGCACCTGTATTGACCGTCATCAATACCCCTTTTCGGTACGGCCCCGCGGCATTGTTAATCATTTGTTGCCGGGCGTCAAGGATCTTGACCTCGTGGAACGGAGGCTGTTAGCTGACTGCGGATGGCGGATCACTGAAACCACCTCGACTCCCTGTGACGCGAATACTCACTCGTGCCGTGCCATGCGGCGATATCTGTACGGAGCACCGTTACCAGAAGTGAGGCGAACGCCGGTTGATCACCTTCATGACCTTGAGCGGTTTTCTCGGGGCGGGCAAGACCACCACTCTCGTCGCGGTCGCGAAACATCTCCAGTCGCAGGGCCGCAGGGTCGCGGTCATCACCAACGACCAGGGCACCGAACTGGTGGACACCCAGCTCGCCAAGTCCGCGATCGCGGAGGCCGGCGAGGTCACGGGTGGATGTTTCTGCTGCCGGTTCGAAGACCTGCTGACCGTCGCGCAGCGTCTGGTCGACGGCCACCAGGTGGACACACTGCTCGCCGAGGCGGTGGGCAGTTGCACAGATCTGCAGGCCACCGTCATCCGGCCGCTCAGCGCCCACTACGGTGAACGTTTCACGCCCGCCCCCCTCCTGGTTGTCGTCGAACCGGAAAGGCTTGACGCGCTTCGTACGTCGCTGCCGCTGGACGACACGGAGTCGGACATGTCCTACCTGTTCGGCAAGCAGTTACAGGAAGCCGACGTGATCGCGCTCAACAAGATCGACCTGCTCGACGCGGCGGAAGCCGCCGCCATCACCGCGGATCTGCGCGAGCGATACCCCACGGCCACCGTGCTCGGCTACTCCGCGAAAACCGGCGAAGGGCTGGACCAACTGGTGTCTCTCTGGCTGGGCTCGAAGCCCGTCGGGCGCGGCCTCGACATCGACTACGACCGCTACGCCAACGCCGAGGCCGCGCTGGCGTGGCTGAACCTCAGCTTCGACGTGACGGCGGTGGAGGGCTTCGACCCGGACGCCTGGGCCCGTGCGCTGCTGGAGCACCTGTCCGCGACCGCCGCCCGCAACGGCTGGATGATCGGCCACGTGAAGGTCAGCCTCGAGTCCGCCGGTGACCTGAGCAAGGTGAGCGTGACCGCCGGCGGCGCCGAGCCGACCGTGGACGCCGTCGCGGGGAGGATGTTCACCGGGGCGGAGGCACGGCTCAACGCCCGCGTCGCGTGCGAGCCCGCCGAGCTCGACGCCGCCGTGGCCGAGGCGGTGGCGGAGGTGTCCGCCGCCACCGGCACATCAGCCGTACAGAGCGCGGGCGTACCGTCGTTCAAGCCCGGCTACCCGCGTCCCACCTACCGGATTCCCGCCGCGGCAGGATGAGATGGAATTGGGGGGCGGCCGGGGTCCCCGCCGCCCCCACCTGCGCGTGAAGGAGGCCGCCGTGGCCCACGAGGAGATCGTCGACCGCTACTCCAGGTTCGCCAGGACCGCGATGACCGGCCGGCCCGGCCACGACCCCGCCTCAGCGGATGACGCCTCCTTCGAGGAGGGTTGCTTCGGCGCGGCCGGCTACGACGACACCGCCGCCCTGCCCGACGGCGCCCTGCGCGCCAGTCTGGGCTGCGGCAATCCCGTCGCCGTCGCCGACCTCCATGAGGGCGACGTCGTGCTCGACCTCGGCTCCGGCGGCGGAATCGACGTCCTGCTGTCCGCCCGCCGCGTCGGCCCCACCGGCAAGGTCTACGGCCTGGACGCCAGCCCCGACATGCTGAGCCTCGCCCGGGACAACGCCGCACAGGCAGGCGTGACCAACACCGAGTTCCTGCACGGCACCATCGAGCACGTCCCGCTGCCCGGCCGCACGGTCGACGTGGTCATCTCCAACTGCGTCATCAACCTGTCCGACGACAAGGCCGGCACTCTCGCCGAGGCGTTCCGCGTCCTGCGCCCCGGCGGCCGCTTCGGCGTCAGCGATGTCGTCACCGACGACTCCGTACCCGACCAGGACCTGCGCCGCCGCACCGAGACCCGCATCGGGTGCACGGCCGGCTCCCTGACCGTCGGCGAGTATCGCACGCTGCTCCTGGACGCCGGCTTCACCGGCATCACCATCACCCCGACCGCCGACCACGGCGACGGCGTCCATTCCGCCATCGTGAAGGCCGTCAAGCCCTCCGTCGCCCCCGGCTTCGAGATCCGCCCCATGCGGGCCGAGGACGCCGACCAGGTTCTGAGCGTCTACCAGCTCGGCCTCGACACCGGCCATGCCAGCTTCGAGACCACCGCCCCGTCCTGGGAGACGTTCAGTTCCGCTCGCCTCGGCAACCTGCGTTACGTCGTCGCCGACACCCGTACGGATCAGGTGGTGGCCTGGGTGGCCGCCTCCCGCGTCTCCGCCCGTCCCGTCTACGCGGGCGTGGTCGAACACAGCATCTACGTCCACCCCGGCTACGGTTCCCGGGGCCTGGGCCGGGCCCTTCTGGACGCCTTCGTCGCCGCCAGCGAGGACGCCGGGATCTGGACCATCCAGTCCGGCGTGTTCCCCGAGAACACGGCCAGCCTGGCCCTGCACCGGGCGGCCGGCTTCCGCGTCCTCGGGACCCGCGAACGCGTCGGCCGCCATCACGGCGTCTGGCGCGACGTCCTCATGATCGAACGCCGCAGCCCCGCCGTCTGACGTCACCAGTGCGGAACCGGCGGCTGTAAGAGACGTGTATGGGCGGCGGGGTGCGGTTCGGCCCCGTGCGCCGGTGCCGACGGTGATGGCCGGGTTGAGCACGGGGAAGGCACCCGCCGTCAGCACCCGCCGTCAGCACCCGCCGTCAGCAGCCACCGGAGGAGGCGGGAGCGCCGATGCCGATCTGCAGCGTGGCCGGGGCGGCGCAGCAGCCGCCGGACGCCTGCGCCGCGTCGGGCTGGTCGAACAGGCCGGAGCCGCCGCACACCCCGGTCTCGGGCAGGACGAGCTCGACGCGTTCGGCGGCCTCGCGGTCGCCGGCCAGGGCGGCGGCGATGGAGCGGGTCTGCTCATATCCGGTCATGGCCAGGAACGTCGGGGCGCGGCCGTAGGACTTCATCCCGGCCAGGTAGACGCCCTGCTCGGGGTGGGACAGTTCGCCCTCGCCGTGGGGGTAGACCGTGCCGCAGGAGTGGACGTTGGGGTCGATCAGCGGTGCCAGCGCGAGGGGGGCCTGCAGGCGCTCGTCCAGGCCGAGGCGGAGCTCGGTCAGGAACGACAGGTCGGGACGGAAGCCGGTTGCCACGATGACCTCGTCGACCGGCTCGGTGGCCCGGTCGTCGTCGGCGACGAGGACCAGGCGGTCGCCGTCCCGCTGTACGGCGGCGGTGCGAAAGCCGGTGATCGCGGTGGCGTGGCCGGCCTCGACGGCTGCCTTGGCGGCGAGCCCGAGGGCGCCGCGTGCGGGGAGCTGGTCGGCCTCGCCGCCGCCGAAGGTGCCGGCGCCGATGCCGCGTCGCAGGATCCAGACCGCGTGTGTGCCCGGCTCCTGGGTGGCCAGGTCGGCGAGGGCGGCCAGCGCGGTGAAGGCCGAGGCTCCGGAGCCGACCACTGCGGTGCGCCGACCGGCGTATCGGGCACGTACGGCGGGGTCGCGCAGGTCGGGGACGCGGTAGGAGATGCGGTCGGCCGCGCTCTTTTCGCCGAGCGCGGGCAGGCCGTCGCCGCCGAGCGGGTTCGGGGTGGTCCAGGTGCCGGAGGCGTCGATGACCGCGCGGGCGGTGATTCGCTCTTCGCGGCCGTCGGCGGTGCGTACGTGCACCGTGAAGGGCTGCTCGTCGCGGCCGGAGTCGACGACGCGGTCGCGGCCGGCCTTGGCCACGCCGGTGACGGTGGTGGTGTAGCGGACCTTGTCGCCGAGTGCGTCGGCGAGCGGCTGCAGGTACAGCTCGGCCCAGTCTCCGCCGGTCGGGTACGTCGCCGCGTCCGGGCGGACCCAGCCGGTCGGGGCGAGCAGCTTTTCGGCGGCAGGGTCGACGACCTCGCCCCAGGTGGAGAACAGCCGCACGTGTGACCATTCCCGGACGGCGGATCCGGCCGCGGGGCCGGCCTCCAGCACCAGCGGCTCCAGTCCGCGGTCGATCAGGTGGGCGGCAGCGGCAAGGCCGATGGGACCGGCTCCGATCACGACAATGGGCAGTTCAGCGGCGGGCATAGTCACGACGTCTCCCTATTTCGACATCCGTCTATGAGTTGCGCGGCCAGCATGGCACCTGATTCGATGACCGTCAACATAGACGCTCATCGAAATAAGGAGAGGGTTCGTCATGGATGCCGAGGTTGTGATGATCGGGGGTGGCCAGTCGGGGCTGGCCACGGCGTACGCGTTGCGGTGGCAGGGGTTGACGCCGGTGGTGCTGGAGGCCGCCTACCGCCCGGCCGGGTCGTGGCCGCGCTACTACGACAGCCTGACGTTGTTCTCCCCGGTCCGCTACAGCTCGTCGCCGGGGACGCCGTTCGGCGGGGACCTGGGCCGCTACCCCCACCGTGACGAGGTGGCCGTGAAACGGGTGGATGCGATCGTGCCGGCCACCGGCTACCGTCCCGACCTGCCCTACCTGGCGGGGCTCGGCGCCCTGGACGCTACCGGGCGTCCGCTGCACCGAGACGGCGCCTCCCTCACCCATCCCCTGCTCGCCTACGTCGGGCTGGAGTGGCAGCGCAACCTGTCATCCAACTCGCTGCGAGGGATGGGCCGGGACGCAGCACGCACCGTCCGGCGGCTGGCCGCCCGCCTGCACCGCTGACCCAACCCTCCGTCCGACGAGCGAATCGGCTGGTTCTCCCGAATTAGTTCGATGTATGTAAACATAGATGGATGTCGAATAGGCGGACGCTGCCGGTGCTGGAGCCTGATGTGGTGGTGCCGTGCTGCCCGCCGCTGACCGAACGCACGCTCACGGCCGCCGAAGCCGAGCGGACGGCGGCGATGTTCAAGGCACTCAGCGATCCGGTGCGGCTGCGCCTGTTCTCCGCCGTGGCCTCCGCTCCCAGCGGCGAGGCGTGCGTGTGCGACATCTCCGACGTCGGGGTGTCCCAGCCGACCGTCTCCCACCATCTGAAGAAGCTGAAGGAGGCCGGTCTGCTGGCCTCCGAGCGGCGGGGCACGTGGGTGTACTACCGGGTCGAGCCGAGCGTGCTGGCCGGAATGGGCCGGCTGTTAACCGGCGCCGGTCCTGCCTGAGACCCCTGGACCAGTAACGCGCGGGGCCGCCTGATGATCGGACGCCCAGAGCCGTCGCACACTCGTGTCCTTCACTGTGCGGCGGCGGCGAACTTACGACGCCAGGCAAGGGAGACGTAGACCAGCGCCACCAGCACGGGGACCTCGATCAGCGGCCCGACGACCCCCGACAGGGCCTGGCCGGAGGTAACGCCGAAGGTGGCGATGGCCATGGCGATCGCGAGCTCGAAGGCAACTTGCCCACCACGCCCCCGCGCGCGGCGCGTGCGGGGGTGGTGGCGGTCATGGGCAGGCCCTCTTCCTGTCGGTGGCGGCGGTGGCGTGAGCGGTCTCGGCCAGTTCGGCGAACCGCCCCGCCAGAGCGGCGATGACGTCAGGCTTGAGCCGGTAGTAGGTGAACCGGCCGCACGGCTCGGTGTCCACCACCCCGGCGTCCCGCAGCACCTTCAGGTGGTTGGACAGGTTGGTCTGCCGCGCACCGGTCTCCTCCACCAGATGCGTGGTGCACAGCGTCTCCCGGGCGAGCAGGGTCACGATCTGCAGCCGCAGGGGATCGGCCAGCACGCGCAATAGATCAGTGTCGACTGACATCAGCATGTACTGATACTGTCACATCAGCCGACGCTGATGCGAATCTGCCGCCGAGATCGAGCCGGAAATCGCCGCTCCCCGGAGGCGGTCCGCGTGACCCGCGACGGGATCGACGCGCACATCACCGACCTGCTCACCACCCTGTCTCCGCCATCATCAGCAAGGAAGAACAAAGATGCCCACGACCGCTCCTGTCGCGTCCGTGCTGTTCGTCTGCGTGCACAACGCCGGCCGCTCCCAGATGGCCGCTGGCTTCCTCTCCCACCTGGCCGGCGACCGCATCGAGGTCCGCTCCGCCGGGTCGCTGCCCGCCGAGCAGGTCAACCCGGCCGCCGTGGAGGCCATGAAGGAGGTTGGCATCGACATTTCCCACCAAGCCCCCAAGGTGCTCACTACCGAGGCCGTCCAAGCCTCCGACTACGTCATCACCATGGGCTGTGGTGATGCCTGCCCGATCTTCCCCGGCAAGAAGTACCTCGACTGGGCCCTCGACGACCCCGCCGGCAAGGGCGTCGAGGCTGTCCGCCCGATCCGTGACGAGATCAGAAGTCGCATCGAGTCTCTGATAGCCGAGATCGACGTCCGACCGGAGAGCTGACGCTTCTTCGATGCACGTACGGCCTTGCCTCGTTCTAGGCGACCGGTCAGGTATCAAACAGTTGACCGGTCGTACACTCGGGGTATGGGACGGACCAGCGACGCCAAGGAGAAGATCCTCGACGCGGCGCGATCGCTCATCGAGCTGCGCGGCTACTCCGCCCTGGGGGTGGCCGAGATCTGCAAGGCGGCCGGCGTGCCCAAGGGCAGCTTCTACTACTTCTTCGCCTCCAAGGAGGCGCTGGCTCTGGCGGTGATCGACGAGCACTGGGCCGCCCAGGAGCGCGACTGGAAGCGGATCCTGGGCGGTCAGGCGCCGCCGCTGCAGCGGCTGCGGCAGCTGTTCGAGGCGACGGAGGCCACCTTGCGCAGCGGGCAGCGCAGCTGCGGCAGCGTCGCGGGGTGTCTGTTCGGCAACCTGACGCTGGAGCTGAGCAACCAGACCGAGGCCATCCGCGCGCGGCTGCAGGAGATCTTCGACGCGCACGTCGAGATGATCGGGGCCGTCATCGCCGAGGCCGTCGCAAGGGGGGAGGCCAGGGTGGCCGACACCCGGCAGGCCGCGCGGTCGGTGGTGGCGCAGATGGAGGGGCAGGTGCTGTTCGCCAAGCTCTACAACGACCCGCAGCGGATGGGAGTCCTGTGGGCCGGCTGCCTGGCGCTGCTCGGCGCCGAGGCGCCGGCGCCCAGTGAGGTGGCCGTCGGCCTCTGACTTCCGCCCACTGGTAGGCCTGGCCTCTCACCGCCTCAGTAGCATGACGGTGTGGAGCTGCGCCAGCTGCGATACTTCGTCGCGGTCGCCGAGGAGCTGAACTTCGGCCGCGCCGCCGGTCGGCTGCTGATCGCCGGGCCCTCGCTGTCCCAGCAGATCAAGGCGCTGGAACGGGATCTGGGCGTGCGCCTGTTCGACCGGGATCGCCGGTCGGTGTCCCTCACCCCGGCCGGGGCCGCGTTGCTGGCCGACGCGCGGGCCCTGGTGGAACGCGCCGATGAGCTGCGGCACCGGGCCCGCCGGCTGTCCGGCTCGGAGCCGGTCCGGCTCGGCTACGTGAACTGGCTCCCGCCGGACCTGGGCGCCCGTACGGCGGCGGTGGCCCGGGTGCACGTCGACGCCTGGGTCGCGCCCTCGCACACCCAAGCCGCCCGGGTCGCCGACGGTGGTCTCGATCTCGCGGTGTGCTGGGTGCGCGCCCGCGACCTGGAGCAACGCGGCCTGCGCGCGCAGCTCATCGGCGCCGACCGGCTGTACGCCTTGGCCGCCGGCCAGGACACCGGTGACGTTCCGGCCGCGGAGACCGGTGTCCTGCTCGACGACGACCTCACGTCCTGGTCGTCGTGGAACGTCTACGCCGAGGAGCTGGCCGGCCGGACCGGGGCCCGCGCGGTGCGCGTCTCCGACGGCGGCATCACCGGCCCGGCCTTCTTCGACCACGTGCGCCGCTGCGACCGCCCGATCGTCAACTCGCCCAAAGGGCAGAGCGCGTCGCTGCCGCCGGACCTGGTGCGGCGGCAGATCGTCGCGCCTGAGGTGTACTGGACCTGGTCGCTGGTGTGGCGGCGTGGTGAGGACCGCACCTCCGTACTGAACGTCGTGCAGGCCTTGCGCCCCGACCGCGACTTCGGCATCCACAGCGCGGACGCCTGGCTGCCCGAGGACGACCCGCACCGGCGCTGACCGCCCTCGACCCGCCTGGACTCCCTCATGCGCCAGCGCTAAGAGGTTTTGCCTATCAGGTGGGAGGATTCCGGTCCCGGCCTAGCTTTGACTTCTCCTTGGTCACTGCCTAACTTCACATACGAATAGACGACCGATCGTCTATTGCAGACTGTGAAGAGGCTAGGAGGAGTCATCATGGGCATCCAGCAGCAGAAGGTCGCTCTGGTCACGGGCGCGTCGCAGGGTATCGGTGCCGGCTTGGTCGAGGGCTATCGCAGGCTCGGCCACGCCGTCGTCGCCGTCTCGCGCACCATCGCTCCCTCGGCTGATCCCGGCGTCGTCACCGTGCAGGGCGATGTCGCCGACCGGGCCACCGCCGAGCGCGCGGTCGCCGCGGCGGTGGAGCGATTCGGCCGCCTGGACACGCTGGTCAACAACGCGGGCATCTTCGTCGCCAAGCCGTTCACCGACTACACGCTCGGCGACTACGCCGCCGTTCGTGGGGTGAACCTCGACGGCTTCTTCCACATCACCCAGCTCGCCATCGCCCGCATGCTGGCGCAGGGCGGCGGTGGTCACGTGGTCACCATCACCACCAGCCTGGTCGACAACCCCGACGCGCGGGTGCCGTCCGTGCTGGCCTCGCTGACCAAGGGCGGCCTGCAGGCGGCCACCAGGTCCCTGGCCGTCGAGTACGCCACGCGCGGCGTCCGGGTCAACGCCGTCTCGCCCGGCTCCGTCAAGACGCCCATGCACCCCGAGGAGACCCACGAGGCGCTGGCCGCACTACACCCGGTACGCCGGATGGGCGAGTTGAGCGACGTCGTGGACGCGGTCCTGTTCCTGGAGAACGCACCCTTCGTCACCGGCGAGATCCTGCACGTCGACGGCGGCATGAGCGCCGGTCACTGAGCGTCCCATGAACACCGACACGGACACCGAGGCGATCCTGCGGGACGTCCTCGACCGGTGGCGGGCCGGCGTCGACGCGCACCGGCCGCAGCAGGTCGCCGCCCTGTTCACCGAGGACGCGATCTTCCAGGGGCTGCGCCCCTACAGCGTCGGCAGGCCGGGCGTCGCCGCCTACTACGACTCCCAGCCGGCCGGGCTGACCGCCGCGTACCGCATCGTCGAGTCCAGAGCCCTCGCCGACGACCTCGTCCTCGGCTACCTGGCCGTCGACTTCTCCTTCACCGACCGGCCCACCCTCCACGTCCATCTCGGCGTGCTGGTGAAGCGGACCGAGGAGGGCTGGCGCATCGCCCACTACCAGGTCTCCCGGCTCGACTGAGGAGCGGCGATCGCACCGGGGAACAAGCTACGGCGAGCGGACGGCTACACGCTGTCAGGCAGGGCGGAGGAGGGCGACCAGGAAGGTTGAGTCAGTTGTGAACGGACGCAGGTCCCAGGTGGACAGCAGCAGGTCGGGTTCGAGCGCGACGGCAGCCGCGTCCGCGAAGAACTCGCCGAACTCGTAACCGCGGCCGCCGCCGAAGCCGATCGCGGCCCGGCCGTCCGGCGCGAGGTGCGCACGGAAGCGTCTCAGCACCTCACGACGAGTGCTCGGCGCGAGGAACGTCATCACGTTCCCCGCGCAGACGACGGCGTCGAACGGCGTGGGGATGCCCCGCGAAGGAAGGTTGAGTTCGGCCAGGTCGCCGACCAGCCATCGCGGCCCCGGGTGGTCCTGCTCGGCGGCCTCGATCAGAGCCGGGTCGACGTCGACGCCGACGACGTCGTGCCCGGCCTCGGCCAGCGCGCCACCGACGCGGCCGGACCCGCAGCCGGCGTCGAGGATGCGGGCATGGCGCGGCACCATGGAATCCACAAGGCGGGCTTCCCCGGCGAGGTCGTCACCGGCGCGAGCCATGGACCGGAAGCGCTCGATGAACCAGGTGGAGTGATCGGGGTCGGCGGCGACCTTCTGCATCCAGATGCTCTGTTCAGCCATGCCTGCATTCTCCCGGACCGGAGGAGGCGGCAGGCGACCGCCGAAGGACGCACCGGCGAGGCCGATGCCCAGATCCGGCCGTCCGGGCCGGCCTCTGCCAGGACGCCTGGAGCCCGCCTACTTCGTTAGGGGACCGGCGGACGGCTCAGGCCGGCCGGGTCGCGGATCCCGGCGCTCAGCGCGGAGAGAGGCTGCCGCGCTCCGTCGACGCCGCCGGAGACAGACCAGACGATCATGGCGATGGCGCCGATGTCGTAGTGCAGGCGGATGATCCGCGCTCGCGCGACTCCGTCCTCGAAGTCGACCAGGGCGTAGCGGACACGCCGGTCACCGTCGTTGGCGGGCCGTCCACGATGACGCCGACGTTCACTACGAGACTCTCTCCGACGCGCCTGATCCAGGGCAGCCCCGAGCGCGTGCACACGATGACGTCGGCGCCGCTCGCCTCCACTCGGCGGCGATGCTCCGCCTCGGGCAGCGATTCCCACCAGAAATCGTTGAGGCCTGTGGTCGAGCCGTGCACGAAATGCACGTCGCAGCCATCCAGCTTCTCCCGCCGCTCCGTGCGAAGCGTCCCCATCCACGCCGCAAACCGCCGGTCGGTGTTGCGGAGGGTGAAGTCGTACATCATCTCGGCGTATTCCTGGTCACGGGGGTCCCGATATCCGCAGCCGCAGTCCTCCGCGCCCGACGCGATCGCCACGTCGTAATTGTCGGCCACGCAGATGATGTCATTGCCGGTCAGCAGCGGCCATACGGCGTCCGGCTCCGTGCCGTACCCGCCGAGATCTCCGAGGCAGTACAGGCGATCGGCGTGGTTACGGCGGGCGTCGTCGATGAACGCACGAAGAGCCCAGGGATTGGAATAGACACCACCCAGAGGGTGACCGGGGTCAAGCGGGCGGAGGTCGCATCCCATCTTCTTGTCGAAGATCACGACGTCGGTGCGGGCCGGTTTCTGTCGCCCAGAACTGACCGGCCGCATGTCATCACTCTCGTCCTTGTGCAGGTCATCGGTGAAGTGCTGCTCCCGGGCAGCAAGTTGCCAGGCAACTTGCTGCCCGAACCGATCCTCCAGGCAGGGGTGCGCCGACGAGGGCGGGTGCCCGGCGTCGTTCAGGCGCGTCAGGGCTTCAGCAGTCCGGCCAGGAGAACCTTCACCCGGTCGTGGATCTCGTCTCTGATCACGCGCACGGCTTCGACGCCCTGCCCGGCCGGGTCGTCGAGTTTCCAGTCCTCGTACCGCCTGCCGGGGAAGACCGGGCAGGCGTCACCGCAGCCCATAGTGATGATCACGTCGGCCGCCTGGACGGCCTCGGCGGTGAGGAGCTTCGGCGTCGCGGCGCTGATGTCGATGCCGACCTCGCGCATGGCGTCGACGGCGGCGGGGTTGACCCGCTCCGCGGGCGCCGACCCGGCTGAACGGACCTGGACGCGGTCGCCGGCCAGATGCGTGAGCCAACCGGCCGCCATCTGCGAACGGCCGGCGTTGTGCACGCACACGAACAGGACGCTGGGCATCGGGGGCATGGCTGGTCCCTTCGACGGGTCGGGGAGCGGGGCGGACCGGCCCGCGTCACGAGAGCAGAAGATACGCCCCGGCGGCCACGGCGGCGGCGACGGGAGGTGTGCACAGCCATGCGATCAGGAGGTCGCGGACGGTCTTCTTGTTGAGCCGGGAGAGGTCGTTGGCCGCGATGCCGGAGATGGCCCCCGCCGACACCTGGGTGGTCGACATGGGCAGCCCCAGCACGGCGCCCAGTCCGACGAGGCCCGCCGTCGTGAGGTTGGCGGTGAAACCCTCTACGTGCGGAATCTTGATCACGGAGTACGCGAGCCGGTCGGCGATGCGGGAGCCTGCCACGACACCTCCGACGGCCATGGCCGCGGTCACGGCGAACAGCAGGCCGGTCGGGGTCATCCCGCCCACCAGTGCGAAGGAGCCGATGGCAACGATCTTGGGTGCGTCGTTGAGGCCTCGGGCGAAGCTCGCCAGCCCGCTTGTCGCCCAGTGGGCGATCCCGATGGCTTTCTGCGCCTTGGTCTGCTCGACCTGTGCCGTCACGGTCGCGCCCCGCCCCCCGACCGGCGCCGCATCACCGTCCGGGACCGGAGCCGGGGTCCTTTCCCTTCTCGCGGTACGGATCGTCACGACCTTCCGGGTGATGATTCCCAGTACGGCGGAGATCGCGTAGGCCACCAGGATGCTCAGCAGCAGCGGCTGCACGACCTTCCCGAGCAGTCCGCTCCACTCGACCGAGGAACCGGCGAACAGGCTCCCGGCGCCGAGCAGCGAGCCCACCAGGGCATGGGTGGTCGAGACCGGCAGCTTCAGGACCGTGGCCAGGACGACCCAGAAGATGGTTCCGATCAGCACCGCGACCGTGAAAGCCGGGGTGGGCGTGGCGGAGACGATGCCTTTGGAGAAGAGCTGGGTCATCTTTGAAGCCAACGTCAGCGAGACGAGGCAGCCGAGGGCGGTGGCAACCGTGCCCCATGCGATGGCCGTGCGGATTTTCGTCACACCCGCGCCGGCGAGCGTGGCGACGCCCTTCGGCACGTCGTTCGCTCCATTGGCGGCGGCCAGTAGGAGCACGAGCAAGAGTACGAGCACTTCCATGCGTCTGCCTCCGGGGGGTAGTGGTGCTCGTGAGTGAAAGCGCGCGCGGCAAGAGGTAGGGCCGGGCCGGACTACACGTCAGAAGGAAGAGCGATTCTAGGAGCCGACGCATCGGGCGCCGCCGCCTGTTCGGCGTTCATCCTTTCGTCACCTGAAGTTCATGATCGCTGTTCATCTCTGCGACGGCAATAGCGCCAGGACCGTCGAGGGTGCTTCGCCTGACCTCACTGGGCAGGGGCCGGCCGCCAGGGCAGGTGCACCGGTTCGGCGGGGAGGTCACCGGCGAGCAGCCGGGGCAGAAGCGCGCCGATGCCGACGGGGAAGACGAGGTCGGAGGTGGTCTGAAGTTCGTGGACGGTCCACCAGCGGTGTGCGGCGATCGCCTCGAGTTCGTGGGCCTCCAGGTTCGAAGGGGCCAAGGTCAGATGGTCGAGGCGGGCGAAGAAGAACGAATCGACGGCGTGCAGGGTGAACTCGCCGAACCGGGCAGGACCGGAGGAGACCGCCACCACCGGACTCAGCCGCTGCGGAGCGAGGAGGTGACCGGTCTCCTCGAACAGTTCGCGCACCGCCGCCTGAGAGAGGGTTTCTCCGTCTTCGACACCACCGCCGGGCGTGGCCCAGAAGTGGGAGGCGGGCAGATCGTGGGAGGCCCGGAAACGGAAGAGCAGGAGCCGATCGTCTCGGTCGACCAGCAGAACGCGGGCGCTGGCCCGCACGGCGGGAACGGTCACTCCGTCGATCTTAGGCGGCGGCCCGAGGCGGGGAAGGAACCCGTCGCTGGTGCGTTCCCGAGCGGTCGCGGATGGCTTGCGGCGGGACCGGTTCATTGTTCGCCGCGCGGTGTCTCTCGGCTGAAACTTTCAGCTTTCTGTCCTCGAAACTTTCCGGCTCCCTATCTCCTGTACGTGTGAACAACTGGCAGGGGAGTGGCGATCATGTCGCTGACGTGGAGCGGGAGGGAGTAAGACCCTTCCCGGATGGATCACCCTGATGGGGATGTCTATGTGCCCACCTGGGGTCGATGCGGTAGAGGGCGACTCCCGCAGAGCGCGATGCTATGTTTCGCGCCAGATTTAGTTGTTGTTGCGTAGTTAAGACGGCTCTACTTTCGGTTGCTGGACGTATCCGAATCGGTTCGACGGTAAGACACCCATGTTCCACCGTTCATCAGTGCGTCCTGATGCGACCGGCGAGAGCAGTTCCACGCAGCGCGGGCCCTCCGTCCGCCACGACAGGACCTGTGAAAGAAGACAAAGGAGGCCACTCTTGAATCTGCGGCTCTTACGCAGAGCGCGGCTGTGGGTGAGCATGGTCGCCGGCGCCCTGGCCGTACTGCTGCCGGCGGGGGTGATGACGGCCGTCAACGCCCAGGCGGCCGCGGGCTGCCGCGTGGCGTACACGGTCACCTCCCAGTGGCCGGGCGGTTTCACCGCCGACGTGGGCGTCACCAACCTCGGTGACCCGATCAACGGCTGGAGGCTCGCCTGGACGTTCCCCTCCGGGCAGCAGGTCACCCAGCCGTGGAACAGCACGATCACCTCGTCGGGCGCGCAGGTCACCGCCGTCAACGTGAGCTGGAACGCGGCCATCGCGACCAACGCGACGGTCTCCTTCGGCTTCAACGGGTCGTGGTCGGGCGCCAACACCGCGCCGAGCACCTTCACGCTCAACGGCGTCACGTGCACCGGGAACGTCGGCTCGCCCTCGCCGTCGGTGAGTCCGTCGCGGTCCCCGAGCGCTTCGCCGTCGGCGAGCCCGTCGCGATCCCCCAGCCCGTCGCCCTCGGCGAGCCCGTCGCGGTCCCCGTCGCCGTCTCCCTCTCCGTCGCCCAGCCCGTCGCCGTCCCCCTCGCCGTCGGCGTCTCCGCAGCCGGGCGACGCGATGGCCAGGGTGGCCGCCATGCAGCCCGGCTGGAACCTGGGCAACACCTTCGACGCGATCCCCGACGAGACGTCATGGGGCAACCCGCCGACGACCCAGGCCATGCTGCACTACGTGCGGTCCCAGGGTTACAACAGCATCCGGATCCCGATCACCTGGAGCAACCACCACGGCCCGGCGCCGGACTACACCCTCGACGCCGCCTGGCTGAGCCGCGTCCGGCAGGTGGTCGACTGGTCCCTCGCCGAGGGCTTCTACGTGATGATCAACTTGCATCACGACTCCTGGCAGTGGATCAACGGCTACCCGGGCGACCGTACGACCGTGATGAACCGGTACAACGCGCTGTGGCGGCAGCTCGCCGGCACGTTCCGTGACTATTCCCAGAAGCTGGTGTTCGAGAGCATCAACGAGCCGCAGTTCACCGGCACCTCGGGAGACGGCGAGAGCGATCAGGTGCTGAACGAGCTCAACACCGCGTTCGTCCGCCTGGTACGCGCGTCCGGCGGCGGCAACGCCACCCGGCTGCTCGTGCTGCCCACCCTGTACACCAGCTCCGAGCAGGCCCGGCTGGACGCGCTGACGGGCACCTTCAACCAGCTGCACGATCCCAACCTCGCCGCGACGGTGCACTTCTACGGGTGGTGGCCGTTCAGCGCCAACATCGCAGGCGGCACCCGCTACGACAGCAACGTCGAAAGCGACCTGGTCGGCGGCTTCGACCGGGTGTACAACACGTTCGTGTCCCGCGGGATCCCGGTGATCATCGGAGAGTGGGCGCTGCTCGCCTACGACTACACCCGGCCCGGCATCATCGAACGCGGCGAGTTCCTGAAGTACATCGAGGCCGTCGGCTACAACGCCCGCATCCGCAAGCTCACGACCATGCTCTGGGACGCGGGTTCGTTCCTGGAACGCAACGAGCTGCGATGGCGGGACCAGGGCATCTACGAGATGATGAAGGCCAGCTGGACCATGCGATCCGGCACGGCCTCCTCCGATCAGGTGTATCTCCCGCGCAGCGGCACGATCACCGCCAGGTCGCTCACGCTCAACCTCAACGGCACCTCGTTCCAGGGCCTCCGACAGGGCGGCACCAACCTCGCCAGCGGCACGGACTACACCGTGTCCGGCAACACGCTGACCCTCACCGCGTCCGCCCTCACCCGGCTGGCCGGCAACCGGGCCTACGGCGTGAACGCCACCATCGAGGCCCGCTTCTCCCAGGGGGCGCCCTGGCAGATCAGCATCATCACCTCCGACACACCGACCCAGGCCGCCGCCACCGGAACGACCTCCTCGTTCTCCATTCCCACCCAGTTCCGCGGTGACCAGCTCGCCACGATGGAGGCCAAGTACGCCGACGGCAGCCCCGCCGGACCGGCCAACTGGACCACGTTCAAGGAGTTCTGGGCGACCTTCCAGCCCGACTACACCGCGAACACCATCATCCTGAAACCCGAGTTCTTCGCCGAGGTCAACGACGGCCGCGTCACCCTCACCTTCCACTTCTGGAGTGGGACGAAGATCACCTACTACATCACCAAGTCCGGCGCCAACGTGACCGGAAGCACCACCTGACCACAGACCGGGACGGGGTCGCGGCCACATCGGCCGCGGCCCCGTCTCCAGCGCGGGCGAACTCCAGAAAGCGAGAACCAGTGGACCTGTCGTTACTCCGCGGCCGGGGCCGTCGGCGCCGGCTCGCCATGGTCGTGGCGGTGGCACTCGCCGGCGCCGTCCTCACCACCCCGGGCACCGGGGCCCAGGCGGCGACCCCGGCCGTCGAGGTCACCGTCAACGCCCGTGAGGGACTCGGCACGGTGCCCGACACCGCGTACGGCCTCAACCAGGCGGTGTGGGACGGAAACATGAACACCCCGGCGTCGGTGGACCTTCTCGGCAAGGCCGGCGTGCAGATGATGCGGTATCCCGGCGGCTCGTACGGCGACGGCTTCCACTGGAAGACCAGCACCGTCTCCGGCGGCGGGTACGTCGCGCCGGGGACGGACTTCGACTCGTTCATGGGCACCGTCAGGGGTGTCGGCGCCCAGGCCATCATCATCGCGAACTACGGCTCCGGCACGGCCCAGGAGGCCGCCGACTGGGTGAAGTACGCCAACGTCACCAAGGGGTACGGCGTCAAGTACTGGGAGATCGGCAACGAGATCTTCGGCAACGGTCACTACGGCGCCGACTGGGAGCTCGACTACCACGAAAGCAAGAGCCCGGCCACGTACGCGAACAACGTGGTGGAGTACGCCCGGGCGATGAAGGCGGTCGATCCCACGATCAAGATCGGGGCCGTGGTCACCGATCCGGGCAACTGGCCCGATGGCGTCGTCGGGGACGGGGACACCGCGGCCTGGAACCAGACGGTGCTGTCGATCGCCGGACCGTACATCGACTTCGTGATCATGCACTACTACCCGAACCACACCACCGCCGCGGACGTCCTCCAGCAGGTGCGGCTGCTTCCCGGCGAGCTGGAGCAGGTGCGGCGGCAGATCGACCAGTACGCCGGCCGGAACGGCCCGAACATCGGCATCGCGCTGACCGAGACCTCGTCCAACTACCAGTCGGACACCCAGGTCGGCGGCCTGTTCACCGCGGACGTCTACTTCGCCGCGCTGGAGAACGGCGTCTTCACCGTGGACTACTGGGACACCCGCAACGGCATGGGCGAGGTCACCACCGCGCCCGACGGGACGACGTCGTACGGCGACGGAGGCCTGCTGTCGAGCGGCAACTGCAACAGTGACAGCGTCTGCGAGCCGCCGCTGAACACGCCGTTCGCGCCCTACTACGCGCTGCAGATGCTCAGTAAGGTGGCACTGCCCGGCGACACCCTGGTCAAGGCGGCCTCCGACAACCGGCTCGTCACCGTGCACGCGGCCCGGGGCGCCGACGGCGGGCTCAGCGTCGAGCTGATCAACCAGGACCCCGGAAACGCCTACACCGTGCACCTCGGCTACGACGGCTGGACCCCCAGCGGCGCCACACCGACGGTCCACACCCTCGGCTCCGGGTACACCTCGATAGCCACGTCGAAGCAGGGCACCGCGAGTACGCAGGTCATCCCGCCGTACTCGATCGTGACGCTCAAGCTCACGCCGTCGGCCACCAACCCGGTCAGCACCACGCTGACCGCGCCCGGCAGCCCGGCGGCGAGCGACGTCACCGCAGGCACCGCGACCGTCTCCTGGCGGCCGTCCACCGGCGGCGCCGTCACCCGCTACGCCGTCTACCAGCAGTTCGGCACCAACAGCGTGCTGCTCGGCGAGTCGACCTCGACCTCGTTCACCGCGCGGAACCTGGTCCCCGGCACCTCCTACACGCTGAACGTGCTCGCCGTCGACCAGAAGGGCCATCTCTCGATGCCCTCGGACCCGGTCACCTTCGTCACGGGCACGCCGCGCGACAGCACCTGCGCCGTCACCTACAACCTCGCCACGGGCTGGGGCAGCGGTTTCGTGGCGAACATCGGCGTCACCAACACCGGTCCCACTCCCATCACGGGATGGACGCTGGCGTTCACCTTCCCGGCCGCGACCGAATCCGTCTCCGGCAGCACCTGGAACGGCACCTTCTCGACGGACGGCCGGCACGTGGTCGTCACCCCGGCCGGCTCGAACACCTACCTTGCCCCGAACGGCGGCAACACGGTCAGCCTCGGGTTCGTCGGCAACCAGACCGGCGCCAACCCGCCGCCCGCCTCCTTCACCCTGAACGGGACCGTCTGCACCACGACCTACTCGTACTGAAACACCCGGGGTGCGGGCCGGACGGCCCGTACCTCCCTGGGTTGTACTGAAACGCGTCTTTCCCACCTGTTCCGCCCGAGATCGGCGCGCATCGCCGTCATCGAATCGATACGACCCTCTCACGACAGGAGACAGCATGCCCCCCTCGAAGCTGTCCGGGCTGCGCCGGCGAACCGCTCTCGCCGGTACCGCTCTGCTCGCCGGAGCCCTGCTCACCGCTCCGTCCCTGCGCGGCACGGCCGCGGCCGCCCCCTCCGTCTACGAGCCGACCTGGGCGTCGGTGGACCAGCACCCGGCCGCCCCGGAGTGGTTCCAGGACGCCAAGTTCGGCGTCTACTGGCACTGGGGCGCCTTCGCCACGCCCGAGTACGGCACCGAGTGGTACCCCCGCACGATGTACATCAACGGCTCCAGCGAGAACAACCACCACAAGAGCGTCTACGGCGACCCTTCGGCGTGGCCGTACCACAACTTCATCGACGGCGCGCGAGACAAGGCGGGCAACTGGGTGCAGTTCACGCCCAAGCTCAAGTCCGCCGGTGGCAACTTCGACCCCGCCGAGTTCGCGCAACTGGTCTCCGACTCCGGCGCGAAGTTCGCCGGTCCCGTGGCCGAGCACCACGACGGCTTCTCCATGTGGGACAGCCAGGTGAACGAGTGGAACTCGGTCGACCGCGGGCCCAAGCTCGACCTGGTCGGCCTGTTCGCCGACGCGATCCGCGCCAAGAACCTGAAGTTCATGGTCTCGCTGCACCACCTGTACAACTTCACCGGCTACTACGACCACGTGCCCGCCCAGCCGACCACCACGCTGAAGAAGCTGTACGGGCAGCTCCCCAACGCCCAGGAGCAGCAGCTCTGGTACGACAAGCTGAAAGAGGTCGTCGACAGGTACCGGCCGGACATGATCTGGCAGGACGGCGGCCTCTACCTCGTCGACGAGGCCAAGCGGCTCAACTTCCTGTCGTACTACTACAACCAGGCCAACGCGTGGGGCAAGGAGGTCGTCGCGGCGTACAAGGACGGCTTCAACACCAACGGTGAGGTGTACGACTACGAGCGCGGCGGCCCCGCCGACATCCGCTCCCCCTACTGGCTGACCGACGACTCCGTCAGCAACCCCTCGTGGTCCTACACCCCGACACTCACGTACTACAGCTCGGCCGCGCTGGTCCACGCGTTGATCGACCGGGTGAGCAAGAACGGCAACATGCTGCTCAACATCTCGCCAAGGGCCGACGGCTCGATTCCGCAGACGCAGAAGGACCTGCTTAACGCCATCGGCGGCTACCTGAAGCGCAACGGCGAGTCGATCTACGCCACCCGGGCCTGGACCACCTACGGCGAAGGCCCGACCAAGATGGGCGGCGGCAGCTTCGTCGAGCCGCGGGCGGGCACGCCGCAGGACATCCGCTACACCCGCAGCAAGGACAACACCGTCCTGTACGCGACCGTGCTCGGCTGGCCCGGCTCGACCCTCAACCTCGCCTCGCTGGCCGCCGGGAAGATGGACCTGTCCAACCTCAGCAGGGCCGAGCTGATCGGCGACACCGCCGGCACCTACGTCAACCTGCCCACCCGCACCCAGGACTCCTCCGGCCTGCGCATCACCATGCCCGGCCAGCCGTACTCGGCGCTCGCGTACGTGGTGAAGCTGACCTTCAACGGGCCGATGAAGAACTCTCCCAGCACGACGAGCGGTGCCCTGCGCGACGTCAACTCCGGCAGGTGCCTCGACGTCGCCAACGTTTCCCAGACCAACGGCGCCCAGACGCAGATCTGGGACTGCAACGGTGGCGTCAACCAGCGGTGGGCGACCACCAGCGCGGGCGAGCTTCGGGTGTACGGCAACAAGTGCCTGGACGTCAACGGCGGCGGCACGGCCGACGGCACCAGCGTGATCATCTGGGACTGCAACGGCCAGAACAACCAGAAGTGGCGCCTCAACTCCGACGGCACCATCACCGCCGTCGGCGCCGGCAAGTGCCTGGACGTCTCGGCGTTCGGCACCGCCAACGGCACGAAGGTCCAGATCTGGACCTGCACCGGCGCGAACAACCAGAAGTGGACCCGAAGCTGACGCCGCACCCCACACGCTCCGGAAAGGACTGCCCATGCACCCCCCCAACAGGCTCGGATCCGCGCCGAGGACGCGCGCCCTCGCGAGAAGAACGCTGACAGCACTCTCCGTGCTGGGCCTGGTCGTGTCCGCGCCGGCCACGACCGCCCCCGCCTTGGCGGCCTCGGTCCAGGTCGTCCCGGTGGCGCCGTCGGACTCGTCCGCCACGATCATCGCCAAGGCCGCGGACGTCGTGCCGGCGCCGCGCCAACTGGCCTGGCAGCGGCTGGAGCAGTACAACTTCATCCACTTCGGCATCAACACCTTCACCGGCAGGGAGTGGGGCACCGGCACCGAGGACCCGAACGCGTTCCAGCCCACCGGTCTCAACACCGACCAGTGGGCGGCGGCGATCAAGGCCGCCGGGTTCAAGGGGGCGATCCTCACCGCCAAGCACCATGACGGGTTCCTGCTGTTCCCGTCCAAGTACAGCAACTTCGGCGTCGCGTCCTCCTCCTGGTCCGCCGGGCGAGGCGACGTCGTGAAGAGCTTCACCGACTCCATGCACAAGTACGGGCTGAAGGCCGGCCTGTACGTGTCACCGGCCGACCTGCACGAGAACCAGCCCGGCGGGAAGTTCGCCAACGGCAGCCCGTCCAGGCAGGTGACGATCCCGACCGACTCCTCCGAGATCGTCAACGGGGTGACGTTCACCTTCAACTCCGACGACTACAACACCTACTTCGAGAACACGCTCTACGAGCTGTTCACCCGCTACGGCGGCATCGACGAGCTGTGGTTGGACGGCGCCAACCCGACCGGCCGCAACCAGCCCTACAACTTCAGGGACTGGACGACCATGGCCCGCAGGCTGCAGCCCAACGCCGTCATGGAGGGCGACGGCGGGCCGGACGTGCGCTGGGTCGGCAACGAGAACGGCTACGCGCGCCAGTCGGAGTGGTCGGTCGTACCGACCAACGGCGATCCCGCCACGGCCGCCGACACCGCGCTGCCGGTGCCCGGGTTCAACACCGCCGCCGACGTGGGCAGCGACGCGGTGCTGTCCCAGCGCAAGTCGGACGGGACCAGTGCGTGGAACGTGCTGCGGTGGTCGCCCGCGGAGTGCAACGGGACGCTCTCGGCGCGCCACAACTGGTTCTGGCAGACCGGCGAGACATGGCGGAGCCCGACCGAACTCTTGGAGATCTACTACGGGTCGGTGGGACGCAACTGCAACTTCCTGCTGAACATCTCCCCCAACCGGCAGGGCCTGCTCGACCAGTCGGCGATCGACACCCTCTCCCAGTTCGGGACCGTGGTGTCGCAGACGTTCGCCACCAACCTGGCCGCCGGCGCCGGCGTGGCCAACGACAGCGGGACCTCCAGCAGCACGGGTCACACCCCGAACCTCGCCCAGGACGGCAACCTGGACAGTTCCTGGCAGCCGACGGGCACGACCGGCGGGCTGGTGCTGACCCTGCCGTCGGCGCGGACCTTCGACGTCATCTCGGTGCAGGAGGACCTGAACATCGGCCAGCGCACCAGGTCGTTCGCGGTCGACTCGTGGAACGGCGGCTCCTGGATCCAGATCGCGGCCGACACCACGATCGGGCACAAGAAGCTGATCCGCCTGACCTCTCCCGTCAGCACCAGCCAGGTGAGGCTGCGGATCACCGGCGCACGGGCCAATCCCGCCATCGCCGAGGTCGGCCTGTATCGCCGCCCCGGCGGCAGCACCTCTCCGGCCGGCCCGATCAAGGGTGTCGGCTCGGGCCGGTGCCTGGACGTCAACGGCGCCTCGCAGGCCAACGGGGCGACGGTGCTGATCTGGGACTGCAACGGCCAGAGCAACCAGCAGTGGACCGCCACCAGCGCGAGCGAGCTGCGGGTCTACGGCAACAAGTGCCTGGACGTCAACGGCGGCGGAACGGCCGACGGCACCAGCGTGATCATCTGGGACTGCAACGGCCAGAACAACCAGAAGTGGCGCATCAACTCCGACGGCACCATCACCGCCGTCGGCGCCGGCAAGTGCCTGGACGTCTCGGGCGCCGGCACCGCCAACGGCACCAGGGTCCAGATCTGGACGTGCAATGGCGGTAGCAACCAGAAGTGGACCCGAAGCTGACGCCTGACGAGCGAGCGCCCCGGGTCACCCACGCCGGCCGGACGTGCACGACACGCCCGGCCGGCACCGGCCGGCATGACGCCTGGTGCTCAGCCCTTCGGGGGCGCCGTGCTCTCCCGTACGGTGAGGGTGGTCGCGATCTCCAGTCCGACCTGGGTGATCTCCTCGCCACGCCCGAGGGCCAGCGCCAGCTCGGTCGCGGCCGCCGCCATCTCGTTCAACGGCTGGTGGACCGTGGTCAGAGGCGGGTCGACCCAGGCCACGACCGGCAGGTCGTCGA
The DNA here is from genome assembly GCA_003260025.2 of Microbispora triticiradicis. Lineage (GTDB taxonomy): Bacteria > Actinomycetota > Actinomycetes > Streptosporangiales > Streptosporangiaceae > Microbispora > Microbispora triticiradicis. Next base: position 6,470 of record QFZU02000137.1, on the reverse strand, counting down.
AACCCACCACGCTCAGGTCCCGGGGGATGGACAGTCCCATCTCGCGGGCGGCCTGGTAGACGCCGAGCGCCTGCAGGTCGTTCGCGGTGAAGACGGCGCTGGGCCGGTCGGGCCGGGAGAGCAGGTCGCGCGCCGCGGCGTAGCCGTGCTCGCGCGTCAGCAGGGTGCGGACCACGAGGCCGGGGTCCGCGGGCAGCTCGGCCTCGGCCATCGCGGAGAGGTAGCCGGCCAGCCGGGCACGGCAGAACGGGTGATCAGGGCCGCTGATCATGGCGATGCGGCGGTGTCCCAGTTCGATCAGGTGCCGGGTCGCCGCCTGGCCGCCCCTCCAGTTGGTGGCGCCCACGAACGGCACGTCGTCCGGCAGCTCGTCGATCGGGTCGAAGACGACGAACGGGATGCCTTTCGCAGTGAGCTGGTCGCGCTCCGCCTGGGCGAGCTGCGCCACCGACAGGACGCACTGGGGGCGGCGTCCGACCGTGTCGTCGATGGACATGCCCACCGAGTCGTGGAGGCCGAACTCCGAGACCATGACTCCGACGCGGTTCTTGCGGGCCACCCGCTCGACCCCGCGGATGATCTCAACGGCCCACATGCTCTCCAGCTCGCGGAACACCAGTTCCACGATGTTGCTCCGGTTGCCGGTCGGCTTGCGGTATCCGTACTGGTTGACCAGTTCCTCGATCCGGGCGCGCGTCTGGGCCGACACGCCCGAGCGCCCATTGATCACTTTCGACACGGTGGGGATCGAGACCCCGGCTGACTCGGCGATATAGGCGATGGTGACCGATCCCGGCCCGCCGCCCTGCGAGCTCTGCTCGTCGGCCGCAGGCCCGTCCGATCGGTTGTCCGTCACGTTCGCCCTTCCTCGTCAACGGCGCGTCCGCCCCGGCGGCCGCCTGGATCACCCGGCCTTTCGACGGTCTGGAGCCATTCTGGCACCCGTGGCGGCCGGGTGGTTCACCCCTTGACGGCGCCCGTGAGAACTCCCGTGCGCAGGTGCTTCTGGACGAACGGGTAGACGACCAGGAGCGGCACCAGGGTCAGCACCACCACCGCCATCTGCGTCGACAGGGGAGCGGTCCGCGCATGCGCCATGCCGAAGCCCGCGTTGACCGATCCCGGCATCCCGGCCCCGCGGTTGACATAGGTGAGCAGCACGTACTGCAGCGGCCACTTCTCGCTGTCGGTCGGCAGGTAGAGCATGACGTTGAAGAAGGAGTTCCAGTAGCCGACGGCGTAGAAGAGGGCGATCACCGCGGTCACCGCGCGCGAGGTGGGCAGGACGACGGACCAGAGGATGCGCCAGTCGCCCGCGCCGTCCATCCGCGCCGCGTCGATCAGCTCGCCGGAGGTCTTCGCGTAGAAGGAGCGGAGCACCAGGATGTTGAAGACCGAGACCGCGCTCGGGAGGATCAACGCCCACCACCGTCCGTAGCCGCCGAGGCCCGTCACCACCAGGAAGGTGGGGATGAGCCCGCCGCCGACGAACATCGTGACGATCAGCAGCACCAGGATGAGGCGGTGCCCGGGCGAACCCGGCCGCGACAGCCCATAGGCGCACAGGACCGAGACGACCATGGACAGTGCCGTGCCGATGACGGCGACGCCCAGGCTGACCGACAGCGCGGTGCGTACGGTCGGGTCGGTGAGAATCTCCCGGTAGGCCTGGAAGGTGAGGCCGTCCGGCCAGACGACGAGGCCGCCGGCCCGGTTGACGACATCGGGAGCGGACAGGCTGGTCACCACGACGATCCACAGCGGGACCAGCATGACCGCCAGCACACCGCCGATGGCGCCGCCCTTCGCGGACCGGCCGGCGACGGTCGGCCGCTCCTGCCAGGGCGGGCGTTCCGCCCGCGCTCGCGGTGCCGTCGCCGCACTCGTGCCGGCTGTGAACACCTTGGTCATCTCCGGTACAACCCGTCCTCGCCGAAGGAATGCGCGATCCGGTTGGCGCCCCAGATGAGCAGGAGCGAGATCACGCTCTTAAAGAGCCCGGCCGCCGCACCCAGGCTGTAGTCGCCCGTGGCGATGCCGTAGTAGAAGGCGTAGGTGTCGAGCACCTCCGCGGTCTCGTGGCCGACGGCGTCGCGCTGGATCAGGAACTGCTCGAAGCCGACCGAGAGCGCGCCGCCGAGGCGGAGCACCAGCATCAGCACGATCACTCCGCGCAGGCCCGGAAGGGTGATGTGCCACATCCGGCGGAAGGGGCCGGCGCCGTCCACGGCCGCCGCCTCGTAGAGCCCGGGATTCATGGCGGACAGAGCGGCCAGGAAGACGACGATCCCCCAGCCGGCCTCCTTCCAGACCACCTGAGAGGTGACCAGCAGCACGAAGGTGCCCGGATTGGTGGTGATGTCCCACGTCTGCAGGTCGTGGGAGCGGAGGAACTGGTTGAGCGCGCCCGCACCGCCCAGCATCTGCTGAAAAATCGTGATTACCAGCACCCACGAGAAGAAGTGCGGCAGATAGACGACGGACTGGACGAAGTTGCGCACCCGCACACCGAGCACCGAGTTGAGCAGGAGCGCCAGCGCGATCGGGATGGGGAAGAACAGGACGAGCTGGACCAGGCTGAGGTAGAGCGTGTTCCGAAGCGCGCCCCAGAACAGCGGGTCGGCGAACAGCCGGCGGAACTGCTCGAAGCCCGCCCATTCGCTGTTCCAGACCCCGGCAGGCGGGTCGTAGTACTGGAACGCGGTGAGCAGTCCGAACAGCGGTGCGTAGTTGAAGACCAGCAGCAGGACGGCCGCGGGGACCACCATGATCAGCAGCGAGCGGTCGCGCCGCAGCCTGATCCGCAGGCCCGGACGCTCCTGCCGCGTGTGCGATGCGCTCACCGGCCCGTGCCGTACCTGTCCAGCACGTTGTCGGTCATCCACTGCTTGAGCCGGTCGCCCCCGCCGCCGGTCTTCCACGTGGAGACGGCGGCCTGGACCTCGGAGACCTTCGTTCTCCCGTGGTAGCAGTCCTTGACGGCGTCCTCGACGGCCTGCGCGGCACTGGCCGCCGACAGCGACCGGGGCAGGCTGATGTTCATGTTCCAGAAGACCGGCTTGTAGAGCGCCCTGACGTTGGCGGCCTGCCAGGCGGCGTAGTCCCTGGTGACGACCTCGGCGCCGGGGTTGCTGATCACGGCGGGCGGCGAGGCCAGGAACGGGAAGGTCATCGCCTGGACGAACTTCCTGCCGTCCTCGGTCGCGGTCGGAACCCCGTCCTCCATCGTGAAGTGGACGCCCTCGACCCCGAAGTTCACCATCGTGTACTCGGCCGAGCCGAAGGGGGCGGCCAGATAGTCGGCGACCGCCAGCAGTTCCTCGATCTGGTCCGGCTTCAGCCGGCTGTTGAGGTAGCTGACGACGTTCGTGGAGGGCCCCATGGCGACGCGAGGCGGCCTCGTGCCGTCGGCGGCGAAGAAGTCGAACGCGCCGCGGCGGTAGTCCTTGTCGGCGGCCGTGCCGGACTGGTGGTCGGTGAGGTTCCAGGCACCGGTGCCACCACCGCTGATCAGCACCTTTCCGGAGTAGAAGCGGGCGTCGGCGTTCGCGTTCTGACCGGCGGCGGCGTCCGGGTGCAGGTAGCCGGCCCGCGCCATGCGGTGGTGCCAGTCGAGCGCCTCGAAGAACTGCGGCATCTCGTACTTGTGGATCAGCCTGCCGTCCTGGACATCCCAGGTGAGCGGGACGTTCCAGGCGGGGAAGAGATAGGTCCACACGTCGTCGAAGGCCCAGACGCCGCGTCTGGCGTCGGTCAGCTCCTTGCCCAGGTTCATAAGGTCGTCGGCCGAACGCACCTGGCCGGCGGTGATCCCCTTCGCCTCCAGGATGTCCCGGCGGTGGAAGACCGCGCCGGCGACGACGAAGCCGCTGGAGAAGGAGGGGATGCCGTACAGCCTGTCGCCCCACGCGCCGGTCTGCCAGGCGCCGGTGGGGATGGCGGCGAGGTTCGGATACTTCTTGATCTTGTCGCCCGCCAGGTGGGGCGTGAGGTCGGCGAGTTGCGTCCCCGCCAGCCCGCCGACGTCGAAGACGGCGTTCCACCAGGTCGGCAGCTGGATCCAGTCGGGCAGGCGCCTGGCGGCCGTCATCGTCGGGACGATGGTGTTGTAGTTGTTGCCGTCCGCCGGCTTCATGGTGAGAGTGACGCCCAGGGCCTTGTTCACGGCCTCGTAGAAGGAGTTCCCCGCCGGCGGCACCGTGCCCCACAGCGGTGTGACGGCGGTGTAGCTCCCGCCCCTGCCCGGAGTCCCGTGGACGGTGGCGACCCGGCCGGAGGGGTAGGCCAGGAAGGCGGGATCGGTCGCGGCTCCGGCTCCGCCCGCCACGGACGGGATGTCCGGCCTGACCGAGCCGCTGGGCACGTAGGACGGCAACACCGCTCGCAGGCCCGCCCCGGTGTTCGTGCCGGCCTTCTGCCGCGCCCCGCCGCCGCAGGCGGCGAGCAGGGGAGTCGCCGCGGCGAGGGCGACGAAGCTTCTGCGGTTCAGCTCGGGTCTCACGGTGGGGGCCGTCCCCTTCGAGGTCGTCGAAGCGCTTCTACGCTGCCGCGAGACTAGTGACCCGTTTTCGGGGAGAACAAGAACACCGCATAAACGAAATTTTCCATGGCCTGGTCGGACGGCTCTCCCTCGATGAAAGAATCACGGCCCCGACGCGCCGTCGACGGTGAGCCAGGCGACGGCGCCGTCCAGGGCGGCCCGGTTGTCGGCCGCGCGAGCCCAGCCGGGACGGGCTTCGGGTGGCATCACCGTCTTGCCCACGGTCACGCGCCGCTCGTCCACCGTGCCGGTCACGCCGCGGCCGGGCTCCTCGGTCACCTCCCGCGCCGGCGGCAGCGCCAGGCCGCGGGCCCGCGCCTCCGCGACGATCGCCTCGGCCAGCACGTGAGCGGACATCTGGTCGAGTGACGCCGCCAGTCGCAGCACCTCCGACGGCGTACGGCCAGGGGCGGCGACGACCTGCTGCGCGTACGTGCTGTCCTCGGCGGTCGCCGTCGCCTCGACGTCGACCGCGCCGCCGGCGTTGACCACCCCGCTGCCGACCGCCTCGCCGGTGCCACGCTCGACCAGGGCGGACTCGCCGGTCAGCGCGGACTCGTCCAGCATCGCCGGTCCCGTCAGGACCCGGCCGTCCACCGGCACGACCTCGCCCGGGCCGGCCACCAGGACGTCCCCGATCCGTACGTCCGCCAGGGGGACGACGACCAGGTCGTCGCCGCTCCGGCGACGCGCGGAGCGCGGCGCGCTCCAGCAGCGCACGCAGATCGCGCGACGCGCGGCGCTCCGCCGCGGCGTCCAGTGCCCGCCCGGTGGCCGGCATCAGCGCGATCAGGGCCCCGGCCAGGTGCTCCCCGACGGCCAGAATCCCGGCTGGCGCCAGCGCCGCGATCAGGTCGACACCCGCCCCTGCGCACCGCGGCGGCCACCCACACCACGGCGGGTGGGACAGCCACCGCGGTCCCCGCCGCCCAGAACCCGTCCGCGACGGCAGTGGCCCCGGGCCAGCCAGGCAGCGCCACCACCCACCAGCGCGCCGCCGGTCGCCACCAGGAACGCCTGTTCCCGCCACCGGTCACCGAGGACACCGAGAGGACGCGGCATGTCGAGCCTCCACGCACGGAAGCGTCGCCTCCATACGACAGCCCCGACGTGCGGGCCGACAGTGCCGAGCGGCCCCCGAACCGTCACCACTCGGCAAGCACGACCGGCGGGTAGGCTGCTGTGATCCGAATGGGCCCGCGTTCCGGGGGGACGATGTCCACTTCCCTTCTCCTGTGCCTGGCCGGGGCCATCCGGCGGTCGTACGGCGAAGTGATCGGCGCATGACCATCCGGGCCGCGGTCCGGCCGCAGGAGGGGGCGGAGGGCCGGGCGCGCGGGCGGATCCCGTGGCTCGCCCTCGTGGCCGCCGGCTACGCGGCGGTCCAGCTGGCTGTCGTCACGCCTCTCCTCGGGCTCGGCTGGGACGAGACGGTGTACCTGTCCCAGGTCGACCCACGCAATCCGGCCGCCTACTTCAGCGCGCCGCGATCGCGGGGGATCGGCTTCCTGGCGGCCCCCCTGATGGCCGTCACCGGCGCCACCCCTGTGATCAGGATCGTTCTGGCGCTGCTGTCGGCCGTCGCGCTCTATGCGGCGTACCGCGTCTGGCGCCCGCTGCTCGGGCCCGGCCGGACCGCGCTCGCCGCCCTGCTGTTCGCGGGCCTGTGGGTCACCGTGCTGTACGGACCTCAGGCCATGCCCAACCTGTGGGTGGCGCTGCCGGCGGTGGCGGCGACCGGCTTGTTCCTGCGCGCCCAGCGGCCCGGCGCCTCCGGAGTCGTGCTCCTCGGCCTGGGCGGCTCCGTCGCGGCGGCCACGCTCTTCCGCTTCTCCGACGGCGTCTGGCTCGCGGCGCCGCTGCTGGCCGCCTGCGGCGTGGTGCCCGCCTGGCGGCGTCCGGCCCCGGCCCTCGCCGTCGCGGGCGGGCT
>QFZU02000136.1 GCA_003260025.2 Microbispora triticiradicis | reverse complement strand
GGCGCTGAGCGGACCCCGCTGGGCCGCGCCCTGCCCGGATCACGCGTGCACCTGCTGGACAGGGAGCTGCGTCCGGTGCCGCTGGGCGCGATCGGCGAGGTGTACCTATCGGGCCAAGGCGTGACGCGGGGGTACCACCAGAGGCCCGCCCTGACGGCCGAACGCTACCTGCCCCTCCCTGAGGGTAAGGGTGGGCGGTTGTATCGGACGGGGGATCTGGCCCGCTGGCGCCCCTGCACCACCGCAGACGGCGGAGTGGAGTTCTTCCTGGACTACCACGGCCGGGTGGATCACCAGGTGAAGCTCCGGGGGTTCCGGATCGAGCCGGGCGAGGTGGAACACGCCCTGCTCCAGCATCCCGCCGTGTCGGAGGCCGTCGTCACCGTCCATGGCGACCACCTGATCGCCCACATCGCCACCAGGACCCCCTCCCAGGACGACCCCGTCGTGCCGGAAGAGCGTGGGGAGGACGACGAGCAGATCCTCCTGCGGTATCTGCGGAGCTGCCTGCCGCAGCATCTGGTCCCTGCCCGCATCGTGGTGATGGACGCGCTGCCGCGCACCCCCAACGGGAAGGTCGACCGCAAGGCGCTACCCGAGCCGACATCGGTGCGCAGCACCGGCGAGGCCGAGCCTCCCGGCACCGAGGCGCAGCATCTGGTGGCCGAGTTGTTCGCCGGCCTGCTGGGCCGGCCCGTCACGAACATCCACGACGACTTCTTCAGTCTGGGTGGGCATTCCCTGCTGGCCACGCGGCTGGTCAGCCGCCTCAACGCGCTCACCGGAGCGTCGTTACCGCTGCGGGTGGTCTTCGAGCATCCCACCATCGCCGGATTGGCGGAGTTTCTGCCCGAGCCGGCGAGCGGGCCGGTGCGGCCGGCGGCCATCCCCAGGCTGCGCCGGACACTCGGCCGTGCCGGGGCGGCGAGCGGCGTTCCGAGCGACTGACACGGCGATGAGGACCGGGTGACCCGGGCGAGCGTGGGGACGGACGCCGGAGACGCGCGCCTGGGAGAGCCGGGGGGAGTCGGGAGAGCGGGCGATCAGGCCCGATCAGGGCCAATCCAGGCCAAGGCGTGGGTCAGGACCAAAGGATCGTGCACGCCCAGTGCATTCCGCGGCCGTTCGTGGCCAGCGCCACGTAGTCACCCAGGCCCAGCTCCCCTGAGGCGTGCAGGTTGCCCAGCTCGAACAGGTGGTCGGCGGCACCGAAATGCCCGTGCTGCCGGGCGCCGCGGATGTTCGTACGGGACGTCGGCACACCGATCAGATCGGCCTGGGCGGCGATGACACGAGGATTGTCGTTGAGCAGGAGGAGCCACGCGAGGTCGTCCTCCGTGATGCCGGCCTGCTTGCAGGCGCGGTGGACGGCACGGGCCGTACGGTCGTTGATCTCGTCCGCGAAGGCGGCCATGCGGTCGGAGTCGTACTGGAAGTGCTCCATGATCTGCCAGGCGTCCCGGACCTTGGGAGGCGGCGTGCCGGGCCCGAAGGGCTTCGCCCCGCCGCCGTCGTCGAGGCGGAAGAAGTCGGCGTAGCGTCCGTCCGTCTCGGCGTACGACGTGCGCCAGCGCAGTGACGCGGCGTTGCGGCTGGCCACGGCCGCCGCCGCGCCGTCGGAGAACAGCAGCGAGTGGGTGTCCAGGCGGTTCCAGTACTCCTCGGTGGTGCGGTTGGCGCCGATGACCAGGGCGGTGTCGTAGGACAGGTGGGTGGCGAACCGGCCGGCCAGGGTGTCGAAGGCGGTGACGCCGCCCGCGCAGCCCTGGTCCACCAGTACGGCCTCCGCCCAGGAGAGGCCGAGCCGGTGGGCGACCGCGGCCGCCGCGTCCCAGTACAGGTACTCCGCGATGTCTGTGATCGCCAACACCAGGAGGTCGACGTCGCGGGCGGCGACGCCCGCCGCGGCGAGGGCCTGGCCGCCTGCTTCGACGGCGAGATCGGTCAGGCCCATCCCGGGAGCCGCGCGGTGCACGTAGTCGTAGCCGTACGCGAGCACACGCGCGACGTCCTCGGTGTAATCCGCGACCACATCCTTGACGGGCACTGGCTCGCCCACTTCCGCGGCGAAGGCGATCAGCCCGAACGTCATCAGTCCTCCATCACGCCGTCAGGCGACCAGCTGGTCGAGCCGGTCCGGCTCGCGGAGGTTGTCCGCGACCGCTCGCAGGAAGGCCACCGCTTCGGCGCCGTTCACGACCCGGTGGTCATAGGCGAGGCCGAGGACGACGACCGTGGTTGTCGCGAGGACTCCGTCGTGGAGCGCGAGCTGCCGACGTAGCCCGCCGACGGAGAGCATGCACAACTGCGGCCACATGACGATCGGTTGTACGAACACCACATCGGCCTCAGTGTTGATCGAGATGGTGATCGTACCGCCATCGAGCTCGGAAGTGGTGAAATCGCCTCCTCGCCACGCTTTCATCCGGAAATCCATCAGGTCGTCGGCGATATCGGTGATCGATCGGCTCGCGCAGTCCCGGATCACGGGCGTGTAGAGGCCGCGTCCCGCGTCGATCGTCACCGCGACGTGAGGTGTCTCGGAGACGGCGACCGTCCGGTCGTCCACGAGGCTGCCGAAGAGGTGGCCGAAGCGGTCGTGGGCGGCGGCGACCGCCTTCACCACGGCCTCGGGTACGCCGACCTCGGCGCCGGACTCCTCCGACAGCAGGCGCAGTCTGGCGAGGAGGGCGTCGACCCCCACCTCGACGGCGGTGAAGGCCGCCGGCACCTCCTTGTGGGCCCGGGTCACGACGGCGGCGGTGCCCCGCTGCACCCGGTCGAGCACGTAGGTCCGCCGGTCGGCCGGGGACGACGGGGCGGGCTGGGACGACTGGGCGGGCTGGGAAGGCTCGGCGGGCGGAGCGGCCTGCGCGGGCGCCGCCGATCCCGCACCACGACCGGCGGTCGTAGCCGCCTCGCCGCCCGCTCCGCTCCTCGCCGCCGCATGCGCCGGGGGCGCGAGTTCGTGCAGTTCCGCGATGACGGCGCCGACCTCCACCTCGGTGCCGGCGTCGGCCGAGATCCGTAGATATCCGGCAGCCGGGGCCTCGATCTCCTCGACCGCCTTGGACGTCTCCAGTTCGACCAGGGGAGCGCCCGCCTCGACCCTGGCCCCGTCCTCGGCGAGCCAGCAGGTCACCAGGTAGTGCGTGTCGTTGTTGTTCAGCTTCGGCACGACGAAAGGCACGGCGAGCGGTGGGGCGGCATCGACGGGCCCATAAACAGACTCGACGGGCCCGGCGACGAACGCGGCGCCCGTCGCGATCGTGCCGAGGCGCTCCGCGACGGCCTCGGCGATGTGCCGTTCGCCCAGCAGCACCCGGTCCTCCAGGTGACGAGCGGCCGGGATGATCGAGTCGGCGGACGACAGCCGCAGCACCGGGGCGCGCAGGCGCGGCCACAGCCGCTCGTACACCAGCGCCGCGATGTCGGAGCCCCAGGTGCCGCCCGCCGTGCTCTCCTCGGCGACGGCCACGAGCGCGGGCTGTTCCAGGACCGGCAGGACGGGCTCGATGTCCACGGGGTACAGGCGCCCGGGGACCAGAAGGTGCGCGGTGACGCCCTGGTCCCGCAGGAGGTGGGCGGCGGCGAGCGCCCGGTGGGCGACGCCGCCCGGGCAGATCAGCACGACGTCGGGGGCGGCGCCGTCCACGGGGGTCACGTGCGCCCAGCCGGACGCGTCCCCGATGAGCGAGTGGCGGAAGTGCTCGTCCACGACCCCGTCGGGGTACGCCCGCCGGGTGTAGAGCACCTTGTCCTCGAAGAGCAGCGCGGGCCCGTGGTCCAGGGCGTGCGCGAGCAGCCCGTACGGATCGTGGAACGGGCTGAGCTCGTACAACGCCAGGTTCGGCATGCCGATGAAGTGCTTCTGCACGCTCTGGCTGTGGGTGGGCCCGTAGCCGCGACGGCCGCCGACCGGGCAGCGGAGCACGACCGGCATGGGCAGCCGCCGGCCGTACATCGTCACCGACTTCGAGATCAGGTTGAGCACCGGGTCGAAGACGAGCGCGGCGAAGTCGCCGAACATGACCTCGGCCACGACCTCGTCACCGGCGAGGGCGAGACCTGCCGCGACGCCCGCGAGGCCGTTCTCGCTGATCGGGGTGGACAGCACGCGGCCGGGATGCCGGTCCGACAGCCCCTTGGTGACCTTGAAGGCGCCACCGTAGGGATCGGCGACGTCCTCGCCGAGGAGGTGCAGGCCGGGGCGTTCGGCGAACAGCCGGTGCAGCGCGCCGTTCAGGCTCTCCGCGAGCCGGGGCGCGAGCGGTGTCATACCGCGACCCCGCGCGTCCGCAGGGTGTCCCGCAGCGCCCCCACGGAGCGGCACGCGCGGGCCTCGCGCGGGCTCAGCCGCACGCCGTACGCCCGTTCGACGGTGCCGATGATCTGCACGTGGCGCAGGCTGCTCCACTCGGCGGCCGTGGCCGTGCCGGTGTTCTCGTCGACCGTCTCGGCGGGCACGTCGAGGACGCCCGCGACCAGGGTGATCAGTTCGTTCACTGTACGGCTCCCGCCTCGGCCACGTCGGCCCACCGCGACGGCGGGCGTGCCGCCACCTCGGCGGCGATCCGGTCCACCTCGGCGCGGACCCGCTCGTCGATCTCCCGGAAGCGGGGACCGAGGCGCGCCTCCAGCCCCGCCTGCCAGTCGCCCTCCCACAGGGCCGCGACCTCCTCGGCGGGGCGGGTGTCGTCGCCCTTGCTGTGCGGGCCGAGCCGCCGGGTCAGGAACCGTACGACCGCCGGCCCGCCGCCGTCGCGGACCCGCGCGATCACCGGCCCGGCGGCGGCGCGGACGGCCGGGATGTCATGGGTGGCGATCTCGGCGTACTCGACGCCGAAGGCGCGCGCCCGGCCGGCGATGGTCCCGGAGAGGTGCGCTCCGGTGGGGGTGGACTGGGCGATCCCGTTGTCCTCCACGACGACCAGCACCGGCAGCCGCCACAGCGCCGCCATGTTGAGCGCCTCGTACACCGCGCCCTCGCCCCAGGTGCCGTCGCCGACGTAGACGGCGGCGATCCGGCCGGTGCCGGCGCGCCGGTGCCGCAGCGCGACGCCCGTCGCGAGCGCCAGGCCCTCGCCCTGCACACCGGTGGACAGGAAGCCTGGCCGGTAGAGGTGCTGGCTGCCGCCGACGCCGGCGCAGACCCCGCCCTCCCGGCCCATGATCTCGGCGAGCAGCCCGGCGACGTCGCCGACGTGGGCCAGGTAGTGGCCGTGACCGCGGTGGTTGCTGACCACGAAGTCGCCGTCGAGCAGCGGGGCCAGAGCCACCGGCACGTACTCCTGCCCGATGCACGTGTGCGTGGTCCCGCTCAGCGCGCCGGCCTCGAACATCCGCAGCAGGGTCCGCTCGAAGTGGCGGATGCGGACCAGTTGCGCCACGTCGTCGTCTGACAGGCCGGGCACGGCATCCGGCAGGCCGGGGACGGCGGCGCCCGCCGCGCGGGCCCGGGGGCCTTGGGCCTCGCGCGACGGGCCGAGGGTGCCGGACACGACCTACGTCGCCTTACGCATCCGCATGCCGCCCAGCGAGATCACGTAGTCGTTGGTGGCGGCGTCGTACTTGATGCCGTAGAAGGTCGGGTAGTAGCCGCTGCGCTGGTACTCCTGCGGCTGCCGGATGTCGGACTTGAAGGTGGGCTTGGTCAGCAGCCACTTCCGCGTCGCGAGCGGCTCCTGGAAGATGAGCCTGCCGTCGTGGGAGCCATAGACGAAGACCTCGCGGAACTCCTCGGCGCTGCCGACCGGCCCGAAGTGCCGCGTCGTGTCGATCCAGTGCAGTCCCATCTGGGGCTTGGTCATCTCCACCGGGTTGCCCGGCTCGGAGATGTAGTCGGGCGCGATGTACTTCTTCTCCGGCACCTTCCCGGCGCGGTCCGGGTGGAGCTTGGGGTCGATGTCCATCACCGTGTGGTGGTCGGGCGTGTAGAAGTGGAAGGCGAAGTGCGGCTCGCCGAAGATCTCGGCCGGCTTCCGTCCGTGGCTGTACCAGTTGAGCATCACGTGGTTGAAGACGGTGGCCTTCGCCTGCTTGGGGAACTCCAGGATGGTCTCCGTCGGCGGGACGGTGTCCTCGGTGGGCAGCCCGTCCAGCGCCGTCGCCGACAGGCGCACCCCGACCTCCGTGGGGTTGCCGTCCTGGTCGATGATGACGTACGGCCGCGCGGTGCCGTGGCCCACGGTCTGCGCCTCGCCCGAGTAGGTGGTGGTGTACCACTTGGCGTTGGCGAGGTTCAGGGCACAACCGCTGGTGAGGGATACCGCGGCGCCGAGCGCCGCGACCACGACGGTGTAGCGCCGCGGCGTCCTGGGGGGTGAGATGTTCATCGGCGAGTCGCCTTCCAGACGGTGACGGGTCGTTCAGTCCTGGGTGCCGTAGACCGAGACGTGCCGGAGGCAGCCCGGCGCGTAGTCGGCTTCGGCCCAGTCGGAGTAGCGTTCGAGCAGCCGCAGTCCCGCGTCACCCGCCATCTCGTCGAGCTGCCCGGCGGTGTAGTACCGGAACTTCACGGGGTAGAGCTGGATGCCGTGCGCGGTGAGCAGCACGTTCTGGATGCTCAGCACCTGGTGCCCGGGGTCGCGGAGCGCCGCGCTGAGCACCACGTGGTCGACGTCGAGCAGTGACGTGGCGACGTACTGGTCGTGGGTGAAGCGGGAGTCGTCCACCTCCATCGTCTCCACGACGAGCCGGCCGTCCTCGGTGAGGATCTCCGGGACCCGCCGCAGGTACGCGCGCTGCGCCGGTTCCGACAGCAGCGCGCCGAAGGTGCCCTGTGCGAGGACGACGAGCGAGAACTTCCGCCCGAAGTCGATTTCATTCATGTCGCCGACTTCGACGGTCACCTTTTCCGCACCCGGCTTCGTGCGAAGCTGGTTGGCCATTTCCCGGCTGACTTCCACGCCGAACACCTCGACGCCGGTCCCCGCCAGCGGGATGCCGATCCTTCCCGTCCCGATGCCCGCTTCCAGCACCGGGCCGGTCCCCGCACGACTACGCAGGAACTCCACGATGGCGGCCACTTCCGCCGGGTCGTCGTTCACGACGTCGAACACGGAGGCGATGGCATCGCCATACGATTCGGCTGAATAGTTTCGCATGGCCCGCCTCCGGCAGTTTTCCGACGCTTTTTATGTGCAATTCATTGTCGGAAAAGCGGCTCTCACGTTTCTCTCCGCGTGATACCGGCGGTCTCGTTCTGGCCGGAGCCGCTCGCCGCGCGGCGCGGCTCGCCGCACCAGCGGCGGAGCACCCCCGCGAGTTCGCCGGCGCCTGCCCGCCCGCCCCACGCCACGTGACCGTCGGGCCGGACGAGGACCACGGGCGGGCATCCCCGGCCGATCGGCTCCGCGAGGGTCGCGGTGACGACCCGGTCGGCCCAGCCGTCCAGCTCGACGGCGACGCCGGGAGGGGCGGCCAGCACGAACCGGCCGTCCCGGAACCGCTCGAACAGCCGCGAGCCGTCGGTCAGCGGCCGGTCGGGGACCCGCCGCCCGGCCCAGGGCCCGCCGTCGCCCGGCGGGTAGCGCAGCGTGAGCCCGGACAGGTGCTCCAGGTTCACCCGCTGGATCGCGCGGACGCGTACGAGCTTCGTGACGATCTGGCGGACCAGCCGTGCGGTCAGGCCGTTCGAGGTCTCGAAGCGGAAGGAGAGGTCGGTCTTGCGCAGGGTCGCCGCGGCGATCGGGTAGCGCTCGTCCTCGTAGCTGTCCAGGAGGCCCGGCGGGGCCCAGCCGTCGAGCTCCGCGCGGAGCTTCCAGCCGAGGTTGAACGCGTCCTGGATGCCCGTCTGCAGGCCCTGGCCGCCGGAGGGGATGTGCGTGTGGGCGGCGTCCCCGGCCAGCAGCACCCGGCCGACGCGGTAGCGCCGGGCGTGGCGCTGCGAGCTGCGGAACCGCGACAGCCAGATCGGGTCGTACGGCTCGACGTCGATGCCGAGGATGCCCGCGCAGCTCTCCCGCAGGTCCGCCGGGGTCACCGGCAGCGAGGCCGGGACGTGCATCTTCTCGTGGTCGAACACGATGACCCGGTAGGTGTCGTCCCTGAAGGGGAACAGCGCCACCATGCCCCGGCGGGTGATGCGGGCGTAGGCGGGCGGCGACGGCGGGTTGCGCAGCCGCATGTCGCCCATCATGACCGACACGTCGTAGTTCCAGCCCTCGAAGTCGACGCCGATCGCCTCGCGCACGCTGCTGTTCACGCCGTCGCAGCCGACCACGTAGTCGGCGCGCTCGGTCGTCACCACGCCGTCCGGGCCGCGTACGTCGACCTCGGCGGACTCCGCGTCCTGGCGCAGGCCGACCACCTCGGCGCCGGTGCGGACCACCGCGCCGGCCTGCTCGGCGGCGGCCTGCAGGGCGGCCTCGGTGCGGTGCTGCGGCACGACCAGGCTGTACGGGAACGGCGTGTCGAGCAGGCCGTAGTCGAGGTAGCCGTTCCGGTCGCCCACCGGGGGGTGCGGGCAGGGGCGGCCGTCGGCCAGCAGCCCGGCGACCCGGCCGCGCATGTCGAGCAACTCCATCGTGCGGGGTTCCACGGTGAAGGCCCGGGACAGGGCGGCGCGGCTCGACCGCTTCTCCACCACGAGGCAGTCGACACCGCCCGCCGCCAGCTCGCCGGCCAGCGCCAGCCCGGAGGGGCCGGCGCCGACGATGATCACACGTGACACTGTCGACTCCTCGTTGGCGGGGCGGGGCGGTAGTGCGTCCGCATGTCCGGGGACGTCCGCAGCAGCTCGGCCAGCGGGCCCGCGGCGACGACCCGGCCGTCCTTCAGCAGCAGCACCTGGTCGGCCCGCTCCAGCAGGGCGGGCCGGTGGGAGACGGCGAGGCAGGTCGCCGACGTGGCGAAGATGCGCCGCCACAGCTCCTGCTCCGTCTCCACGTCGAGGGCGCTGGACAGGTCGTCCATGACCAGCAGCGCGCTGTCGCGGGCGAACATCCGGGCGGCCGCCGTGCGCTGCGCCTGCCCGCCGGAGAGGCGCACGCCGCGTACGCCGATCTCCGTGTCGAGCCCGCCGCCGAGCCGCTCCAGGTCCGGGCCGAGCACCGCGAGGGCCGCCGCCCGTTCGACCCGGCCGTCGTCCGGCAGGCCGAGCAGCACGTTCTCCCTGATCGTGCCGGACAGCAGGGAGGGGTTCTGCGGGGTGTAGGCGACGCGCGGCGGCACCATGAAGTCGTCCGGGGCGTCGACCCGCTCGCCGTTCCAGTGGATCTCGCCGTCCTGCGGCGCGTAGAGGCCGAGCACGGTGCGCAGCAGCGTCGTCTTGCCCGACCCCACCGCGCCGGTCACGACGGTGACGGTGCCCGGCCTGATCGTGAAGGACGCCTCGCGCACGCCCCGCCCGGATCCGGGGAAGACGTGCGTCAGCGACCGCACCTCCAGCTCGCGCAGCGGCTCCGGTTCCGGCGGCGCCGTGGTGAGGGACGCGTCCTCGCGCAGGTGCAGCGGGCGGTGTTCGACCAGCGTCCGCGAGGGCGTGCCGGGCAGCATGGCGGCCGCCCGTACGAACGAGACCCGGGCCTGCTGGTAGGTGCGCACGAGGTAGCCCATGAAGGACGTGTAGTCGGCCACCTGCATCAGATAGGTGGAGAACAGCACGAAGTCGCCGGTGGTGAACTCGCCGGAGCGCATCCGGCCCGCCGCCAGCAGCAGGATCAGGCCGGAGCCGATGCTCGCGGTGCTGTTGAAGACGGAGTCGATGGCGAGGCTCTGCACCTTGTCGCGGATCATCGCGGTCTTGCGTGCCTCGTTGTCGCGGCGCAGCCGGGCGACGACCTCGCGTTCCCGGCCCGCCGCCTTGATCGCGCGGACCGCGGCCACGATCTCCTGGATGGTCCCGGTGACCTGGGCGGTGGCCGCCCTGCTGCGCACCCGGATGCGGTACGCCCGGGCGCGCGCCAGCTGCGCGAGGACCAGGACGACCGCGAGCGGCGCCATGACGACGAGGGTCACCTGGACGTCGACGCTGAGCAGGATCGCCAGCCCGCCGCCCGCGAAGATGAGCCCGGACATCATGTCGAAGCCCCAGCCGCCCATCATCGCGATGGCGTCGCTGTCGTCCCGCAGGGTGGAGATGTTCTCGCCCGCGGCGGCCGGCAGCGGCTGCGCGCCCGGCTTGCGGAACACCAGGGCGAGCAGGTTGCGCTGGATCAGCCCCCGGGCGCGCAGGTACCAGCCCGCCCAGGCCACGGTCGCGCCGACGATCGCGACGCACCGGGCCAGGCCCGCGCCCACCGCGATCGCCACCACCGTCCACACGGTGATCCCGGCGGGCGCCCGGCCCTCCAGGACGTCGAACAGCAGCTTGCCCAGCACGCCGGGCAGCAGCGGCCACAGATGGAAGATGGCCCACGCGGAGGCGGCCAGCAGGTAGCGCCAGGGGCTGTAGGTGATCAGCCGCCAGAGGAACCCCAGCGGGGACGGCTCGGCCGGTCCGTTCATGTGAGCACCTTCCCGACCTGGTAGAGCCGCGCCAGCCGGGAGCCCGGGTCGGCCAGCAGGCCGGCGGTGGCGCCCCGCTCGGCGATCGCGCCGGTGTCCAGCACGATCACCTGGTCCGTACGGCGGATCGTGTCGAGCCGGTGGGCGATCACGATCGCGGTGCGCCCGGCGAGCATGCGGTCGAGCGCGCGTTCCACCTGAGCCTCGGTGACCGGGTCGAGCCTGCTGGACGGCTCGTCGAGCACGACCAGCCCCGGATCGGTCAGGAACACCCGGGCCAGGGCGATGAGCTGCGCCTGCCCGGCCGACAGGGTGCCGGGAGAGATCCGCGAGGACAGCCCGTCGGGCAGCCCCTCCAGCCAGGGCCGCAGCTCCAGCACGTCGAGGATCTCCAGCAGCCGCCGGTCGTCGGCCCGCTCGTCGAAGAAGGTCAGGTTCTCCCGCAGGGTGGCGTCGAAGATCTGCACGTCCTGCGGCACGAACCCGATCCGCGACCGCAGCGACGCCAGGGAGGCCTCGCGGACGTCGACCCCGCCGACCAGCACCCGTCCCCGGCTCGCGTCGTACAGGCGGAACAGCAGGGAGGCGATGGTGGTCTTGCCCGCGCCGGTCCGCCCGACGAGCCCGAGCGTGGTCCCCGCCGGGACGTCGAACGACACCTCGCGCATGACCATGCCGTCCCCGGAGCCGTCCTTGGAGCCGTCGCCGGACTCGTCCCCGGAGTCGTCCCGGCCGTAGCCGAAGCTGACGTGGTCGAACCGGACGGACAGCGGGCCGGAGGGGATGGCCGCGGTCCCGTCGGCGAGGGAGGACCGGTGCGCGAACAGCTCGGCGATGCGCCGCGTCGCGGCCATCGCCTGCTGGAGCGTCTGCACCTGGTGGCGCAGCACCTCCATGGGGGTGTTCAGCATCGCCGCGTACGCGACGATCAGGTAGACGCCGGCCAGGGACACCACGCCGTCGCGGTAGAAGACGCCGCCGTACCCGAAGGCGATCGCCGTGCCGGCGGTGAACGCGATCGAGAGCACGACCCAGATGGCGCTGCCCCAGCCCTCGGCCCTGACCTTCACCGGCAGCCACGCGCGCAGGTGCCGGTGGAAGCGCGCCATGGCATAGCCGGTGGCGCCGGACGAGCGCAGGTCCTCGGTGGCGAGGGTCGCCTCGCCGACGTAGCCGAAGAACCGGGCGCTCTGCTCCCGGTCGTCCTCCCATTTGAGCCCGGCGATCCCGGCGATCCTCGACAGCGCCAGATAGCTGAGGATCGTGACCGCGGTGAAGGTGAGCCCGACCCGCCAGTCCAGGGTGGCCAGGGCGATCAGGATGCCCAGCACCAGCAGGACGTTGCCGGCGATGTGCACGATCAGGCTGGAGAAGAACTCCGCGAC
Source organism: Microbispora triticiradicis (assembly GCA_003260025.2). GTDB lineage: Bacteria > Actinomycetota > Actinomycetes > Streptosporangiales > Streptosporangiaceae > Microbispora > Microbispora triticiradicis. Next base: position 3,366 of record QFZU02000136.1, on the reverse strand, counting down.
CTGGTTGACGTCGCCGTCGATGCGCTCGATGAGCTCGCCGGGCGGGCGGGACTCGTGGAAGGTCAGGTCGAGCGACAGCACGTGAGCGGTCAGGTCCTCGCGGGCGGCGTTGGTGGCGGTCCACGAGACCCGCTCACTGGCGTACGCCGACACGATGCGGGCGGCCTGCCGCGTCACGGCCACGGCCAGGAACACCCCGGCGATCCCGACGAGCACGCTCTCGGCCCGGCCGAGCTGGACCGACTCGATGAAGTGCGCGGCGATGCGCGGCTCCGCGATCTCCAGGCCGATGGAGAAGACCAGCAGACCGGCCATCACCGCGACGGCCGCCGGCTGCGACCCCACGTAGGCGCGCAGGAGGGAGACGGCGGTCATCGGCGGCCGGGCGGTGCTCACCCGTCCTCCAGTTCGTAGCCGTCGAGGCACCGGTCGGCCAGCGCGGCGTACCGGCCGGGGTCGCCCTCGCGCACGAGGGCGGGCAGGTACACGTGCGGCGCCCCGTGGTAGAAGCGCTCGTACTGGTCGTGCCGCCCGGCGAACTCGCTGCCGACGGCGTCCCAGGCCAGCTTGAACAGCTTGATCCGCGCCTCGGCGTCGTACCCGGGGGATTTCACGTACTTGCCGAGGAGCGCGGCGACCTCCGGGCGCAGCAGGTCGCGGTAGGAGGACGGCAGCTGGATCAGCCCGCCGCCCGCCAGCAGCTTGATCTCGTTGATCACCTTGGGGTAGAGGTCCGGTCCCACGGCGAGCTGGGCGTACGCCGTCTCACGGTGCGGCATGACCGCGTCGGCGCCGGGCACCGGCTCGCACAGCTCCTCGGCGGCGACGACCAGCGCCTTGGCGGTGTTCACCCACGACAGCAGCTTGCCGATCTGCATCCGCACCGGCGGCATGTCGTAGACGTTGTTGGCCTTGGCGACGAGGATGGCGATCCCGGTGAGGAACTCCAGCTTGGTCCAGAACCGGGTGGCGCCGTGGTGGACGAAGCTGACGAACGCCGGGGTCTTCCAGAACTGCGCGTGGCAGGCCTCCGGGTCGCGGTAGGCGAACACCCGCTCCCACGGCACGAACACGTCGTCGTAGACCACGAGCGCGTCGTTCTCGTCCAGCCGGCTGGCGAGCGGGTAGTCGAAGACGCTGGTGGCGCGGGCCTCGTAGGAGGTCCGGCTGACGAAAGAGATGCCGGGCGCCGCGACCGGCACCGAGAAGCTCACCGCGTAGTCGGCCTCGCTGGGCGGCATCCGCTGGGTGACGCCGACCAGGATCTCGTCGGCGAGGGCCGCCGCGGTGCCGATCATCTTGGCGCCGCGCACGACGATCCCGTCGTCGCGCTCGGCGACGACCCGCAGGCACAGGTCGTCCTCCATCTGCTCCGACGGCGCCTTCGTGCGGTCGATCTGCGGGTTGACCAGCGTGTGCGCCTGGTAGAGGTCGCCCTCGGCCATCCGCCGCCAGTGCGCGACCAGGTTGGCCGAGCCGTCGAACCCGTCGCGGGCCAGCACGCCCGGCACGGTCGCCATCCCGGCGACGGCCGAGGCCATGTAGTCGGGGGAGCGGCCGAGGAATCCGAACGTCGCCTCCGACCACAGCTTGAACGCCCGGCCCTTGGCCTTGAGCTCATCCTTCGTACGCGGGATCTGGTAGGCGCGCGACACCGGCCCGTCGACGCCGGGCACCGACGCCGTCAGCGTCTCGGGGTGCTCCGCCGTCAGGTCGTAGAGGTCGGCGATCGAGCGGACCGAACGCCGGAAGGCGGGATGGGTGGTCAGGTCGTCCACCCGCTCGCCGTCCAGCCAGATCGTCCTGCCGTCGCGCAGCGCGTCGAGGTAGTCCTTGCCGGTCCTGGTCATCGTGCCGCCTCCGCCCAGCGCAGCCCTGGTTCCGACGCCGACAGCGGGGGCCCGGCCACGCGGAGGGGCGCCCGCGCCTTCAGCAGCATCTCCTCGAACTCCTCGGCGGGATCGGAGTCGAGCACGATCGCCCCGCCCGCCCCCACCGTCAGGCCCTCGGCGGTGGCCACCGCGGTGCGGATGACGATGTTGAGGTCGGCCGTGCCGTTGTGGCCGAGGAAGCCGATGGCGCCGGAGTAGACGCCGCGCGCCGTCTGCTCCATCTCGTCGAGGATCTCCATCGTGCGCAGCTTGGGCGCGCCGGTCATCGACCCGCCGGGGAAGCACGCCGTGACGCAGCCGATGGCGTCGACGTCCGGGCGGAGCGTGCCCTGGATCGTGGACACGAGCTGGTGGACGGTCGCGTACGTCTCGACCGCCATGTAGCTGGGCACGTGGACGGAGCCGACCTCGCAGACCCGCCCGAGGTCGTTGCGCAGCAGGTCCACGATCATCAGGTTCTCGGCCCTGACCTTGGGATCGGTCGTCAGCCGGGCCCGCAGCCGCAGGTCCTCCCGGCGCCCGCGACCCCGGGCCGCGGTGCCCTTGATCGGTTTCGTCTCCACGGTCCGGTCCGGCCGGATCCGCAGGAACCGCTCGGGGGACGAGCAGAGGACGGCGAAGCCGCCCAGCCGCAGGAAGGCCGCGTACGGCGCGGGGTTGGACGCGCGCTGCGCGAGGTACAGCTCCAGCGGGTCGCCGGTCACGGGCAGCCGGGTCTGCGTGGTCAGGCAGATCTCGTAGCTCTCGCCCTCGCGCAGCTTGCCCCGGCACGCCTCGACGTCGTCCAGGTAGCCGTCCCGGGCGCGGAGCAGGCCGGGCTCGGGGTCGTGGCCGCCTGCGGCGGGCGCGTCCGCTCCCGGTGGCGGCCGCCATCGGGCGAGCCGCCGTTCGGCGCGGGCCAGCCACGACGACGCGGCGGGGTCGTCCGGCGACCGGGTCAGCGCGATGAGATGGGTGGTCCGCTGCTCGTGGTCGACCACCACCAGGCGGGTGGCGGACAGCCACACCGCGTCGGGCGTGGCGGCGCGGTGCCGGCACGGCGAGCCCAGTTCGGCCCTCAGCTCGTAGCCGAAGTAGCCCACGTATCCGCTGGTGAGGTCGAAGGGCACGTCGGGCACGTCGAGGACCGGCTCGGCGAGCCGGGTCCGGAGGGCATCGAAGATCGAATCCGGCCAGGTGACGGTCTCCGGGTCCGGCCCGCTCCGGATCGTGAGCCCTTCGCCGACGGAGTAGCTCAGGATCTCGCCGTCGCGGCCCTCCGGCGCGCCGAGGAAGGAGAACCGCGACAGGCCGGGCTCCACCCGGCTGCTGTCCAGCCAGAACGCGTGCTCCAGGCCGCCGAACAGGTCCGTGAACGCCGCCGCCGTGTCCACCTCGTACGGCACCACGCGGTGCAGCAGCCGCCACGGGCGCACGGCGGCGGGCGGCGCCTCGGGCGCGAGGGGCGCCGGCTGGGCGGACACCCGTCGCGGCG
>QFZU02000135.1 GCA_003260025.2 Microbispora triticiradicis | reverse complement strand
CCCGTCGCGATCGCGACGGGGCCCGCCTTCTTGTGCGCCTACGCGGTTCCTCGGGTTACGAGATGGGCGGGTAGGCGTTCGCCAGGAGCTGCTGGAACTGGGCGGAGAACCAGTGGCCCGACAGCGGGGCGCCGGCCAGCGCGCCCGAGAGGTTGTTGCCGTTCAGGCTGTTGCCGTGGTAGGTCGGGTCGCACATCGGGTCCGCGCCCTTGCCCTCGTCGTTCGGGATCTGCGCGCTGGCGCCGTCGGACTCACCCGGAGGCTTGATCCAGACGTAGGCGTCGAGACCGGCGGCGGGGTTCGCCCTCGGCCGCTCGCCCATGCCGGCACCGGACTGGTTGCACCAGTTGCCGGCGTGGATCCGGCGGTCGACGCGGGACTCGTTGACGAAGGTGTCCACGTTGGTGGACGTGCTCGCCTTGGTCGGACGGGCCGAGCCGCCCCAGCCGTTGCGGGAGGTGTCGATCAGCATGCCCAGCGTGTTCGGGAAGCCCTTCGCCACCAGGGCGTTGCGCAGCCCGACCGCGAAGGTCTGCTCGTCCACGTAGTAGTTCCAGTCGACCCACTTGGACTGACGCACCGACTGGCCGTTCACCGAGGTGTTGATGGTGAAGTACGGCTCGGACAGCGCGGCGAAGTTGGCGGTGTTCGTGATGAAGCCGTCGACGCTGTTCACGCCCGCGGTGGTCCCGGACGCGACCTGGTGGAAGAGGTTCACCACCGGGCCGAAGTTGGTGTCCCAGCCGAGCCAGGCGTGGTGCGCCGCGTCGATGTAGGTGTAGACGTTCCGGATCGCGTGCAGCTTGTTCAGCGCGTACTGCACACCCTGGACGTAGGCGCCCGAGGACTGGGCCTCCTGGCACGCCTGGAAGTTGCTGACGTTGGTGATCAGGTTCGGCAGCGAGTCGGGCTCGATGACCGTCACGATGCGGAGGTTGGAGTACTTCGAGTCCGCCATGATGCCGGCGATCACGTCGATGTACTCGGACTTGTACCGCGCGAGACCGTTGTTCGCGATCTTCAGCTCACCGTTGGAGGCGAGCGCCGAGCAGTCACGGTTCGGCAGGTCGTAGATGACGACCTGGATCGTGAGAGGCGCGCTGCCGTTGGCCGCGTCCTGCCTGACCGCCTCGTCCAGGTGGTCACGCAGACCCATGCTGTTCTGGCCCGCGGAGCCGGAGCTGATCGCGGCGATGCGGTCCAGCCAGACCGCCGTGGAGGTGTTGGCGATCTTCGAGCCGCCCGGCTCGTTCGACGCGCTCCTCGACCAGTCCGGGTTCACGTAACCCGTGGCGCCGGAGTACGGGTTGTCCACGTGGGTCCCGGGCGGCGGCGGCGAGTACGACGGCGACTGGGACGGGGACTGCGAAGGAGACTGAGACGGCGACTGCGAGGGGGACTGCGAAGGAGACTGGGACGGCGACTGCGACGGCGACTGCGAAGGAGACCGCGACGGCGACTGCGACGGCGACTGAGACGGCGACTGCGGGGTCCCGTTGCAGGACACGCCGTTGATCTTGAAGTCGGTCGGCGACGGGTTGCTGCTGGTCCAGGTGCCGTTGAAGCCGAGGCTCGTGGACGCGCCGGTCGCCAGCGACTTGTTCCAGTCGAGCGCGGTCGCGCTCACGTTGCTGCCCGACTGGCTCCAGTTGGCCGACCAGCCCTGGGCGACCTTCTGGCCGCTGTTCGGGAAGGTGAACGTGAGCGTCCAGTTGCTGAGCGCGTCGCCCAGGTTCTGGATGGTCAGGTTGGCGGACATGCCGCCCTGCCACTGACTGGCGGAGTAGGTGACTTTGCAGGAGACCGCGGCACTCGCCGAAGTGGCGGTGGCCACGGCCGCCGTGGAGCCGATCGCGAGCACGGCCGCCGCGACCAGGCCGCGGCGCACCGTAGAGCTCACGGCTCCCGGTCGGGGGGTGGATCTCATTGGGAAGGTCCTCCTGGCGGTGGTTTCTGCGCTTGGGAGCGCTCCCACGAACCATAGGCACCACCCCCGGCGCCGTACAGAGACCCGTCAAGACCCACATCGCCACAGAAAGCCCACCCGGCGTGTACCCGCCGCCCGAACAGGGCATCCATGGTGACGTTACGCCCGAAGACGCCTGCGTGTTACGTGAAAGTTTCACCCATTCATCCGCGAAACACGTGGCCAGGGGCCTACTGCGCGTCAACCCGCCTCCTCCGGGCGTTCCGCCGGGCGGCCCCGGCGGAACGCCCGGCACGGACGGCGCCGGACACGAACCTGACCTGGTCACGAGGGGACGGGATCCGGCGGGTAGCATCCGTGAGTCACACATATCGCGAATGGGGATCGTCATGACCGTCAAAGTGACCGTCACCGGCGCGGCCGGCCAGATCGGTTACGCGCTGCTGTTCCGCGTCGCCTCGGGCCAGCTTCTCGGGGCCGACACCCCGGTGAAGCTCAGCCTCCTGGAGATCCCGCAGGCCGTGAAGGCGGCCGAGGGCACGGCGATGGAACTCGACGACTGCGCGTTCCCGCTGCTGCGCGGCATCGAGATCTCCGACGACCCGGCCCGGGCCTTCGACGGCGCCAACGTCGCGCTGCTCGTCGGCGCCCGCCCCCGCACGAAGGGCATGGAGCGCGGCGACCTGCTCGAGGCCAACGGCGGGATCTTCGGCCCGCAGGGCAGGGCCATCAACGACAACGCCGCCGACGACATCCGCGTGCTCGTCGTGGGCAACCCGGCCAACACCAACGCGCTCATCGCGCGGTCCGCCGCTCCCGACGTGCCGGCCGAGCGGTTCACCGCGATGACCCGCCTCGACCACAACCGCGCGCTGTCGCAGCTCGCCGGCAAGCTGAGCGTCCCGGTGACCGAGATCAGCAAGATGACGATCTGGGGCAACCACTCCGCGACGCAGTACCCGGACCTCTTCCACACCGAGGTCGGCGGCAAGGTCGCGGCCGAGCTCGTCGAGGAGGAGTGGCTGCGCGACACCTTCATCCCGACCGTCGCCAAGCGCGGCGCGGCGATCATCGAGGCGCGCGGCGCGTCCTCGGCCGCGTCGGCGGCCAACGCGGCGATCGACCACGTGCACGACTGGGTGAACGGCACGCCCGAGGGCGACTGGACCTCCGCCGCGGTGCCGTCCGACGGCTCGTACGGCGTGCCGGAGGGCCTCATCTCGTCCTTCCCCGTCGTGTCCAGGAACGGCCGCTGGGAGATCGTCCAGGGTCTGGAGATCGACGCGTTCTCCCGCGAGCGGATCGACGCCTCGGTCGGCGAGCTGGTGGAGGAGCGCGACGCCGTCAAGGCGCTGGGCCTCATCTGACGAACGATCTGACGACCGCGTGAGGAGGGGGCGGGCCGGTCACGGCCCGCCCCCTCCTCACGTTTTTCCCGGTGTTCCCGTACGTGCACAGAGGCCGTCTGCGGGCAGTGGACGGGCATGACTGGAGACGGGGCCTACGACGTTGTGGTGCTCGGCATGGGACCCGGTGGCGAGGGCGTCGCGGGACGGCTGGCGGAGGCGGGGCTCGGCGTGGCCGCCGTGGAGGCCGGCCTGATCGGGGGCGAGTGCGCCTACTGGGGCTGCGTCCCCTCGAAGATGATGGTGCGCGCGGCCGACCTGCTGGCCGAGGCCCGCCGCGTGCCCGGCGTGGCCGGGTCGGTCCGGGTGACCCCGGCCTGGACCCCGGTGATCGACCGGATCACCGGGGAGGGCACCGACGACTGGAGCGACGCCGACAGGGCCGAGCACTTCGAGAGCGCCGGAGTCGAGGTCGTCCGCGGCCGCGGCCGGATCACCGGCCCGCGCGAGGTGACCGTGGACGGCCGCAGGCTGCGTGCCCGGCGGGGGATCGTCGTCGCCACCGGCACCACTCCCGCCGTTCCGCCGATCGACGGCCTGGAGGGCACGCCCTACTGGACGAACCGGGACGCCGTCGTGGCGCGGCGGGTGCCCGAGTCGCTGATCGTGCTCGGCGGCGGAGCGATCGGCTGCGAGCTCGCCCAGGTCTTCGCCCGGTTCGGCGCCCGGGTCACGATCGTGGAGGGCGCCGGCCGCCTGCTGCCCCGCGAGGAGCCGGAGGCGGGCGCGCTGCTGGCCCGCGTGTTCGCCGGGGAACGCGTCGAGACGCACACCGGCGTCGCCGTCGAACGGGTGCGGCACGACGGCGACGGCTTCGCGCTGACGCTCGGCGACGGCCGGATCCTGCGCGCCGCACACCTGCTGGTGGCGACCGGGCGCAGCGTCGACCTGGCGGCGATAAGCGCCGGGAACGCCGGCCTGGACGAGAAGGCCCGGTTCGTCGAGGTGGACGACCGGATGCGGGCCGGCGACGGCGTCTGGGCGGTGGGCGACGTGACCGGCCGCGGCGCCTACACGCACGTCGCCGTCTACCAGGGCAGGATCGCCGCCCGCGACATCCTCGGCGAGGGCGGACCCGCCGCCGACTACCGCGCGGTGCCGCGCGTCACGTTCACCGACCCGGAGGTCGGCGCGGTCGGCATGACCGAGCGGGAGGCCCGGGAGGCCGGCGTCGAGGTGCGGGTGGGGTTCGCCGCCCTCGGCGACTCGGCCCGGGGCTGGATCCACGGGCCGGGGCACGAGGGCCTGGTCAAGCTGGTCGAGGACGCGCGGCGCGGGGTGCTCGTCGGCGCCACCAGCAGCGGTCCGGCGGGCGGCGAGGTCCTCGGCGCGCTCGTGGTGGCGGTGCAGAACGAGATCCCCACCGCACGGCTGCGGCACATGATGTACGCCTATCCGACCTTCCACCGTGCCGTCGAGGACGCGCTGGAGACCCTCGACCACCGGCAGGCCGATATCAACACGTGACAGAACCGGCCGGGTCCCGGGCGGGTCCAATGCATGACATCCCGGAAAGGAGATGATCATGCAGCACCCCACCCGGCCGATCACACGGGGACTGACCGGCCTCGCCCTGACCATGCTGGCCCTCCCGGCACTGGCCCTCCCGGCGGCCGCCCAGACGCAGACCTCCCACCACACGATCCGCTACGCGTCGGTGGACTCCTGCCCGCGCAAGGACGGCACCGCGACGCCCTGCCACACCTGGCGGCTGGACCTGCTCGACGGCAGGCGGGTCGCGCTCAAGGACGCCATGCTGTGGCCGCTGACCGCCAAGGGCAGGCCCGACAGGACCAACAGCGCCCCGCTCACCGTCAGCGGCGACGGCGAGTCGGTGGCCTACTTCCGCAAGTCCGACCATCGGCTCGTGGTACGCGAGTTCCACGGCGGCGTCCGCGTGATGCCGAGGAATCCGCTGCCGCGCGGCGTCGGCATGAACGCGGCCTGGCTGAAGCTCTCCCAGGACGGCGACCGCCTCGCCCTCGGCTACATCGCGGGGGACGGCCGCACCCGGGTCCGCCTGTTCGACGTGGCGCGGGCGAGCGCGACCGGCACCACCCCGGAGACGGACGGGTTCGCCGGCTTCAGCGGGGACGGCTCGGCCGTCCTCCTGCAGCGGGCCGGCGACGAGAACACCATCGGGCTGGCCGTCCACGACGACACGGGCGCCGAACTGGCCGCCGCCGTCCCGCCCCAGATCGTGGCCAACAACGGCCCATGGGGACTGTCCGCCGACGACCGCACGGTGGCCTACGTCACCGGCCTCGGCGAGAAGGCGAGGCTGCGTTTCTACGACGTGGCGACCGACCAGGCGACGGGCTCGGTCCGCTTCTCCCTGCCGAAGGACGCCGCGCTCGACATGATCGACTGGACCGGCGGGCACGAGGTGACCCTGCATCTGGTGCGGTCGCAGGGATCCCGCGACGTGGTGACCGTCCTGAAGGTCGACACCGAGACGGGCCGGACCCGGGTGCGGGACTCCTACAAGGTCCGCTCCGGCGCCTTCGCGTACCTGAGCTGCGGCGGCTGAGGCCGCCATCACCAGCAGCGCCGCCACCTCCGAGACGACGGTCAGGCGCTGCGTGAGACCGGCGGGCACCATGCCGGGGTCGAGGCCCAGCGCGCGGAGGGCGTACGGCACGACCACCAGGACGAGCGACCCGAGCGCGACCGCGCACAGCAGCCGGACCGGCCGCGACCGGGTGGCCCTGGCGACGAGCAGCCCGGCCAGCGGAAGACTGACGAACGCGGCGAACGCCGCGTAGCGGTGGATGCCCCCGGACACCGACAGCGACAGCCCCGGCCGGTCGGTCGGGAACCCGGCGACCAGCAGCAGGCAGCCGCTCCACACGCCGACCAGCAGGGCCGGGCGCCGGTCCAGCCGCGCCAGCCGTACGGCGAGCACGGCGGAGCCGGCCGCGAGCAGCGTCAGCGAGACGGGCAGCAGCAGGCCGTGCGGCGCGAAGGCGTACTCACTGATCATGTCCGTCAGCGGGTCGAGCCCCGCCGTCAGATGAAGCACGAACATCACGGCGGCGCCGGCGGCGACCAGCGTGTATCCCAAGACCATCCCCATGGCTCCTCACTGTGGCCATGGGGATGGCGGCGGCCCATCGGAGATCCACCGGAGCCGCCCCTGAGGCGTCCCCTAGGAAGGGTCTGCGGAGTCGGCGGGGGCGGTCTCGGGGGCGGAGGCCCGGAACCAGCGGCAGCCGTACCGGCCCATGGGGAAACCGACCCTGCCCGAGTCGTCGATCTCGATCCGGCCGTCCACGAGCAGGTCGGTCAGCACCTTCGACGAGTCGAACCCCTCCAGCGTGAGCTCCACCTCGGTCTCGGCGTCGCCGAGGTTGTGCACGGCGACGACCGTCTCGCCGTCGCAGTCCGCGCGGTGCGCGAACACCGCGTCCACGCCCGTGTCGAGCACGGTGTACTTCCCCCAGGCGAACTCGGGGCAGTCGCGGTAGTGCCGGATCAGGCGGGTGATCCACGCCAGGAGCGAGTCGGGGTCGCGTTCCTGGGCGCTGACGTTCACCTTCTCCGGGCCGAAGTCGCCCTTCGGCATGGGGATGCTCACCTTGGAGGGATCGGCGTCGCTGAAGCCGCCGTTGCGGTGCGGGGTCCACTGCATGGGCGTCCGTACGGCGAGACGGCCCTCGATCTCCAGGTTCTCCCCCATGCCGATCTCCTCGCCGTAGAAGAGCACGGGTGTGCCCGGCAGGGAGAACAGCAGGCTGTAGACCATCTTGATCCGCTCCAGGTCGCCGCCGAGCATCGTCGGCAGGCGGCGCCGCAGGCCACGCCCGAACACCTGCATGTCCTTGTCCGGGCCGAACGCCGCGAAGACCTCCTCGCGTTCGGAGTCGCTGAGCTTGTCGAGCGTGAGCTCGTCGTGGTTGCGCATGAACGTCGCCCACTGGCTGTCCCTGGGCGGGTTGGGCCGCTCCCGCAGCGCGGCGGCGAGCGGCCGGGCGTCCTCGCGCGCGAGCGAGAGGTACGTCCGCTGCATGCTGATGAAGTCGAAGCACATGGTGAGCTCGTCGCCGAGGTCGTTGCCGAAGTACTTCACGAGGTCCGGGTACGGCAGGTTGACCTCGCCGAGCAGGATCGCGCTGCCGTCGCGGCGGCTGAGGAACGCCCGCAGGCAGGCGAAGAACTCGTGCGGGTCGGGCAGGTCGTCACCGCTGTCGGTGACCTGCTCGATGAGGAACGGCACGGCGTCCACCCGGAACCCCGACAGGCCGAGTTCCATCCAGAAGCCGAGGATGCGGGAGATCTCGTCCTGCACCTCCGGGTTGGCGGTGTTGAGGTCGGGCTGGAACCGGTAGAACCGGTGGTAGTAGTACTGCTCGGTCTTCTCGTCGTACTCCCAGAGGCTGTCCTCCTTGTCGGGGAACACGACGCCCTTGGGGTCGTCCGGCTCCGGCTTGTCCGACCAGATGTACCAGTCGCGGTAGCGGGAGTCCCGGCTGGAACGCGCCTCCTTGAACCAGGGATGCTGGTCGGAGGTGTGGTTGACCACGAGGTCGGCGATGACCCTGATGCCGCGGTCCCTGGCCACCCGCATGAACTCGACGAAGTCGCCGAGCGTCCCCAGGCGCGGGTCGACGTTGTAGAAGTCGGTGATGTCGTACCCGTCGTCCTTGTCAGGGGTCGGGAAGAACGGCATCAGCCAGATGCACGTGACACCCATCCTGTCCAGGTGGTCGATGCGCTGGATCGCGCCCCGGAAGTCGCCGATCCCGTCGCCGTTGCCGTCGGCGAAGGTCTCGATGTCGAGGCAGTACACGACCGCGTTCTTCCACCAGAGGTCGGAGGTCATGCTGAGTCTCATGACCGTTCCCGCTTCCCGGCAAAGGAACGGCAAAACATCGGGCCCGCGCCGCCGGAACGGCGCGGGCCGACGCGGTACCGCTCGTGCGGCCGCTCACGGCCGCACCGTCACCGAGAGTCACGATCTACAGCGGCGTGACCTGTTCGGCCTGCGGTCCCTTGGTGCCCTGAACGGTCACGTAACTGACCCGCTGGTTCTGGTCCAGCGTACGATAACCGTTAGACGTTATCGCCGAATAATGAACGAACACGTCAGCGGTGCCGTCGTCCGGAGCGATGAAACCGAAGCCCTTTTCCGAGTTGAACCACTTGACAGTGCCTTCAGACAACTGCTTCTCCTTCTTGGAAGCCGCACCATGTTCCCAGGTCGGGAGCATGAGGCTGCGTAGCGGAATCGTCGCCCATCCGCGTGGGACGCTGGAATGGCACGCACGCCCGCCGCCGGGAACAACCCGGGTGCGCTTTTTCACAGACCACGTTTTTGGAAATCGTCCACTGCGACACTCACAGCCTGTACGGACAGTACCCGCGATTACCTGAGGCTATGCCGGTGCCGCCATGTACCAGCGGGCGTGGCCGTCACCGCGCGTGAGCGAGTCGAGCCGGCGGGGCAGCTCCTGGCGGGAGAACGGGTCTCCGGCGGCGTTGCGGATATGGATGCCCACGGCGTACATGTCCCGCACCTCCATGAGCGTGCCGTAGCCCGGCCACTGCCGAAGGTCGGAGCCGTACGCGTGGGCGAAGCCGTCCACGTCGTCCGTCGACAGCCCGAAGCGGCGCTGCCCGTGATAGGTGTGCACCAGGTCCCACTCGCGCGGCCCGACGGCCACGCCGTCCCAGTCGCACAGCACGACGTGCCCGTCCTGGCGGCGCAGCAGGTTGTCGATCCACGCGTCGCCGTGCAGCAGCACCGGCGCGCCGGTGTCCAGGTCGCGCCAGCGCCCGGTGAGCTCCTCGATGCGGTCTCTCAGCCAGGAGCGCTGCCCGGGAGTGAGCACCTCGGCCCGCTGCTCCACCGCGTGCCGCACCTCGGCGAGCGGGTCGGTGAGCGCCCGCAGCCCCATCGGCGGCACCGGCTCACGGTGGAGGCTGCGCAGCACCCGGCCGAGTTGCCTGGTGGTCGGACGGCCCCAGGAGGGGACGTACCGCCAGAAGGTCACCGCGCGGCCCTCGTGGACGATGGGCTGGCCGGGAATCTCGTCGACCGGCCGCACGGTCGGGAAGCCCCGGTCGGCGAGCCAGCGGGCGACCGCCAGGACCACCGGCAGGCGGGTCAGCGCGTCCGGCGCCGTCGCGATCCGCACCACCATCTCCCCGGCCGCCGCGCCGCCGGCGGCGTTCGCGCGCAGCTTGAAGACGGCGTTGCTGCGCAGCCGCATGAGTTGCGCGCCGCGCGCGTCCACGCCGATCCGCGCGCAGACCTCGCGCAGGACCTCGAACGCCTCCTCGGCCAGCGACGGGCGTTCCATGATCCTCATGCCGGAGGTCCTCACGACGGCGTCAGGCGTTCTCTGCGGACGGGAACAGCCCGCTCAGCACGAGCGCGGGCGACGACTCGGCCAGCACCTGCCGCAGGCGCCGTACGGCGGGCAGAGCGGGATCGGCGTCCGCGAGCAGAGCCCTGGCCCGGGTCACCACGATCGAGGTGCGGTGCTCGGCCGGCACCTGCCGCAGCGCCTCGGCCGCGATCCGGCAGGCCTCCTCGTGGTCGCCGGTCCTCGCGAGGTGACTCGCCTGGTCAAGCAGGATCAGCGCCGGGTCGATCGTCTGGAAGCCCGGCGGGAACGTGTCCATCCCCTGGATCTTCTGGGCGTCCCCCAGCTCGATCAGGGTCCCGGTGCGGTAGAACGTCATCCGCTTCTCGGTGAAGACGAAGGCCAGGTCGTCCTGGCTCATGCCGCGCATCCGGGCGAAGATCTGCTCGGCCTCGGCGAGCGCGATCCTGGCCGCCTTGCCGTCTCCCATCCTGGCCAGCGCGCGGGCCTCGGCCGCCGCCGCCAGCGCCGCCGGGGAGCTGGGCGCCGAGCCGGCCAGCATCCGCGCCTCGCGGGCCAGCCGGACGGTCTCGTTCAGGTCGCCGTAGTAGTAGAGGAGCATCGTCTGCTGGGCGCGGACCAGCGCGCGCAGCCGCAGGTCGCCCACGTCGTCGGAGGCGGCGCGGGCGGTGCCGTACCACGCGTGGGCCTGGCGCGTGTCGCCCAGCTTCATCAGCGCGTCGGCGGCGAGCAGGGTGAGCATCGTGGTCGCGGTGAGCAGGCGGCGCTGCACCGAGGACGGCTGGCGGGCGGCGCTCAGCCGGCGCACGTCGGAGATCTCCAGCATGACGCGGCAGAGCATGGGCATCGGCGGGGTCGTCATGTACTCACGGCGGTAACGCAGGACCTGCTCGTCCAGCCGGTCGAGCTGGTCCTCGTTCACCGTGCCCAGGGCGAGGGTGCGGTCGAGCTCGTGACGGATGCCCTCGACCTCGGCGAAGAACCGGCCGTTCGGCGTGCCCAGCAGCATCGCCTGGTGGAACAGCGCCCGGCGCTCGGCGTCGTCGGCGGTCAGGTCCTCGGTGCGGGCCTGCTCGCCGGTCTGGCCCGGGCCCACGACGACGATCCGCTGCCCGCCCGTGTCCTCGCAGTAGTCGGCGGCGAGGCCGAGCCGCACGGCGTTGGCACGATACAAACGGGCCAGCAGGTCGATCGTCTGCGGGCGGGGGCGGGCCCGGTTGTTCTCCCAGGCGTTCAGCAGGTCGATGCTCGCGTGCGGGTGCCCGAGGTCCTGCTGGTCACACAGGTGCTCCAGCTCCTCGATGGCCTGCCGGGCCGACCAGCCGCGCCCGAGCCGGTGGGCCTTCAACAGGCTCACGCCGCAACACCCGTGGATCGCCTGGACGGTCTGCCACAGCGTCCACTGCCGAATCTGCGCCTGTTCGCGCCAGCGTCGCGCGCAAGCGGGTGAGTGCTCTCCGCGGGCCATGGACACGCCCTCCGTTTGTGCAGAGTCCCCGTTTACGGTTGTTTCCCCAACGTAAAGGAGCAGGCACCCAACCCCCTGCGACTGTTATGCGTTCGTGGCCGGGAACCCGTGTGCGTTCCACGGAATCGGGGTGAGTTCCCTGGTTATTGCACGGTTTCGCGGGATCCGGACGATTGCCGGTGTGTCGTAGCGGGTTCACCCTTTCCGGTGATAGGTCCTGACGTTCCCCGGAGGCGACGATGACGACGGTAGACCGAAGTGCGGCGATGGACCATCTGGAGCGGCTCGCGGCCCAGCTCGAGGCTCACTCGTTCCAGGTACGCCTGACTGCGCCGGCAGGCCTCTACCCGCGTCTGCGTGTCATCAACCCCATGGAGCCCACGATGGCCGAGGACGTGCTGGCGTCCAACGCCAGCGACGGCGAGTGGTGGTACTGGCTGTCCTGGGCGGGCCGCATCGGCCACGCCTCGGACGTCGTCACCGCCGCCGAGCGCATCGCCAGCGTCCTGCACGTCATCCGCCGCTGACCCGACGCCGGCCGGACGGCACCGCGGGGACGAACCAGTGGGACGGCGCGTCGGCCGGGCCGGCCCCCGGCGCAGCGGTCCCCCGCCCGCGCGACGGTCCCGTCCGGCCGGACCAGCACCCCCGCCCGCCGTGCCGGGTCAGGCGAACTTGGTCTTCGGGCGGGGCTGGAGAACGCCGTCGATGTAGACGTCCACCTTCTCGTCGTAGAAGGCGACCAGTCCGGCGATCTTCTGGGACTCCGGGAGCGGGGTGGGATAGGACCAGACGAGGTCCTTGCCCTGCTCGTCCTCGCCGACCGACCAGTACTCCGCCCGCCCCTTGTACGGGCAGCGCGTCACGGTCTCCGACGGCCGCAGCAGGTCCAGCCGCACGTCGGTCTTGGGCAGGTAGTACCGCGGGGGCAGGCCGGTCTCGAACAGGATGCGGGGACTGCGCGAGTCGGCGACGGTGACGCCTCCCACCTCCACCCGGACGTGGCGCGAAGCGGCCAGGACGTCCACCCGTGTGTAGGGGTCGCGGGCGTGGACGAAGACCTCCTCGTCCTCCTCGAACCAGTTGTCCATGGCGTCCCAGTCGAAGCGGACGTGCCCGCGGATCTCCGGCAGCGGCGCGTCGTCGCCGTGGACCACGGCGGCGCCCGGCCTGCCGGCTACGTCGTGGACCGGCGCGTCGCCCCTGCTCGGCGAGTGCCGCGTCTCGCCGGTGGCCTTGAGCGCGTCCATGCGGACGTCCTCCACCGGGAAGTAGTACGTCGGGTAGTAGGGAACCTCCCAGACCAGCAGGGCGCGGGTGGTGTCGGCCACCGGCAGCCCCTCGACATAGACGCGCACGCGCTTGGCCGTCGGCTCCACCCGGACACGGCCCCGTTTCGTCGGCTCCATGGCAGCGGCAACGAGCGGGCGAGACGTCCTTATTCCCCCGCCCTCACCCGCCCTCACAATCGACATTTCCCGGTGTGCGAACCCGGGTCGGCCCGCACTATCGACAGCGAGCGGATAAGTCGCTTACCCTCGGCTAGGTGGGTCTTCGCCTTTACGATACGCATCACCGCGCCGTCCGCGATTTCGTCCCCCGAATTCCCGGAAAGGTGTCGATTTATCTCTGCGGCCCCACCGTCGTCGTTCCGCCGCATGTGGGACAGCTCAGGTCGCAGGTGAACTTCGATATTCTGCACCGCTGGCTGAAAAGCAGCGGATACGAGGTCCTGCTCTGCCGTAACGTCACCGACATCGAGGACAAGATAATCGGCAGGTCGCTTTCCGAGGGAATTCCCTGGTGGCGGATCACCGATCCCGTGCACCGCGCCTTCGTCCGCGCCTACGCCGCCCTGGGCTGCCTTCCTCCCAGCGTGGAGCCACGGGCGACCGGGCACATCCCCGAGATGGTCGAGATGATCGAGGAACTCGTGGCGGCCGGGCACGCCTACGAGGCCGACGGCAACGTCTATTTCTCGGTCGACTCCTACCCACACTACGGGTCCCTTTCGCGGCAGCAGGCCCGGCATCTCCGGGCGGCCGAGGAACACGAACGCGGAAAACGCGACCCGCGTGATTTCGCGTTGTGGAAGAGCGCCAAGCCCGGCGAGCCGGTTTGGCACTCACCCTGGGGCGAGGGGCGCCCGGGGTGGCATCTGGAATGTTCCGCGATGGCCCGCCGATATCTCGGCACGGAATTCGACATCCACGGCGGCGGAGCCAATCTCATATTCCCGCACCACGAGAACGAGATGGCCCAGTCACGGGCCGCCGGAGACGCGTTCGCGCGATTCTGGCTGCATAACGGACCGGTGACCCAGGGCGGCGAGAAAGTGCGTAAACGCCTGCGCAACCCGCTGGCCCTCCCGGCCCTGCTCGACCGCGTACGGCCGGCCGAACTCCGCTATTACCTGGCGGCCGCCCATTACCGGTCTCCGGTGGAATTCAGCCTCGACGCCCTGGACGAGGCGGCCGCGGCCTACCGGCGCGTCGAGAGGTTCGTGGTGCGGGTGGGCTCCGACGCCGCCGCTCCCCTTCCCTCCCCCCTTCCCGCGCAGTTCAGCGCGGCGATGGACAGCGACCTGAACGTGCCGCAGGCCCTGGCCGCCGTCCACGCGGCGGTGGCCGACGGCAACGCCGCGCTGGCCGCCGGAGACCGCGAGAGGGCGGCGCGGGAATGCCGCTCGGCCCGGGCCATGCTGAATGTCCTCGGCCTGGACCCGCTCAGCGGGAACTGGCACCGGGAAACACATCTGCAGGAAGTCGCGGCGGCCGTGCTGCGGGTGGTTCGCGATCTCGCCTCCGCCAGCTCCCGGCAGGGTGATCACGATCGCGCGCGGGCCATGGAACAGCACATCGAGACGGCGCTCGCTAATCGCCGCCAAATCGAGCACCCCGTCCTTATCAGATAGATCACGAGCCGCCCGCCGGCGAGTGAGCGTTAACATCCCCGGCCCCGGCCCGCGCCAGGCCCTCCGCGGCGGCGGGAGACGCCGGGGTGACCGGACGGCGGATGTTACAAGAACAAGAACTGACGCACGGAGGGTAATCCTGGCCAAATCATGGGAATCATGACGGCACCAGCCGAGCGGACACCGCCGAAAGGAGGGCCGGATGAAGAAGGTGCAGATCGTGCAGCGACCGCGGCCGCCGAGAACGCCAGCCCCGGTCGACCTGCGCACCCCCTCGGGAAGGGTCCTCCCGTTCTGAACGCGGCTTCGGTCAGCCCCTGGCCAGCTCGTAGCAGCGGGCGAAGCCCTCCAGCACCGCGGGCCAGGAACACCTGACCGGCTCGGTCTCCCGGTTGTGCTCGGCGATCGACTGCCGCAGGGCGGAGTCGCGGGTCAGCCGGACGACCGAGGCCACCAGGTCGTCGAAGGTACGGCCCAGCAGGCCCTCCTTGCCGGGACTGACGAAGTCGGCCACGCCGCTCTGCGCCCGTGCCACGACCGGCACCCCGGCCGCGCGGGCCTCCAGCGCGGCCAGCCCGAACGACTCGCGCGGGGCCGGGGCGACGAACACGTCGGCCGCGGCCAGCAACGCCCTGATCTGCTCCCGTGTGTACCTGCCCGGCAGGGCCACCCAGCCCATCCGCCGCTCCCGCAGATAACGCTCCATCCGCCCGCGGGCGGGGCCGTCCCCCACGATCGTCGCGCGCATCGCGATGTCCCCCGGCACCCGCGCGCGCGCCGCCTCCAGCAGCTTGAGCAGCCGCAGCGGCTGCTTGCGCGGCGCCAGCCTGCCCACCGCGACCACGTGCACGGCCCCGTCCGCCAAGGCGTCCACCGGCCCGTCAACGGGGCCGTCGACCGGACCGTCCACCGGGCCGGGCCGCCAGGAGGTCACGTCGAGCCCGTTCGAGACGACCTGCACCGGCACGCGCGGACCCGCCACGTCGCGGATGGGCCGGGCGGCGGCCTCGCTGACCGCGCTGACGACCAGCCCCCAGCGCCGCCAGCCGAAGGCGCCCTGCAACGCCCGGTACATCCCCCGGGTGACCGGGTCCCACATGCTGTGCACGGTCGCGACCACCGGAAGCCCGGCCCGCACCGCCGCCCGCACCCCCATCCACGCGAACGGCGAGACGGCCCCGGTGTGGACGTGCGCGACGTCGTACCGCCCGCTCGCCATGATCCGGAGCAGGTGGGCGGTCCCGCGCGGGTGCACCGGCAGGTCGAACGGGAGGTTCGCGACCACCCGGTGTACGCCGGGCAGCGGCTCCCCCGGCGTCGCCGTCACCACCTCCACCTGGTGGCCCGCCTCGCGCTGCGCCCGGACGAGATCCGCGACCTGCACCTCGATGCCTCCGAGCCGCGGCAGGTAGCAGTCGCTGACGTGGAGAATCCTCACCGGGTCAGCCTGACAGAGCACGCGATGCCCATCAAACCGGCCGCTCCCCGGCAGGGGTGGCGTCGCGGGACGCGGACCACGTGGGATCATGGCACGAGGACGACACGTGGTGGAGCACACTATGACAACGTTCCGTGGGGCGCGATGAGCACAGCGGTGTTCTTCCACGCCCATCCCGACGACGAGGCGCTGCTGACGGCCGGAACCATGGCGATGCTGGCCGACGAGGGACACCGGGTGGTGCTCGTCGTCGCGACCGCCGGAGAGCGCGGTCTCGCCGAAATGCCCAGGGGCGAGGAACTGGGCAGAACCAGAATGGACGAGCTGTACCGCTCGGCCGCGGCCCTAGGCTGCGCCCGGGTCGTGCTGCTCGGCTACGGCGACTCCGGCCTGGCGATCGACGGCGGCGTGGCCGACGACCGGCCCGACAACGCGTTCATCGACGCCGACGTCGAGGACGCGGCGCAACGGCTGGCCTCGGTGCTCAAGGAGGAGGCCGCCGACCTGCTCACGATCTACGACCCGGCGGGGGGCTACGGCCACCCCGACCACGTGCAGGTCTACCGGGTCGGCAGCCGGGCCGCCGAGATCGCCGGCACGCCCATCGTGCTGGAGGCGACGGTCGACCGCGACCTGCTGCTCAGGGGCGTACGGCTGGCCGCCAGGTTCTACCCGGCGATCGACGTGCGGAGCTTCGAGCGGGCCTACTCCCCGCGCGATGCGATCACCCACCGGGTCAGCGTACGCAGGTACGCGAAGGCGAAGCGCGCGTCGATGGCGGCCCACGCCAGCCAGGCGACCGGCGGCGACGGCGACCGCACACTGGGCGCCATGCTCAGGATCCCCGGTCCCGCCTACCGCTTCGTCTTCGGCACCGAGTGGTTCGTCCGCCGGGGGCTGCCCAGAGGCACCCGCCTCAGGCATCCGTTCGACTCCCCCTAGGGGACGTGATCCTCCGTGAGGAGGAGCCGGGCGGTCTCGCGGCCCGGCAGACTGAAGGCGACCGGAGACCGGACTGGGGGCATTCGCGGGTGAACAGGAAGTGGCTGCAGATCGCGCTGTCCACGGTGTCGCTCGGGCTCGCCGTGGCCCTGGTGGTCTACCTGCCGCAGATCGTGCACACGCTGACCGGCGCGACCGTGAGCTGGCACGAGATCGGCCTGCGGTTCGGCGGCCTCGGCTGGCAGACCATCGCGCTGATGACCCTGCTCTGGCTGGCCAGCCTGTATGCGTACACGTACGTGATGACCTCCGCCCTGCCCGGCCTCACCCACCCGCAGGCGCTCACGCTCAACGCGGCCGGCAGCGCGGTCAGCAACCTGCTGCCGTTCGGCGGCGCGGCCGGGGTGGCCCTGACGTTCGGCATGACCCGCGGCTGGGGCTTCGCGAACCGGCCGATCGTCGTCTACACGCTGGTCACCGGCATCTGGAACTCGCTGTTCCGGTTCATCCTGCCCGCCGTGGGGATCGCCTGCCTGCTGATCGCGGGCAAGGCCACCAACCCCACCGTCGCCAAGGCGGGCTGGGCCGGCGCGGTCTCGATCCTCGCGCTGGTGGCCGTGGTGGCGGCCGCCCTCTACTGGGACCGCGCCGCCGCCCTGCTCGGCCGTGCGCTCGACCGGCTCGTACGGCTCGCGCCCCGGCGGTTCCGCCCGGCCGAGCGCGCGGCGTCGGCGGCCATCGAGCGGCTGCGCAGGGACACGGCCGGGATCATCCACACCCGGTGGGCCGGACTGTCGCTGGGGATGGTCGCGTTCCTGTCGCTGCAGTGCCTCATCATGGCCGCCTGCATGGTCGCCACCGACTCCTACCCGGGGCCGGCCGAGACCGTCGCCGTGTTCGCGCTGAGCCGCGTCCTCACCACCGCCCTCGTCACGCCCAGCGGGGCGGGAATCATGGAGGGCGGCGTCGCCACCCTGCTGATCGGGGCGTTCGGCCAGCCCGCGGGCGGGGCCACCGCCGCGGCCGTGCTGTTCGGCTTCTGGACGTACACGATCGAGATCCCGTGGGGCGGGCTCGCGCTCGGCGGCTGGGCGCTGCTGCGCAGGCGGGAGGCGCGGGCCGCCGGGCCGGACGCCGACCCTGACGCGGGCCCGGCCGCCGTGCGGCACTCCCGCGCTCTCTGAGCCTCTCGCCAGTCCCGCCGCGAGACTCACCCCGATATCGCCCGTGATCACCCGGTTGATCGCCTAATATCGCAGGGCGAGAAGGTGAGGGCGCACGGCTTGGGGAAAGCCTTGTGCCCGCTTCGGGGCGCGCATACGGTGACGCCTGACAGACGCCTGCCATCCCGTCCGCCCTGGCAAACGACAACAGCAGAGGAGCGCCCCATGACTCCCCCGACGAGCCCGGTGACGTTCCGGGTCCTCGGGCCGGTGGGGGCGCACGACGGCGCCGCCGAGCTCGACCTCGGCGGGCTGCGGCAGCGGGCGGTGCTGGCCCGCCTCCTCGCCGCGCGCGGCCAGGTGGTGCCGGTGGACACCCTGCTGTTCGACCTGTGGGACGACGACGCGGCCAAGGGCGCGCAGTCGGGCCTGCAGGTGTACATCTCCCGGCTGCGCCGGGTGCTGGAGCCGAACCGGCCGCGCGGCGGGCCGAACCGGCTGCTCGTGACCGTCGCGTCCGGCTACGCCCTGCGCGCCGCGCCCGAGCAGGTCGACGCGCTGCGCTTCGAGGCCACGGTCCGGTCGGCCGGAGAGCGGCTGGAGGAGAACCCGCAGTCCGCCCGGGCCCGGCTGGAGTCGGCGCTCGCGCTGTGGCAGGGCACGCCGTACTCGGACTTCGCCGACCAGTCGTGGGCCGAGGCGGAGGTGGCGCGGCTCAGCGAGCTGCGCCTGGTGGCCAGGGAACGGCACGCCGACGCCGGGCTGCGGATGGGCCTGCACGCCGAGACCGTGCCCGACCTGGAGGCGCTGACCACCGAGCACGCCCTGCGCGAGGAGGGCTGGCGGCTGCTCGCGCTCGGCCTTTACCGGTGCGGGCGCCAGGGCGACGCCCTGGCCGCCCTGCGCAGGGCCCGCACGATCCTGGACGACGAGCTGGGCATCGACCCCGGTCCCGCGCTGCGGAAGCTGGAGTCGGACATCCTCGCCCAGGATCCCGGGCTCGACCTCGTGCTGCCCGCGCCCCGCCGGCCCGTCGAGATCACCGCGACCTGGCCGCCGCGCCCGGTCGCGACCGGGGACGCGCCGCCGCTGGAGCCCGAGCCGTTCGTCGGGCGCGACGCCGAGCTGGCCGCGCTCGCCTCCGCCGTGCCCCGCGCGCAGGCGGGCCGGTTCACCGTCGCCGTGATCAGCGGCGACCCCGGCGCGGGCAAGACGACGCTCGTACGGCGGCTGTTCGAGCGGCTGGAGCAGGAGGGCTGGATAGGGGCGACCGGCGGCTGCCCCGACAGCACGGCGACCCCGCCGGGCTGGGCCTGGGTGGAGGTGCTGCGCGCCCTCATCTCCCGCAGGGGCGCGGGCGAGTACGCCGCGCTGCTCGCGCCGCTGCTGGACGACGCCGCCCCGGACACGGGCGACGACGAGACGTCGGGGGGCTTCCGGCTGCACCGGGCGGTCGGCGGCTACCTGTCCGCGGTCGCCAGGGAGGCTCCGCTGCTGATCCTCCTGGAGGACCTGCACTGGGCCGACGACCAGACGCTCGCGCTGCTGCGCGCGCTGCCGAGCCTGCTCGCCGCCAGCCGGGTGCTGGTCGTGGTGACCTGCCGCGACGGCGAGCTGAACGACCAGCAGCAGGACGTGCTGGCCGCGCTGGCCCGGCTCGACCCGGTGCGGGTCGGCCTCGGCGGCCTGGACGACGCGGCGGTGGCGGAACTGGTCCGGGCGACCTGCGTACGCGAGGTGGACGAGGAGGTCGTCAGCACGATCGTCGAGCGGGCCGGGGGCAACCCGTTCTTCGTGAAGGAGACGGCCCGCCTGTTCGAGGCCGAGGCGGACATCTCCGAGGTGCCCTCGGGCGTGCGCGACGTGTTGCGGCGGCGGATCGCCCGGCTCCCCGAGCGGGCCCAGCAGGTGCTGCTCCAGGCCGCGGTGATCGGCCGCGACGTGGACGTGGACGTGCTCGTCGACGTCTCGGGCGACGAGGACGCGGTGGTGGACGCGGTCGAGGCGGCGCTGCTCGCCGGCCTCGTGACCGAGCCCGGCCCCGGGAAGCTCAGGTTCGACCACGACCTGGTCAGGGACACGTTCTACTCCGACGCCTCCCGGCTGCGCCGGTCGCGGCTGCACGCGGCGGTCGCCTCCGTCATCGAGCAGCGCAGCCCGAACGACGTCGCCGCGCTGGCCCACCACTACGACGCGGCGGGCACGGTGGAGACGGCCGCCAAGGCGGTGCGGTACGCCGGCCTCGCGGCCGAGCAGGCCGAGCGGAGGTTCGCCCACCGGGAGGCGGCCACCCTGTGGCAGCAGGCCATCGCCGCCTTCGACCGGGCGCACGCGGGCCGGGGACCCGTACGGAACCGGCTGGAGTTACAGCTGCGCATGATCAGGGCGCTGGCGCTGTGCGGCGACATGACCGCCGCCCGCGCGCACCGGGGAGAGGCGATGGCGGTCGCGCTGCCATTCGGCGACCTGGAGCTGACCGCCCGCGTCGCGGCGGCCCTCGCGGTGCCGCACAAGGGCATCGCCCGTGACTTCACCCGCACGGCCTGGGAGATCGTCGACGTCACCGAGAAGGCCCTGGTCGAGCTGCCGGCGGGAGAGCAGTCGCTGCGGGCCAGCCTGCTCGCCACGCTCGCCCTCGAACTGGAGGGGTCGGCGACCGAGCGCGGCTACCAGGCGTCGCTGGAGGCCGAGGAGCTGGCCAGGTCGAGCGGCGACCCCGCGCTGCTCGCGATGGCGCTGAGCGGCCGGCTGCGGCAGTCGTACACGCTGACGCAGGTCGACGAGCGGGAGACGATCGGCCGCGAACTGCTGCGGGTCGGCGCGGAGTCGGGTCAGATCGCCGTGCAGACGCTGGCGCACCTCGTGCTGCTGGAGTGCGCGGCGGCGCGGGGCGCCTTCGCCGAGGCCGACGAGCACCTCGCCCAGGCCGAGCGGCTCGGACGGCGTTACGACCTGCCCGCCCCCGCCGCCGTCGGCGCGTGGTACGCCGGGCAGCGGCTGATGATCACCGGCGACTACGCGGGGGCCGAGCGCGCCTACCGCAACGCGGCCCGGCTGACCGCGCGGGCGGGCATGCTCGAAGGCCGCCAGGACCTGCCGCTGATCGCCACGTTCTGCCTGCACCTGGTGGACGGGCGGGCCGCGGAGATGGTCGATCCGCTGAGCGAGGCCCATCAGCGCGGCGCCAAGTGGACGCTCGACGCCTACGCCGTGGCGCTCGCCGCCGCGGGCCACGACCGGGACGCCCGGGTGGTGGCCGCGAGCCGGGAGCCGGTCCGCACCGACTTCCTCTACGAGCTGACGCTCATCTGGCGCGCGCTCGCGGGGATGCTGCTCGACGACGAGGGCCGGATGCGGGAGGCGTACGAGAAGCTAGCGCCCTTCCACGACCGCATCGCCGGGGCGGGCACGGGGGTGGTCGCCCTCTGGCCGGTGGCCAAGACCCTCGGGGACCTCGCCGTACGGCTCGGCCTGCCGTCCCGGGAGCACTACGAGAAGGCGCTGGCCGTGGCCGAGCGGGTGGGTGTGCCGCGCTGGGTCGCCGAGGCCGGCGCGGCGCTCGGCGGATGAGTCCAGGCCCGCGCCGGAGCTGCGGAGGCGAGTTCGCGAAGGCCCCTGTCGGTGGTGGGCGCGTTCCCCGGCCGCGTCACACCGCACAACTTCGCGAACCCGTCGCCTCGTTGTTTTCGTCACTCTCAGGTGTACGGAGGGTGGATTGACCGTGAGTTGCCATCTGCTTGCAGACGTGGCGTTCGGTGACGCTAAGGTGAGGCTTGCCTGATGACTCCCCCCGGACCGGTGGTGAGAGCACGTGCGAATCCCTGACCCCACGGCGGCCTCGGTGTTCGGCCTGCCCCTGTGGCTGGTCGTCGCGGTCGGCGCGGTCGCCCTGTTCGGCGCGTTCCAGGCGTACTACTGGATCGGCCGCAGGCTCGGCGACGCCCTCTACCGCTCCCGGGTGGGCCGCAGGATCGGCCGGGAGCGCATCGAGCGCGTGGAGGGCGTGGTGCGCCGGTGGGGCGCGCTCGCCGTGTACAGCTGCTTCTGGGTGCCCGGTCTCCGGCACACCCTGCCGTGGGTGGCCGGCGCGCTGCGGGTGGACTACCGCTGGTATCTGGTGGCGAGCGCCCTCGGCTGCCTGACCTGGGTGCCGGTGACCTCCTTCGGTCTCTACTCGCTCCTGTGGGCCTGGCTGTCGCTCGCCGCCCGGTCCCCGGCGCTGGCCGCCGCGGCCGTGCTCGCCGCGGCCGTCGTGGTCGCGCTGCTCCTGCGCCGCCGCAGGAACCGGCCCGGCGCCCCCGCCCCCGAAGCCGTGCGATCATGTCGGGATGCGTAACGGGGTACTCATCGCGCTGACCGCCGCCGCCCTCGTCACGGCAGGGGCCGCCGCGGCGCCCGCGGACGCCCGCCCGGTGTCCGCGGCACACTCTGGGACAGCACACGCGGCGCGGTCCGCGGCGCCGTCGGTGACGGCCCGCGAGGCCTATCTGGTCGACGTCACGACGGGAACGATCCAGTTCGCCAAGCGCGAGACGCGGCGGGTGCCGGTCGCGAGCCTCACCAAGGTCATGACCGCGTACGTCGTGCGCCGCCGGGCCCGGCTGGACGACGTGGTGACGATCACCAAGGCCGACGTTAAGCACGCGCTGGCCGGCGGCGCCTCGGCGGCGGGGCTGCGGGCGGGCGAGCGGCTCACCGTGCGCGACCTGCTCTACGCGCTCATGCTGCCCTCCGGCGCGGACGCCGCGCACGCCCTGGCCGAGCGGTACGGCCCCGGGACGGCGAAGTTCGTGGCGCAGATGAACGACACGGCGAAGCGTCTCGGGCTGCGCGACACCCGTTACGCCAACCCCGACGGGCTGCCTTCCAAGGGCTACTCCACCGCCCGCGACCAGGCGACGCTGGCCGTGGCCGCGCTGGGGGACCCGGTGATCGCGACCGTCGCCCGGAGCCCCAAGCGTGCGGTGACGAAGTCGCGCCTCCACCGGGCGCACGTGTGGCGCAACACCAACGAACTGCTGAAGGACGGCGCGGTGGGGCTGAAGACCGGCTACACCCGCCAGGCCGGATACTGCCTGTCGTTCGCCGTCACCCGCGACGATCGCACGTACGTCGGGGTGCTGCTGGGCGAGCGCAGCGAACGGGCGCGCTACACCACCGCGCGCAGGCTCCTCGACTGGATCGACGAGGAGGGGCTCGCGCTCCCCTGAGTCAGCGCCTGAGCAGGCCGTGGCAGGCGACGGCCGCGGCGGCGACCACGTTGAGCGAGTCGACGCCGAGGTCCATCGCCCGGGGGCTCATCGGGATGCAGACGGGCTGGTCGGCCTCGTGCAGCCAGTGGGACGACAGCCCGTCGCCCTCGGACCCGAGCATGAGGGCGACCCGGCCGGACAGCGGGGCCTCGTCCAGCGGCACGGCCGACTGGTCCGGCGTGAGCGCCAGCAGGCGGAACCCGGCCGCCCTGACCTCCGCCAGCCCGCCGTGCCAGTCGGTCATCCGGGCGTACGGGATGGCGAAGACCGCGCCCATCGACACCTTGACGGCCCTGCGGTAGAGGGGGTCGGCGCAGCGCGGCGACAGCACGATCGCGCCGACGCCGAGCGCCGCCGCGCAGCGGAAGATCGCCCCCACGTTGCCGTGGTCGACCAGGTCCTCCAGGACGAGGATCCGCTCCGCGTCCGACAGGAGGGCGCCGACGGAGGGCAGTTCGGTCCGTTCCATGGCGGCGAGCGCGCCACGGTGCACCGGGAAGCCGGTCACCCCCTCCATCACCTCGTCGGAGACCAGGTAGACGGTGGTCCCGCCGACGACGTCGGCGAGCGCGTCGAGCCACTTGGCCGTGGTGAGCACCGAGCGCACCGGATGGCCGGCCCCGATCGCGCGCCTGATCACCTTCTCGCCCTCGGCGACGAACAGCCCGCGCTCGCTCTCCACGCTCCTGCGCAGGTCGACGTCGCGCAACCGCACGTAATCCGCCAGACGGGCGTCGGCGGCGTCCTCGACCGGGATGACCACCGGCCCAGGGTACGCCGTTCGCGAACCATGCCGGACGGAACCATGCTCAGACGGAGAAACGGCCGTAACACCATGCTTCGCCCTGCCAGTATCGTCCCCTAAGAAATTGTGTAGAAAGGGGGCACCGTGGGCGGACGGCACCGCACAGACGAGCTCGATGGCGGCTTCGAACCCCCGTACGAACCCCCGTACGAGCCCCCGCCGCGGCGGCGGGCCGGGCGGGGCTCGGTGCTCGTCCCCCTGGCCGGGGCGGTCGCCCTGGCCGTGCTCCTCGGCGTCGCGGCGTACGTGGTGGTGAACAAGAGCCCGGGTTGCGCCGGCGAGAAGGTGTCGCTGTCCGTCGTGGCCTCACCCGACATCCAGCCGGCCATCAAGAAGATCGCCTCCAGGTTCGGCCAGGCGGGCAAATCGGTGGACGGCAGGTGCGTCGCCGTGACGGTCAAGGCCGCGCAGTCCGCCGACGTCGCCAACGGGCTGGCCGGCACCGGACCCACCAGCGGCAAGCTCGACCCCGACCTGTGGATCCCCGACTCCAGCCTCTGGCTGACCGGCCTGAAGAACGCGCCCAAGCCCGCGGCGAACGCCGCCAGCACCCCCGTCGTGCTGGCCGCTTCCAGGGCCGGCGCGGACAAGCTGCAGTCGGCCTTCAGCCCGAGCTGGACCGGCCTGATGAGCGCCGCGAACGCCGCCAACCCCGACGGCCTGGCGAAGAAGGTGCGCGTGCTCGCGCTCGACCCCACCCAGAACGCCGCCGGTCTCGGCGCGCTGCTGGCCGGGGCCGCCGTGCTCAACCAGGGAGGCGGGAGCGAGGAGACGCTCGTCGGCGTGCTGCGCAGGCTCTCGGAGTCGACCGTGCCGTCGCCCGACAGCCTGTTCGCCACGCTGACCAAGGCCGCGGCCCGCATTCCCGTCGGCGTGACCTCCGAGCAGGCCGTCTGGTCGTACAACACGACGACGACCCCCTCGAACCCGGCGGTCGCGCTCTATCCGGCCGAGGGCACGGTCAGCCTGGACTACCCGCTGATCGTCACGGCCCGGGACGCCGCGGCGCGCAAGGCCGCGCAGGCCTTCGCCGCCGAGGTCTCCTCGCCCAGCGGCAGGAAGACCGTCCAGGACTACGGTTTCCGCACACCGGACGGCAAGGGCGGCAGCCTGCTCAAGCCGGACAACGGCGTCAGCGCCAAGAAACCGGCCACGATCCCGCTGCCGGACGCGGCGGCCGTCACCCGGCTCTCCCAGGCCTGGCACCAGATCAAGCTCGGCACCAAGCTGCTCGCGCTGATGGACATCTCCGGCACCATGGCGCTGCCCGCCGACAAGAGCGGCATCACCCGGATGCGCGCGATCACCGACATCAGCGTCGAGGGCCTGAAGCTGTTCCCCGACAAGGCCGAGATCGGCATCTGGGCGTTCTCCGACAACCTGCAGGGCAAGGGCGTCGACTGGAAGCCCGTCGTGCACATCGGGCCGCTGGCCCAGCAGATCAACGGCGTGACCCGCCGTGACGTGATCACGAAGGCGCTGCAGAGCGCGCAGGCCATCCCCACCGGGAACACCGGCCTGAACGACACGCTCTGGGCCGCCTACCAGAAGATGACCAAGGAGTACGAGCCCGACAAGGTCAACACGATCCTGCTGTTCACCGACGGCGTCGGCAACGACGACCCGAACGGCGGCATCTCCAACACCGAGATCCTGCGGAAGCTGAAGGGCGCCTTCGATCCCAAGCGGCCGGTCAGCCTCCTGATCATCTCCTACAACACGCAGAAGGACGAGGACCGGACGCAGATGACCTCCATCGCCAAGGCCACGGGCGGCGCCGCGTTCTTCCCGCAGACGGTGCTGGAGATCCGCAACATCTTCCTCAAGGGCATCGCGCGCCGCCTCTGCGCACCCGACTGCGGGGACGGCGGGCAGCGCTGACCTCCTGATTCACAAGGGCCGCATCAGTCCCTGTTTTCGCAGGTCATGCCGGTTGGGCATGATTTCGGGCACGGCCGCGCGGCCCGTAAACGGCGCCCGTCAGGGCGGCGTCCCACTCGTGTGGGGATCGGCGACATCCGGTTCCGTCACACGGGGAGGAATATCCGTTGCCCGAATGGCCCGGCGTCGGGCGAGCCGACGACCATCGACTGCTGGAGGCGCTGCGGCGCGGCGACGCCGAGGCGGCGGCCGCCCTGTACGACGCGTACGCCGACCGGCTGAGCGACTATGCCTACACCCTGCTTCGCGACCTGGAGGCCGCGGCGCGCGCCATGCACGACGCGCTGGTCGCCGCGGCCTGCTACGCGGATCGGCTGACCGAGCCCGCCCGGCTGCGGGCGTGGCTGTACGCGCTGACCCGGTCCGAGTGCGCCGCGCCCGAGACCACGGGCGGCCACGCCGGACCGGTGATCGCTCTCGACGAGTCCGCCGATCCCCCGCTCGCCGCGCTCGTGCAGGAGGTGCTGCGGGAACTCGGCGCCGCCGAGCGCGAGGCGCTCATCCTCGCCGTACGGCACGGCCTGACGCCCGCCGAGGCCGGATCGGTCCTCGGGCTGTCCTCCCGGCAGGTGTCGGCGCGGCTCGGCCGGGCCCGGGACCACCTGGAGAACGGCGCGGCGGCCCTCGTGCTGGCCAGGGTCGCCCGGGCCCACTGCCCCGGCCTGTCGGCGCTGGTGGACAACGGCGTGGGCGCCGACTGGCGGGACGGGCCGCTGAGCGACCCGCTGCGCAAGCGGCTGAGCAGGCACGTCGCCGGCTGCGAGATCTGCCGGGAGGGCCGGGGCAGGCACGTGTCGGCCGAGCGGCTGCTGGACATGATCCCCGTCGCGTATCCGCCGCTGTCCGCCCGCCGCCAGGTGATCGACTCGATCCTGCGCACCGACCCCCCGGCCGACGCCACCGCTCCCCTCGACCACCGCGGCTTCCCGGCCGCCGCGGGGCCGAGGCGGGCCCGGCGCAGCAGTGGGCACGGGGGTGGGCGCAGCGGTAGGCAAGGCGGTGGGCACGGGGGAGCGCGCAGACGGCCCCGGCCGCTCAAGGTGGCCCCGGTGCTGCTCGCCGCCGCCTGCGTCTTCGCCACCGCGGGCGGGCTCGCGCTGGTCTCCGGGGAGTCCCCCGCCGACCGCCTGGAGGCGGTGCGCGTGCCCCCCGCCACTTCCCCTGCCCCTTCCCCCGCGCCGGACCCCGCCCTGGACCCCGCGATGGATCCCGCGCTGGATCTGGACGAGGGCGACCCGCCGGCCGACGAGGGCCCGGCCGACGAGCAGGCCGACGACCAGAACGACGGCGACCCCTCCGCGCCTCCGGACGACTCCCCCCACCCGGCCGCGACCGCCCCGCCCCACACCCTCCCACCGCCGGGGCGGTCGCGGCCGACATCCTCCCGTACGACCCGCGCGCCGAGGCCGTCGCTGACCGCCCTGTGCCCGGGCGACCTCGGCGGGGCCACCGGCGCGACGATCACGCTGGCCGCGCGCGGCTCGGTGATCGAGTGGACGGCCGCCGCGTCCGGCGGCGTCACCGTCTCCCCCCGGCAGGGCAGGCTGCGCGCGGGGGCGAGCGGCCGGATCACGCTCGCCGTCGCCGATCCGGCGGTCCCGGGCAGCGGTGTGGTGACCTTCCGGTCGGCCGCGGGCCGGCCGTCCTGCCGGATCTCCTGGGACGGGCAGGAGGGTAATGGCGACGACGGTCCCGGCCCGACCACCCGGCCCAGTGACGACCCCGGTGACGGGTCCACCCCCAGCCCGAGCCCCGCCGACGATCCGGTGTCCTCTCCTTCCTCGTGAGGAGATCCGCACCGGGCGGTAACAATCAGGCGACCTGAGGTGTCGAGGAAAGTTTGAAAGGGGAAAAACGACGCGACCGAGGATTTGAGGGGGCATTGTGGCCCAAGCATGGCTGCCCGGCGCAAGCCGACTTCCCTCCCCCGGGGACTCCGGATCGATGCTCGGAGGAGCCCCGAGGACCGTCTGGTTCATCTGGCCCGCCGATCCCCACGGGGTTTCGGCCAGATCCGTCGCCCAGCGGCTGATCCATCTCCGCCGGCCCTCCCACCTGGTGTGGAACCCGGTGACCGGGGAGATCGTCCAGTTGCTCCCGCCCACCCTGGCGGGCGGCGCGCTGGCGGCGGACCGGGGCAGGAACGGACGGGTCTGCGTGCAGATCCACGTCATCGGTTCGGCGAGGGAACCGTTCACCGACACCAAGCTCGACGGCCTGGACGACATCCTGGCCTGGCTCGACTCCTGGGGGGTGCCGCGCCGCTGGCCGGCCGGCCCTCCGCTGCCCTATCCCCACTCCCTGGCGGCGGAGCGCAGCAGGCGCCTGTGGGCGCGGGGCGGGCACTTCGGCCACTCCCAGGTGCCCGGCACCCGGGAGGGCGACCCGGGGTCGATCGACATCGCCCGCATCATCGGAGAGGACGCGCCCGGCCTGGAGGACGCCCTGCCCAGGGGCGGGCTCAGGCTTCTCCAGGAGGTATGAGCGCCCGGATCACCGCGCATCCGCGCCGTACCCCGGCGAGGGAGGCGGAGCCGTACCCCAGCACGAGGCCGTGCACCCGGGGCGGCCCGAGGTGGTGGCGTTCGGTCGTGTCCAGGAGCACGCCGTGTTCCCCGGCCCGCCGTACGAGGCCGGGGACGACGGCGGCGGACAGCGCGACCATCACGTGGAGCCCGGCCGTGTCGCCACGCACGCACGGCCCGAGCGCCTCGACGATGGCGGCCCTCCGGCGGGCGTACTCCAGCCGCATCCTGCGCAGGTGCCGGTCGAGGTCGCCGCGTTCCAGCAGGGTCGTCACGGCCCGCTGGACCGGCCCCGACGTGCGGTCGGCGACGCGCGCCCGGCGCTCGGCGACCCTGCCGAGCAGGTCCGCCGGGGCGACCAGCCAGCCGAGGCCCACGTCGGGACCGAGCGACTTCGACAGCGTGCCGAGCAGCACCACCCGCGCGGGGTCGAGCCCGTAGAGCGCGGGCAGCGGCGCGACGTCGTAGCGGAACTCGGCGTCGTAGTCGTCCTCCACGACGATCGCGCCCGTCCTGCGGGCCCAGGCGAGCAGCCGCTCCCTGCGCGGGATCGGCAGCCTGCCGCCCACCGGGAACTGGTGCGCGGGCGTGGTGTAGAGCACCCGCAGGTCGTCGGGGAGCGCCTCGACGATCACGCCCTGCTCGTCCACCGGGCAGGGCACGACCTCCGCCCCCCGCGAGGCGAACACGCGCCGGGCCGCCCCCCAGCCCGGCTCCTCGACCCCGGCCCGGGTTCCCGGACCCAGCAGCGTCGCCGCGACCAGGTCGAGGCCGTTGCCGGTGCCCCGGGTCACCATGACGTTCCCCGCGTCCACCGGCACCGCCCGGGCCCTGCGCAGGTGCCCGGCCAGCAGTTCGCGCAGCTCCGGGTGGCCGTAGGGGTCGGGGAAGGCGTTCAACGGCAGGTCGCCGGCGGATCGCCAGGCCCGCCGCCAGGCCGCCCGGTCGTACCCGAACACCCACGGCCGCCCCGGCCGCAGGTCCACCACGTCCCCGCCGGGAGCGGCCGACGCCGGGGCGTCCTCTCCCGTCCCGGCCGTGCCGGTGGCGGCGTGGTCCGGGACCGCGTACTCGTACGGCAGCGCGTCCTCGGCGACGTAGGTTCCCGATCCGTGCCGTCCCTCCAGCCACCCCTCCGCGTAGAGCTGCTGGTAGGCGTCGGTCACGACGGTCCTGCTGACCCCCAGCAGGACCGCGAGCCTCCGGGTGGACGGCAGCCGCTCCCCCGCCTTGAGCCCGCCCGTACGCATGGCCTCCCGCAACTGGGCGGCGAGCTGGACGGCGAGCGGCGCCGGAGCGGCGCGGTCCACCGTCACCGGCACATCGATGGTCAGGCGCACAGCGTTCTCCGCAAAAGTGTTCTCCGCAAAAGTGGTCTCCCCGCGGCGGCCAGAAGTGGACATGTTCCACCAGTCCACCCTGGACATAACGTAACGGACATGCTCTCCACGACCCCTCGCACCACCCTGAACCGCTCGAAGGACCGGGCCCGCACCGACCGCGCCGACCTGTACGCCATCCTGGACGCCGGTCTCGTCTGTCACCTCGGCGTGCTGGCCGGCGGCTCCCCCATGGTGATCCCCACCGGCTACGGGCGGATCGGCGACACCCTCTACCTGCACGG
This sequence comes from Microbispora triticiradicis, assembly GCA_003260025.2. Lineage (GTDB taxonomy): Bacteria > Actinomycetota > Actinomycetes > Streptosporangiales > Streptosporangiaceae > Microbispora > Microbispora triticiradicis. Next base: position 3,113 of record QFZU02000135.1, on the reverse strand, counting down.
CTCCACCGGGGCCGCCTCGCTGCGGGCCGGCTCCGGCGCTCAGGTCTGCGTCACCGTGACCCACCTCGACGGCGTCGTGCTGGCCCGTTCCGCGTTCCACCACTCGGTGAACTACCGCTGCGCCATGGTCTACGGCACGGCCCGGCTCGTGGACGACCCCGAGGAGCGGCTCGCCGGGCTGCGGGCGATCACCGAGCAGCTCGCGCCCGGTCAGTGGGACGTCGTACGCCCGCCCGACCGCAAGGAGATGGCCGCGACGGCCGTGCTCGCGCTGCCGCTGGAGGAGGCGTCGGTGAAGGTGCGGCAGGGACCGCCCAAGGACGACGAGGAGGACTACGACCTGCCCGTCTGGGCGGGCGTGCTGCCGCTCGCCGTGTCCTGGGGCGTCCCCGAGCCCGACCCGCGCCTCACCCCCGGCATCCCGGTTCCGCCACATGTCGCGGACCGCCGGTACTGACACCAAACCTAACTGAATCATGACTTTTCTTCGCAATGGCGGGGTCGTCACTAAGCTACGGTCTCGGATTCGGCGGGGGCCCCAGGCGATGAGGAGACCGTTATGTACGGCCAGACGGACGCCTGGCGCGTCCCCGGCTATACCGAGATCAAGGAACTCGGCGTGGGGGGCGGCGGGCGGGTGGTGCTCGCCCGGCACGATGCCGACGATGTCCCGGTGGCGATCAAGTACCTGTCCGATCAGTTGATGACGGACCTCCACTTCGTCGCCCGGTTCCGGCACGAGGCCCGGCTGCTCGCGGCGATGGATCCCAATCCGCACGCCGCCCGCTTCTACGAGTACGCCGAGACCTCCCGCGGCGCGGCCATCGTCATGGAACTGGTCGACGGCGTCTCACTGCGCGCGATGCTGCGATCGGAGGGGCCCACCGGCCCCGAGGCCGCGCTCACCGTGCTGAAGGGCTCGCTGCTCGGCCTGGCCTCGGCGCACGAGATCGGGGTCGTTCACCGGGACTACAAGCCGGAGAACGTCATGGTCGAGGCCGACGGCAACAGCAAGCTCGTCGACTTCGGCATCGCCGTCCAGGCCGGCGAGGGCGTGAACGCCTCCGGCACCCCGCCGTACATGGCGCCGGAGCAGTGGTCCGGCGGCAGGGCGGGCCCGGCCGGCGACGTCTACGCGGCCACCGTCGTGTTCTTCGAGTGCCTCACCGGCAGCCGGCCGTTCCGCGCCCAGAACATCGCCGCGCTGGCCCGCCAGCACCAGACCATGCCTCCGCCGGTCGACGAGGTGCCGCCGCCGCTGCGCGGGCTCGTGGAGCGCGGCATGGCCAAGCGGCCCGAGGACCGGTACGCCTCCGCCGAGGAGTTCCTGCGGGAACTGGAGACCGTCGCCGCCGGCGCGTACGGCCCGGCCTGGGAGGAGCGGGGACGGCGGCGGCTCGCGGCGCTCGCCGGGCTGCTGGTGCCGTTCTTCCCCCTCAAGAAGGACGTTCCCGAGGCCGGCACGACGCTGGCCGAGACCCGGCTGGGCGGCCTGCTGGGCCAGGCCCGGATGAAGATCGGCCTGACCCTGGCCGGAATGGTCGTGATCGCGGCCGGAACCGTGGCGCTGGTGCAGACGGTCAGCGGGACCACCCTGCAGGCGGGCACGACGATCGCGACGCCGAGCCCTCTCGGGATCGATCCCTCGACGACCGGCGACACTCCCACTGAGGAGCCGGAGGACTCGGAGCCCTCCCCCGCGCCCTCCCCCGTCTCCACCAGCCCGAAGCCGGTCGCCTCACCGACGCCGGTCGTCCGGCCCACCGCGACCGGCCGGCCGAACGTGAACCCGACCCTCCGGCCGACGCGCAGGCCGACCGTGAAACCGACGGTCAAGCCCACCGTGCGGCCGACGCCGCGGCCCACGGCCCGGCCCACGACGCGGCCGAAGCCCTCGGCGAAGCCCACCTCGCAGCCCGACCCCACGGTCACCGCGTCGATCCCCGGCGACCCGCCGACCACGCGGCCCTCCCCCAGGCCGAGCGCCACCCGGACCTCGACGCCGCCCACGACGCGGCCCACCCCGACCGTGAGCGAGCCCGGCGGCGGTTCGCCCTCGGAGGAGCCCCCCCGGTGACGACCGGCCTCGTTCCCGCCACACTTGCCGTGGAGCGTACGCGTGGACGGCACCGGAGGCGGCGCAGATGCGAGAAGGCGTGACGGTCGCAGGGCACCGGCTCACCGGCCGCACCCGGATCAGCGAGGCCGGCGTCTGGACGGACGCGGTCTCCCCCGGCGGCAGGCCGTCCGGCGTGCTGCGGTTCGAACCAGCGGCGGCGGCCCGGGCGAGGGAACGGCTGGTCGCGACGGTCGCCGACGACCTGCGCCTCCAGCGCGGCGGGGCCGCCGGGCTGCTGCCCGTCGTCGACCTGGTGGCCGCGCGCGACGAGGTGTGGCTGATCACCGGCCGCGCGATGCCGTCCCTCGACGAACTGCTGAGGAGCGCCGGCGGGCATCTCGACGCGGGCAGCGTGGCCGCCGTCCTCCTGGAGACGGCGCAGACGCTCGCCTCCGTACACGCCGCCGGGCTGACGCACGGCGCGTTCGGCGCCGGAACCGTCGTCGTCTCCGAGGACGGCGCGGCGCTGCTCGCCGAGCGCGGCCTGGTGGCGGCGCTCCGCGGCGAGCACGTGCCGCCGGAACACGACGTCGCGGCCTGGGTGACGCTCGCCCGGCGACTCGCCGCCGGACAGACGGCCGGGCCCGAGGCGGATCTCCTGCACCGGGCGATCAGCGCCGCCACCGCCCACGGGCTGGCCGCCGCCCGTGACACCCTGCTCGCCGGGCGCGAGGGGCTGCCGCCCGGGTTCATGACACGGGACCGGCTCGCCCGGGCCGCACGCGACTTCTTCGGGCCTGTTCCCGGCCCTGTGCCCGGTTCTGGGCCCGGCTCTGTTCCCGGCTCTGTGCCGGCCGCGGGCGAGGCGGTGACCCTGCTCGACCTGCCCTCCGGCATGGACGACGACGTGCTGATGCGGTTCGGGCCCGGCGTGCCGACCGAGACCCCGGCCGAGACCACGGCGGCGCAGATCTGGCGGTCGGGCCGGACCTCCGCCGTCGCCCGGGCGCGCCCGGCCGCCGCCCCGCCCCGGCGCCGCCGGCGTACGACGGCC
>QFZU02000134.1 GCA_003260025.2 Microbispora triticiradicis | reverse complement strand
GTGCGGACGGCGGTGCGGACGGCGGTCCGGGCGGCGCTGCGCATGGTCCGGGCGGCGGTGCGAGTGGCGGCGCCGGTCCGGCTGGCGGCGCCGGTCCGGGCGGCCCCGGCCGGTGACGCGGGCGGGGCGTGGGCCGTCCGGGAGGGTGACTATCGGCACGCGAGGTGTGGAGGCAAGCCGGGCGCGGAGACACGCCGGCCGCGGAGACACGCCGGCCGCGCCCGCTACGCACCCGGCTGCCTGCCCGCCGGCTACTCCCCCTCGGGTACGGCGATCAACGTGGGCAGCGGGGCGCGCAGGGCCTCGGCGACCGCCTCCTCCAGCTCCCCCGGCGTCTTGACGGCGAGGCCCCGCGCGCCGAACGCGGCGGCGAGTGCGGGGAAGTCCGGCGCGTGCAGGTCCACGGCGACCGGCGTCATGCCGCGGGCGACCATCTCCTCCCGGATCTCCCCGAAACCGCCGTTGAGGGACACCACGATCGGCAGGCTCAGCCGCAGCTCCACGGCCGTGGCCAGCTCCTGCAGGGTGAACTGGAACGCCCCGTCGCCCGCCAGCGCCACCACCGGCCGGTCGGGCTGACCCAGCTTCGCGCCGATGGCGGCCGGCAGCGCGAAGCCGAGGGTCCCGAACCCGGTGGGGAACAGGAACCGCCCGGGCGGGTCCATCGGCATGCCGACGAGCGCGCCGTGGTAGACGAACATGGAGTTGTCCCCCACCACGACGGTCTCCGGCGGCATGGCGCGGCGCAGCGCAGCGAGCTGGCCGGACCACCTGCGAACCAGGTCCTGGAGCTCCGTCTCGTGGCCGACGCCCGGCTCCCGCTCCGGGCCCGGCGCGTCCCCCTGCCCGCCGGCCCGGCCATTGAGCCGCCCATCGAGCCGGTCATCGAGCCGCCCGCCGAGCCGCTCGGTCAGGCCGCGCATGGCGCGCTCGGCGTCCGCGACGATCGCCACGTCGGCCACGTGGTCGCCGTGCATCTGCCCGGGGTCGATGTCGATCCGTACGAGGCGGCCGGTGAGGGCGAAGGGGTCCTCCCACAGGTCGGCCGGTCCCAGCTCGGTGCCGACGGCCAGCACGACGTCGCACGCGGCGAGCCAGCGACGCACGGCCGCGAGGTGCAGGGTGGCGCCGAGCGCCAGCGGATGGCTCTCCGGCACCGCGCCCTTGCCGTTGACCGTGGTCACGACCCGCGCGCCGAGCCGTTCCGCCAGGCGCATCGCCAGGCGGCCCACCGGCGGCTCGCCGGAGCCCGGCCGCTGGGCGCCGCCGCCCAGCACGAAACCCGGGCGCCGCGCCGCACGCAGCAGTTCAGCCGCCTCGTCCAGGGCCCGCGGATCCGGTTCGCGAGGCATGACCCGGTACGGCGGCACGATCTTGACGTGGCCCTCCAGGTCGAGCAGGTCGGCGGGGATCTCGATGTGGACCGGCCGGGGGCGTCCCTCGGCGAAGTGCCCGAAGGCGCGGGCGACGGCGGCGGGGATCTCGCGCACGCTCGTCACACGGTGGCTCCAGTCGCACAGGGCGCCGATCGCCCGCGACTGGTCCCTGCTCTCGTGCAGGTAGCCGCGGCCGTCGCGGGGATGGCCGGTCGGGACGCCCGGGGAGACGAGCAGGATCGGGGACGAGTCGGAGTACGCCTGCCCGATCGCCGTGGCCGCGTTGACCACGCCGGGGCCGGTGGTGGTGACGACGACGCCGGGTCTGCCGGTCACCCTGGCGTACCCGTCGGCGGCGTATCCCGCGCCCTGCTCGTGCCGCGGCGTCACGCATCGCACGCCCGCGCCGTCGAGTTCCTGGTAGATCGCGAGATTGTGGGTGCCCGGTATACCGAAAATCGTGTTGATGCCGTGCGCCGTCAGCGTCTCGACCAGGGCACGGGCACCGGTGATCCCGGCGGGCGTCCCCTTGGAATGAATCGGGTCCTCGGTGGCCACGTCACTTCCCGGGGAGAGAAGGGGTTTACGGAGGTTTACTCCCTACGTTTCCCCCGTCGTGCGCCGCGTACGCTCTTCCGGCACCCGAATTATGATGACCGACCGCATGTCACCCGGAGTACCGTCCCAAACGTGTCGCGACGTTTGCCTACCTCGTGCTCGTCCGTCCCATTTGTCAGATAATTGTCAATGGAAGCGACGGCCTGAGTGATCATGCGGTTCATCGTCTCCTGGGTGTGGGAGGCGATATGCCCGGTAACGAGAAGGCGGTCGGCGAAATCCCGGGTCAATTTCAGCCCGGCATCTGAGTCGAGGTCGTAGAAGCCGTCGAAGACCGCCATGCGCACTCTGCCGTCGCTCAGCCCTTCGTACAGGGCGTGGGGATCGACGATCGCCGGGCGCGCGGTGTTGACGATGACCGACCCCCAGGGCATCAGCTTGATCACCGAGTGGTCGATCATCGATCTGGTCTCGTCGGTCTCCGGCACCATGACGACGAGGATGTCGCTGCCCTCGGCCAGCTCGGACACCGATCCCCGATAGGAGAGGCCGAGCCTGCGCTCGACGTCCTCCTTCCGGGTGCGGCTGTGGTAGGCGACGGTCGCGTCGAATCCGTCGCGGAGGATCTCGGCGATCCGCTGCCCGTTCGCCCCCATGCCGAGGATGCCGACGCGGCAGGCGCCCAGCTCGTGCGGCATGTCACCGGGGTCCCCCCAGCCCGGGACGCGCCGGCCGAGCCGGTGGGGTATGCGCCAGTTGGCATTGATGATCTGGCCCACCGTGAACGCCGCGACCGCGTCCGTCGCCGCCCCCGGGGTGTTCGTGACGGCGATGTTGAGCTCGTCGGCCGTCGGCACGTCGACGAAGTTCTCGTAGCCCACCCCCACGAAGGCGACCACCTGCAGGGACGTCGCCTTGCGCAGCACGCCGCCGGTCGCCCGCTCCTCGCCTCCGTGAAGGTAGGCGCGCACGTGCTGCCCCAGGCGATGACCGAGCTCGGTCTCGTCCAGCGGGCCGGGCAGGTACAGCACCTTCAGACCGTGCCGCTCCTTCAGCGGTGTCAGCAGCTTCGTGTCGATGCCGGCGCCGGTGACGAGGACCACCCCGCCCCTCGCCGGCCTCTTCGCACCGCCCACCCGTGACGTCGCGGCATCGCCGAATGTTTCAGCCCCGACGGCCAGTGGGTGGACCATTGCGTTATCTCTCGATTCAGGACCCGCTTCTCACTGGTTTCCGTAGGCTCCGGAATCACTGCAGCCCAGCTGGAATGCCAAATATCGCGGACGATTGTAGCGACGAAGTGCGAGTTCAATGATATACAGAATATTGATAGCGACGTGCCAGGTACGGACAACTCCTCGCAAGGAACTCCCCAGGTGGGCCGCGGGAACACCGGTCTTCGGCCCGCCATCAGGTATCCGCCCCTTATAGGCGAACCCGAGGCAAGCGAAGGCAGTGCAGAGAGGGCCCGTATGAGACTCCAGCCGCGACAGCAGCTTCTGGAGCTGTGGGAGGCGGCCGCCCGCACCTCCTACCGGGACGGCGTATGGACGTGGGGCGGCCGGGACGGGTCGAACTCCATCTCCGACGCCGAGCAGCTCCTGTGCTTCATGTACCCCGCCTCCGAGCTGCCGGGCTTCCGGCTGGACACGCCGAACGAGACCGGCGACGACGTGCTGGCCGCGCTCACCGTGCTCGGCGACTCCGTGGAGATCCCCAAGCTGCTGCTCAAGGTCATCGGCCAGTACCTGCGCACCTATACCGCCGAGGACGGGCGCCCGATCTTCTCCGGCGGCAGCTACTTCCGCACCCAGGAGGACGACGCCAAGGTCACCCCGGAACAGCTCCAGCTTGACGTGGTCGACTCGTTCTCGATGTCGGTCACGCTCGCGCTCGGCACACTCGGCTTCCTGAAGGTCTTCCGCCAGAGCGTGCGGCGCCAGTCCATCCGCACCGAGATCCGGGAGCTGGAGGACCTGGCCGGCAAACGCCTCTCGGCCGCGATGGCCGGCCTGCTGCGCAGCTTCACGGTGAACGCGTTCGACCCCGCCTCCCCGGCGGGCCGCGCGCTGCTGCGCACGGTGAACCAGACCGGCGCGCCCACCCGCCGGGTGCTCGACGATCTGCGGCGCGAGCTGCGGCCGGTGCGGGCCGGCCTGCGCGACCTGACGATCGGCTCGGGCAGCCAGGCCGACCTCGACAACGAGAACCTGCTGTTCGAGTGCGGCTGGACGTGGGGCATCGTGAAGGACGCGCCGGCCGTCGCCACGCCGCTCGACATCGGCCCCCAGCCGGAGGGCGTGGCCGCCGACACGCCGTTCCTGTACTTCACGGTGAACGCCCTCGTCGGCATCGCCGACCTGTTCTCCCCCCGCACCAGAGTGCTGAGCCTGCTCAACGACGACCAGATCACGCTCGCCGAGGCCATCCAGCGCCGCTGGGACCTCACGCAGCTCTACTGGCGCACCATCGCGACGTACGGGCGGGGCACCTGGCCGCTGGAGGACATCCCCTGGCGGACGGTCGACGAGAAGGAGTCGGACTACTACAGCCTCGGCGTCACCGCCATGGTGGTGCAGAGCCTGGTGAACAACCGGTCGGCCGACGTCGACCTCGACCGGGTCGGCGCGGTGCTGGAGGAGCTGGCCATCCGCGCCAGGATCATCCGCAGGGCGGTGCCGGGCGACCCGCCGGTGCTCATGCACTCCCCCGGCGTGCCCGTCAACCTGCACGGCAGCGACATGCTCGGCCCGCACCTCCTCTGGATGGTGTCCGACTTCGCCATCACGCTGCTGAAGCGGACGATCTGGGCCGCGAGCATCGCCCAGAACACCCGCATGCGGGAGCGACTGCTCACGCTCGCCGACCAGATCTGGCGGCACATCCTGCAGCGCCGCCACACCGCCGGCCCGGCCGCCGGCCTGTGGGACCAGCCGGGCAACGTCTTCACCGACATCCCGGTGCGGGACGAGGAGCCGTCCTGGTACTTCTCCGAACGGGTCGCCGAGTTCCTCGTCGCCGCGGCGACGGCCAGCGGGGAGCCGCCGCTGCGCAGCCCGCAGCTCGTCGAGCTGGCCTACCAGATGCTCGGGGAGGCCGAGCACCTGCTCGACCAGGAGATGGTGACCCGGCCGCTGGTCGCCGGGCAGACGATCCAGCCCAAGCTGCGCACGATCCAGTCCGCGCTCCAGCGGGCCAGGACGATCATCAGCGACCGGCCCGCGACGGCCCAGGCGCTGATCAACGACGCGCTGCTCGACCTCGAACGGCTGGCCGCCGCCCGCGACAGCGCGTCGGAGGCGATCTGAGTGCTGGTCTTCGCGATCTCGGACAAGGGCGGGACCGGGCGCTCGGTCACCGGCACCAACATCGCCTACCGGCACGCCCTGCAGGGCAACGACGTCTGCTACCTCGACTTCGACTTCGGCTCGCCCACGGCCGGAGCCATCTTCAGCGTCGGCTCGGTGGCGCGCGGCACGCGGGAGAGCGGCCTGCACGAGTACCTGCGGGGCGACTGCCCGCAGCCGCGGCGGGTGGACGTGTGGGCCGAGTCCGACCGCGAGGGGCTGCGCACCCGTCCGCCCGGCGCGGGACGGCTCGTGCTGCTGCCGGGCAGCGAGGGCGGCGGCGAGCTGTCCGCGCTCTCCGAGGAGGTCGTCGGGCGGTGCGTCCAGCTGTTCGGGCGGCTGGAGGAGGAGTTCGACCTCTGCATGGTCGACGTCAGCGCCGGCCGGTCGTTCACCGCCGAGCTGGTCCTGGCGGCGACCGTGCGGATGCCCGCGGTCCCGTTCCGCTGGCTGGTCTTCCACCGCTGGACGCGCCAGCACATCATCGCGGCCGACGGGCTCGTCACCGGCACGGACGGGCTGTTCGACGTCGGCACCCGGTTCGGGCACGACCCGGAGGTCCTGCGCGACCGCATCCGCTTCGTGCGCACGGCCGTGCTGGAGCCGGACGCGGCGGAGCTGGTCGGCCTGCGCGACGAGCAGCGGGCCTGGCTGAGCGCGTGCGACAGCGAGCTGCGCGAGCTCGCGGGCCGTCACGGCGTCGGCCGTACGACGATGCTGGGCAAGGTGCCGCTGGACCCGGTGCTCCAGTGGCGCGAGCAGCTCATCACCGACGAGGACGTGCTCGCCAGCAAGATCGCCAACGTCGAGACCGCCGCCGCGTTCGACGACCTCGCCAAGAAGATCGTCGACGACAACGCGTGGGAGGGTCTGTGACGCCGGTGCACGCGACGTTCGGCGAGGTGGCGGCCGAGCGCAGGATCGCCTCCGTCCCCCTCTCGCACGTGTCCGTCGAGCTCGGGCACCTCTACATGGAGGACTTCGAGGCGGGCCCGGCCCGGTTACGCGAGCAGTTCCGCCGGGTCGCGCCGTGGCTCGCCACCATCCGCTCCGTGTGGCGGGAGCGGGTGCCCGGGGGCCGGGCCCGGGTGAGCACCTGCTTCCTCGTGGACGACTACTTCAGCCGGTTCAGCACCCCGGCCGAGCTGGTCCCGATGATCCTGGAGGCGGCGGCCGAGCATGATCTGACCATCGACTACCTGGCCCGCGAGTCGGCGTGCGCGCAGTTCGAGGACGGCCGGTCCGGAGCCGTGGAGCTGGCCCGGCTGGTGGAGGACCGCCTCGTCGACGACCCGCCGCCGGAGACCGACGGGTCCCGCCCGCCGGTGAAGGAGACGGGCTGGCTGTGCAACGGCTCCCGTTCACCCCTCACCACCCCGCTGCAGGCGATGGGAAAGGCCCGGCCCTGGGAGCCGCCCACCCAGAACGCCAAGCGCGGCCACTCGATCTTCGTGGACGTGGAGCTGTGGGACGAGAGGGGGGCGCGGCGCACCTGGTCGTGTCCCTTCCTCGCCGCCGTCTGGCAGCTCCTGCGGCTCGGCCTGCTGCGCGCCGAGGGCCGGGTGCCGCTGCCCCCGGTGCCCCTGGAGGGTGACTGGCCCGGCGACTGGGACCGGCTGCCCGCCGTCGTCCGGATCAACCCCCAGGCCGCGCCGTTCAGCGCGTACACCACGCTTTCCGTCCTCTCCCCCCGGTTCCTGCCCGTCGAGCTGGCCGTACGGACGATCCTCGGTCAGGTCGCGGTGGACGACGAAGTCCTGCGGCAGGTCGCGGCCCGGAGTGAGAGCGAACGGGTCCGGCTCGAAGAGGAGCTCGTCGACCGCGTCTCCTACGTCTTCACCTGAGGGGCCCGATGCTGGTGATGGGGGAGGTCCACACCGGGCTACTGCAGAACTCCGGGGAGATCTCCGAACCGGCGTGCCGTCAGGTGCTCGGGCTCATGACCGGGGAGACCGTGCGGGTGTCCCGCCGCCCCATCGTCCACGCGCTGTCGCCCGACCGGCTGACCGGAGTGGACTGCGTGCTGCCCGCCGCCTCCGGCTCGCGGATCAGGGGCGTCGGCACCGTCGTGTCCCGCTGCGCGGTGACCGGGGGCCGGGTGGCCCAGGGCTCGTCGTACGTCCGGCTGGCGCGCTCGGAGACCGACCGGCGGCTGCCCTGGTCGCACTACCTGGCACGGCCGGGCGTCATCGAGGTCCTGGGCAAGGCCAGGGCGGCCGACATCGCCGAGGGGTTCGTCGGCGAGGGCGCCCCGCGGCTCCACGGCTGCCTCGACCTGACGGCGGTCACCGGCCGCTTCCTCGACCTCGTCCAGACGTCCCCGCTGCTGAACCGCCGGGCGCCCTTCAGGATGCCGCGGACGATCCTGCGATGGGTGGCGGAGACCGGCGAGCCGTCGATCGCCTTCACCCTGCACACCGAGCAGGAGCGCACGCTGCGCCTGACGCATCCCGGCCCGTTCACGCCCGCGGTGGTGGACCTCTGCGAGGACCTCGCGGTGCACGACTGGCTTCTCACCTCACTGCTGGTCGTCGTCGAGCGGGCGCGCGTCGGCGCGACCCCGGCGGCCGAGGTGGCGGCGCGGCTGTCGCCCGCCGTCGACCATCTGCTGCACCTGTGGATGCCCGCCGCCCGGGTCGAGGAGCGGCTGACGCCGTTCTGGGAGAGCCTGGAGCGGCGGCCGGGCTTCAGCCGCCAGTGGCGGTCGCTGGTCGACCGCGTCCGCGACCAGTTGGCGGTGCACACCCTCGCCCTGCTCAGCGCGAACGCCGAAACTGGAGGGAGGTGACCGTGACCGGAGTGGAACCGGAGCCACCCCCCACGCTCGTGCCGAGGATCGTGCGCAAGGCGCTCGTGACCGTGCTCGTGGGCGGCGTCAGCTATCTGGTGAGCAACGCGCTCATCCACGGCCCGAACGAGAACCCGTGGAGCCTGCTGCTCGCGACGTTCATCAGCGGCGTCGCCTTCGTCGTGCAGTTCCTGGTCGACGTGGACGACCAGCTGCAGACCGTACGGAAGGAGCAGAGCAGGCAGCACTCGAAGACCCACACCCTCGTGGCCGACAGCTTCACCAGGATCAACGAGGCGAGCAAGCTCTTCGGCCTGATGGAGATGTCGTCGCTGCACACCAGGGGCGTGGCCGAGCTGGTGCGGAACGCCACCAAGATCCGCGACGACATGCCCGACCTCGTCAAGAGCCTGGTGCACCACGAGATCAGCCGGATGGCGAAGTTCCTCGGCGAGCTGACCGACGGCAGGTACGCCCTCTACGAGGGCGAGGACCGCGACTGGCTGCTCGCGCTCGCCAAGAACACCCAGGTCAGCCTGGACGCGATCAGCCTGACCAGCGTGGACGCCCGCGACACCGAGTTCGCCGGCGGCTTCTGGCACACCGATCTCGGGCAGCGCTACGTCAAGCTCCAGCGCGATCTCGTCCAGCGCGGGGTGCGGGTGCGCCGCGTGTTCGTCATGGATCGTTCCGAACGGCTCGACTCCGACGCGTTCCGCAGGGTGTGGAAGTGGCAGGCCGGGGTCGGGATCGAGGTACGCACGCTCCTGCTGACGGACGCGCCGCCCCTGCTGCGCGGCTCGCTGTCGGACTTCATCCTGTTCGACGGGGTCGTCTATTACGAGTCGAACCCGGCCCCCCAGCTCGGCGACGACATCGCGCCGGTGATCCACAGCACGATCCTCGTACGGGACCAGGAGAGGGTGCGGGAGCGCGTGGAGCGGTTCAGCGAACTGTGGCAGGCGGCGACGCCGGCGGCGTAGGCACCGGAGGAGCAGGCACCGGCGGCGCGGGCGGGAACGGGCGGTCGGGCCTGCACACGTCGAGCAGCCTCCGCTCCGGCGCGCCCACCTCCCCGGTGACCAGTGCCGTCACCAGCTCGGCCGTGACGGGGGCGAGGGTGACGCCGAGGCCGCTGTGGCCGGTGGCGGCGACGATCCTGCCGTGGTCGTCCACCTGGCCGAGGATGGGCCGGTGGTCGGCGCTGCCGGGCCGCAGGCCGGCCCAGCGCCTGCCGATCGGCCAGGTCGCCGCCTCCGGCATGAGGGTGGCGACGCCCTGCCGGATCTCCTCGATCGCCTCGGCGGTCACCGTCACGTCACCGACGTTCTCCTCGTAGGTGACGCCCGCGGCCACCCGGCCGTCGTGCCGCGGCACGAGGTAGGGGAAGTACTCCCGCTCACCGTCGGTGAACTCCGCGAAGACGTGGTGGCGCAGGGGGTAGGTGGTGGCACCGGGAGGCCGCAGGTCGAACGCCACACCTTTGATCGGGAACAGGTGCTCGCGGAGGCGGGGCAGGAACACCCCGCTCAGGTGCCCGGCGGCGACCACGGCCGTCTCCGCGCGCAGCCGGCGGCCGTCGTGCAGGTCCACCTCGACGCCGCCCGGCGAGGAGCGCAGGGCGGTGGCGTGCGCCTGGTTGTGCACGCGGATCCCCGGGTGCTCCAGCACCGCGCGGCCCAGCGAGGCCATCAGCACGCGGGGGTCGAGCGCGAGCTCCTGCGGCAGCAGGAACCCCCCGACCACCCGATCGCTCAGCAGGGGCTCCAGGTCTCTGGCGTCGGCGGCGGTCAGGCGCACCACCTGGAACGGCGAGTTCTTCCACTCGGGCAGGACCTCGGACTCCAGGCGCTCCATCTCGGCCTCGTCGAGGGCGACCTGTATGTCGCCGCCCTCCAGCACCGGGACCGTGAGGCCCGAGGCGGCCGCGACCTCCTCCAGCCACCGGGGGTAGATGTCCCGGCTGCGCTTGATGACGACGCTGAGCGGGCCGAGACAGGACGGCTCCGTCTGGGTGAGGATGCCGCCCATGGCGGCGTCGGAGGCGCCGAGCCCGAGCCGCTGGCCCGAGTCGACCACCGCGACCTTCGTGCCCCGCGCGGCGAGCCGGTGCGCGATCGCACAGCCGATCACGCCACCACCGATGATCACGACGTCGCAGGTTCCAGGCACGCGGGCTCCCAGTTCGCCATCCCCTCGCTTCGACAGTAGGCGAGTAAGGGCCGTTCAAGAAGGTCACAGACGCGTGGCCTTGCCGCACTGTATCCCGCCGGCCTGCGCCGAGGCGGGAATTCGGGAACGTGCCCCTTCCCGAGTTCGTCGGCTAGCCCGCGGACAGGTTGTCACCGAGGAGCTGGATGAGCGGCTCCCGCCTGGTGCAGGCGGACAGGGCGAAGGAGTCCGCGAGCGCGACCAGTTCGTCGTCGTCCAGCCCGCCGAACAGCTCGGCGTACTCGGGCAGCAGCGCCTGCGCGATCAGGATGTGCCGGATGAGGTCGTCGGTCTGGTAGCGGGCGCCCCAGGGGTAGGGGGTCCAGGAGGGGAACTCGGTGTCGATCAGGCGGTGCAGCGGCGCGAGCTCGTTGGCCGTCTCCTCCATCGTGGAGCCCCACCGGTCGGCGCCGAGACGCTTCTTCTTCGCGATGAACGGCCCGAACCGCTCCATGTACGTCCCGCCGGCGCAGACGAGGCCCTGCAGGCCGACGTCCTTGTAGGTCCAGATGGACCAGCCGGCCCCGTGGGCGTCGAAGATCTCCAGCTGGTCGCTGAGGATCCGGTAGCGCTGCTCGTCCACCGCGGGGTCGCCGGTGTAGACGGGCCCGAACTCGCCGACCCAGATCGGGGTGCCCGTCTCGCGCTGGAACGCGGTGCGGCGGGCGAAGGTGCGCTCCAGCTCCTCGCGGTCGCACCACTCGCCCCGGGTGTAGCCGGGGTACGGCCCGCCGTGGGCGAAACCGGCCAGGGCGTAGTCGTGGCAGACGAACACCGTGTTCTCGTACACCTCCCGGAACACCGAGAAGTCCGTCGAGTAGGTGTTGCCGTCCAGGAAGAGCACGTGGGCGGGGTCGACAGCGCGCAGCGCCTTGACCAGCCGGTCGTAGAAGGGGCCGATCACCTGGCCGCTCGGATCGCCCGGCTCGTTGACCGGGTTGTAGCCGGCCACCCACGGATTGTCCTTGTAGTGGTCGGCCACCGCCTCCCAGAGGTGGACCGCCCGATCCTGAAAGTGTCGGTGCTGCCAGAATGAGGCGACATGGGTGGGATTGTCGGAGTGCCAGTGCTGGTTCTGCGCCCCGGGGAGCGCGTGGAGGTCGATGACGCTGTAGACGCCGCGCTCGCCGAGCATCGTGACGACCCGGTCGAGGTGGTGGAACCCCCGCTCGATGATCTCCATCGGCCGGTCGTCCGACTCGAAGTGGCGGTAGTTCACCGGGATGCGTACGCAGTTGACGCCCATGTCGCGCAGGAGGTCGGCGTCGGCCTCGGTGAAGAACGAGGTCAGGAAACGGTCGAAGAACAGCTCGTAGCGTTCCTCGCCGAGCACCCCGCGGACCGCCGCGCGCATCGAGGACTCGTTGGCCGAGTAGCCGGTGATGAAGTTCTCCATGTTGAGCCAGCCGCCCAGGCCGACCCCCCGGAGCCGGACCGTGTCACCCGTCTCGTTCACCAGCCGGGATCCGGACACGCGCAGCAGCGTCATCGATTCTCCTAAACCTCGAAACCAGTGGCGTGGCCGGAGGGGCGACGGGCCTGCCTCTCCTCTGTCCGCTTTTTGAAAAGTTTCGGCTGATATCCGAATGTTTTCGCGGACCGGAGAATATGTAATACGGTCGTTAAGCGTCAAGAGCATCGCGGCCTTGATCACCTGCGACATCCGCGCCATCAGGAGGTATCCGGTACGGCTCCCCCGAAACTTTCGGCTACGATCTGCACCATGCCAGTGAAAAGGCGGGTGACCATCGCCCAGATAGCGGAGGA
Source organism: Microbispora triticiradicis (assembly GCA_003260025.2). Taxonomy (GTDB): domain Bacteria; phylum Actinomycetota; class Actinomycetes; order Streptosporangiales; family Streptosporangiaceae; genus Microbispora; species Microbispora triticiradicis. The sequence continues at coordinate 1,905 of QFZU02000134.1, read as the reverse complement.
GGCCGGGGTCTCCGTTCCGACCGTGTCCAAGGTGATCAACGGCCGTCCCGAGGTGGCGCCGGAGACCCGCCAGCGGGTGGAGCGCCTCCTGCAGAAGCACGGCTACCAGCGCAGGACCGGGCAGGGCGACGGCCCGGTCGGTTTACTTGACCTGGTGTTCGCCGAGATCGAGAGCCCGTGGGCCATGGAGCTGGTGCGCGGGGCCGAGCAGGCCGCGCACGAGGCCGCGGCGAGCGTGGTGATCTCGGTGCTGCACACCCATGCGGGACCCGGCCGCGACTGGCTGGAACGCATCGCGGCACGGCGGACCGACGGCGTCATCATCGTCAGCTCACGCCTCTCCGTGCGTCAGCAGGGCCAGCTCAGCGCGCGTTCGATCCCGTTCGTCGTCGTCGATCCCGAGGGCGAGCCGCCGCCGGGGGTGGCGTCGGTCGGCGCGACCAACTGGCACGGCGGCCTGGCGGCCACGCGTCACCTCCTCGACCTCGGCCACACCCGGATCGGCATGATCGGCGGCCCGCCCGACATGCTCTGCAGCCGGGCCAGGATCGACGGCTACCGGGCCGCGCTGGAGACCGCGGGGGTGTCCATCGACCCCGAGCTCATCCGGTACGGCGACTTCCTGGTCAACTCGGGCCACGACCACGGCCACTCGCTGCTCTCGCTGGAGACTCCCCCGACCGCCATCTTCGCGGGCAGCGACATGCAGGCGTTCGGCGTGTTCGAGGCCGCGCGCCAGCGCGGCCTGCGGGTGCCGGAGGACCTCAGCGTGGTCGGCTTCGACGACCTGCCGCTGTCCAGTTCCGCGTGGCCGCCGCTGACCACCGTACGCCAGCCTCTGGAGGAGATGGCGGCCCTCGCCGCGCGGATGGTGCTGGCCATGGGCCGCGGCGAGAACACCGAGGCCCGCAGGGTCGAGCTGTCCACCGATCTGGTGATCAGGGAGAGCACCGCCAGGCCGCGATGAGAACCGGAGCCGACTCGGCCGGGCCGTTACGCTCCGGCCGCCCGGGAGGCGAGCCACTGCTCCCGGGTGATCTCGTACTCGACTTCGCCGAGATGACTCCCGGGGAGCGGTTCCTCCCAGTCCGGGTGGAACGTACGGACGTACCGCATGCCGATCGCGGTCATCGTCGCGCGGGAGGCGGTGTTGACCGCCATCGTCTCGGCGAAGACGCGGGACAGCCGAAGGTCTTCGAAGGCATGCCGCACCAGTTCGCGGGCCCCCTCGCCGGCCAGCCCCTGACGCCAGCGGTGGCGCAGGAGCCGGTAGCCGAGTTCGGCCTGCCCTTCGACCGGACCCTGGTCGGCGCGGGTGGGCGGCTCCAGGATCCACCAGCCGACGAACCGCCCGTCGACGAGACCGGCCCAGAAGCCGAGCCCGGCGACGCGCTCCGCGGCGGCGAGTCTCCGGCGGTGGAGCGCCTCGACCTCCGCACGGTCGCGGGCACGGCCCGTGATGTAACGCATGACCTCGGGGTCGGCGTCCAGCTCGATCTCGTCTTCGAGGTGCTCGTCGGACAGCGGGACGAGCTCGATCCGGCCCGTACGCAGTGTCGCCTGGGACATGGGGCGCATTCTCGCGCTCCGGCCGCCTCCCGGTCATCCGCTTTCCCGGACAGGGAGCCGGCGGGCGACCCGGTGATCGTCCGACCGGCGGCGCATGTGGCGAATGTGGGCGAGATGACCAACGGACACGCTAAGGTTTCTGCCGATATCGCCGGGTTCGCGGGACGGGGCTGACGGTTGCGTAGTTTGCGCGGAGCGGCCGTCGCGGCATTCGTCGCGGCCCTCATGCTGATGGAAGGTCCGGGGTCGGCGGCCCTGGCGGCGCCGGCGTCCGGCCGGCCCGGGGCCGCGACGGCGGCCGGTGCGACGGACGCCGGGGCGTCCGCCACGGCGCCC
>QFZU02000133.1 GCA_003260025.2 Microbispora triticiradicis | reverse complement strand
AGTCGGCGCTCGGCCCGCTGCTGGCCGCCCTGCCGAGCGGTCCGGCGCGGCTGGGCGGGCCGGGCTTCGTCGGCGACGACGGCGCGCCGGTGCCCGGCAGCGATCTCGTCGCCGCCTGCGACGCGATCGTGCCGTCCATGGTCGAGCGGGACCCGGAGTGGGCCGGCTGGTGCTCGGTCCTGGTGAACCTCAACGACCTCGCCGCGATGGGCGCCGCCCCGGCCGGGCTGCTCGACGCGCTCGCCGCGCCCGACGCCGCGCACGCCGCCCGGGTGATCGGCGGCCTCTCACGGGCCGCCCGCGCGTACGGCGTGCCGGTGCTCGGCGGGCACACGCAGCTCGGGGTTCCCGCGGCGCTGTCGGTCACCGCGCTGGGACGGACCGCCCGGCCGGTGCCGGGAGGCGGCGGGCGCCCGGGCTACGCCGTACGGCTCACCGCCGACCTCGGCGGCGGCTGGCGGCCCGGGTACCGGGGCCGCCAGTGGGACTCCACCACCGGCCGCCGTACGGATGAGCTGCGCGAGATGCTCGGCGCGGTCGCGGCGGCCGGGCCCGCCGCCGCCAAGGACGTGTCGATGGCCGGGATCGCCGGCACGCTCGGCATGCTGGCCGAGGCGGGCGGCTGCGGGGCCGTGCTGGACGTGGCCGCGGTGCCGCGCCCGGCCGCCGCCTCCATGGGCGACTGGCTCACCTGTTTTCCCGGCTTCGGCATGCTGACGGCGGACCGGCCGGACGCGCCGGCGCCGCCCGCGGGCCCGGCCGTCTCGCGGGTCTGCGGGGAGTTGACCACCGGCCGGGGCGTGTCGCTGCGCTGGCCCGACGGACAGGTCACGGAGGCCGTGGGCGGCCCGGTGACCGGATTGGGGACCGCGTGAGCGCCCTTCGCATGGCGGCGGTGTCCGCCGGGTTCGGCCGCGACCTCGAAGACGACTTCGCGGTCGCCGAACGCCTGATCAAGGAGGCCCGCACCGGCGACGTACGGCTGCTCGCGCTGCCCGAGGCGTGCCTGGGCGGTTACCTTCTCAGCCTCGACGGCGACGCCGCGGACGCGGGGCCTCCCCCGCTCGCGGTGGACGGCCCCGAGATCCGGCGGCTGGCCGCGCTCGCCGGTGACATGGTGGTGGTCGCGGGTTACTGCGAGGACGGCGGCGACGCCCGCTACAACAGCGTGGTGTGCGTGAGCGGCGACGGGGTCCTCGGCAACCACCGCAAGGTCCACCAGCCGCTCGGCGAGAACGCCAGCTACTCCTCCGGCGACGGGTTCCGCGCCTTCGACACGCCGGTCGGCAGGATCGGCATGATGATCTGCTACGACAAGGCGTTCCCGGAGGCCGCCCGCGCGCTGGCCCTGGACGGCGCGCAGATCGGGGTGTGCGTGTCGGCCTGGCCCGGGTCCCGTACGGACGCGGCGCCAGACCTGGAGCGGGACCGCTGGAAGCGGCGGTTCGACCTGTTCGACCGGGCGCGGGCCCTGGAGAACCAGATCGTGTGGCTGTCGGCGAACCAGGCCGGCACGTTCGGGTCGCTGCGCTTCGTCGGCAGCGCGAAGGTCGTGGAGCCCGGCGGCGAGATCCTCGCCGGGACCGGCGTCGGGGCGGGCATGGCGGTCGCGGAGATCGACGTGCCGGCGGCGCTGGAGACCGCCCGCCGGTCGATGGGCCACCTGCGCGACCGCCGCCCGGAGACGTACGGGCCGCCGGGCGAAGGCCGATCGTGAGCGTGCTGCGGATCGCCGCCGCGGCCGCCCACTTCGGCCGCGACCTGGAGTTCGACCTCGCCCGCGTGGCCAAGCTGATCGCCGACGCGCGCGGCGCGGGCGCGGGGCTGCTGGTGCTGCCCGACGCCGCGCTCGGCGGCTACCTCGCCGACCTGCGCCGCCCCGACCCCGACGCGCTGCCGCCCGCGCTGAAGCCGGACGACGCGGTGATCGCCCGCGTGGCGGCGCTGGCCGCCGAGATGGTCGTGTGCGTCGGGTTCTGCGAGGACGGCGGCGACGCCCGCTACAACGCCGCCGTCTGCGTCAGCGGCGACGGCGTGCTCGGGCTGCACCGCAAGGTGCACCTGCCCGCGGGCGAGACGGCGGCCTACGCGCCCGGCGACCGGTTCGAGCCGTTCGACACCCCCGCCGGGCGGATCGGCATGCTGATCGACTACGACAAGACCTTCCCGGAGTCGGCCCGCAGCCTCGCCCTCGGCGGCGCGCAGATCCTCGCCTGCCTGTCGGCCTGGCCGACCAGCGTCACCAACCGCGCGCCGCGGATGGCACAGGACCGGCAGTCACGCCTCTTCGACCTGTACGACCAGGCGCGGGCCGCCGAGAACCAGGTCGTGCTCGCCTCCTCCAACCAGACCGGGGTGATGGGCGGCATGCGGTTCCTCGGGCAGGCCAAGGTCGTCGGCCCGGGCGGCGACGTGCTCGCCCGCACCTGGTCCAAGGCCGGGCTCGCCGTCGCCGAGATCGACGTCGCGGCCGAGATCGACCGCGCCCGGCGCATCCTCCACCACATCCGGGAGCGCAGGCCGGACGTCTACCGGGAGACCGCCACGTGAACATCGCGCTGCTCAGCTACTCGACCAAGCCACGCGGCGGGGTCGTCCACACCCTCGCCCTGGCCGAGGCGCTGGCGGCGGCCGGGCAGCGGGTGACGGTGTGGACGCTCGGCCGGGGCGGCGACGCGGGGTTCTTCCGCCCGGTCGAGCCCGCCGTACGGCTGCGGGTGGTGCCGTTCCCCGACATCCCCGGCGAGTCCGTCGGCGCGCGGGTGCTGCGGTCGATCGCCGTGCTGCGCGCGGCCTTCGCCCCAGCTGCCGCCGCCTACGACGTCGTGCACGCCCAGGACTGCATCAGCGCCAACGCGGCGGGCGACTGCGTGCGCACGGTCCACCACATCGACCACTTCACCACCCCCGAGCTGGCCGCCTGCCACGAGCGCGCGATCGTCACCCCGTACGCGCACGTCTGCGTGTCGGCGGCGGTGGCGGCCGAGCTGGAGGCCGGCTGGGGCATCAGGGCCACGGTGATCCCCAACGGGGTCGCCGCCGAGCGGTTCGCGTCGGCCGACCCGGCCGCCGTCCGCGAGTGGCGCCGCCGCCTGGGGACCTACGTCCTGACGGTCGGCGGCATCGAGCCGCGCAAGGGCTCGCTCGACCTGCTGGAGGCGTACGCGCTGCTGCGCGGGACGCACCCGGACGTCCGGCTGGTCATCGCCGGCGGCGAGACGCTCTTCGACTACCGCGACTACCGGGCGCGGTGGGAGGCCCGCGCGGCGGAGCTGGGCGCCGGCCCGGTGGTCCTCGGCCCGGTGCCCGACGCCCATCTGCCGTCGCTGGTGGCGGGCGCGGACGCCTTCGCCTTCCCCTCCCTGAAGGAGGGCTTCGGCCTCGCCGCGATGGAGGCGCTCGCGGCGGGCGTCCCCCTGGTGGTCCGCGACCTGCCGGTGCTGCGGGAGGTCTTCGGCCCGGCCGCGCGCTTCGCCGCCGGGCCGCCCGCCCTCGCCTCCGGGCTTCGCGACGCCCTCGCCGGCGACGACCCCGGCAGGCGTACGGCGGGCCGGGAGCTCGCCGCCCGCCACACCTGGTCCGCCGCCGCCGAACGCCACATCGCCTTCTACACGGCACTGGCCGCGTAGGCTCTGAAGCGTGGCGGGCAGACCATTCGACGCGGTGCTGTGCGACTTCGACGGCGTCCTGAAACTGCAGGACCTGGAGCAGCAGGCGGAGATCGAGCAGGCGTACGGCGTGGAGCCGGGGACGGTGGCCCGGGTGACCGGCGCTTCGGCGCTGGTGGTCCCCGCACTGACCGGGCTCGTGACCCGCGAGGAGTGGCTGGCGTCGGCCGTGCCCGTCCTCGCCGAGCTGGTGGGCTCGGCGGCGCGGGCGGGCGCGCTGATCGACGAGTGGGTCACGGCCCGCACCTGGGCCGACGAGGAGGTGCTGGCGCTGCTCACGCGGGCCCGCGCCCGCGTCCCCGTCGTGCTCGTCAGCAACGCGACCTCCGAGCTGGCCGCCCACCTGCGTGAGCTGGAGCTGCACGACGCCTTCGATCACGTGGTGAGCAGCTACGACGTGGGCGTGGTCAAGCCCGACCGGCGGATCTTCGAGATCGCCGTCGAGCACGCGGGCGCGCCCGCGGAGCGGTGCCTGTTCGTGGACGACCGGGCCGAGAACGTCGCAGCGGCGAGCGCCCTCGGCATGACCAGCGTCCACTACCGCGTGCCGGCGGACCTGGAGGCGGCGCTGCTCCCCCTGCTGGCGGACTAGGCTCCGCTCATGGTGCGCTGGATCGTGGCCTATGTCGACCGGCCCCGTGATCGGTTCGCGGCGGGCGCGGCGTTCTGGACCGCCGTCACCGGCACCGGGCTGTCGGCCCGCCGGGGCGGCGACGGAGAGTGGGCCACGCTGCTGCCGGAGGACGGCGACGCCTGCGTGAAGCTCCAGGCCGTACGCGACGGCGGCGGAGCCCACGTCGATCTGGAGGTGGACGACGTCCGCGCGGAGGTGACCAGGGCCATCGCGCTCGGCGCCGCCGTCGCGGCCGACCACGGCGACTGGGCCGTGCTCCGCTCCCCCGAGGGCAGGGCGTTCTGCCTCACGCCATGGAAGGGGGCGGCCCGGCGGCCGCCCGTGTTCGCCGCCACCCGCCTCGACCAGGTCTGCCTCGACATCGCCCCCGGCGCGTACGGCGAGGAGGTGACGTTCTGGGCGGCGCTGACCGGATGGCCCCCGCTCAACGGCTCGCTGCCCGAGTTCACGGTGCTGCGAAGCCCGGACATGCCCGTACGCCTCCTGCTGCAGCGGCTCGGCGACGGGCCGGGCCGCACCGCCCACGTCGACCTGGCCTGCGCCGATCCCGAGGCCGCCCGCGTACGGCACGAGCAGCACGGGGCGGCGTTCGTGGCGCGCGGGCGGCACTGGATCGTCATGCGCGACCCGGCCGGCGGGGTCTACTGCCTCACCGGACGAGACCCCGAGACCGGCTCCCTGCCCGGGTGACCACCCCCGGCTTGATTCCCGGCCGCGTTCCCGGGCGTCAGGCGGCGGGGCGCAGGTGCCGCAGCGCGGCGGCGAGCCGGGCGAGCTCGGCCAGCATCGCGTCCGCCGAGCTGTCCATCACGTCGTTGGGCCGCAGGTCGCCCTCCGCGTCGACGAACCGGGTGACGAACGGGATCGAGACCGCCTCGGACACCGGCACCATCTTCAGCGTGGTGACGACCTGCTTGAGCATCTGCACCGCGCGCGTCCCGGCGGAGACCCCGCCGTAGCTGACGAACCCGACCGGCTTGTACTGCCACTCGTGGTGCAGGTAGTCGATGGCGTTCTTCAGCACCGCGTTGAAGCCGTAGTTGTACTCCGGGGTGACGAACACGAAGGCGTCGCCGCGTTCGATGGTCGCGCTCCACTCCTTGGTGTGCTGGTTGACGTACTGCCGCAGCCGGGGGTGGTGGGGCTCGTCCAGGAACGGGAGGTTCACCTCCGCCAGGTCGACGAGCTCGACCTCGAACGCGTCGTGCGCGACCGCGCGCTCCCGGAACCACCGCGCGACCGGCAGCCCCGTCCGCCCCGGTCGCGTGCTGGCGACGACGATCTGCAGAACCGGCTTCCCCACGATTCCCCCATTTAGCGATTTAAGGGATATAACGCCCACCACGGTACGCCGTGATCGGAACGGGCGCCGACCGGGTCTTCCCATCCCGGGAGGCCCGGTGTTCTGCGGGTTACCGGCCCGAGAACCGCTTCGCGACGTCGCGGGCCCATCGCGCGGCCTCGGCCGCCTGAGCCCCGGTCACGGGCGCGCCGGGCATCCCGCCCAGGCGCTCCACCTGCTCGGCGTAACGCAGGTGCTCCCGATGCGCGTGCTCGCGGCACGTGAGGCAGGTGACGCTCTCCGGACGAGGCGAGGTCATCGCGTACGGCACCTGGAGACCGCACCCGGTGGTGACGACGCTCGGCGCGTCGGGCGCGCGCCCCAGCGACGACGCAAGCAGACCGCGGTAGACGGCACCGGCCTGCATGACCTTCTGCTCGACATGGATGTGCGGGTCCGTCTCGGTCATCCGCCGCACGCACCTCCGTCCGCGTCGTCCAGGTATGAGGCTCCGGAGCGAGACTAACGCGTGGGCCCGGTGCCGCACGCGGCCGTCTTCAGCGGGCAAAGCGGCGGCCGACGACGCGGCGCCGGATCCGATTGTCGCCCTCGGAAGTCCGCATGATCTTGGCCGCACAAGTGGCGGGCATTGCCGATCGCCTTCAGAACTGCGTCGCCGAATCCACGGTGGCTACCGCTCGTATCTGCTTTTCGGTCATTCCCCGTACACCGTGCAGGTTGGCGCCGGTCAAGTCCGCACCGTCCAGGTGTGCCCCCCTGAGGTCTGCCCCGGCCAGATTCGCCCAGTGCAGTTTTCCCTGTTCAAGGGCCGCACCCCTCAGGTCCGCCCAACGTAGATCCGAGTAACTCAAGTCCGCGCCTTTCAGATTCGCGTCTCTCAGAAACGCCCCGCGCAGGTCCGCGTCCTCGAGGATCGCCCCGATCAGCATTGCGTCGTACAGGTCCGCGCCCATCAGCAGCGCCCCGCTCAGGTCGACGGTGGGGAAGTAGACGGCCTTCCCATTCGTGTCCGTCATGAACGAGTTGCTCAATGCCACGCGGCTTAGATCGGCTCGTGGGAAGCGCGCTCGCGAGAAGTCGGCATACGCGTCGAACGTGGTGTGGTCAGCGAGTGTGGGGGCGATGATGAGAGCTGCGTGTACATCGGCCCCTGGCCTGGTACGCGGCATCTCGGCGATGGCATCTCGGTCCGAAGCAGTGCAGTCCTTGGGAGGCTTCGCCTGTCCCGTTGCCAAGGTGCAGAAGTCGTGATTGCGAACGAAGGCTGCCAGCACATTGCGGATGGTGTCTTTGTCGCGGGGGGAGTCAGTGGCCAAGCGCTGGAGTGCGTAGATGCCGCCCAGGCGTACGTCCTGTTTGGTGGAGCCGAGTTGTTCGACGGCCTTGGTGTAGCGATCTGTGATCTGGCTTTCCTGGGCAGTTTCGACGGTACGGGCGGTGTACCAGAGGCCGAGTGCGGTGAAGGCGACGCCACCGATGACGACGAGGCCGGTGGCAGCCTGGATCAGAGTGTGGCGGGCGGCGTTGAGGGCTTCCACCCGCTCACTGGCGGTCATCTGCGTACGCTCGATTTCGGTGAGTGGCACACGTTCGCCGGACAGGTACCGAGCGGCGGGTCCGACCAGGAAGGCGATCGTCAGGGACGCCGTCGCGGCCAGGGCCAGGCCGGCCAGCGTCCAGCGCGCCCAATCCAGCGACAGCGGCGACAGGGCGCCCCACGCGGCGGCCGCGATGGCGGCCAGGAGCAGTGCCAGGAGGAGCGCTCGTAGTAGCCGCCGGCCGCGGCGCGCCGACGCGGACGCAGCCGCCGAGGAGAGATCCGGCGGAGACTCTTCCGCCGCGACAGGGAGACGCTGCGGGGGCCGCGCAGCGGTGCGTGCGGAGGCCAGGGCGGCACCCGCGACGGCGGATGCCAGGAGCGCAGCCGACGCCACCACCGTGCGCAGGACTCGAGACTGTCTGACCGTCATGCCCTCATTGCATCGCTCCACCACGAGGGTACGGGCGGAAACCGGCCACGAGGATGATGACGATTGCGTAGACCTACCGAGACGAGCATTCGAAACATAATGCGTCGGCGGCCGCGCAGGAACAGCCGGCCGCAATATCCGGAGGCACAAGCCGCGGCCTCACACGCTTGCCTGGGAGAAGCCGAGCGGCAGGCAACGTGCCTACGCCCACATACAGTCCAGTTCGCACCATCGAGCCCGTGAGGCGATCGACCGGTGCATGCGTCGTCCCGGCTCGTGGCCGTCCGCATGATTTGGCCGATGATCCTTCCGGCGGCACGGCGACGGGGTCCAATTGAGGCATGAGCAATGACTCGGACGCCTCCTCCGGCCACCCGGCTTCCCCGCTCTCCAAGTACGGCAGGCGCCTCTTACAAGGCTTGTACAAGGCCGCGACTCTTTCTGCGATCGCATTGACCGTCGCCACCACCTATACGTTGATCGATCGGATTCCAGCTCCCGCGATCAACCCGCTGAGCCCTGTCTGGATCTTGACTGGTGCCCTCCTGTCGATGCCGTATGTCGCCCTCGGAGTTCTGGATCGGCTGCGACGTGGCCGGGACCGGCGACGACTCGACGCGGCCGCCGACGAGCCCGGCAAGCGGCTGAACGACCGGATCAGAGCAGTCAGCGACGCGTTCACCGAAGCGGCGACCCTGATGAACGAGCTCCAGCGCGATCTCAAAGCGCAGCAGGCGGCCCGCGAAACTCTCCTCACCGAAGCCCAACGGCAGCAGAAGCTTCTTGAAGTCGACAAGGAGCAGGCCGAGAAGATCCGGGAGATTCTGATCGGTGAGACAAAGGCCACCATTCGCGCCGAACGGCGCCAGCAGCTGCTGTTCTTCGCGCTCGGCCTGGTGGCGTCCGTGCCCATAGGCGTTCTCGTCAACTGGATCAGCTGAGCCGTGGAACCGGCTTCGGATCGGTACGGATATGCGGCGACAGGGCCACTGCCTGCGGTGCTGGCCGGAACAGGACACCGGCACCCCTTGATTACCTCTCCCCCGGTGAGAAGGTGGAGTCCCCGGATCGAAGAGGACAACGATGTCACACACTCACGCCCAGGGCTCTGACGCGCGAACCCAGGCAATCGTGCGGGAACTGGCCGTAGTCCACCAGCTCGCCGCGAAGGACCATCAGGTAGGGGAACCCGGGCTGTACTCCCGGATCATGGTGATCGTCGACGGGAACATCCCTTCCCAGGGCGACGATGAAAGCTGCTACCTGACCCCGGTCGCGGCGCCCAAGTCCGGCCAGGGCTACTACACCCTCACGAGGGCAGACGGTGCCGAACGTCCCGCGGAGATCAGCGTGGACGAGGCCAAGCTCTCGCAGCAGGACAGCGAGGTCACCACTCTGCTCGAGGCCTACGACTGGATGACCGGCCGGGGATTCAGCGTCGCCGCCCAGAGCGTCCAGGTCATCCTGATCAGCAACATCGGGCCGTGCACGGGCTGCAAGGCCCGCCTCCGGATCTTCCAGGACGACCTCGTCGCCGCGGCGAAGGACGCCGGGAGCGCGGTCTCCATCACCGTCGAGAGCGTCTACGACACCCCCGAAGCCTCCCTGGACAGGACACGGGGCAGCAAGATCCCCACGACGTACGGTTATCCGGATGCGGTGAGGACGCCGTACGACATCTCCGGCCGGCAGGGCGCGTACTGGGTCTACAGGCTGCCCAGCCTCCAGTGACGGTGGCGCTTCGACCAGGTCGACGAGCTACCTGGCGAGGTGGCGGCTGATGACGAGGCGCTGGATCTGGTTGGTGCCCTCGAAGATCTGCATGATCTTGGCTTCGCGCATGTAGCGCTCGACCCGGAACTCGCGCGTGTAGCCGTACCCGCCGAAGACCTGGACCGCATCGGTGGTGACCCGCATCGCGGTGTCGGTCGCGACCAGTTTGGCGACGCTGGCCTGCCTGCTGTACGGCAGCCCGGCGTCGCGGCGGCGGGCCGCGTCGACGTAGGTGGCGCGGGCGGCGTCGACCCCGGCGGCCATGTCGGCGAGCAGGAAGCCGAGCCCCTGATGGTCGATGATCTTCTTGCCGAACGTCTCGCGCTCCTTGGCGTACGCGACGGCCTCGTCGAGCGCGGCCTGGGCGAGCCCGGTCGCGCAGGCGGCGATGCCCAGCCTGCCGGAGTCGAGCGCCCCGAAGGCGATGGAGAGGCCCTGTCCCTCCGCGCCGATGAGCCGGTCCGCCTCGATCACCGTGCCGTCCCAGTGCGCGGTGGTGGTCGGGATGGCGTGCAGGCCCATCTTCTCCTCGGGGCGGCCGAACGTCAGGCCCTCGGCCGCGCCGGGCGCGAGGAAGCAGGAGATGCCGCGCGAGCCCGGGCCGGTGCGGGCGAACAGCGCGTAGAAGTCCGCCCGGCCGCCGTGCGTGATCCACGCCTTGGTGCCGGTGATCCGGTAGCCGCCCTCGGTCTTCTCGGCCCTGCAGGTCAGGGCGGCGGCGTCGGAGCCGGCCTGCGGCTCCGACAGGCTGTAGCCGCCGATCAGCCGCCCGGCCAGCATGTCCGGCAGCAGGCGCTCCCGCTGCTCCGCCGTGCCGTACTCCGCCAGGGGGAAGCAGGCCAGCGTGTGGACGCTGACCGCGACCGCGACGGCCGCCCACCGCGCCGCGAGTTCCTCGATGACCTGGAGATACACCTCGTACGGCTGGCCGCTCCCGCCGTACTCCTCCGGATAGGGCAGGCCGAGCAGCCCGGCGGAGCCGAGCGTGGCGAAGAGCCCCTCGGGATAGGTCTCGGCGCGCTCGTGCTCGTCGACGCGGCGGGCGAGCTCCTTGTCGGCGATCTCCCGGGTCAGCTCGATCAGGTCCCGGGCGTCCTGCCCGGGCAGCAGCCGCTCGACGGTCACCGTGCCTCCCCAATCACTGTGCCTCCACGGGTGACGGGTCGTCCAGCCGGGCGAGAAGGGTCGCGGCCCGGTCGCGGAACTCGGCCACCCTGGCGAGCTTGATGCCCTCGTAGCCGCGGATCATGTCCGGCAGCGCGGCGATCTCGGCGACGGCGGCGGCGTTCGCCGGAGTGAGCCGGTCGAGGGCCCGCCGCACCAGCTCGCGGTACTCCCCGGGTAGCGTGCGCTCCACCCTGCGGACGGCGGCGTACCCGAACACGTCGGCAGCGGTGCCCCGCAGCGCACGGGCGGCGCGCAGCCCGCGGAACACGACGCCGGCGGACCGGCGCAGCCTGATCTTCCGTTTCAGGCCCATCGCCCTGAGCAGCGGCGGATGCAGCAGCACCGACACGTCGGCGTCCGCGCCGAACTCCCGCTCGCGCCTGGCGCGCTCCACCGGGTCGAGGTGCAGCCGCGCGACCTCGTACTCGTCCTTGTACGCCAGCAGCTTGTGCAGCCCCCGGGCGTACGCGATCGCGATCCGGTCGCCCGCCTTCTCCCCCGCGCGCTCGGCGGTCAGGGCGGCCACCCGGCGCACCTCGCGGGCGTACGACCCGGCGTACCCGGCGTTCTGGTATCCGGTCAGGTCGGCGATTCGCAAGGACAGCGTGTCTTCCAGGGTCTCCTCCGCCGTCTCCTCCCGTGTCTCGTGCAGGGCCGCGGTCCCCGGGGTCGCGGCCCGGAACACTGCCCCGAACACGGCCTCGCGGTCCAGTACGGCGGCCCGGCCCCACCGGAAGGCGGCGAGGTTCGTCTCGATGGCGGCCCCGTTGAGCCCGATCGCCCGCTCGACGGCGTCCGCCGAGAGCGGCAGGCAGCCGTGCTGGTAGGCCGCGCCCACCAGCAGGAGGTTGGCGGGCATGTGGTCGCCGAACAGCGCGTCGGACAGCGCCCCCGCGTCCAGGTGGACGTTGCCGCCCGGCACGGTGGCCGACTCCAGGCGGGCGAGCGCGTCCTCAGGCCCGGGTAGCGCGGCGCGGCCGGTCAGCATGGCGGCGGTCGGCACGATCGCGGTGTTCACGACGGCGACCGTGCGTCCGGGCGAGGCGACGGCGAGGGTGCCGTCCGCGGCGGCGCCGAGCAGGTCGAAGCAGAGCAGGACGTCGGCCGCGCCCCGGGTGGCGCGCACCGAGCCCGTGATCGGGTGCGGGGAGATGCGCACGTCGCTGACGACCGGGCCGCCCTTCTGCGCCAGCCCGGTCTGGTCGAGCCCGGCGGCGTGCAGGCCGTCCAGGTGCGCGGCCATCTGGAGGATCTGTGAGACGGTGACCACGCCGGTGCCGCCGATGCCGGGCAGCCGCAGCAGAACCGGCCGCCCGGAGAACCTCGGCGCCGGCTCGGTCAGCGCGACCGGCGGCGCGGGCACCGCGTCCCGGACCCGCGGGCGGGGCTCGACGAGCAGGAACGACGGGCAGTCGCCCTTGAGACAGCTCAGGTCGGAGTTGCACGACGCCTGGTGGATGCGGGTCTTGCGGCCGAACTCGGTCTCCACCGGCTGGACCGACAGGCAGGTGGACGCCTCGCCGCAGTCGCCGCAGCCCTCGCACACCCGCTCGTTCACCACCACCTTCGCCGTCGGCGTGGGCAGTTTGCCGCGTTTGCGCAGCCGCCGCTCCTCCGCCGCGCAGCGGTCGTCGTGGACCAGCACGGTCACCCCGTCGACCTCCGCGAGTTCCCGTTCCACCTCCTGGAGGTCGTCGCGGTGCCGTACGGACGCGATCGGCGCCAGCCGGACGCCGCGGTAGGTCTCCGGCTCGGGGGTGGTGACCACGATCCGGCGCACCCCCTCGGCGGCCAGCGACCGCGTGAGCGCGGGCACGTCGAGGCGGCCCTCGGCGCGTTGCCCGCCGGTCATCGCCACCGCGTCGTTGTAGAGCAGCTTGTAGGTGATCGAGACGCCGGCGGCCACGGCGGCGCGGATCGCCAGCGAACCCGAGTGGTGGAAGGTGCCGTCGCCGAGGTTCTGCGTGAAGTGCCGGTCGGAGGTGAAGGGGGCCAGGCCGAACCACAGGGCGCCCTCGCCGCCCATCTGCGTCATGCCGACCTGCCTGCCGCGCCCCTCGGTGTGGAGCGCGACCATCGCGTGGCAGCCGATGCCCGGGCCGACCAGCGTGTCGCCGGAGGCGCGGGTGGAGATGTTGTGCGGGCAGCCCGAGCAGAAGTACGGCGTGCGGGCCGCCACCAGCGGCAGCAGGGGACGCACCGCGGGCCGGGCGGACAGGACCACCGCGCGGCGGGGCAGCCGCTCCTTGCCGAGGCAGACGGCGAGCGCCTCGGCGACGTCCTCGGCGGAGAGGGAGCCACGGGCCGTCAGCAGCCCGCGGCCGACGACGTCGGGCCGGTGATCGGTGTCGTACAACGCCTGCTTGAGATGGCCCTCCAGGAACGGCACCTTGTCCTCGACCACCACCACCCGGTCGAGGCCCGCGGCCATGGCCGCGAGGTGGTCGTACGCGAGGGGGAACGGCATGGCGAGCCGGATGAGCCGCAGGCCGAGGTCGTCCATGGCGGTCTCGTCCAGGCCGAGGTCGGCGAGGGCGCGCAGGACCACCGCGTAGGAGGTGCCGGACGCGAGCACGCCTGTCGTGGCCCGCGGCGCGTCGTGCGTCACCCGGTTGAGGTCGTGGGCGCGGGCGTACTCGCGGGCCAGGCCGAGCCTGCGGGTGAGCATGTCGTGCTCGGCGTCGAGCGAGGCCGGGCCGACCAGCGTGGGCGGTGCGCCCCGGGGGGTGCGGTCCGGCACGGGGACGCCCTCGCGGAGCGGCCCGAGGCCGACGGTCGCCGAGGAGTCGGCGACGTCGGTTACGATCTTCATCCCGGCCCACAGCCCGGTGGCCCGCGACAGCGCCACGGCGTGCAGCCCAAGCTCGATGATCTCCGCGACGGATCCGGGGGCGAACAGCGGCATCGACAGGCTCTGGCACATCGGCTCGCACGTGCTGGGGACGGTCGACGACTTGCTGCCGGGGTCGTCGCCGATCCAGGCCACCGCGCCGCCGAGCGCCGCCGTCCCGGCCACGTTGCCGTGCCGGATCGCGTCCGCGGCGCGGTCGAGGCCGGGGTTCTTGCCGTACCAGAAGCCGGTCACGCCCTCGTGCCGGCGGCCCGGCAGCAGGTCGAGCAACTGCGTGCCGGCGACCGCCGTCGCCGCGAGCTCCTCGTTCAGCGCGGGTTTGGCCACCACGCCCGCCTCCGCCAGGAACCGCGCGGCCCGCGCCATCTCCAGGTCGACCCCGCCGAGCGGCGAGCCGGGGTATCCGGAGACGAAGACCCGCGTGTCCAGGCCGCGCCCGGCGTCCAGGCGGCGCTGCTCAAGTGTCAGGCGGACCAGCGCCTGGACGCCCGACATCAGCACGGTGCCGCTCTCGGCGGCGTACCTGTCGTCGAGCGAGACGGGACGCGGAGACATGCTCACACTCACGCGAACCTCCTGGGCTACTGGGGGGTGACCCACAGCACAGCAACCTCCCGCCCCGTACGCAAGCACGACGCGGCAGACTGCGGCCACGACGCAAAACTATGAAGAATCGCTCTCATATGAGTACTGTTCTTTGCGTCGGTTACGGAGGTGGCCCCATCGCGGAGATAGACGAGATCGACCATCAGGTGCTACGCCTGCTGCGCGAGGACGGGCGCAGGACCTTCTCGGAGATGGCGGCCGAGATCGGCCTGTCGGTGGCCGCGGTGAAGCGGCGCGTCGACCGGCTGCGTGAGATCGGCGTCATCACGGGCTTCACCGTGCGGGTCGACTACGCCAAGCTGGGGTGGGGCATCGAGGCGTTCACCGAACTGCGGTATCCCGGCACGACCCCGGTCGCGAAGATCATCCGTACCGCCACGGACGTGCCCGAGGTGCAGGAGGTGTTCACGATCGCCGGCGATCCGGACGCGCTCATCCACGTCCGCGTCCGCGACCTCAGCCACCTTCAGCAGGTGATCGACCGGCTGCGCCGCGCCGGCGACGTGACCGGCACCAAGACCCTGCTGGTGCTCGGCTCCTGGACCCGCGACACCGGGTCGGCCACAGACACCGGCCCGGCCGGAGAATCCGGTCGCCGCCCTCCCCGCTGACGCCTCCGGAGCCCGGGAACGGTCAGTTCGGCCGGCCGCCGACGCCGCCGGCGTCGAGGAAGCTCGTCAGCGGGCCGTCGGCGAGGCGGCCGTCGCGGTGCGCCTTCTGAAGCTCGCGGACCAGGTCGTAGACGCGCCTCGCGCCCTTGTCCCCCCGGCCTCTGCCTCTGCCCCGGTCGTGGAGGAGGTCCCTGGCCGCCTTCCTGATCGTGTCGTGCGCCCGGCGGGCCAGCCCCTGCTCGATGCCGCCCCGGCTCTCCTGCTCCTGTACGGCGTGGTCGAACGCGGCGAGCCACTCCTGATATCCCCCGTAGACGCGGCGCACCGGGGTGGGGGGCGCGGGCGTGGGCCTGCCGGACGCCCGCGGCGTCGCGGGCGTCGGGCGCGGCGAGGTGGTCCGCGTGGGGGTGGGCGAGGTCTCGGCGCGGGTGGTCGTCTCCGTGGGGGCGGCGGCCGTGGGCCCGCTCTGCCCTCCGGGGCCGGACAGCGCCGCCACCCCGATGACGATCACGGCCAGGCCCCCCACCGCCGCCCCCAGCCGGATGAGCGTCCGCCGCTCGGGCGACCCGCCCGCCGCCGGCGGCCCGGCCGGCCCGCCCGGCGACGTCCCTCCGTACGGCGGCCCGCCGAAGGAGGGCA
>QFZU02000132.1 GCA_003260025.2 Microbispora triticiradicis | reverse complement strand
GGTCCGCCACCCTGGCCACCGTTCTGGCCGCCGCCCCGGCCCTCTGCCTGGCCGCCCCGCCGGCCGCGCGGCGCGCCGCCCCCTGCGTCGCCGCCCTGACCCCTGCCCTGCTTCACCCTGTCACCCTCGACCCTGCCACCCTCGACCCTGTCATCCGTGAACCAGCGGGCAACCCTAGCGCCTTCCTCCGACACCCCGCCGCCCGGCGCACGGTCCGCCCGCGCCGTGCACCGCCCGGAACGCGTCCGCCTCGACGCGGCACCGCCCGGTCACGTCGGTGGTGGTCGCCACCAGGTCCCTCAGACCAGCGTCTCACCGTCGGCGAAGCGAACGCCGCGGCCCCACTCGGCGGCGGTCATCTGCCGCTTGCCCTGCGGCTGCACCTCGCCGAGCTCGACGGGGTGGCTGGCGGTGCCGACGAGCACGGTCTTCCTGGTGGCCGCGATCTCGCCCGGCGCGAGCTTGTCCGCGTCGGGGGCGAGCCGCACCGGACCGATCTTGACCCGCTGGCCGCGGAACTCCGTCCAGGCGCCGGGAGCGGGGGTGCAGGCGCGCACGAGCCGGTCCACCCGCATCGCGGGCGCGGCCCAGTCGACGCGCGCGTCGTCGACCTCGATCTTCGGCGCGAGGCTGACGCCGTCCGCGGGCTGCGGGCGCGCCTCCAGGGCACCGTCCTCGACGCCGTCCAGCGTGGCCAGCAGCAGGCCCGCGCCCGCCTCGCCGAGCCGGGCCAGCAGCGTGCCGCTGGTGTCGTCGTCGCGGATCGGCTCGGTCAGCACGCCGAAGACCGGCCCGGCGTCCAGCTCCTTCACGATGCGGAAGGTCGAGGCGCCGGTGACGTCGTCACCGTGCAGTACGGCGTGCTGGACGGGGGCCGCGCCCCGCCACGCCGGCAGCACGGAGAAGTGCAGATTGATCCAGCCGTGAGGCGGGATGTCGAGGGCCGCCTGCGGAAGCAGCGCGCCGTAGGCGACCACCGGGCAGCAGTCCGGGCCGATCGCCCGCAGCCGGTCGAGGAAGTCAGGGTCGCCGGCCTTCGCCGGTCTGAGCACCTCGATGCCCGACTCCTCCGCGAGCTGGGCCACCGGGCTGGGGTGCACCTTCCGCCCCCGGCCCGACTGCGCGTCCGGCCGGGTGACGACGGCGGCCACCTCGTGCCGGGGCGAGTCCAGCAGGGCGCGCAGCGACGGCAGCGCGGCGTCGGGGGTGCCGGCGAAGACCAGGCGCACTACAGGGCCCGTCCCTGCGTGGCGTGCGGCGAGATCTTCACCACCGGGGCCGACAGGCCGCTCCACTCGGCCTCGCGGATCGCCTTCATGGCGAGCTTGCGCTGCTTCGTGTCCATCCTGTCGATGAACAGCACGCCGTCCAGGTGGTCGGTCTCGTGCTGGAAGCAGCGCGCCATGATGTCGGTGCCCTCGATCGTCACCGGCTCGCCGTGCATGTTGAAGCCCTTGGCGACCGCCCGGATCGCCCGCGGCGTGGGGAAGGACAGGCCGGGGAAGGACAGGCAGCCCTCCTCGCCCTCCTCGTCCAGCTCGTCGCCGAGGTCGAGATCGGGGTTGATCACGTGGCCGAGCTGCTCGTCCACGTAGTAGGTGAACACGCGCAGCCCGACGCCGATCTGCGGCGCGGCGAGCCCGGCGCCCGGCGCGTCCATCATCGTGTCGGTCAGGTCCTTCACGAGCCTGCGCAGCTCCTTGTCGAAGTCGACCACCGGCTCGGCCGGCGTGCGCAGCACGGGGTCGCCGAACAGGCGGATCGGCTGAATGGCCAAGGGTCGGCTCCGTTCACGTCACATACACGAGGAGGATCACCACAGTCTATGTGCGCGACCGCACCTTCATCGCCGTCTTCCTGGCCGTCTTCGCGATCAGCGGATCGGGGTGGTGCCGGCCGAGCATCTCCAGCACGGCGAGGGCGTCGGGGTGGTCGGCCCGGCCCATCTCGGGCACCAGCGCAAGCAGGTCCTCGCCGAGCAGGTCGAAGTGGGCCACGGAGTCGACCGGGGCGCCGATGTAGAGCAGGGCGGCGAGGGTGTCCACCGCCACCCAGGCGCCGTCGCCCTCGCCGAGCGCGGGCGCCTCCAGGTCCCGCACGCCCAGCCAGGCCGCGGCGTAGCGCCACATCATCGGCTCGTCCAGGGCCTCCCGTACGGCCTGCGCGGCCTCGGGGCCGAGCTCCTCCAGCACGGTCCCCGCGGTGCCGCGCTGGGCCGCGTCGCCCGACGCGGCGATCTTGATCAGCTCCCGCGCGGCGTCCTCCGGGACGCGGCGCTCCAGCCAGAGGGTGGCGGCGCTGGCGGACGCCCGGCCGTGCAGCATCGCGTCGATGAGGTCGGCGGCCCCCAGCTCGGCCAGCGCGGCCACCTCGCCCAGGGACGGCGCGTCGTGCCCCTCCCGCAGCAGGTCGCGGCGCACCGCCCACACGCCCGGCTGGCTGAGGCGGACCAGCTCGCCGGTCAGCTCGATCAGCCCGCAGTACTCCAGCAGCGCCATCGCCGCCGACAGCTCGCCCGGCAGGGTCATCCGCAGCCGCCGCAGGTCGGCCGGCCGCGCCTCGCATCCCACCTCGTGCGCCTGCAGGATGCCGCCGGCGAGCGCCGCGAGCGGCATGCCCTCGCGCACCGAGTAGATCGTGGCGAGGATCTCGGTGAGGTGCTCGTCGACCACGGCCGAGCCGGTGAGGCCCTCCTCGGTCCGGTCGAGCACGTCCATGACCACGCCGTCCCAGAACTCCATGGGGTCGGGCACCCCCGGCCCGGGGCGGGCGCCCTGGCGGGTGACCTCCACGAGACGGCCGTTCACCGCGACCACCCACAGCAGCCGGAGCCGGGCGGCCGCCAGGCCCAGCGCGGCGACGATGGCCTCCGCCTCGGCCGGGTGCGGCAGCCCCTCCTCGGTCACCTCGCAGACGCCCTGGGAGGAGGCCGCGCAGCGGCCCCCGACCCACTCGGCGAGGCGGCGGGCGTCGCGTACGAGGGGGACCTCCCGGACCGCGTGGACGAGCTCCTCGTCGGGGGCGATGTCGACCGGCGGGAAGGTGAGCACGTCGCTGTCGGCCATTCCAGCAACTTACTGCACAGCAGTCACCTGATGCCCCGCGAACGTGCCTTGAAGGCCGCTTTCCGGGCGGCCTTCGCGGCGGCCTGGTCCCGCAGCGTGTTGCCGAGCAGCTCCAGGACCTCGACGACGTCGGGGTGCTCCACCCGCCACATGTCCTCGATCAGATGCGGGGGCGGGCCGGAGGCCGCGATGTTCTCCGCGAAGCCCTCGGGGTCGGCCTCGGCGGCGGGCAGCGCCAGCGCCAGCATGTCGACGCTCATCCACAGCACCTCCTCCGGCGTGAGCGCGGGGGCCTCCAGGCCGCGCGAGGACAGCCAGTGGATGGCGTGCGGGCGAAGCTCGGTGTCGTCCAGGTAGGACCGCACGACGGGAGCCGCCTCCCGGCCCAGCCGGTCGACGATCGTCACCGCGACCCCGCGCACCTCCGCCGGGGCGCCCGCGACGGCGGCCAGCAGCTCCGCCGCGGCCTGCTCGGGCGTACGGCGGGACAGCCACTCGGCGATGTCCCGTTCGGCCGCCTCGTCCGCGGGGCCGTCGCCGATGAGGCCCGCGATGAGGCCGCTCGCGTCGCCTTCGGCCAGGTCGGGGGCGAGCGGCGCGTCCATGCCCATGCCCGCGTACACCTCGCGCAGGCCCCACAGGGCGTGCGTGGTGAGGGCCAGGCCGTCCTCCGTACGCTGGACCGTTCCCGCGTACGCCAGGCCGGTCAGCGCCTCGTCCAGCCGCCCCACCGGCCGCCCGTCGGCCAGTTCACGCAGGTAGTCGGCGAGCGCGTCCACCGGGACGGGCGACTGCAGCCGGTAGAGCAGGTCGTGGATCTGGGCCATCCCGTCGTCGACCACCCGCTCGCCGGTCAGCGGCACCAGGCCCTCGATCAGCAGCTCCAGCGCCCCCGTCCACAGGTCGAGCACTTCCTCGTCGCCGCGCTCCGCCAGGTCGCGGAAGCCCTCGGCCGCCTCGACGGCCGGAGGGCCGGCGTGCGCCAGCCCCAGTTCGAGCGCCAGGCGCCAGGCGGCCTCGGGGCGTCGTACGCCGAGGCCGTCCCTGATCGCGCGGGCGTCCGCGGCGCGCAGCGAGCGGCGCAGGGTGAGGGTGCGGCGGCCCTCCGCCAGCCACGTCACCACGCGGTGGGCGTCGACCAGTAGCGGCACCTCGCGCGCCGCCCGCGCCACCTCCTCGGCCGGCGCGAGCCGTACGGGCGGCAGCGGCGCGCAGCCGGGGCAGTCGCAGTCGGGGCCGTCCGTCTCCCCCTCGGCCCGGCCGCCCGCGGCGTCGAGCTCCAGCGAGTCGGGGCCGATGGCGCTGAACAGGCTCTTGGCCATGCCGAACTTGGACGTGTCGGCGAGCGCCCGGGGCATCTCGGGCTCGATCTCGTCGATCGTCGCCCGCATCCGGGCGGCGGTCTTGCCGCCGATCTCGCCCGTGTCCAGGAGGAACTCGACCAGCGTGCGCGCCGCGGCCACGGTCTCCGGCGCGCTCTCGGGCGGCGCGATGACCTTGCGCGGGTAGATCTCCAGCAGGAGCTCCTCGAAGGTCCCCGGCCGGAAATCGCCCAGCTCGTTGACCTCCAGATAGTCGCTGGCGTAGTCGCACAGCAGCCGTACCTCGTCGACGTCGACCTCGACGTTCCTCTCCCGCCCCCAGGCGCGGAGGCCGTCGACGGCCCGGTTCACCCATTCGATCGACACACACGCACGCTAACGGCTCGCTTTGTGCGAGGCGAATCGGTCAGATGAGATCGAGCGGATCAATGTTCACTCGGACCACCTCCGGCGCCTTGCGTGCCGAGCGCACCCCGGAGGCGCCCTTGAGCGCGCGGGCGAGCGCGGAGCCGAGGTGACGCGGCACCCGGACCATGGCGCGCTCCTGCCCGCCGTCCACCGGCACCGGCCCCAGCACCTGCGCCCCGGCGGGCAGGCCGGCGTCCGCCAGCGTCTCCCTGACGGCCGCCGCCGGGCCGGTCAGTGTGGCCAGCCGCACGGCCGGCGGGAAGCCCAGCTCGGTCCGGTCGTCGAGCTCCCGCTCGGCGAAGGTGACGGGGTCCCAGCGCAGCAGGGCCTGTACGGCCGGGACCGCCGCGTCGGCCATGACGACCAGCTCGCCCGCCGGCCGCAGCAGCGCGGCGGCGTTCGCCCAGCGCCGCAGGGTCTCCTCGGCCGAGCGCAGGTCGGGACGGCCGAGCAGGGCCCATCCGTCGAGCAGCACGCCGGCCGCGTAGCCGCCGTCGGCCACCGGTTCGGCCCCGGGGGTGGCCACGACCAGTGCCGGAGCGCCGCTCACCCTGGCCAGGACCCCGTCGCGTCCGCTCGTGCGCACGGCGACGGACGGGAAGGCCCGGCCCAGCTCCTCCGCCGTCCGCCGGGCGCCCACGATGACGGCCCGCACGCCGGTCCCCCCGCAGGAGGGGCAGCGCCAGTCGCCCGCGATCCGGCCGCACCAGCGGCAGTACGGCATGGCGTGCCCGCCCCGCAGGGCCAGCGGTCCCGAGCAGACCGGCCCCGAATACGACGGCTCCGAGTGCGGCTGCTCCGAGTGCGACGGCTCCGTGGCGAGGCGGACCGGCGGCGCGCCCGAGCAGCGGGCGGGGGCGCGGCAGTGGCGGCACGCGAGCGCGGGCAGGTAGCCCCTGCGCGGGACCTGCACGAGGACGGGCCCGTGCTCCAGGCCCTCACGCAGCGCCCGCCAGGCGACGCTGGGCAGGCGGGCGGCCCTGGCCGCCTGGTCGCGGGCCAGTTCGGCGTCGTCGCCCGCGGGACGCACTCTGGGGGCCCGCGCCCGCACCACCGCGCGGTCGGGCACGAGAGGGCCGGCCCAGCCCGTGTCGACGAGCGCCGTCGCCTCGGCGGTGCGGGCGTAGCCCCCGACGAGCAGGCCCGCTCCCGCCTGGTGGGCGCGCAGGCCGAGGACCTCCCGCGCGTGGGGATAGGGGGCGTGGCGCTCGGCGTGCAGGTCGTCGCCGTCGTCCCAGATGACCGCGAGGCCCAGCCGGGCCACCGGGGCGAAGGCCGCCGGGCGGTTGCCCACCGCGATGCCGGCCTCCCCGCGCAGCGCCTTGAGCCAGCGCCGGTATCGCTCGGCGGGCCCGAGGTCCGCGGTGATCGCGACGTGCGGGGTGTCGCCCAGGGCCTCGGCCACCAGCGCGACGTCCTTGCCGTCGGGAACCACCACGACGACGCCCCGGCCGCCGTCCAGCGTCGCCCGCGCGGCTGCCGCGATCGCGTGGGGCCACGTCGGCCCGTCGGCGTCCGTGCCGGGCAGGGCGGTCCACACCGCCCGCGGCGCCCTGCCCTCGGCCAGCGCCTCCAGGAACGAGGCCCCCGCCGGATAGGCCTCCCACGGACCCGCGTGCGCGTCCTTCCCCGCCGGGGCGGCGGCGGCCGCGGGGAGATCGGCGCGGCGGACGGGGGTGCGCGCCTCGGCCTCGACCCGGGCGTGCCGCGGCGGCACCGCCAGCCGCAGGACGTCGGGCAGGGTCCCGGCGTAGCGGTCGGCCACCGCGCGGGCCAGGCGGGCGATCTCGGGGGTGAGAACGGGCTCCGGGGAGATCACCCGCTCCAGGAAGGACAACCGCCCGCCGTGTTCGCTTTCGGTGAGCCGTTCGAGCAGGTAACCGTCGGCGAGCTGACCGGCGAAACGGACCCGCACCCGGCAGCCGGGCACGGCCTCGGCGTCCATCTCGGCGGGGACGAGGTAGTCGAACGGCCGGTCCAGGTGCGGCAGCGGCGTGTCCACCACGATCCGGGCGACCGGAAGGCTCGCCGCCGCCTCACGCGCCCCCTTGTGCGCGCCCGCCCGCGTCCGCTCCGCGCCCGCCGCACGAGTCCGCCCGGTGGGCTGGATGAACCGCTTCCCGGCGGCGGAAGGCGCCGGTAGGAGCGCCTCCTGCGGATGAGGGGCACGGGTCGGCTCGGTCACGTGTACGTCCTACCAGACCCGGCGGGCCGCAATCGCCCACAGGCCCGCGGGCTGTGGGCGAAGCCGGTCGAGGGTCCGGGCCGGCGTGCCGAGCGCCGGCCTGCTCGCCGAACAGCAGCAGGCGATGCTCGCCCAGGACTGTCGCCTGTGACAAGGCACCGGCCCGCAGGCTGTGGGCGAAGCCCAGCGAGCGGGGTCGTCGCCTGTGGCCACGCCGGTTTCGCGGGGCCCCGGCCCGGCGGGGCGGCCTGCTCGGCCGGGCGTGCCTGTCCGGCGCCGCCGCGAGGGCGGCGCCGGGGTTCGTCAGGGACGGGTCACAGGCCCGCGGCGGTGCGCAGGGCGTCGGCCCGGTCGGTGGACTCCCAGGAGACGCCCTCACGGCCGAAGTGGCCGTACGCGGCGGTCTCGGAGTAGATCGGGCGCAGCAGGTCGAGGTCGCGGATGATCGCGGCCGGGCGCAGGTCGAACACCTGGAGCACCGCGTCCTGGA
Organism: Microbispora triticiradicis; assembly: GCA_003260025.2. Taxonomy (GTDB): domain Bacteria; phylum Actinomycetota; class Actinomycetes; order Streptosporangiales; family Streptosporangiaceae; genus Microbispora; species Microbispora triticiradicis. Next base: position 18,372 of record QFZU02000132.1, on the reverse strand, counting down.
TCACGTTGACCGGCGCCTTCTCGGTGCCGAACGTCTCGACGAACAGGCCGACCGGCTGCGCCTTGCCGATCGCGTACGCCACCTGGACCTCGCAGCGGTCGGCCAGACCGGCCGCGACGACGTTCTTGGCGACCCAGCGCATCGCGTAGGCGGCCGAACGGTCCACCTTGGACGGGTCCTTGCCGGAGAAGGCGCCGCCGCCGTGGCGGGCCATGCCGCCGTACGTGTCGATGATGATCTTGCGGCCGGTGAGCCCGGCGTCGCCCATCGGGCCGCCGATCTCGAAGCGGCCGGTCGGGTTCACCAGCAGGCGGTAGCCCTCGGTCTCGATCTCCAGGTCGGCCAGCACCGGCTCCACGACGTGGTCGCGGATGTCGGGGGCCAGCATCTCCCGCAGGTCGATCTCCGGGGCGTGCTGGGTGGAGACCACCACGGTGTCGAGGCGGACCGGCCGGTCGCCGTCGTACTCGATCGTGACCTGGGTCTTGCCGTCCGGGCGCAGGTAGGGAACGGTCCCGTTCTTGCGGACCTCCGACAGGCGGCGGGCCATCCGGTGCGCGAGCGTGATCGGCAGCGGCATCAGCTCGGGGGTCTCGCGGCAGGCGTAGCCGAACATCAGGCCCTGGTCGCCCGCGCCCTGGCGGTCGAAGTCGTCGGCGCCCTCGCCCTCGCGGTGCTCGTAGGCGTCGTCGACGCCCTGGGCGATGTCCGGCGACTGGGCGCCGATGGACACCGACACGCCGCAGGAGGCGCCGTCGAAGCCCTTGTGGGAGGCGTCGTACCCGATCTCGAGGATCTTCTCCCGGATCAGGGCGGGGATGTCGACGTAGGTCTCCGTCGTCACCTCGCCGGCGACGTGGACCTGGCCAGTGGTGATCAGCGTCTCGACGGCGACCCGGCTCTTCGGGTCGTCCTTGAGCATCGCGTCGAGAATCGCGTCACTGATCTGGTCAGCGATCTTGTCCGGGTGGCCCTCGGTGACCGACTCGGAGGTGAACAGGCGACGGGACAACTCTGGGCTCCTCATGCAGCGGCTGCTGACGTCTGTGAAGGACCGCCGGTAGGCCCTACCGGCGGCCATTCGATGCTCACGCGAGTCTAGCCTCAGGCGATGCGGCGCGGCACAGCCATCCCGGTTCCGGCCACGTCACCGGTTCCCCGACAGGCGGCGGGCAGGACGCGCCCGCCGGGGTCCCGGACGCCCCTCAGAGGTCGGGGAGGGGATCTCTGGGCAGGTCACCCGGGGAGAAGGCCTCGGCGTCCGCCGCCGCGACCACCGCCGCGTACTCGTCATCGACCTCCAGGGTCATGCCGTCGATCTCGATCCTCGGGCCCGACCCGAACTCGACCGGCCCGAGGCGCGTGCGGCGGGGGTAGCGGGCCCACACCCGCGACGGCTCGTCCCGCGTGAGCATCTTGGTGGACAGCAGCGTGACCGAGCGGTTCGTCACGACGACGAGAAAGCTGATCATGGCAGGAGGAGGCAGGGCCACCGCGGGAAAGACATAGCGGATGTCCTCGCCGGGGCCGAGCATGGCCCGGCAGCGCTCTCTGATCGTGGCGGACACCGGCATGCGATCGCTCCCTCGACGCACCCTGCGGAGGCGGGCACGGACGCCCGCACCGGCACCACGCGAGGTCCGCGAGGGGTCGAGGTCCACGAGGGGTCAGGGGAGACGCCGTACCACCAGGTTCCACACTACGTCGGCGAGATCCTCTTTGGGACCCCTCGGAATCTCCACCGACTCGCCCTCCGCGGTGAGGACGACGGCGGCGTTGTCGGGCGTGCCGAACGCGAGGTTCTCCCCCACCTGGTTGACCACGAGCAGGTCGCAGCCCTTGCGTTCCAGCTTGGCGCGCCCGTTGGCGAGAACGTCGTCCGTCTCCGCCGCGAAACCCACGATCACCCGCGGGTACGTCCCGCCTCCGGCCCGGCGGGTCTCCCCCAGCTCAGCCAGGATGTCCGGATTTTTCGTGAGATGGATTGGATCGGGCTCGGCGGCCGACTTCTTGATCTTCGTGCCGCTCTGCCGTACGGGCCGGAAGTCCGCGACGGCGGCGGCCATGACGACGGCGTCGGCGTGCTCCGCGGCGGCCAGGACCGCCTCGCGGAGCTGCGTCGCCGACTCCACCCGCACCATCTTCGCGCCCGCCGGGTCGGGCAGCGCCACGTTCGCCGACACCAGCGTGACCTCCGCGCCCCTGGCGACGGCCGTACGGGCGAGGGCGTATCCCTGCAGCCCCGAGGAGCGGTTGCCGATGAAGCGGACGGGGTCGATCGCCTCACGGGTGCCGCCGGCGGAGACGACGACGTGCCGCCCCGCCAGATCGCCGCCGCGGCCCGCGAGCACACGCCGGCAGACCTCGTAGATCTCGGCGGGGTCCGGCAGCCGCCCGGGGCCCGTGTCGGCGCCGGTGAGCCTGCCGCTCGCGGGTTCGATCACCACCGCGCCCCGCTCCCGCAGCGTCGCCACGTTGGCGCGCGTGGCGGGGTGCTCCCACATCTCGGTGTGCATCGCGGGCGCGAACACCACCGGGCAGCGCGCCGTGAGCAGTGTGTTCGTGAGGAGGTCGTTCGCCATGCCGTGCGCGGCCCGGGCCAGCACGTCCGCCGTCGCCGGGGCGACGACCACCAGGTCCGCGGACTGCCCGATGCGCACGTGCGGCACCTCGTGCACCGACTCCCACACCTCTGTGGCCACCGGGTTGCCCGACAGCGCGGCCCAGGTCGGCTCGCCGACGAAACGCAGGGCGTCCCTGGTCGGCACGACGCGCACGTCGTGTCCCGACTCCGTGAAGAGGCGCAGCAACTCGCAGGACTTGTAGACCGCGATGCCCGCGCTGACGCCCAGCACGACTGTGTTTCCCGCTTCGCTCATCGGGGCGCTCACTCCCGGCTTCTTCCCTCGTCGCGCTCTGGTCGCTTCGCTCCCGCGCACTCCTCAGTCCAGAAACCGGCGCGCCCCTCCGGCTCGCTCGGGGTTTCCCGTGGCGGGGCGGGGGTCAGCCCTCGATGGGCTCGGAGGTCAGCAGGCCCTCGGCGACCTCGCGCAGGGCGATGGACAGCGGCTTCTCCTGGGCGTGGGTCTCCACGAGGGGCCCGACGTACTCCAGCAGGCCCTCGCCGAGCTGGGAGTAGTAGGCGTTGATCTGGCGCGCCCGCTTCGCCCCCATGATCACAAGGCTGTACTTGCTGTCGACGATGTCGAGGAGCGAGTCGATCGACGGGTTGGTGATGCCTTCCGCGTAGGCGGCGCTGCTTGCCACGTCAGTGATTCCCCTAGCTAGGTGAGTGTCCCAGCAAGGTTATCAGCCGGTGGCACACGTCATCGACGGACGTGTTGACGAGGGTGAGGTCGAACTCCTTCTCCGCCGCCAGCTCGACGCGTCCCGCCTCCAGGCGGCGGGCGATCACGTCGGGAGGCTCGGTGCCGCGGCCGCGCAGCCGCCGCTCCAGCTCCTCCCAGCTCGGCGGGGCCAGGAACACCAGCAGGGCCTCGGGCATGGTCCTGCGCACCTGTCTGGCGCCCTGCAGGTCGATCTCCAGCAGAGTGGGGACGCCCGCCGCCAGCCTCTCCAGCACCGGACGCCTGGGCGTGCCGTACCGGTTGCCGGCGAACTCGGCCCACTCGAGAAGCTCGCCGGAGGCGACGAGCCGGTCGAACTCGTCGTTGCCGGCGAAGAAGTACTCCACGCCGTGCGTCTCCCCCGGACGGGGCTTCCGGGTTGTCACCGAGACCGACAGCCACACCTCCGGGTGGGACCGCCGGAGCTCGGCGACGACCGTGGACTTGCCCACACCCGACGGACCGGACAGGACCGTCAGGCGCGGGCGGGGTGTGGAGTCACCTCCGCGTGCCCGGGACCCGCTGTCGGTCGCCGCCTCATGGGCCCGATCTCCAGCGGACCAGGACGTTTCGGTCACTCCGTACCCCCGTGAACTCGTTCGTACGCCGCCGAGATCAGCTCTCGGCGCCGCCGAACTCGCGCTCAAGGGAGGCGCGCTGGTTGGCGCCGAGACCCCGCACACGGCGGGATTCGGCGATACCAAGGCGCTCCATGAGCTGCTTGGCGCGGACCTTGCCGACGCCAGGGAGCGACTCCAGCAGAGCCGAGACCTTCATCTTGCCGATGACGTCGTCGGTCTGCCCATCCTTCAGCACCTCAGCCAGAGAAACCGCGCCGTGCTTGAGCCGGTTCTTGACCTCGGCACGCTCCTTGCGTGCCTTGGCAGCCTTCTCAAGAGCTGCGGCGCGCTGCTCGGGGGTCAGGGGAGGAAGAGCCACGCCGGGTCACCTCGAATTTCTTGTCGATGTACTCGGACGGGAGGGGAAACTAGCTGGTCTTCGCCGTAACGGCAACGTCAAGAGAGGTTTCTCGGACCATAAAATTGATTTTACTACCTCCGGTATTGGAAAAGTTACTCTGGGTAGATCAAAACCGCCTCAGCAGGCCCGGAACGGATGACGCTTCGTCACGGGCCCGATGAGACGTTCAGGGACTTTCAGGGGGTGCTCACGGGGTGCTCACAGGGCGCACGCGGCGCAGCGCGGCGGCGATCGCGGCGGCGGCGGCGCCGGGGTCGGGCGCCCCGGTGATGGGCCGCCCGATCACGAGGAGGTCGGCCCCCTGGGCGACCGCGTCCTCGGGGGTGGCCACCCTCGCCTGGTCCTGGGTTCCGGCGCCCGCGGGCCGTACGCCGGGGGTGATGAGCGTGATCTCCGGGCCGACCTCGGCCCGCACGGCGGCGACCTCCCGGGGCGAGCAGACGAGGGCCTGCGCGCCCGCTCCGACGGCCACGGCGGCCATACGGCGCGCGGCGTCGTCCGGGGGTCCCTGGATGCCCACCTCGCGGAGATCGGCCTCGGAGAGCGACGTCAGGAGCGTCACGGCCGCGATCCGCGTGCCGGGGGACGCCTCGACGGCCGCCCGGACCATGGCGGGACCCCCCGCGGCGTGCACGGTCAGGTAGGTGGGCTTGAGCCGGGCGACGGCCCTGGCGGCCGCGCCCACGGTGTTCGGGATGTCGTGCAGCTTCAGGTCCAGGAAGACCTGCACGCCGCTCGCGCCGCGCACCGAGGCGATCACATCGGGCCCGTACCGCAGGTAAAGTTCCAGTCCCACCTTCACCGTGGAGACGTGCGGGGTGACCAGACCGGCCCAGCGGGCCGCGGTCTCCAGGTCGGGCGCGTCCAGGGCGACGGCGATGGGGGCGGGCGTGGTCAAAGCGAACTCTCCTCCAGATCGGTGCGTGTGCGTGGTTGCGCGCCCGCCGGGCGGTGGGCCAGGCCCACGACGTCGGCGAGGCGGTCGAACCCGCGCGCCTGCAGAAGCTCCTCCAGCTCCCTCAGGACGCGCGGGCAGGCGTAGGGGTCGTGGAACAGGGCCGTGCCCACCGCGACGGCGCAGGCGCCCGCCAGGACGAGCTCAAGGGCGTCCCTGCCGGTCGTGACGCCGCCCATGCCCACGATCGGCACCCCGGGCAGCGCCGCGTGCACCTGCCACACGCAGCGCACCGCCAGGGGCCGTACGGCGGGGCCGGACAGGCCGCCGGTGCCGGCGGCGAGCGCGGGGCGCATCGAGTCCACGTCGATGCTCATCCCGACCGGCGTGTTGATCATCGCGAGGGCGTCGGCGCCGCCGTCCACGCACGCGCGCGCGACCGCGACGACGTCCGCCACGTCCGGCGACAGCTTGGCGATCACCGGCACGTCGTACGGCGTCGCCGCGCGCACCGAGGCCACGACCTCCGCGGCGGCCGAGCCGTCGCGGGCGAACACCCTGCCGCGGTCCTCGACGTTCGGGCAGGACAGGTTGACCTCCACGGCGGTGACGCCGGAGACCCCGGCCAGGCGCCGCGCCAGCGCGGTGTACTCGGTCACGGTGCCGCCGCCGATCGACACGACCGTACGGGCGCCCCGCTCGGCCAGCCAGGGCAGCTCGCGCTCCAGGAACGCCTCGACGCCGGGGCCCTGGAGGCCCACGGCGTTCAGCAGCCCGGAGGGGGTCTCGGCCATCCGCGGCGTCGGCCGTCCCGCGCGCGGGGCCATGGTGATCGACCGGGTGACGAACGCGCCCAGCCGGTGGACGTCGGAGAACTGGGCCAGCTCACGGCCGGTCCCGCCGCAGCCGGAGGCGGTCAGGATCGGGTTGGGCAGTTCCACGTGCGCCAGATAGGTCCGGAGGTCGGCCGTCACCGCCGGCGCCCCCGCCTCGGCTCAGGCATGCCGTCCGCCTGGCGCGCCGAGCGCGTCGAACGGGATCGTTCCGACGTCGTCGAACCGCACGCGCTCGCCCCGGAACACCGGCCCGTCGGCGCAGGCGCGGACCATCCGGGTCACCCCGTCGTCGCCGATGACCGGCACCACGCACGTCATGCAGACGCCGATGCCGCACGCCATCCGCTCCTCCACGGCGACCTGCACCGGGATGCCGAACTCGGCCGCGACCGCGGTGACGCCGCGCAGCGTCTCCATCGGGCCGCAGGCGTAGACGACGTCGGCCCGCGCGTCGGCGATGACCCCGGGCAGCACGTCGGTCACCCGGCCGCGCATGCCGAGCGAGCCGTCCTCGGTGGTCAGCGTGGTCGTCTCGCCCATCCGGCGGGCCCGCAGCGCGCCGAAGACCCGGTCGGCCGACGGCGCCCCGAGCACGAAGTCGACCCGGCAGCCCCGCTGCTGCAGCGCGTCGCCCAGCGCGAACAGCGCCGCCGCGCCGTGCTCGTCTCCCACCAGCACACAGGTGCAGGGGTCGCGGGGCAGCGGGAAGGGCCGGCCCAGCGGGCCGACCAGGTCGAGCGTGTCGCGCACCCTGAGGTCGGCGAGCCAGGCCGTCCCCGCGCCGCGCACGCCGAAGACGAGCTCCACCGTGCCACCGTAGTCCGGCTTCACGTCGTGGACGGTGAAGGCCCGCCGGGTGAGCATCGAGGTGTTCCGGCCGCCCACGGCGACCGTGACGAAGTGGCCGGGCCGGAACCGGTCGGCGATGCCCGGGGCGACGACGGTGAGCGCATGGTAGGCGTCCACCCGGCGCGTCGTCAGCACCGTTCCCGTGACCTGAACCGGACTCCCGGCCACTAAGTCCTCCCTGCTCATGGCGCTCGCTCCGCTCGCGCGGCTACGGGCGCCTAAGCCGGCGTCTTCCCTCGTCGCTCCGGGCCGCTCGTGCCTCGCTCCCCTCGCTCCTCAGTCCAGATCGCCGGCGCGCCCTCCGCGCTCATGGCGCCCTCCAGATAGGTGTCCCGGGCTAGTCTCGCAGCCTCCTGGCGTGTTCCTGGAGGGAACGCACGTCGATGTCGCCCCGGACGAGTTGCTGGATGCCCTGGACCGCGGCGGCCAGGCCCTGGACGGTGGTGATGCAGGCGATGCCGCGGTTGACGGCGGCGGTGCGGATCTCGTAGCCGTCCAGGCGCGGCCCGGACTGGCCGGGGCTGCCGAACGGGGTGTTCACGATGAGGTCCACCTCCCCGTCGAGGATGCGGCGCACGATCGTCGGCTCGCCGCCGGGGCCCGTCCCCTCGCTGTGCTTGCGCACGATCCTGGCACGGACGCCGTTGCGGCGCAGCACCTCCGCGGTGCCCTCCGTGGCGAGGATCTCGAACCCGAGGTCCGCCAGCGCCTTCACCGGGAAGATCGCGGCCCGCTTGTCCTTGTTCGCCACCGAGACGAACGCCCGGCCCTTGGTGGGCAGCGCGCCGTACGCGGCCGACTGCGACTTGGCGTAGGCCGTGCCGAAGAACTCGTCGATGCCCATGACCTCGCCGGTCGAGCGCATCTCCGGCCCGAGGACGGTGTCGACGCCGCGGAACCGGTTGAACGGCAGCACCGCCTCCTTCACCGCGACCGGCGCGTCCAGCGGCAGTGTGCCGCCGTCGTAGCCCTCCGGCAGCATGCCCTCGGCGCGCAGCTCGGCGATCGTGGCGCCCATCGTCAGCCGGGCCGCGGCCTTGGCCAGCGGCACCGCCGTCGCCTTGGACACGAACGGCACCGTACGGCTGGCCCTGGGGTTGGCCTCCAGGACGTACAGCACGTTCGCGGCCAGCGCGTACTGGACGTTCAGCAGGCCGCGCACGCCGACGCCGCGGGCGATGGCCTCGGTGGCGGCGCGGATGCGCTTGACGTCGTAGCCGCCCAGCGTGATCGGGGGCAGCGCGCAGGCCGAGTCGCCGGAGTGGATGCCGGCCTCCTCGATGTGCTCCATGACGCCGCCGAGGTAGAGCTCCTCGCCGTCGAACAGCGCGTCCACGTCGATCTCGATGGCGTCGTCGAGGAACCGGTCGATCAGCACCGGGTGCTCAGAGGCCGCCCGGGCCATGTAGGTCGCGAGCGTGTCCTCGTCGTACACGATGGCCATCCCGGCCCCTCCGAGGACGTACGACGGCCGTACGAGCACGGGGTAGCCGATCTCCTCGGCGACCGCCTTCGCCTCGTCCACGGTCGTCGCGGTGCCGTGCTTGGGCGCCGTCAGCCCGGCCTCGGACAGGACCCGGCCGAACGCCCCGCGGTCCTCGGCGAGGTGGATCGACTCCGGCGAGGTGCCGACCACCGGCACCCCGGCGTCCTTGAGCGCCTGCGCGAGGCCCAGCGGCGTCTGGCCGCCGAGTTGGACGATCACTCCCGCGACCGGCCCGGTCTCCCGCTCGGCGTGCACGACCTCCAGCACGTCCTCCAGCGTGAGCGGCTCGAAGTAGAGCCGGTCGGAGGTGTCGTAGTCGGTCGAGACGGTCTCGGGGTTGCAGTTGACCATGACGGTCTCGTAGCCGGCCTTGGCCAGCTCGAACGACGCGTGGACGCAGGCGTAGTCGAACTCGATGCCCTGGCCGATGCGGTTGGGCCCGCTGCCCAGGATGATCACCTTGGGCCGGTCCCCCACCGGCACCTCGGTCTCCTCGTCGTACGTGGAGTAGAGGTAGGGCGTGCGCGCGGCGAACTCGGCGGCGCAGGTGTCCACGGTGTTGTAGACGGGCCGCAGGCCCAGCTCGTGCCGGGTGGAGCGCACCTCGGCCTCCGCCACGCCGAGGATCTCGGCGATCTGCGCGTCGCTGAAGCCGTGCCGCTTGGCCGTGTCCAGGGTGGGCCGGTCGAGCGCGGTGATCGACCGGGCGACCTCGTCGATCGCGAAGAGCTGGTCGACGAACCACGGGTCGACCGAGGTGGCCTCGTGGACCTGCTCGGGGGTGGCGCCCGCCCTGATCGCCTGCTGCATCGTGCGCAGCCGCCCGTCGTGGGGGCTGCGGCAGGCCTCCAGGAGCGCGTCCAGGTCGCCGGGCTCGCCCGCCCAGGTGAACGACGACCCCTTCTTCTCCATCGACCGCAGCGCCTTCTGCAGCGCCTCGGGGAACGAACGGCCGATCGCCATGGCCTCGCCGACCGACTTCATGTGGGTGGTCAGCGTCTCGTCGGCCCCGGCGAACTTCTCGAACGCGAACCTCGGCACCTTGACCACGATGTAGTCGAGCGACGGCTCGAACGACGCCGGGGTCTCCTTGGTGATGTCGTTGGGGATCTCGTCGAGGGTGTAGCCGATCGCCAGCTTGGCGGCGATCTTGGCGATCGGGAAGCCGGTGGCCTTCGACGCCAGCGCCGACGACCGCGACACGCGCGGGTTCATCTCGATGACGATCATCCGGCCGGTCGCCGGGTCGACCGCGAACTGGATGTTGCAGCCGCCGGTGTCGACGCCGACCTCGCGGATGACCGCGATCGCGACGTCGCGCATGTTCTGGTACTCGCGGTCGGTCAGCGTTAGCGCGGGCGCCACGGTCACGCTGTCGCCGGTGTGGACGCCCATCGGGTCGATGTTCTCGATGGAGCACACGATGACCACGTTGTCGTTGCGGTCGCGCATGACCTCCAGCTCGTACTCCTTCCAGCCGAGGATCGACTCCTCCAGGAGCACCTCGGTGGTCGGGGACGCGTCGAGGCCGGCGCCCGCGATGCGGCGCAGCTCCTCCTCGTCGTGCGCGAAGCCGGACCCGGCGCCGCCCATCGTGAAGCTCGGGCGGACGACGACCGGGTAGCCCAGCTCGTCCGCCGCGCGCAGGCACTCGTCCATCGTGTGGCAGATCGCGCTGCGCGCCGACTCGGCGTTGAGGCCGTGCTCGGCGGCCACCTTCGCGACGATCTCCTTGAACCGCTCGCGGTTCTCCCCCGCCTGGATGGCGTCGATGTCGGCGCCGATCAGCTCGACGCCGTACTTGCCGAGGACTCCCGCCTCGTGCAGCGCCACCGCCGTGTTCAGCGCCGTCTGGCCGCCCAGCGTGGGCAGCAGCGCGTCGGGCCGCTCCTTGGCGATGATCTTCTCGACGATGTCCGGCGTGATCGGCTCGACGTAGGTGGCGTCGGCGAACTCGGGGTCCGTCATGATCGTGGCCGGATTGCTGTTGACCAGGACGACCCGGAAGCCCTCGCTGCGCAGGACCCGGCAGGCCTGGGTGCCCGAGTAGTCGAACTCGCACGCCTGTCCGATGACGATCGGGCCGGAGCCGATCACCATGACGGACCTGATGTCCGTACGCTTAGGCACCCTTGGCCCCCTTCTTGCTCATGATCTCGCAGAACTCGTCGAACAGGTAGGCCGCGTCGTGCGGGCCGGCCGCCGCCTCGGGGTGGTACTGGACGCTGAACGCGGGACGGTCCAGCAGTCGCAGCCCCTCCACGCAGTCGTCGTTGAGGTTGACGTGGCTGACCTCGGCCGCGCCGTACGGCGTCTCGAAGGGCCCGTCGAGCGGCGCCTGCACGGCGAAGCCGTGGTTGTGCGCGGAGATCTCGACCTTGCCGGTCCTGCGGTCCTGCACCGGCTGGTTCACGCCGCGGTGGCCGTACCGCAGCTTGTAGGTGCCGAGGCCGAGCGCCCGGCCGAGGATCTGGTTGCCGAAGCAGATGCCGAAGAACGGCACGCTCGCGTCCAGCACCTCGCGCAGCGACTCGACCGCGTACCCGGCCGCGGCGGGGTCGCCGGGGCCGTTGGAGAAGAAGACGCCGTCGGGGCCGAGGGCGAGGATGTCGGCGGCGCCGGCGGTGGCGGGCAGCACGTGCACCTCACAGCCCCGCTCGGCCATCCGCTCCGGGGTCATCGCCTTGATGCCGAGGTCGACCGCGGCGACGGTGAAGCGCTTGCGCCCGCGCGCCGGCACGACGTACGGCTCGGGCGTGCTTACCTCGCGGGCGAGGTCGGCGCCCTCCATGCCGGGCGAGCGCCGCACGCGCTCGACCAGCTCGGCGACGTCGCCGCCCTCGCTGAAGACACCGGCGCGCATCGCGCCGCGCTCGCGCAGGTGGCGGGTGAGGGCCCGGGTGCCGGACATGGCGATGCCGACGACGCCCTGCTCGCGCAGGTACTCGTCGAGCGTCCGGCGGGAGCGCCAGTTCGACGGGATCCGCGACGGCTCGCGCACCACATAGCCCGCGACCCAGACGCGGCGGGACTCGGGGTCCTCGTCGTTCACGCCGGTGTTGCCGATGTGGGGGGCGGTCATCGCCACGATCTGGCGGTGGTAGGAGGGGTCGGTGAGGGTCTCCTGGTAGCCGGTCATGCCGGTGTTGAAGACCATCTCGCCGAACGTCTCGCCCACGGCGCCGTACGGCGTTCCCTCGAAGACGCGTCCGTCCTCGAGAACCAGCAGGGCTGTCATACGAGCTTCCCTTCGAGAACGGTGGGGCGGCCGCGCAGGAACGTGGCGACCACGCGGCCGGGCAGGGTCATCCCCTCGTACGGGGTGTTCCGGCTCTTCGACGCCATCGCGGTGGGGTCGACGGGCCGCCGGACCGACGGGTCGTACAGGGTGACGTTGGCGGGCGCGCCGGGCTCGATGGGCCGGCCGTGCCCGGACAGGCGGCCGATCCTGGCCGGCCGCGCGGACATGCGGTCGGCGACGCCGGCCCAGTCGAGCAGCCCGGTCTCGACCATGGCCTCCTGGACCACCGGCAGGGCCGTCTCCAGGCCGATCATGCCCATCGCCGCCGCGGCCCACTCGGTCTCCTTGTCCTCGACCGGGTGGGGGGCGTGGTCGGTGGCCACGCAGTCGATCGTGCCGTCGGCGAGGGCCTCGCGCAGCGCGCGCACGTCCTCGGCGGTGCGCAGCGGCGGGTTCACCTTGTAGATCGGGTTGTACGGCCCGAGCGGCGAGGTCTCCGCGCAGGAGTCGGTCAGCAGCAGGTGGTGCGGGGTGACCTCGGCGGTCACGTCCCAGCCCTTCGACTTGGCCCACCGGATGATCTCGACGGAGCCCGCGGTGGAGACGTGACAGACGTGCAGCCGGGAGCCGACGTGCGCGGCGAGCAGGCAGTCGCGGGCGATGATCGCCTCCTCGGCGACGGCCGGCCAGCCGGTCAGGCCGAGCCTGGCCGACACCTCCCCCTCGTTGAGCTGGGCGCCCTCGGTCAGCCGGGGCTCCTGGGCGTGCTGGGCGACCACGCCGTCGAACGCCTTGACGTACTCCAGCGCCCGGCGCATCAGCACCGCGTCCGAGACGCACTTCCCGTCGTCGGAGAAGACCCGGACGCGGGCCGCGGAGTCGGCCATCGCGCCGAGTTCGGCGAGCTGGCGGCCCTCCAGGCCGGAGGTCACCGCGCCGACAGGCTGGACGTCGCAGTGGCCGGACTCCTGGCCGAGCCGCCAGACCTGCTCGACCACCCCGGCGGTGTCGGCCACCGGGGAGGTGTTGGCCATCGCGTGGACGGCGGTGTATCCGCCGCGCGCCGCGGCCTGGGTGCCGGTCTCGACGGTCTCGGCGTCCTCCCGGCCCGGCTCGCGCAGATGGGTGTGCAGGTCGACGAGGCCGGGCAGGGCGACCAGCCCGGCGGCGTCGATCGTCTGGCCTGCCTCGGCGCCCGCGAGGTCGCCGATCTCGGCCACGACGCCGTCGCGCAGCAGGATGTCGCGCGGGGCGCCGCCCAGGATGCGGGCGCCCCTGATGAGGATGGTGGTCACAGCTCCCTCGTGAAGGTCGTGCGCATTCATTCGGCGCCTCCGATGGCGGGCTCGGAACCGCCGAGCAGCAGGTAGAGGACGGCCATCCGGACGGTGACGCCGTTGCCGACCTGCTCGACGATCGTCGAGCGCGGCGAGTCGGCGACCTCCGCCGAGATCTCCATGCCGCGGTTCATCGGCCCGGGGTGCATGACGATCGCGTCGTCGTGCAGGCGGGCGAAGCGGTCGCGGTCGAGGCCGTAGCGGCGGCTGTACTCCCGCGCCGAGGGGAAGTAGGCCGCGTTCATCCGTTCGAGCTGGACCCGCAGCATCATCACGACGTCCGACTTCGGCAGCACTGCGTCGAGGTCGTACGAGACCTGGCAGGGCCAGCTCTCCACCGCCACCGGCAGCAGGGTGGGCGGCGCGACGAGCGTGACGTCCGCGCCGAGCGTGTGCAGCAGCAGCACGTTCGACCGGGCGACCCGGCTGTGCAGCACGTCGCCGACGATCGAGATCTTCAGTCCGTCGAGCCGGCCGAGCCTGCGGCGGATGCTGAACGCGTCGAGCAGCGCCTGCGTCGGGTGCTCGTGGGTGCCGTCGCCGGCGTTCACCACGCTGCCGCGCACCCAGTTGGCCAGGCGGTGCGGCGCGCCCGAGGCGCTGTGCCGGATCACCACGGCGTCGGCGCCCATGGCCTCCAGGGTGAGCGCGGTGTCCTTCAGCGACTCGCCCTTGGACACGCTCGACCCCTTGGCCGAGAAATTGATCACATCGGCCGACAGGCGCTTGGCCGCGGCCTCGAAGGAGATGCGGGTCCGGGTGGAGTCCTCGAAGAAGAGGTTCACCACCGTCCGGCCGCGCAGCGTCGGCAGTTTCTTGATCGACCGCTGCGAGACCCGGGCGAGCTCCTCCGCCGTGTCGAGGATGAGGAGGGCGTCGTCGCGGGTGAGGTCGCCGGTCGAGAGCAGGTGCGGCTTCATCGGTCGTCCCCCTTGATGAGCACGACCGCGTCGCGCCCGTCCGTCTCCTCCAGGAAGACCTTGACCTTCTCGCTTTTGGAGGTCGGCAGGTTCTTGCCGACGTAGTCGGCGCGGATCGGCAGCTCCCGGTGGCCGCGGTCCACCAGCGTGGCGAGCTGGACCGCCCGGGGCCTGCCCACGTCGTTCAGCGCGTCGAGCGCGGCGCGCACCGTACGCCCGGAGAAGAGCACGTCGTCCACGAGGACGACGGTCCTGCCGTCCACGCCGTCCGGGGGAAGCTCGGTGCGGCCGAGCGGGCGCGCCGGACGCAGGCGCAGGTCGTCGCGGTACATCGTGATGTCGATCGCGCCGACGGGGACCTTGATCCCCTCGAACTGCGCGATCCGGCCGGCGATCCGCTGGGCCAGGGTGGCACCGCGGGTGGGGATGCCGAGCAGGACGACGCTCTCGGCGCCTCTCGTCCGTTCCAGGATCTCGTGCGCGATCCGCGTGAGCGCCCGGTGGATGTCGGGCCCCTCCAGGACGGCACGGGCCTGATTTTGGACATCGGACATGAAAAAGTCACCACCTTTCCCGCCTCACGGGACGGGTCTTAAAAGGGTGTCAGGTCTGCTTAGAGTATCAGGGCCCTCCGCCATCCCCCCTCCCGCCAGGGGTGATACGCCGGGGAGGCGGCGTCCGCCCCGGATCCCCGGAGGATCGGAAGCCGCATCACATCGGGTGTCGGGGATTTCGGTGAGAGCACTGTTTGGCGCTCTTTTTTCCAATCAGCTTGACCTTTGGGAGTGTCGGCTTTACCGTCACTGTCCGTAACCACAACACGCGACCTTCCTGGGTAAAACCCGACGCAGCGGTCACCGAAGGTGCCGGGGCCGGTGCCAGCCCCGGTGTTCGGAACGCTTGGGACAAGGACGCACAATCAAGTGAGAAGAGACATAGAAAGCCGGGGGCCACACGATGCCGTCTGACTACGCCAAGTCGCTGGGCGCGCGCCTGCGCGCCATCCGGACCCAGCAGGGGCTGTCCCTGCACGGTGTCGAGGAGAAGTCCCGTGGCCGGTGGAAGGCCGTCGTCGTGGGCTCCTACGAGCGGGGCGACCGCGCGGTGACCGTGCAGAAGCTCGCCGAGCTCGCGGACTTCTACGGGGTGCCGGTCTCCGAGTTGCTGCCGGGCGGGGCCGCTCCCAGTCCGCTCGCCCCGGCTCCCAAGCTGGTCATCGACCTGGAGCGGCTGTCGCAGCTGCCGAAGGACAAGGCCGGTCCGCTGGCCCGCTACGCGGCCACGATCCAGAGCCAGCGTGGTGACTACAACGGCAAGGTGCTGTCCATCCGGCAGGAGGACCTGCGCTCGCTGGCGGTCATCTACGACAAGTCACCCGTCGAGCTGACCGAGGAGTTCATCAACTGGGGCGTGCTCGACGCCGAGGCCCGCCGCGCCGTCGAGTCCTTCTGACCACTCCTCCCGGCCGTTCCCTCCGACCACCGGGCCGCCGCGGCGGCCCCCCATCGGCCTCCGCGCGCCGGGGAGCCGCGTCACGAGTGATTCCTGTCATAGGGGGATAGGCAGGACATGACTTTTTTCGTGGGCTCGGAGGTGGGCAGGCTCCGCCAGGTCCTGGTCGACATCCCCGAACTGGCGCTCAAGCGGCTCACCCCCGGCAACAAGGACGGCCTGCTCTTCGACGACGTGCTCTGGGTGCACCGCGCGCTGGAGGAGCACCGGGAGTGGTGCGAGGTGCTCACGGCGCGCGGCGTCACGGTGCACCACCTCGGCGACCTCCTGCGGGAGGCGATCGAGGTGCCCGACGCGCGCAAGCACATCCTCGACGGCAGCGTCGACGAGCACTGGTTCGGCCCGCTGACCGCCGACGCGATCCGCAACACGCTGGACGCCCTCGACGGAGCCGCGCTCGCGCCGTACCTGACCGGCGGGATCACCAAGCGCGAGATCATGGAGCTGGGCTGCGACCCGGGGTCCGTCGTCTTCCACGCGCTCGGCATGGACGACTTCGTCCTCCCGCCGCTGCCCAACCACCTGTTCGCCCGCGACACCTCCTGCTGGGTGTACGGCGGGGTGTCCATCAACGCGATGCGCAAGAAGGCGCGCAGGCGCGAGACCCTCAACTTCGAGGCGGTCTACCGGTGGCACCCGATGTTCGCCCCGGGCTACGGCGACCCGTCCGGCGGGGGGTTCGACGTCTGGTACGACGGCACCCGCATGGCCCCCGCCACCATCGAGGGCGGTGACGTGCTGGTGCTCGGCGACGGCGTCGTGCTCGTCGGGATGAGCGAGCGCACCCAGCCGCAGGCGGTCGAGATGCTGGCGACCAAGCTCTTCCGGGCGGGCGCGGCGACCCGCATCGTGGCGCTCGACCTCCCCAAGACCCGCGCGTTCATGCACCTCGACACCGTGATGACCAACGTCGACGTGGGGGTGTTCACCAAGTACGCCGGGCTCGGCATGCTGCCGTCGTACACGGTGGAGCCGGGCGACACCGACAAGGAACTGAAGGTCACCGACCATCCGCCCGAGGACATGCACCGGGCGATCGCGCGGGCCCTCGGCCTGGACGACATCAAGGTCCTCACGCCGACTCAGGACGTGCACGCGGCCGAGCGCGAGCAGTGGGACGACGGCTGCAACGTGCTGGCCCTGGAGCCGGGAGTCGTCGTCGCCTACGAGCGCAACACCACGACCAACAACCACCTGCGCAGGCACGGCATCGAGGTCATCCCGATCCGGGGCAGCGAGCTCGGCCGCGGGCGCGGCGGGCCCCGCTGCATGAGCTGCCCCCTGGAGCGCGATCCCGTCTGAGGGGCCGCACCCGGCCGCCGGCGGACCCTGGGCGCCCTTGCAGCGCCGTCAGCCGGCCATGGGGAGGGTGGGGCGGCCGGGCAGGCCGAGGATCGACTCGACCTCGCCGACGAACCTGTCCGCTTCCGCTATGATCTCGTCTGCGTCGTTCTGAGTGACGGCCCGGACCATTCCGGCCTCGACCGCCGCTCGCTTGGTCGCGCTCATCGCGAAGTAGGCCGCCCAGTCCGCGAGCTTCGGCTCGACCTCGGGGAGCAGTTCCCAGGCGCTGCGCAGCCGCCGCCTGCGTCCGTCCATCGGACGGGGACGCGCGGCGAGGATCCCGGCGGCCGCGCGCAGCGCCGCGAGATGGGCCGACACGTAGCGGTCCGCGGGCGTGGGCCCGACGGTTGCGTCGGCGAGGCACGCCCTGGCGTCCGCGAGACGCGCCAGGACCGCCTGCGGAAGCCGGGGCCCGGTCCGCTGATCGCCGTTCTCTTCAGTCATGCCCGCCTCCTTGAGTCGTGGCATCCGGCGAAGGCCGCCGGTGACTTCACAGTCGCAGACAGCACCGACAATTTCGATCGGCCGCGTAATCCCGGGCACCACCGGGATCACGCGGCTTTCTCACGCTCCCGTGGGCGGCCGGACGAGGAGCTTCCCCTCTCCCCGTCCGGCCCACGCCGCGGGCCGTGCCGCATCCGTCTCCGCCGACGACGTAGGCACGGATCCGACGGTGTGGGCGCAGGCCGCGAGTCCCGCGCCCACACCATCGAACATAGATTCGACCATTCCCCCTGTCAAGGATGTCAACGAACAAGGGTTCGAGGACTGGCAGGGACCCGTACGACGAAGGGCCCCGCGCGAACACGTCGCGCGGGGCCCTCGGGTCCGCGGGTTATCGCCGGAAAGCACCTCTGACGTGCACGGGAACTCCCTTGCCGAGCATGCCCGGAAGGATCCCGGCGACGTTCATCGGCAGCCGTACACAGCCGTGCGACGCCGGATAGAGCGGCACCGACAGCGCGCCGTGGAGGGCGATCCCGCCGTTGAAGAAGATCGGGTTGTAGAGCTGCCCCAGGTAGGACCGGTGCCAGCCCCTGGCCCGCCATGTGGTCTTGTAGTCGCCGGTCGGCGTGCGGGCGCTGCCGGAGAAGACCTGCCTCTTGCCGTTCCACACGGCGTACTCGGTGTAGGGAACGCCGCTGCCGCTGGAGATGTGACTGATCAGCACCGGGACGCCGGAACGATACAGAACCATCACCTGTTTGGTCAGGTCCACCTCGACCCGGGTGGCCTTTCCGCGGGGCACGAGGACCCGGGGCGCGCGGGGGTTCTCCAGCGCCCTCCAGGTGCGGGCGGCGACCGTGCTGGTCGGCTTGATCCCCTGCACCTTCTGGAACGCCCAGACCGCCGTCAGCGTGGCCCCGCCGTACCGGCCGTCGGCGCTGCCGGGCACGTAGCCGAGCTCCTTGAGCCGGGCCTGCAGCGCCTTCACGGCGGCGCCCTTCGCCCCGAGCCTGAGCGTCCTGCCCGGCGCCTCGAACGGCGGGTATCCGGCCCGTCCCGGCAGGGCTCCCCGCGCTCCGGCCACCCGCGCCGCGACCGTCCGCGCGCCGGACACCGGCGCCGCGCCGGCGAGGCCGGTCGTCGCGTACGTCACGGCTCCCGCCGGAACGGCGGCGCC
>QFZU02000131.1 GCA_003260025.2 Microbispora triticiradicis | reverse complement strand
GGCGGCGGCGACGGCGGTCTCGGCGTCCTCCGCGTAGCGGCCCACCGCCGCGGCGGCCTCGGCGGCCAGCGTCGCGGCCGGCCGTACGGCGAGCTCGGCGGGCGAGCCCAGCATGCCGACCGCGTCCGGGGCGTGCAGCAGCAGGACGGTGACGTACTTGCTGGTGCCGAGCAGGTGGGCGAGGCGCTCGGCCACGGCGGTCTCGTCCCGCAGCAGGCGCAGATACCACGGCGTGCTGCCGAGCTTGTCGCTCACCTGGCGGAACCCGAGCAGGCCGGCGTCCGGGTCGGGGGCGTTGGCGAACCAGCCGAGCATGACCGGCAGCAGCGTGCGCTGGATGGCCGCGCGGCGGGAGACGCCGCTGGTGAGAGCGGCGATGTGCCGTAAAGCGCCCTCGGGGTCGGCGTACCCGAGCGCCTGGAGCCGCGCGGTGGCGGCGGCCGCGGACAGGCGGGTCTCGGTCTCCGGCAGGCGGGCGACGGCCTGCAGCAGCGGCCGGTAGAACAGCTTCTCGTGCAGCCTCCGCACCTCCAGCGCGTGCCGCTTCCAGGTGGTGGTGAACTCTCCCACCGGGTCGGTCGTCATGCCGAGCCCGCGGCCGATCCGCCGCAGGTCGGCGGTGTCCGACGGCACCACGTGCGTGCGGCGCAGCCGGTGCAGCTGGAGCATGTGCTCGACCTGCCGCAGGAAGGTGTACGCCTCGGCGAGGGCCTTGGCGTCGTCCCGTCCGACGTAACCGCCCCGCGACAGGGCGGCGAGGGCCGACAGCGTCGCCCTGCGGCGCAGCAGCGGGTCGGAGCGGCCGTGCACGAGTTGCAGGAGCTGGACGGCGAACTCGATGTCCCGCAGCCCGCCGGGCCCCAGCTTGATCTGCCGGTCGGCCTCGCTCACCGGCACGTGCGCCTCGACCCGGCGGCGCATGGACTGCACGTCCTCGACGAAGTTGGGCCGCGCCGCGGCCTGCCACACCAGGTCGTTGACCGCGGCGACGTACTCCTGGCCGAGGTCCAGGTCGCCGGCGACCGGCCGGGCCTTCAGCAGCGCCTGGAACTCCCAGGTCTTGGCCCAGCGGCGATAGTAGGCCAGGTGGCTTTCCATGCTGCGGACGAGCGGGCCCATCTTGCCCTCGGGACGCAGGTTGGCGTCCACCTCCCACAGCGCACCCTCGCGGGTGCTCGCCGAGCAGGCCCGCATCATGCCCTGCGCGAGCCGCGTCGCGATCTGCAGCGCCTTGGTCTCGTCGACGCCCTCCTTCGGCTCGGCCACGAAGACGACGTCGACGTCGGAGATGTAGTTCAGCTCGCGCGCCCCGCACTTGCCCATGCCGATGACGGCGAGCCGCACGTCGCCGGCGTCCGCCACCTCCGCCCTGGCGATGGCGAGGGCCGCGTCGAGCGCCGCGGCGGCCAGGTCGGCCAGCGCGGCGGCGGTCTCCGCGAGCGTGCACTCGCCCGTCACGTCCCGCGCGGCCAGGTCGAGCAGCCTGGTCCGGTGGGCGACGCGCAGCGCGTCCATCGCCCGGGCGGCCACGCCCGGTTCGGCCGCGCCCGCCGTGGCCCCGCCGGCCACCGGCTCGGCGGCGTCCGGGTCCGCCCCGACCGCCAGCAGCAACTCCTCGCACAGCTCACGGGCGACCGGCCACTGCGGCGACCCGGCCACCGTCAGGCAGTCCGGGTGCCGTACGACGTGCTCGCCGAGCGCCGCGCTGATCCCGAACACACCGAGCAGCCTGCGGCGCAGCGCGGGATCGGCGCGGAACGTGCCGAGCACGCTCGGATCCCGCTCGACCAGGCGGCTCAACGTGGTGAGCGCGAGATCGGGGTCGGCCGCCCTGACCAGGTCGTCGAGCAGCGCGAAGTCGCCGACCGCCTCGGGGCCGAGGTCGTCCAGCAACCGTTCGGCCCGCGCGCCGTCGGCGAATCCCAGTGCGGCCAGGCGCCCAGCCGTCGTCTGTATGCGCGGCGCCGCGTTCACCGTTCCTTCCTCCACCCCGACGTCGATCACGTCGGTCCCCCGAGACATGCCTTCCCAGTAACCGTACACAGGGATGGACGCCTCCTCGCAGAGATCGGTCCCCCCTCGGGACCCGATTCCCGAACGGACGCCTCCCGGCGTCCACTGATGTCGCAGCTCGGCGCGTGCCGGGCTCGCGCACACGGTAACCCGGTGGGTTGTGCGGCGTCCTTAGCGGTTTCTCTGCGTAATCGGCGCATCACGCGGTTTGCCCGCGTCCCCTTCCCATGCCTCCCGCGCGGCGGGACGGCAGGTCAGAGCCGTGTCACCTGGGCCGCGAACGCCTCGGCCAGCGGCCTCCAGGTCTGTTCGAGCTCCCGCCCGGCCGCCGTGACCTGCGTGGTCAGCTCCGCCGCCGCCTCGGGCGCGAGCTCGCCGCTCCCGGCCCAGGAGGCGAAGATCTCGGGCGTGGCCTCGGGATGGAACTGCACCGCCCAGGCGTGGTCGCCGAGCCGGTAGGCCTGGTTGGCGTACCGCGCGCCGGTCGCGAGGCGTACCGCGCCGGGTGGCAGGGTGGTCATCGCGTCGTAGTGGTACTGCACCGTCCGCAGAGGCACCGTCCGCCGGGGCACCGACCGCAGGGGCTCAGATCGCAGGGGTACCGTTCCGCCGGGCGGCGCGGACAGGAGCGGGTCGTCCGCCGCCTCGGGCAGCGGTTCGATCTCGCAGAGGCCGATCTCCGGGCCCGCGTCGCCGCGCTCGACGGTCCCGCCGCAGGCCAGGGTCATGAGCTGGGCGCCGAGGCAGATGCCGAGAACCGGGACTCCGCCGTCCACCGCGCGCGCGAGCAGGTCCCTGGTGGCGGGCAGCCACGGATACCCCTCGTCGTCCCACGCGGCGGCGGCGCCGCCGAGGACGAGCAGCCCGCCGCCCGCGGTCGCGGGCACCGCCTCTCCCTTGTACGGCCGGACGACCTCGACGGCGACGCCGGCGGCCTCCAGCCAGCCGGCGAAGTAGCCCAGACCGGCTTCGGCCTCGTGCTCGATGACGAGCAGACGTTCATCCATGCGCGCAGCTTAAAGACACATATCAGGACAGGCGATACCTGGGTCGCACGCGCACAGCCGCCGTACCCAGATGGCCACGGCGGGGTCGTCGCCCGGCCGCACGACCGCGGGCGCGGGAAGTAACGGCCGGTCCCAAGATGAGTAGTGATTGCTCTATCCGTACGTGCCGGAGCGCCCCGACGCTGATGCGTGCAGACCCCGAGCCGTCCGAGATGAGGCAGAAGTGTCCGAGAACGACGATGTCAAGGTCCCTCAGCCGGGACAGAACCAGGCGCCCTTCCCGCCGGTCGTGCCCATCGGCGTGAACCACAACGAGATCGCGATCGAGGCGTGATCGGCCGCGGAGGAGCGATCGGACCCTCCGGTGACGGAGATCCGATGAAGCGGAAGAGACTGACCCGGCGCGACTTCGGCCGGGTGGCGGGGCTGGCCGGGCTCGGAGTGGCCGGAGGCGTCCTCCTGCCCGGGGCTCGGGGGACGGCACACGCCGACACCTTCGAGCCCGAGTTCCCCAGGCCGGTCTTCAAGGTGACCGGCTCGACCGATCCCGGGCTGGACGCCTTCAACCAGGCCATGAGCAGGTTCATGCAGGACCGGAACATCTCCGCCGGTTCCCTGGCCGTCAGCCGCAACGGCAAGCTGGTGCTGGCCCGCGGATACAGCTTCTCGCGCAACCTGCATTTCACGGTCGAACCGACCGCGCTGTTCCGGCTCGCCAGCGTCAGCAAGCCGATCACCGCGGCGGCCGTGCTCAAGCTGGTGCAGGCCGGAAAGCTCAGCCTCGACGACAAGCTGACCGACCGGCTCACGCTGACACCGCCGCCAGGCAAGACCGCCGACGCCCGGCTGGGGAACGTGACCGTGCGCAGGCTCCTCCAGCACCTGGGCGGCTGGGACAGAGCCCTCACGCCGGACCCTATGTTCCTCGATTCCGTCATCGCGAGCGAGCTCGGCGTGCCGCTCCCGATCAGCCGGTCCAACATCATGCGGCGCACGACCGGCGTACGGCTGGACTTCGACCCCGGGGCCAGGTACGCCTACAGCAACTACGGCTACATGCTGCTCGGCCGGATAATCGAGAAGGCCGGGGGGATGCCGTACGCCACCTACGTCCAGGAGAGGATCCTCAATCCCCGGGGCATCACCAGGATGCGCCAGGGCCGCTCCCTGCCCGAATACGCCGCCCCCGGAGAGGTCTCCTACGAATCGAAGCAGGAGGCGGTCTACGTCTTCGACTCCTCCGGCAGTATGGTGCCGTCCCCCGACGGCGGCTTCAACCTGGAGAACATGGACGCCCACGGCGGCTGGCTGGGCAGCGCGGTCGACGTCGTTCGGTTCGGCGACCTGTTCGACCAGCGCGGGATCAAGTACGACCCCGTCCTGGACCACATCACCTTCCCGACGCTGGAAGGCGACTCGATCGACCAGGCGTTCGCCCAGCCGGAGATCGGGGTCCAGCCGGGCGGGTGGTGGTATGGGTGCGGCTGGGTCGTCCGCAACGCCGGAGGCGGCATCGACGCCGCCCACAACGGCAGCCTGCCCGGCACGACCACCCTGCTCGTACGCCGCCACGACGGCCTCAACTGGGCCGCCCTGTTCAACCGGAGGCGTGACGACGACACCGAGCTCGATTTCGACGCGTCCATCGACAACGCCCTACGCCAGGCGGCCAACGCCGTGACGTCGTGGCCCTCCGTCAACCTGTACCGGGACTACCTCTGACCGGTGCCCCTACCGGCTCTGTGCCCGGCTGGGTCCGCCACCGAGCGAGGAGGCGAACCTGCCGGGGCACGCCCCCGGCCGCCGGCGCCCGGGTCAGGCGCGGCATGCGCGGTTCCGTACAGTCCGTTCCATGAAGTTCGACGAAGTCGCCGTCCCCGGCGGGCGGCTGCGGATCGCCCGGTTCGGCGACGGCCCGCGCCTGATCATCGCGGCGCACGGCATCAGCGCCTCCCTCATGGCCTGGCGGGCGGTGGGCGACGCGCTGCCGCCCGGCTGGTCACTGGTCGCCGCCGACCTGCGCGGCCGCGGCCACAGCGCCGGCCTGCCCGGCCCGTACGGCCTGGACCGGCACGCGGAGGACCTGGAACTGGTGGCCCGGCACGTCGGCGCGGACGGCACCAGCGTGCTCACCGGGCATTCGATGGGCGCCTACGTCGCCGCCCTGCACGCCGCCGCTCGAACCGGGGCCGCTCGAACCGGGGCCGCAGGGGATGGAGGGTGGCGCTA
This sequence comes from Microbispora triticiradicis, assembly GCA_003260025.2. GTDB lineage: Bacteria > Actinomycetota > Actinomycetes > Streptosporangiales > Streptosporangiaceae > Microbispora > Microbispora triticiradicis. Next base: position 27,489 of record QFZU02000131.1, on the reverse strand, counting down.
TGCCCGGGTCGTGCTGGTGGACGGCGGCCTGCCGCTGCCGCTGCCGCCGGGCGCGGACCCCGACGAGGTGATGGCGGCGACGCTCGGCCCCGCCATCGCCCGGCTCTCCCGGACCTTCCCGGACGTGGAGGCGTATCTCGACCTGTTCCGCGCCCATTCCGCGCTGGCCGGCGACTGGTCCCCGGTCGTCGAGGAGTACGTCCGCTACGACGCCACCGGACCGGACGGCGCCGTGCGGTCGCGCGTCCGCGAGGAGGCCGTACGGCAGGACGGGCGCTGGCCCCTGACGAGACACGCGGAGCTCGGCGCGGCGCTCAAGGCGATCGAGCCCGCGCCGCTGCTGCTCCGCGCGCCCAGAGGGCTGCTGAACCAGGACGTCGGGCTGCAGCCCGACGATCTCACCGCGCGGTGGAAGGCGGAGCTGCCGGGGCTGCGCGACGAGGTCGTCCCCGACTGCAACCACTACACGATCCTGTTCGATCCCCGCTGCGCCGCGCTCGTGGCCGCCCGTCTCACCGCCGGCTGATCACTTGGGGATGATCCAGGTCGCCTGGGCGGCGGCCACCAGAGTGCCGTCCACCTCGTAGACCGCGCTGGTGCCGAAGATCTTGCGGCCCTCGCGGCCGGTCGCGCGGGCGACGACGGAATACCTGCCCATCGGGTAGACCCGGCGGAACACCTGCCCGGTGAGCCGCCCGAGGAGCGGAGGCCGGGCGGGCTCGGCGCCGGTGAACGCGCGGTGGTGCGCCCACCCGGTGGCGCAGTCGAGCGCCGCCCAGACGATCGAGCCGGGGACCACGCCCTGCTCGTCGGTGACGTTGAACGGCACCCGCCATCCGGCGGCCACCAGGTCGGTGCCGTCCACCGGACCGGGGAAGATCCGCAGGCCGTCGCCCGGCTCGCGCAGCCCGCAGGCGAAGCAGCCGGCGATGGCGTGGCCGTGCAGTCCGGGGAAGCCCGACTCCGCCCGCGCCGCGTCGGTGAACGACACGAACGGCGGCGGCGTCAGCGGCTCCGCGACGGGGATGGCCTCGGCGAGATGGCTCTCGCCGACGCTCAGGACGACGGCGTTGCCGACCTGTTCGAGCGTCAGCCCGGTTTCGAGCGGGACCGGTCTGCGGAGGGTGACCTCCACCGGAGATTCATGACCGGCCCCCGTCAGCGTGCCGGCGAGGGTGCCCGCGATCCATCCGCCGTTGGCGGTGCCCTCGGGCCCCCGGAAGCGCTTCGGTACGGTCAGAACGGTCTGCAGTCCCGCAGCCGCCGTCATATGGCCACGTCCTCCCTGAGTCACGTCGATACGGCTCACCCGTAAGGGTCACAACAAGTGCGCCGATTTTACTGTTCCGGCATAGGAAACAGTTAAACGGACGGGAGTGTCGGGAAGATTTGCAACCTGTAACGTCGCCGTGACGGCGCGGCGGCTACAGCACCGGCAGGTAGCGGCCGAGCTCGTACTCGGTCACCTGGCGGCGGTACTCCTGCCACTCCGAGCGCTTGTTACGCAGGAAGTAGTCGAAGACGTGCTCACCGAGGGTCTCGGCGACGAGCTCGCTGTGCTCCATCGCCGCGATCGCCTCGTCGAGCGACTGGGGCAGCGGCTGGATGCCGAGCGCCCGCCGCTCCGAGCTCGTGAGCGCCCACACGTCGTCCTCGGCCCCCGGCGGCATCTCGTACCCCTCCTCGATGCCCTTGAGCCCGGCCGCCAGGATGACGGCGAAGGCGAGGTAGGGGTTGCAGGAGGAGTCGAGCGACCGGAACTCGATGCGGGTGGAGCCACCCTTGTGCGGCTTGTACATCGGCACCCGCACGAGCGCCGAGCGGTTGTTGTGCCCCCAGCAGATGTACGCGGGGGCCTCGCCGCCGGCTCCGGCGATCGCCTCGGCGCCGCCCCACAGCCGCTTGTAGGAGTTCACCCACTGGTTGCACACGGCGGTGATCTCCGCGGCGTGCCGGAGCAGGCCGCCGATGAACGACCGGCCGATCTTGGAGAGCTGGTAGTCGGAGCCGGGCTCGTAGAAGGCGTTGCGGTCGCCCTCGAACAGCGACATGTGCGTGTGCATGCCGGAGCCGGGGAAGTCGGTGAACGGCTTGGGCATGAACGAGGCCCACACGCCCTGCTCCAGCGCCACCTCCTTCATGACCAGCCGGAACGTCATGATGTTGTCGGCGGTGGTGAGCGCGTCGGCGTACCGCAGGTCGATCTCCTGCTGGCCCGGGGCGCCCTCGTGGTGGCTGTACTCCACCGAGATGCCCATCGACTCCAGCATCATGATCGCGTTGCGGCGGAAGTCGTGGCCCGCGCTGTGCGGGGTGTGGTCGAAGTAGCCGCCCTCGTCTATCGGCTCGGGCCTGCCGCCCTTCTCCGGCCGGTTGCGCAGCAGGAAGAACTCGACCTCGGGGTGGGTGTAGAAGGTGAACCCCATGTCGGCCGCCTTGGCCAGCGTCCGCTTCAGCACGAAACGCGGGTCGGCGTGCGACGGCGAGCCGTCCGGCATCAGGATGTCGCAGAACATGCGGGCGGCGCCCGGCGTCTCGCTGCGCCACGGCAGGATCTGGAACGTCGAGGGGTCGGGCTTGGCCAGCATGTCCGACTCGTAGACCCGCGAGAAGCCCTCGATCGCCGAGCCGTCGAACCCGATGCCCTCGGCGAAGGCACCCTCCAGCTCGGCCGGCGCGATCGCCACCGACTTCAGGAAACCGAGCACGTCGGTGAACCACAGCCGGATGAACCGGATGTCTCGCTCTTCGAGCGTGCGGAGGACGAATTCCTGCTGGCGGTCCAAGGCGTACCTCTCGGAGTTACAGAACGGCGTGTCTACCAGTTTGCCTCGTTCGTGTTTCACAGGGGTTACGAGGGGGTGTGAGAGCGAACCAACCGCCCCCGCGCGTAGTCGTTGCTCATTGATCCGGCGTTGATCCGTCGTCCAGTGAGCATCGACCCGCGCGTTCTACGGTCCCCGCATGCCGGTGCACGACCAGAAGGAGTTCCCGCCCGTGGCACGACCGCCGCTCGACACGCGCGCCCGCGACTGGTCCGGCCGGGTGCGGGCGTACGGCCCGGCCGTCGCGGTGGCCATCGCGTGCGCGGCGATCGCCCTGGAGATCGGCGACATCTGGGTGACCGCGCAACTGCCGCCGTCCCCCTACAACCCGCTGCCGTTCGCTCCGGAGGACGTGGCCGGCACCACGTTCCCGATCTTCGGGGCGCTGCTGGTGATCTCCCGGCCCCGGCTGCTGCTCGGCTGGCTGCTGTGCCTCGGCGGCCTGGGCTCGGCCGCCAACATCCTGGCGGCCAACACGGCGGCCCTGCTCGTCCTCAACGGGGGGCATCCGCTGGTCCACCCGCTGTGGGTGTTCGCCGACGGGGTGTGGAACCTCACGACGTACGCGCTGGGCGTGCTGCTGCCGTTGCTGTATCCGACCGGGCGGATCCTGTCCAAGCGCTGGTGCGTGCCCGGGGCGATCACCGCGACGGCCCTCGGCCTCGACTGGCTGTGCTCGTGGATCGCCCCGTCGAGCGTCCGTACCGGCGGCAACGCGCTGGAGGTGGCGGCCTTCGCGCCGTACTACGCGCAGACCCGGCAGGGCCTGCACATGGTCGTCGCGGTGGGCATGGCGCTGGCGTTCTCCTCGCTCGTCGTGCGGTTCCACCGGGCCGACGGGATAGAGCGCCGGCAGATCCTCTGGCCGCTGGTCGCCATGGCCGGCCTGGTCGTCCCGTGGGTGATCGGATATCCGGTCTGGTGGACGGCCACGCTGACGCTGCCCCTGGTGCCGGCCGCGATCGCGGTCGCCGTGCTGCGCTACCGGCTCTACGGCATCGACACGCTGATCAGCCGCGCCCTCGTCGGCGCCGGCCTGGTCGGCGTGGTCGCCGCCGTCTACGTGCTCGTGGGCGCGGGCTCCAGCCTGGTCCTGTCCGGCGTCGACCGGTTCGCCGGGCTGGCCGCGGCCCTGTTCGCTGGGGCGTTCTTCCATCCGATCCGCCGCGGGCTGCAGCGCCTGGCCGACCACGCGTTGTACGGCAGGGGCGGCGACCCGCACGCGCTGGCCGCCGGGCTGCGGCGGCGGCTGCCGCACGCCGACCCCGCGCACGCCCTGCTCGCCGCCCTGGAGGTGCTCCGCGACGGCCTGTCGGTCACCGGCATCGCGGTGGAGATCGACGGGAAGACCACGACCAGCGGCCGGGTGGGCCCCGTGGCCCGCGAGATGCCGCTGGTGTGGCACGGCGAGCCGGTCGGCCGCATGCTGATCGGGCCGCCGGGCCGCCGCCGGTTCCCCGCCGCCCACGACGAGCGGGTGATCGCGGTGCTGGCGCCGTACGTCGCGGACGCGGCGCACACGGTGCTGCTGACCACCGCGCTGCAGCGCTCCCGCGAGCGCATCCTGACCGCCGGGGAGGAGGAGCGGCGGCGGCTGCGCCGCGACCTGCACGACGGGCTCGGGCAGACGCTGGCGTCGATGGCGATGACGCTCAACGCGGCGCGGGTCAGCCTGGAACGCTCCCCCGACGCCGCCGACACGCTGCTGCGCGACCTGCGCGAGGGCATGGACACCGTCACCGCCGACGTCCGCCAGCTCGTGTACGGCCTGCGTCCCCCCGCGCTCGACGACCTCGGGCTGGCGGGAGCCGTACGGGCCCTGGTCGAGGAGGCCCGGCCGGGCCTGGCGGCCGGGGCGGAGTCGGCCGCCGAGGTCGAGGTGACCGGCGACCTGGCCGGGCTGCCCGCCGCCGTGGAGGTGGCGGCCTACCGGATCGTGCAGGAGGCGCTGACCAACGTGCGCAAGCACGCGCGGGCGCGGCGCGTGCGGGTGGTCCTGCATCGGAACGGCGAGCTGCGGGTGACGGTGGCCGACGACGGCGTGGGGCTCCCGGCGAACCGCAGGGCGGGCGTCGGCCTGTGCTCGATGGCGGAGCGGGCGGCCGAGCTGGGCGGCACCTGTGCCGTCGCCTCCGAGCCCGGCCATGGCACGACCGTCACAGCCCGCCTGCCGGCCGTACCCGGGCCGTCCCTCGGCGGCGCGTGGTCCTGACGGCCGCGCCGAACCGGCGGCCCCAGAGCGGCCCCGGATCGGCGGGCACAGACCGGCGGAGCCGGATCAGCGGGCGGCGGTCAGCGCGTCCCCGACCGGCGTCCGCCGGTAGAGCACCTCGCGGCCGAGCCGCTGCCGCGTCACGAGCCCGCCGCCCGACAGCACGGTGAGGTGCTGACTGACCGCGCCGGGCGTGAGGCCGAGCCGCCGGGCGAGCGCGGTGGTCGTGCCGGGCTCGGCCAGCGCGGTCAGCACCTGGGCCCGGGTGCGGCCGATGAGCGCGGCCAGCTCCGGGGCGCAGGGCACGCCGGCCGACCACAGCGTGCCCACCCCGCGCGCCGGGTAGCACAGCATGGGCCGGTACGGCTCGTACATCACGGCGACGCCCGGCGAGGAGAAGGCGCTCGGCACCAGGACGAGGCCGTCGCCGCCGAGGTCGCCGTCGTAGGCGCATCTCCTGGCCGTCACCAGACGGTCGCCGTGCCAGGCGACGTCGGGGTGCAGGTCCGCGAACAGCTCACGCACTCCCCCGGCCGCGAGCCTGCGGGCGCGCCACATCACGTCCGCCTCCAGCAGCGCGCGGACCGCCGGCCAGAACTCCTCCAGGGCGACCGTCCAGTACCGCCCGAGCAGGTCCGCCACCCGCCGTACGCCCGCGGCGGGGTCGGCCGTGAACCGCGTGAGGGCCGCGGGGTCGGGCGTCTGCACCCACGCCGCCTCCTCGTACGCCGTGCCGGGAGGCGTGGCGCGGACCCGCTCCAGCTCGCCGAGGAAGTCGGGCAGCGGCGTGTCCGGCGGCGGCGTGAGGAAATCGGGTAGATAGCCGCTCAACGGCACCAGCGCGAACAGGTCGGTGAGGTCGAGCCCCCGCAGGCGCGGCTGTACGGCCCGCAGCCACGGCAGGTGCGGCGAGTGGCGGGCGGGGGCCCGCAACACCCGGAGGCTCGCCACGAGCTCCCACATCGGGGAGAAGGCGAACCGCAGCCGCGCCACGTCGTCCGGCGTGAACCGCCACTCCACCGGCACCGCGCCCCCATGTTTCAGCCAGGCCTAAAACATTCGCACGGCGGACTCCGGATGTCCAACAGTGATCGGCGTGACAACCGTTTCCGGCAGGGCGGACAGGACAGGCGGGACGGGGTTCCTCCGGTCGAGGGCCGGCGGCCTGCCCCGGCCGTTCTGGGTGCTGTTCGGCGGCTCGTTCGTGAACCGTCTCGGCACGATGGTGGAGCCGTTCATCGGCGTCTACCTCACGCAGGCGCGCGGCGTGCCGCTGGCCACCGCCGGACTGGTGATGACCATGTTCGGCGTGGGGTCGCTGCTGGCGCAGCCGGTCGCCGGATGGCTGAGCGACCGCTTCGGGCGCCGGGTCACCCTGACGGGCGGGATGGTCGCGACGGCCGTCACCATGCTCGCGCTCGGCTACACCACGAGCGTGCCGGGGCTCGTCGCGGGGATGCTCGTGCTGGGGATCGTGGTCGACGCCTACCGCCCGGCGTCGCAGGCGATCGTCGCCGACCTGGTGCCGCCGGAGGACCGGCCCCGGGCCTTCGGGCTGCTGTTCTGGGCCGTCAACCTCGGGTTCGCGGTGGCGATGGTGGCCGGCGGCTGGCTCGCCCGCTCGGGCTTCACGGTGTTGTTCTGGGTGGACGCCGTCACCTGCCTGGTCTTCGGCGTCCTCGTGTGGCGGGCGATCCCCGAGACCCGCCCGGCCCGTGAAGACGCGCCGCCCGGCCGGTTCGCCGACGTGCTGCGCGACCGGGTCATGCTGGCCTTCGTGCTGGCCAACCTGGTGTACGCGCTGGTCTACCTCCAGGCCTACAGCACGCTGCCGCTCGCGATGACCGGGCAGGGCCTGCCGACCAGCGCGTACGGCATGGCGATGGCCGTGAACGGCCTGCTGATCGTGGTCGTGCAGCCGGTGACGACCACCTGGCTGGCCCGGTTCGACCCGTCCAGGGTGCTGGCGGCCGGGTTCGCGCTCGTCGGGCTCGGGTTCGCGCTGACCTCCCTGGTGTCGTCGGGAGCCGGGCACGCGGCGACCGTGGCCGTCTGGACGCTCGGCGAGGCGCTGACCGCCGGGATCCCGGGAGCCATCGTCGCGACGCTCGCCCCCGCCCATCTGCGGGGACGCTACTCCGGCCTGTACGGACTGTCGTGGTCGGCCGGCGCGCTGCTCGCGCCCCTCGTCGGCACCCGGTTGCTGGCGGACGCGCCGGGCCTGGTCTGGCCGGTGCTGGGCGGCCTCGGCCTGCTCGCGGCGGGAGCCCAGCTTCTCCTCGGCCGCGCGGTCCGCCGCCGCTCCGCCGCCTGACGAAAGGCCCGCGTCCCGGCCGGCGGCGTCCCGGTTTTCTGTTCCAGGGCGGAACGGGACAGGACATAATTCGGTCCAGAATGGACGAGAACCCCCCTGCCTTCCCCGCGCGCGCGATGGCGTACGCGATGGCGGCCGTCGCGCTCGGACTGACTCTCCTGGGGGTCGTGGTCCAGCTCCGGCTCCCCGCCGAATGGCAGCCGCACCCGGCGGTCCCGCCCGACGCCGGCATCGCCCTCACGTTCCCGGCCACGGGGGCGTTCCTGGTGTCCCGGCGGCCCCGGCTCATCATGGCCTGGCTGATGTGCGCCGGCGGCCTGCTGGGGTCGGTGAACGTCGCCTTCACCGCGTTCACGTTCTACTGGGCCTCGCAAGGTGAGATGGGCGCGGCCATCGCCGCACGCGCGGTGTATCTCGTGGGCTGGGCGGTGGCGGGCCTGATGCTCGCGGTCCTGCTTCCGCTCTACTCCCCCGACGGCCGGCTCCCCTCACGCGGGTGGCGGGCCGTCGTCGTGCTGGGCGTCCTCACCACCGTCATCCTGATCGTCATGGGCCTGGTGCGGCCCGATCCGGATCCCGCGGACTACCCCTGGCCGGAAGTGATCCACAATCCGCTGGAGATCAGGGCTCTCGCCCCCTACTACCAGTCGCTCTGGTTAGCGCCGCAGGTGCTCGTCCAGGTCTGCGTGGTCGCGGCGCTCGCCTCGCTCGCGCTGCGGATGCGGCGGGCCGACCCGGCGACGCGGCGGCAGATCGCCTGGCCGCTCCTGTTCTTCGCCGTGTACGTCCTGTTGTACCTGCTGGGAGCGTCGGCCTCGGTCGCGGCCACCCTGTGGACGGCGCTGATCCCGCCGTCGATCCTCTTCGCGGTCCTGCGCTACCGGCTGTACGGCATCGACACCCTCATCAGCCGGACGTTCGTCAGCGTCGGGCTGCTCGTCGTGGTCGGCGCGGTGTACTTCGGCGTCGGAGCCGCCTCCAGCCTGTTCGTCTCCGGATACCACCAGGTGGCCGGGCTCGCGGCGGCGCTGTTCGCGGGCGCGTTCTTCCAGCCGCTGCGCCGCGCCCTGCAAGGCGTCGTGGACCGCGCGCTGTACGGGCCGGTGGGTGACCCGGCGCTGCTCGCCGAACGGCTGACTCAGGAGGTGCGGCGGGCGGACCCCGCCGACGCGCTCGCCTCGGTGGTGACGGTCGTGCGGGACGGCCTCGCCGTGGAAGGGGTAGCCGTCGAGATCGCCGACGGCAGTCCGAGGTACGTCGAGAGCGGCCACGTGGGGCCCGAGCCCCGCGAGGTCCCGCTGGTCTGGCACGGCGAGCCCGTCGGCCGGCTGCTGGTCGGCCCGCCGGGCGCCCGGAGGTTCGCCGCCGCGCACGACGAGCGGGTGCTCGCCACCCTGCTCCCCTACGTGGCCGACGTGGCCCACGCCGTACGCATGGCCGCCGACCTGCAGCGGTCGCGGGAGCGCATCCTGGCCGCCCGCGAGGAGGAGCGCCGGCGGCTGCGCCGCGACCTGCACGACGGGCTCGGCCAGACCCTCGGGGCCATGGCGATGACGATCAACATCGCGCGGATGAGCCTCACCCGGTCGCCCTCCGCCGCCGACGGCCTGCTGCGGGACCTGCGGGTGGGCATGGACGCCGTGGCCGGCGACATCCGCGAGCTCGTGTACGGCCTGCGTCCGCCCGCCCTCGACGACCTCGGGCTGGCGGGTGCCGTACGCGCCCTCGCGGCGGAGACGCTGCCCGCCGGCGGCTCCGGGCATGAGGAGGACGCTCCGGCACCGGTGGACGTCGCGGTGCGGGCCGAGGGCGATCTCGCCGGGCTGCCCGCCGCCGTGGAGGTCGCGGTCTACCGCATCGTGCAGGAGGCGCTGAACAACGTGCGCCGCCACGCGCGCGCCACCCGGGTCCAGGTCGAGGTCACCCGGACCGGAGCGGCGGCGGAGACGGAGGCGGTGGCGAGACCCGGAGCGGGGATGGAGGCAAGGTCTGGAGCGGGGGCGGGACCTGGAGCGGGGGCGGAGACGGGACCTGGAGCAGAGGCGAAGGCAGGAGCGGGGGCGGGACCTGGAGCCGCGGCGGCAGAGGTGGAGGCAGGAGCGGGGGCAGGAGCGAGGGCGGAGGACGGCGGCGGCGAGCTACGGGTGCGGATCACCGACGACGGCATCGGCCTGCCCGCCCACCTGCGCGCGGGAGTGGGCATGTCCTCGATGCGCGAACGCGCGGCGGAACTCGGCGGCAGTTGCACCGTCACCGCCCCGGACATCGGCGGCACGGTTGTCGAGGCCCGCTTCCCCCTCACCTCCTGACGCCCCGAACCGCCTGATTCCCCGCATCCCATTGCTCCCTCCCGCTCTGCCTGCACCCCCTGCGTTGCCCGCATTGCCCGCGCGCTGCCGGGCTCCCGTGCACGTCCGCTCCCGCCACACCGCCTGAACCTCATGCCCGGCGACGGGAGTCCCCCGGGTGCCCTCCTCCAGTGCCTCCATCCGGTGTTCCGGGGGGTGTGAGCAGGCATGTCATGACCTCGTGACACAACCGAAAGGCGCGCGGCGCGTCTTCGGGGGTCGCTGCCCTTACGCTTACCCGTGCGATGGTGATTTTTCGTGCTCTGGGGCCGTTCGAGGCTATTTCCGATGGCGAGACGCTCGATCTGGGCGGGCAACGGCAGCAGGCCGTGCTCGCCCGGCTACTCGTGGCCGGAGGGCGCGCGGTGCCGGTGAGCGCGCTCATCGACGAGCTGTGGCCCGGCGAGCCGCCCGCCCAGGCGCTGTCCACCATCCAGGGGTACGTCTCGCGGCTGCGGCGGGCGCTCGAACCCGGCCGCGCGCCGCGCGAGGAGGCGGGCATCCTGGTCTCGGCTCCCCCGGGCTACGCGCTGCGCGCAGGTGTCGAGGACGTGGACTCCTGGCACTTCGAGCACCTGGTCAAGAGCGACCACGACGGACCGGCCGCGACGCTGGAGCGGATGGAGACGGCCCTCGGCCTCTGGCGGGGGCCCGCGCTCGCCGGATTCCAGGAGCTGATGTGGGCGCAGGCCGAGGCGATGCGGCTGGACGAGCTGCGTCTTCTCGCCGTGGAGCGCCGCGCGGACGCCGCCCTGCGGCTCGGCCGCACCGGCGCCCTGATCCCGGACCTGGAGGCGCACGCCTCCGCGCACCCGCTGCGGGAGGAGGCCTGGCGGCTGCTCGCGCTCGCGCTCTACCGCGCCGGGCGACAGGGCGACGCGCTCGGCGCGCTGCGGCGGGCGAGGGAGGCGCTGCGCGACGAGCTCGGCCTCGACCTCGGCCCCACCCTGCAGCGTCTGGAGCAGGACATCCTCGCGCAGGCGGGGCACCTCGACGCCCCCGAGGCGGGCCCGGCCTCCGGCGTGTCGCCCGGAGCGCGGGTCGCTCCCGCCCTGCCCGACACGCCGCGCGGAACCGAGCCGGCGCGGGCCGGCGCGCGTGCCCTGCGCGTGCTGATCGCCGACGACCAGGCGCTGGTGCGCACCGGCCTCAAGGTGATCCTCGACAGCGAGCCGGGGCTCGACCTCGTCGGGGAGGCGGAGAACGGCGAGCAGGCCATCGCGCTCGTCCGCGACACGCGGCCCGACGTGGTGCTCATGGACATCCAGATGCCGCGCCTGGACGGCCTGGCGGCGGCCCGGCGGATCCTCGCGGCGGAGGCCCCGCCGAAGGTGATCATGATGACCACCTTCGGCACCGACGAGAACCTGTACGCGGCGCTGCGAGCCGGGGTGAGCGGTTTCGTGCTGAAGACCTCGGCGCCCGAGCAGCTCATCGCGGCGGTCCGGGCGGCCGTCGCGGGGGACGCCCTGCTGGACCCGGCGGTCACGACCCATCTCATCTCCGCCTTCGCCGGGCGGCGCGACCCGTCGGCGCCGGAGGGCCTGTCCGACGCCGACGTCGACCTCATCAAACTCGTCGCCCGGGGCTTCACCAACCGGCAGATCGCGATGACACTCGACGTGCCGGAAGGCGAGGTCGCCGGCGACGTGACGGCGCTGCTGCGCGCGCTGGGGCTGGTCGACCGCGCCCAGCTGGTGGTCCTCGCGTACGAGAGGGGTCTGGTCAGCCCGGGAACGCCCGGCGCCTGAACTACTTATCGTCAGTTTGACGACAAAAAACCGGACACCTTAAGGTGGGGGCGTGGCTCTACTGCGTATCGCTCTCGCCCAGACCAATCCCGTCGTCGGAGACATCGCCGGCAACGCGGAGACCCTCGTCGAGTGGACCCGCCGGGCCGCCGGGCGCGGCGCGCACCTCGTCGTCTTCCCCGAGATGTTCCTGACCGGCTACCCGGCCGAGGACCTGGTGCTCCGCTCGTCGTTCGCCGAGGCGTCGATCGCGACGCTGTCCGAGGTGGCGGCGCGGCTCGCCGACGAGGGGCTCGGAGACCTCCCCGTCGTGGTGGGATACCTCGACCGCGCCGACCTCGCCCCCCGCGTCGGGCAGCCGAAGGGCGCCCCGCTCGACGCCGCCGCCGTGCTGCACCGGGGCAGGGTCGTGGCGAAGTCGGCCAAGCACCACCTGCCCAACTACGGGGTGTTCGACGAGTACCGCTACTTCGTCCGCGGCGACCGGCTGCCGATCTTCCGGCTGCACGGCGTCGACGTCGCCGTGGCCCTGTGCGAGGACCTGTGGCAGGAGGGCGGGCCGGTCTCGGTGGTCGCCGAGGCGGGCGCCGGGCTGCTCGTCGTGCCCAACGGCTCGCCGTACGAGACCAACAAGGACGACGTGCGGCTGGAACTGTGCGCGCGGCGGGCCCGCGAGGCGGGCTGCGCCCTCGCGTACGTGAACATGGTCGGCGGCCAGGACGAGCTGGTCTTCGACGGCGACTCCCTCGTCGTGGACGCCTCCGGCGCGCTCGTCGCCCGCGCGTCCCAGTTCCGCGAGGAGCTGTTCGTCACCGACCTGGAGCTCCCGGAGGCCGCGGTCGAGCTCGGCGAGCCGAGCCATGACTCCTACGACGCCCACGACGGGACGATCATCACGGTCGAGCGGGTGCTGCTGTCGGCCGACCCGGTCGAGCCGTACGAGCCGGAGCCCCCGGTCGTCGCCGAGCGGCTGGACGACCTCGCGGAGATCTACCACGCGCTGGTGACCGGAGTGCGCGACTACGTGCGCAAGAACGGCTTCAAGTCCGTCATCCTCGGCCTCTCCGGCGGCATCGACTCGGCCCTGACCGCCACGATCGCGGCCGACGCCATCGGGCCCGAGCGGGTCCACACGGTGCTGATGCCGTCGCGGTACTCCTCGGACCACTCGATCACCGACGCCGAGGAGCTGGTGCGCCGCCAGGGGGTGAACGCGCAGGTCGTGCCGATCGCCGACATCGTCTCGGCGTTCGAGAAGGAGATCGCCCTGACCGGTCTGGCCGCGGAGAACCTGCAGGCCCGGGTGCGCGGCATGCTGCTGATGAGCCTGTCGAACGAGCACGGCCACCTCGTGCTGACCACCGGCAACAAGAGCGAGCTCGCCACCGGCTACTCCACCCTGTACGGCGACTCGGCGGGCGGCTACGCGCCGATCAAGGACGTGCTGAAGAGCGTCGTCTGGAAGCTCGCGGAGTGGCGCAACGCCCAGCCGGGGGTGCCGCCGATCCCGGAGAACTCCATCACCAAGGAGCCGAGCGCGGAGCTGCGGCCCGACCAGCGCGACACCGACTCGCTGCCGCAGTACGAGGTGCTCGACAGCCTGCTGCGCGACTACGTGGAGCGGGACATGGGGCGGGACGAACTGATCGCGGCCGGGCACGATCCCGAGCTGGTGACCAAGGTGATCCGCATGGTGGACCTGGCCGAGTACAAGCGCCGCCAGTATCCGCCGGGCCCGAAGATCACGCCCAAGAACTTCGGCCGCGATCGCCGCCTGCCCATCACCAACCGCTGGCGCGAGCGCCTCTAGTCACCCGCCGCGCGCCTCGCGGGTCCGCGGCGGCAGGCCGGCATGCACGCGTTCCGTGAACGTTCAGCCGTCCATCACGCCAGGATCACGCATCAGGCCGGCTCCCGGAATAGCGTCGCGCCGTCACCGTGAACCGTCCGGAGCCGAGGTCTCTTCATGTTCGTACGTCATGTCCTGGCGACCCTGACCGTGCTGCCCGCGCTCATCGCGTTCGCGCCCGATGCCGCTTCCGCGTCAACGACCGGCGATCCCGGTGTCGTGCTGCCGCAGAAGACCCATTTCGACCTGCAGGCCCATCGGGGTGGCATCGGCATGACGACCGAGGAGTCACTGGAGGGCTTCGCCAAGGCGATGCGCCTTGGCGTCAGCACGCTGGAGCTGGACACCCACGTCACCAGGGACGAGAAGGTCGTCGTCAACCACGACCGGCAGATCAGCGCCCAGAAGTGCCGCGACACCGGGCCGATCACGCCGGGCGACCCGATGTATCCGTACGTGGGCAAGTACATCAAGGATCTGACCCTGGCCCAGATCAAAACCATGGACTGCGGATACCAGCAGCTGCCGGGTTTCCCCGATCAGGAGCAGATCGAGGGCTTCCGGATGGTCGAGCTCAAGGACGTGCTGGACCTCGTCAAAAGCTACCGCGCCAAGCAGGTCAAGCTGAACGTCGAGACCAAGGTCGAGGCGGGCGCGCCGCAACAGACCGCGCCGCGGGAGCTCTTCGTCCGCCGGGTCTACGAGGAGATCCACAACTCCGGGATCGAGGAGCAGGTCACCATCCAGTCCTTCGACTGGGGCGCGCTGAAGGAGATGCACCGGCTCGCGCCCGCCTGGCCGCTTGTGGCGCTGACGAACTACGACTTCCTCCAGGTTGGCAAGCCCGGGGCCTCCCCATGGCTCGGCGGCCTCGACGCCGACGACTTCGGTGGCGACTTCGTCAGGGCCGCCGCCACCATCCCCGGTGTCGCCGCACTGTCGCCCGTCTACGGCTTCCCCCAGGACGGAAAGATCAGCGACCCGGCGTTCCGCTTCTACGTGACCGAGGACATGGTGTCGGAGGCGCATGCCCTCGGCCTGAAGGTCGTCCCCTGGACCTGCGACGACCCGGCCACCATCGAGGCCCTGATGGATATGGGCATCGACGGCGTCATCACGAACTACCCGAACCGCGTGCGGCAGATCATGACCGACCGCGGCATGCGGCTGCCGAAGGCGTACGAGCCGCGCTGACCAGCCGCGGCAGCCTCGGGGGCCGATGGTCCTCCCGGCGATGCCGGACAGGGTGGCATCGCCGCCGATGTCGGACGGAGGCGGCCAAATGGTGCCCGGCCGCCGTTCCGCGCGGCCGGGCGTGGCCGGCCGCGCGGGGGTTCACTCAACGGGTCGTCCGGCGGGTCACTCGGCGGGGCGGGGGCGGAAGCCCTTCAGCGCCTCGTCGACGATCCGCTCGGGCAGGTCGGCCGGGGAGTGCCCGTCGGACCACTTCGTGAGCCACACCATGGCGCCGCTGAGGAGCGCCAGCGCCATGTCGACGTCGAGGTCGGCCCGCAGCTCACCGGTGTCCATGCCACGGCGCAGGACGGCCGCCACCACCGCTCTGCGCGGCTCCACGGCCAGCTCGCGGAACCGCTCCGCCAGCCGGGGATGCCGCTCGGAGTCGCTCATGGCGATGTTCATGATGCAGCGGGTGCGGAGGTGGCGGGTCTCCTCCTGGATCACCCGGAGGTAGGTCACCAGGTCGTCCCGGACCGTCCCGCCCTGAGGCAGCGGGATCGGCGGCTTGAGCGTCGCCAGGGCGTCCACCACGAGGTCTTCCTTGTTGGACCACCTGCGGTAGATCGTGGTCTTCCCGACACCGGCGCGGCTCGCGATCGACTCGATGGACAGCTCCGACACGCCGATGCCCTCGCCGAGCAGGTCGAGGGTGGCCTCGATGATCGACCGTTCCGCCTTCTCGCTGCGCGGGCGGCCCGCCGGGCGGGCCGCCCCCTCAGCCGTCTGCTGCGTATTCATGGCCTGTTCAGACTACCGCCGCTTCCTTTTCGGTCCCGGCCTTGTCGGCCGCGACGTCGACCCGGGTCTTACCCGGCATCCAGCGGGCCACCACGAGGGTGCCGAGGAGGGCGACGAGGGCCGAGCCGAGAGCCGCCCAGTGGATGCCGGTGACGAACGCGGCGTTGGCCGTGTCGAGCAGGCCCGCGCCCCGCGCGCCCAGGTGTCCGGCGACCCCCGCCGCGCCCGAGATGGACTCGGTGACGACGTGCCGGAGCTCCTCCGGCAGCGCGGTGACCTTGTCCTGCATGTCGTTGCGGTAGCTCGCGGACAGGACCGCGCCCAGGATGGCGATGCCGAGCGTGCCGCCGACCTGCCGGACGACGTTGCTCATCGAGGAGCCCACCCCGGCCTTCTCCCGCGGCAGCGCGTTCATGATGGCCGTGGTCGCCGGAGGCATGATGTTGGCCATCGCCACGCCCTGGACGAACGTGAGGACGAGCAGCAGCCAGATCGGGGTGTCCACCTGCACGAAGGCGTAGGCGGCGAGGGCGAGCGTGATGACCAGCATCGCGACCGTGCCGACGGCCCGCGCGCCGTACTTCTGGACCATGCGCGCGCTCTGCGGCGCGAAGATCAGCTGGGCCGCGGCGAACGGGAGCACGAGCGCGCCGGACTGCAGCGGCGAGTATCCGCGCACGATCTGCCAGTAGAAGGCCAGGAAGAACATGACGCCCATGGCCGAGAAGAACACGAGGCCGACGCTGACGATCGCGGTGGAGAATCCCGCGTTGCGGAAGTTGCGCACGTCGAACGCCGGGTGCTCGATGCGGCTCTCGTACCACACGAACGCGGCGAGGATCGCGAGCCCCAGCAGCGAAGGCGCGATGACCGAGACGTCCGCGACGGTGCCGAGGTCGCTGATCCGGACGATGCCGTAGACGAGGCTGATCAGACCGGCGATGGACAGCAACACGCCGACCGGGTCGAGGCTGTTCTTGCTCGGGTCCCTGGAGTCGGGGACGAGCGCGGCGATGAGCACCAGGCCGATGATGACGATCGGCACGTTGACGAGGAAGACCGAGCCCCACCAGAAGTGCTCCAGCAGCACGCCCCCGGTGATCGGGCCGATCGCGACGGCGATGCCGACGCCGCCCGCCCAGATCCCGATCGCCTTGCCCCGCTCGTGGATCGGGAAGACGTTCGAGATGACCGCCAGCGTGGCCGGCATGATGGCCGCGCCCCCGAGGCCCATCAGCGCCCTCGCCGCGATGAGCTGCATCGGGTCCTGGGCGTACGCGCTGGCCAGGGAGGCCAGGCCGAACAGGGCCATGCCGACGAAAAGCATGCGCTTACGCCCGTAGCGGTCGCCCAGGACCCCGAAGGTGAACAACAGGCCGGCGAACACCAGCGTGTAGGAGTTCATCGCCCATTCGAGCTCGCTCTGGGTCGCGCCCAGGCCGTGGACGGGATCGGCGATCGTCTTGATCGCCACGTTGAGGATGGTGTTGTCGAGGACGACGGCCAGCAGGCTGAACACCATCACGCCGAGGATCTGCCATCGGCGTGGGTGACCGGTATGCGCTTCCAAGGAATCCCCCATGACTGCGGTACGCATGATTTCGATACGCTTGAGTTTCGCAACGCTAGCGTAGCGCTAGGCGGTTCCGATACGCAACGGCACCGTTTCATAATCGCCCGATGCCTCCGTACCAAGCGCCCGGGGGCGGGTTCTATTCCCCGTCGGACGCGCGCAGGGAGGCGGCGGCCTCCGCCCCCGCGACGGCGCCGCCGGCGCCGGGAACCTCCAGGGCGGCTCCCGCCTCCGGAACCGCCGCCTCCGGAAGGGCCGCGCCCGGAAACATCGCGCCCGGAGCCGTCGCGCCGGGGACCGAGACCGGCGCCCTGCGCCAGACCAGCACGGCGATCACGGCCGGCACGAGACCCGCCACTCCGGACGCGGCGAACGCCCAGGCGGGGCCGTAGGCGTCGAGGATCCCGCCGGCGATCGGCCCGGCCAGGGCGCCGCCGATCGTCAGCGAGGTGCCGTGCAGGCCCATCGCCTCTCCCCTGGCCGCCGCAGGGACGCGCCGGTTGACCGCGTCCACCGTGGACGACAGCGCCGGGGCGCACAGCAGCCCGGACGGCAGCAGCGCCAGGCACAGCCACCACCAGCCGCCGCCGACCAGGCCGACGGGCACGGTCAGCGCGCACAGGCCGCCCGCGAGCAGCACGGGCGACAGCCCCCGCGGCAGCCCGCCGTACACGAAGCCGCCGACCAGCGAGTAGGCACACCACAGCGCGACGACCAGCCCGGTCCAGGCGGTCGCGTCACCGGCCTTCAGCATCGCGACGACGGCCAGCTCGGTCGTCGTGAGCACGAAGGTGAGCCCCGTCACCATCCCGAACAGGGCGAACAACGCGGGCCGCAGCCACTGCCGCCGGGGGACGGCCTCCCCGTGCCCCGCGGCCTCCTCTGCGGAGCGCGTGGGCGGGTCGAGCAGGTAGAACGCCACCCCCGCGCCGACGAGCCCGGCCGCCACGCCGTACATCGTCGCGGTGCTGCCGAACGCCGTCACGCACGTGACCGCGAGAGCCGGCCCGACCATGTACGACAGCTCCACGCCCATCGAGTCGAGGGCGAAGCCGGTCTGGTGGTTCTCCTTGGGCACCATCGCGGCGATGCACTGGCGCACCGCCCCGAAGACGGGCTGGCTGAACAGCCCGCCGACGAGCGCGCCCGGCAGCAGCACGGCATACGGCATCGCCGGCGCGGCGCACCACAGGCACAGCTGCACCACCGTCGTGACCGCCATCACCGGGCGCAGCCCGCGCCGGTCGACGAACCTTCCGACGAGCGGCGAGCCGATCGCGGCGCCCGCCATGGACGCCGCGCCGATGAGGCCGGCCTGGAGGAAACCCAGCTTCTGGTGGTTCACCACGTGCAGGGTGAGGGTCATCCCGGTGCCGGTCAGGGGGATTCTCGCGATCATGCCGACCAGCAGCAGTGCCCGCACGCCCGGCAGGGCGAGCACCCGCCGGTAACGATCAAAAGCCATTGTGGTTGCTTACCTCCGCAGGCATTGTGCCTGGTGGGTCCGACAAGTTCGCCGCCGGGGCCCCACGCGCCCCACTGGTCGCACCCCTGGATTACGCCGCCGATCCGGGGTGTTCCATGCCATGTCGGCATGCAATGATCGGACTGTCCGGGGACGCCACAGGGGCGCCACGAGGCCAGGAGGTAGCCATGTCCTCTGTTTCCGCTGTGTCCACTTCCGCCTTGTACGGCGGCGCCGCGGGTCGCAGGGTCACCGTCCGCGACATCGCGGCCGCCAAGGAGCGGCACGAGAAGTGGCCGATGGTCACGGCGTACGACGCCATGACGGCGAGAGTGTTCGACGAGGCCGGGATCCCGGTGCTGCTCGTCGGCGACTCCGCCGCGATGGTCGTGTACGGCTACGACTCGACGCTGCCGGTCACCGTCGACGACCTGATCCCCCTCACGGCCGCCGTGGTGCGCGGCTCCTCACGCGCGATGGTCGTGGCCGACCTTCCGTTCGGCTCCTACCAGGCCTCGCCGCAGCAGGCGCTGGAGACCGCCGCCCGCTTCATGAAGGAGGCCGGCGCCCACGCCGTCAAGCTGGAGGGCGGCCACCGCGTGCTCCCGCAGGTGGAGATGCTCGTGTCGGCCGGCATCCCGGTCATGGCCCACCTCGGCCTGACCCCGCAGTCGGTCAACGCCTTCGGCGGCTATCGCGTGCAGGGCCGAGGCCAGGCGGGTGACGAGCTGATGGCCGACGCCAAGGCGCTGGAGCACGCGGGCGCCTTCGCCGTCGTGCTGGAGTGCGTGCCGAGCGACCTCGCCGCGCGGGTCACCACCTCGCTGAGCATTCCCACGGTCGGCATCGGCGCCGGGCCCTGCACGGACGCGCAGGTGCTCGTCTGGCAGGACCTGATGGGCCTCACCCCCCAGCCGGCCAAGTTCGTGAAGAAGTACTTCGACCTCGCGGGCGAGATGGACCGCGCCGTGCGCGCCTACGCCGACGAGGTCGTCTCCGGCGTGTTCCCCACGCCGGAGCACAGCTACCGGTAATCCCCCGCGAGCCGCCTCGGGAGCCGTTTCACGAGCCGGTCAGACGGCGTCGAGCGCCTGGGCGAAGTCGGCCCACAGGTCCTCCGGGTGCTCGATGCCGACGGCCACCCGCACCGTGCCCTCGCCGATGCCGGCCGCGGCCAGTCCCGCGGCGTCCACGGTGCGGTGCGAGGTGGTGGCCGGGTGGAGGATCAGCGTCTCGACGCCGCCGAGCGACGGCGCGAGCAGCGCGAGCCGTACGTTCCGCATGAACGCCTCGCCGGCGGCACGTCCTCCGGCGAGGTCGAAGGAGAACACCCCGCCGAAGTCGGGCAGGAGCTTGGCCGCGAGGTCGTACGACGGATGCGACGGCAGGCCCGGCCAGTGGACCGCGGCCACGGCCGGGTGGCCGGCGAGCCGCGTCGCGAGCACGCGGGTGTTGGCGCAGTGCCGCTCCATGCGCAGCGGCAGCGTCTGGATCCCCCGGAGGGTCAGCCACGCGGCGAACGGGTCGGTCGTCGCGCCGAGTTCCACGGCGTACGACCACACCCCGCGGTGCAGGTCGTGGTCGGCGAAGACGGCGACCCCGCCGAGGACGTCGGTGTGCCCGGACAGGTACTTCGTGACGGAGTGCACGACGACGTCCGCGCCGTGCTCGATGGGCCGGCACAGGATCGGCGAGGCGAAGGTGTTGTCGACGACGGTCAGGATCCCGGCTTCGCGCGCCGCCGCGCACATGCCCGGCAAATCGGCCACCTGCGTCATCGGGTTGGCGATGGTCTCCAGGTACAGCAGCCGCGTCGTCGGCCGTACGGCGGCGCGCACGGCGGCGGGGTCGTCCTGCGGCACGTGGGTCACCTCCACGCCGAAGCGCCGCGCGAGGTCGGCCAGCGCCTGGGCGGTGGCCCCGTAGAGCGCCGACTGGGCGATCACGTGGTCGCCCGACTTCAGCAGGCCGAGCAGCACGGCGTTGATGGCGCCCATGCCGGAGCCGGTGGCCACGGCGGCCACGCCGCCCTCCAGACCGGCCACCGCCTCCTCCAGGGCCCGCACGGTGGGGTTGGAGAGCCTGCCGTAGACGTACGCCCCATCGGGCCGCCCCATGCCGTCGGCGAAGACGGCCGGGTCGTCGAAGACGAACCCCGAGGTCTGGTAGATCGGCATGGAGATCGGAGTGCTGCCCTCGGGCACGGGCCGGGGCAGGTGGACGACACGCGTTTCCGGATGCAGGGAGCTCATGTCGTCCAGAATGACCCACAAAAGCCACTCTTGTCAGTTTGGCCCGCCGACGACCGGTTAAGCGGCGAGCGGAGTCCGATCCCGTCGCCGCCGCCCACGGCGAGGATGAGGGAATGGACATCAGCTTCCTCCTGGTGCACAGCCCTTCCGTCGGTCCCTCGACCTGGGCACCGGTCGCCGAGGCCCTCCGGGCGCGGGGCCATCTCGCGGTCGTGCCGCCGCTGACGGACGTGACGGCCGGCCCGCCGCCGTACTGGCCGGGCCTGGTGCGGCAGGTGACGGCGAGCGCGCCGCGCGGGCCGCTGGCGGTCGTGGCGCACAGCAACGCCGGGCTGTTCGTGCCGCTGATCGCCCAGGCGCTCGCCGGGCAGGTCGCCGCGTGCCTGTTCGTGGACGCCGCCCTGCCGCCGCGCGACGGCACGTGCCGTGCGGCGGAGCCGGAGCACCTCGGCTTCCTGCGCTCCCTCGCCGACGACGCGGGCGTCCTGCCGCGGTGGACCGACTGGTGGCCCGAGGAGGACGTCGCAGCCCTCCTGCCCGACCCCGTGACGCGCCAGGTGGTCGTGGCCGAGCAGCCGCGCCTGCCGCTCGCGTACTACCAGGAGGAGATCCCCGTGCCCGCCCGCTGGGACCATGTCAGGAGCGGTTACCTGTGGTTCGGGGACGCATACGCCGCCCTGGCCGGGGAGGCCGGCGAGCGCGGCTGGCCGGTCGCGCGCATCCCCGGCGAGCACCTGCACCAGCTCGTCGCCCCCGAGGCGGTGGCCGACTGGCTCGTCGCCACCGCCGTTTGACGGGCGGGCGCCTCCAGCGGGCGCCCTCAGCGGGCGCCGAGCGCGCGAGGGAGCCGGATGACGACGAGGCGGTTCGGCACGCCGCTGTCCACCAGCCTGCCGTCGGGGCCGAAGTCGCCGAGGCCGAAGTCGTTGTCGTTGGCCAGGGCGATCGTGCGGGAGTCGAGCACCGCCAGCCCCTCGATCTTGCCGGGCAGCGACGGCACCAGCGCGTTCGGCTCCAGCACGAGCGACTTGGCGGGCAGCCTGAGATCAGACGCGCCCGCCCCCTCCTCCAGAGACGGGCTGGTCTTCGGGTCGTCGTAGGGCCCGCCGAGCAGGTTCGCGGCCCTGGTCAGGTCGATCGAGTACACCCGCGCCACGTTGTCGGTGCGCTCGTCGACGAGCAGGCGGCCCCGGCCGGCGTACGCCAGGCCGGAGATCTTCATCTCGCTCTGGTCGCCGTTCACCTTCGGGTCGAAGGTCGTGACGTCCTCGAACCGGTACGGATACTCCCCGGTCACCTTCCGGTGGCGCAGGTCGAAGGTGAGGATGCGCCCGATCCGCGACTTCTTGGCGGCCTTCTTGTCGGGGTTGGCCAGCGGGCTCTGCACGGCCAGGTAGAGCGTGCGCTCGTCGGACGAGATCGCGAGGCCCTCGAAGCCGCGGTTCTGCTGCCGGCTCGCCAGGATCGCGGGCAGCGTCTCCTTCACCGGATAGTCCGCGCCGGTCAGTCCGAGCCCCGCCGGAACGTGGCGCTCCAGCACCCGGCCGTCGCGCGACACCCGCACCAGCGACGGGCCGTACTCGTCGACCAGCCAGAAGTCGCCGTCACGGGTGCGCACCAGGTCCTCGACGTCCAGGCCGCTCGGGTTGTACGGCAGGGCCGTGCGGCCGTCCCAGGTGTACGGCGTCTCGTCGTGCCCCGCCTGGTTCGACAGGCCGGTCACGGGCCTGCCCGAGGCGCCGACGATCGGGATGTACTGCTTGATCGTGGCCGTGCCGCGCGCGAGGGCGACCCGGACGATCGCCGGCGTGAACTCGGGCACCGGGAAGGTGCGGCGCTTCTCTCCGTCCACGGTCGGCTGGCCGTTCGGCCCGCGGTCCGTGACGAGCCAGAACTCACCGGCCCGGCCGGCCGGGAACAGGCCGCTGCCGACCCCGCCGAACCGCACGCCGTGGTCGTCCGCGATGGACGGCTGCACCCGCTTCAGCGCGGGAGCGGGCAGCGTGACGTCGGTGACGACCACGGGGCCCCTGGCCGGGGTGGCGGCGACCGTACCGGTGGCGGTGAGGGTGAGCGCGGCGGCGACGGCCAGACCGGCGAGGAGGTGACGTGGCACTGGAGACCTTTCAGACAGCGGTGACAGCGCCCGAAGGTAGTGAACGACGACGTCTCCGCCGTGAAGATCAGATGACGCCCGGATGGCTATACGTCGGTGACCCGGATGCCGGCGTGGGCCTTGTACCTGCGGTTGACCGAGATGAGGTTCGCGGTCAGCGCCTCGATCTGGTGGGCGTTCCGCAGCCGTCCCGCGTAGACCCCGCGTGCGCCGGGGATGCGGGCGGCGAGCGCCCGCACGACGTCGGTGGCCTCCCGGTCGTCGCCGAGCACGAGGATGTCGAGGTCGATCTCCTCCACCGAGGGGTCGAGCAGCAGCACCGCCGACACGTGGTGGAACGCCGCGACCACGCGGCTGCCGGTCAGCACCGCCGCCGCCTGCTGGGCCGCGCTCCCCTCCTCCACGGGCAGCGCGTACGCCCCCTGCTTGTCGAAGCCGAGCGGGTTCACGCAGTCGACCACGATCTTGCCGGTGAGCGGCTCGCGCAGCGACTCCAGCAGGGCCTTGTGCCCCTCCCAGGGCACGGCGACGATCACGACGTCGGCCTCGGCCGCCACGTCGGCGTTCGCGGCCCCCCGCACGCCGATCTCCCGGGCCGCCTCCCCCGCGCGCTCGGCGCTGCGCGAGCCGATCAGCACGGTGTGACCGGCGAGGGAGAACCGGCGGGCCAGCCCCTTGCCCTGGTCTCCGGTGCCGCCCAGGATGCCGATGGTCAGCCCGGACACGTCGGGAACATCTGTGGTCTGCTCTGCCATGAGTCAGATCATGCCAGCATGCCGGGGCCGGGAACCGCCCGGGCGGAGCGCGTCCGGGGACGTGAACGGCTCAGCAGTCGCCGATGGCGGGCAGCCCGGCCACCCGGGTCGCCAGCCAGGCCACCGCCAGCGGGGCGCCCTCCACCGCGCCGAGCACGTGACCGCCGGCCGGCAGGCCGGTCCACAGGACGTTCGCCCCACGCGCGCAGTACTCCCGCCGCAGCGTCCGGCCCAGCTCGTACGGGATGATCTCGTCGCCCTTCGCGTGGTACAGGAACAGCGGCGCCTTCGGCGCGGACGCCCCGAGGCGGTTCTCGGCGAGGCGGGCCCGCCACTCTGGTAGGTCCAGCACGTCGGTCGTGGTCAGCTCCGACAGGCGCCGTCCGCCGAGTTTCGCCCGCAGGTCGCCCACGCAGTCGTCCCGCGCGTCGCCGAACAGCGCGGCGCCCTCGGGGGTGAGATGGCTCTCCAGGCGCAGCTCCGGATAGGCGGCGTCCAGCCCGAGGCCCGCCGCGGCGGCCAGCCCGAAGTCTCCCGTGCCGTCCAGGTGATCGGCCACCGCCCGCAGGTCGGCCGGGACCCCGCCCGCGGCGACTCCCCTGAGCCGCAGTTCGGGCGCGTACGACGGCTGGAGCTGGGCCGCCCACGCCGCCGACGAGCCGCCCTGCGAGTAGCCCATCACCACGACCGGCGCGGCGGCGGACAGGTTCGCGTCCGGCACCCGGACCGCGGCCCTGATCGCGTCGAGCACGGCGTGCCCCTGGGAGAGGCCCGCCATGAACGTGTGGTCGCCCGGCGTGCCGAGGCCCTCGTAGTCGGTCACCGCGACGGCCCAGCCCTTGAGCAGCATCAGGCTCATGATCGCGAGCTCGGCCTCGGTGCCGCCGGCCATCGCGGCGGACGGGGCGCACTGGTCTCCCAGGCCGTGCGTCCCGACGGCGTAGCCCACGACGGGCCGCCGGCCCAGCGGATAGGGGGCGGCCGGCACGAGGAGGGTGCCCGAGACGACGTTCGGCTCACCCGTCGCGGAGGTGGATCGGTAGCGGAGGTGCCACGCCTTCACCGGCACCTCCAGCAGCCTGCCCGGGGCGAGGTAGACGGTGGTCGCGCGGGCCTCGACGACGTCCCCGGCGGAGGTCGCGTGCGCGGTGCCGCCCAGCGCGGGCAGCAGGAGGAAGACCCCGATCATCGACACGAGGGCGCGCACGCGCAGGTTCATCGAGCCGCCTTCCGGTGGGGTGTGTACAGGACGATCTCAGCGCCGTGGGCTGATCGTCATCCTCCGGTAACGGTGTGTCAAGAACCGGATCGGCGGGACTTCACTCGTGTCTGTCAGGCACCATGACGTTCGTGACTCCTCCGCTCTCTGGAGGGAGCGGCTTCTCGCTAAGCCGCTTCCGCAGCCTGGCGAAGGGCAAGCCCCGCCCTCAAGATGTTGGTCGCCGCGTTCACGTCGGCGTGCGCGGCATGTCCGCACGCTGTACAGACGAACTCGGCCTGGGTGACGCGGTTCTCCTTCGCGCAGTGCCCGCAACGCGAGCAGGTGCGGGAGGTGTCGGCGGGGTTCACCGCGATCAGCTCTCGACCGGCGCTTTCAGCCTTGTGCGCGAGGACCGTCAGGAACACCCCCCAACCCGCGTCCAAAATGCTGCGATTCAAGCCGGACTTCTGCGCGACGTTCCGGCCGGGCTGCTCGACCGTGCCGGACGCCGAACGGGTCATGTTCGCTATCCGCAGGTCCTCGTGCACGATCACGTCATACGCCCGGACCAGCGCGTTGGCGACCTTGTGCGCGTAGTCGATCCGCTGACGGCGGACCTTGCCGTGCAGGGCGGCGACCCGCGCCACCTTCTTGCGGCGGCGTCTGGATCCGCGTTCGCCGCGGGCGAGGTCTCGCTGAGCTTCCGCGAGACGATCGGCGGTCGCGGCGAGGTGGCGCGGGTTGGCGACGTGCACACCGTCGTTCATGGTGACCAGACAGGCCACGCCCATGTCGAGGCCGACCACCGCACCCGTGCCGGGAAGCGGCTCGGCGGGCACGTCGTCACACGCCAGGACCACGTACCAGCGTTTGCCCTCCCGCTTGGCGCTGATCGTCTTGACCCGGCCCCTGACCGGACGGTGCTGGTGCACCCGGACATGTCCGACGCCCTGAAGTCGCACGAACGTGGCCGAGGGGTGCTCGGGCTGGGAGTCCCAGCGGCAGCCGTCACCGTCCTTGGGCCACTCCACCGCATCGAACCAGCCCCGGCCCTTGAACCGGGGGAAGCCCGGGGTGCGCCCGGCCTTCACACGCGCGAAAAACGCCCCGAACGCCCTGTCCAGACGGCGCAGTGTCGCCTGCTGGGAGGAGAACGACCACCGGCCCTGCCCGTCGGGGTCATCACCCCGGATGTGCTTCAGCTCGGCGGACTGGTCGCCGTACCGGACACTCACACCCGCCTTGACGTAGGCCGTACGGCGGTGCTCCAAGGCCGCGTTGTACAGCGTGCGGTGGTCCTCCAGGCACGCGGCGAGCGCGGCGGCCTGCTTGGCGGTCGGGCGCAGCAGGAACTTGAACGACCTACGCACGGCCACCGCCTTCCGGCCGCTCGTACCGCGTCTCCATATAGCGCCGCACCGTCTCGGCCGGCACCGCGCCGACCGTGGCCACGAAGCAGGACCTTGACCACGGTGTGGGCAACGGGGAACGCGGGTGCGGGAACCCGGCGCGCGGGTGGTGGGAGGTGAAGCCCGGGAACTGGTTGGCGACGTACGCCGGCGCGCTCTTCGGGTTGGGCGTGACGAACAGATGCACCTGGTCCGACACCACGTCAAGCGCCACGATCTGGCAGCCGTGCTCGCCGGCTGTGGCGCGAATTAGTTCCTCACGACGATCCTTGGCTCGCCCGCCGAGGACCGGGCGCCGGTACTTCGGGCACCCCACGACGTGGTGCCCAAGGTCATACGCCGCAGCGGGGGACATGCGCCCTTGCCGAGTCACACGATCATCATGACAGCGCCGCACATCCAATACGCGACGAACGGAGACCGATCTCTGATGCGCAAACCAGGCAGGTCACCGCACACCCGCGCCTTGGCGGCCCTTCCGCTCCCGATTCCCCCGTCACCTGAAGGCAACGGCCCCCTGGGGAGAATCTGATGGACGCCGCATCGGTGAATCTGCTTCGGGAGGTGCTCGCCTCCACCGGCTGGCTGGAACGCACTCGTGAGCTCGGCCTCGCCCTCCGGGCCACCAGGTCGCCCGGAGGGCTCCTGGTCGTCGGCACCCCCGAGGACGAGCCGTGGCACGTCACCGCCCATCTCGCCGACGAGGCCCGGCTGTCGGGCCTCGCCCAGCTCTCCCCCACGCTCGTCCGCTGGGCGCCGCCGCCTGGTGCTCCCCCTCATCTGCGCGTCGGAATGGACCGGCTGCGGAGCGCGGGGCGGGGCGAGACGCTCTTCGTGGTCGCCGAGGAGCGGGCGCCCGTACCGCTGCTGGAGCGCGTGGACGACGCCCGCCGCACTGGCGCCACGATCCTCGCCGTCGACGGCGGAGACCCGGAGCTGGAGTCGCTCGCCCACGACGCGATCGCCGTGCCGCCCGAGGGGAGCGTGCTCAGCTTCGACGCCGCGCAGCACCTCGTGAGCAGCGCGGCCGGTGAGGTACGCCGCCGGGCCGGCCTGCGGGAACGCCTGGCCCTGCTGGCCGACCGCATCACCGGCCCGCGCGTGAGCGACTGACGCGAGCGGCGGGATCATTGGGCCATGAGCACTTCTCCGGACGGAGGGCAGTCCTGATGTCCGCCTTCATCACGATCATCGGCACGGTGGGGGCCGTCGTCCTGCTGGCCGCGTACGCCATGGTGTCGTCGGGCCGGATGTCCGGGGACGGGCTGCCGTACCAGCTCCTCAACCTGGGCGGGGCGGCGGCGCTGATGGTCAACAGCGCCTACCACTCGGCCTGGCCCTCGGCGATCCTCAACCTGGTGTGGAGCGGGATCGGCGTGTGGACGCTCGGCCGGCTCGTGGCCCGCCGCGCGGCGCGGCGGCGGGCGGCCGGGTCCGCGGGC
>QFZU02000130.1 GCA_003260025.2 Microbispora triticiradicis | reverse complement strand
GTGGCTCGCGGACGCGGTCCCGCCCGCCGCGAAGCGCGCGACCCCCGCGCCGGCCGGGGCGGCCAGAGCGGCCGGGGCGACCGGCGCCATACCTCCGCCGGCGATCATGCCGGAGACCACCGTGGCGACCACGCCGACTCCCACAGTGGCGACGGCACGCCGCAGTGCGCCCGCCCCGATGGGCGACCGCGACGTCGCTCCACTTTCCCGATTCACGCGAACCCGTCCTTCCAGCGAGAAATCCAGCTTCTGACGCCCGCTCCCGGGCCGCCGCGAAATCCCGGCCGACTCTTTTCCCTGGTAAACCGCCGCACGGGTGTTCCGGGGGCCGCGCGGCGGGAGGCGTGCCGATTCCACACCCATTCCCTGCCCCGCTATTCCACGGCGCTTTACCCGGGCCCGCGCCGGCGGCGCCCACCGGGCGTGCGAAATGCGAAACGGTGTCCGCCCTGCCGGGAACTCTCCGCTTCCGCGCATGCCGCCGGGCGATATTCGGTCCCCGCTATCCTTCGCTAGCCGTCCTCAGCTTAAGGCGTTCCGCCGCGCGAACCAGAGGTTGTACATGCCAGGCGAATGGAAAACAATCGGCGCTGCCCGGAAAACAGGATTTCCCCGCACCGCGCGTATCTTCGGCACCATGCTGACGGCCGCGGCCGTTCTGCTCGCCACCGCCTGGGCTCCGGTGCCCGCCGAAGACCTGGGCCAAGGTGACGTGAGGATCGTAAGCACGAGCCCCTCCGGCTCACCGCAGGGCACGCCCACCCCCGACGCCAAGGTTTCCCCCGCTGCTCCCACAGGTGCCGCCACGGACGGCCACGCCCCGCCGGCCCCCATGCCACCCGGCACACCCGGGACCGTGCAGGCGGCCCAGGCTGCCCAGGCGGCCGAGGCGATCCCCACGGCGGACGCGCGGGCCGCACGCCTCGGCGGCTGGCGGCACCTGCGGCTCGGCCACCGCCGGGCGTCCCGTCAGACCTGCCCGCCGACGTCGATCATCTGCATAGAGAACAGCCTGCCGGGCAGTCCGCCCTCGGAGTGGGACGTGCCCGGTGCGGGCAGCCCGGCGATCACCGGTTACGCCACCCAGATGAGCGTCAACGCGGGACAGACCCAGCAGTTCAAGGTGAACGCCCCCTCGATCACCTCCTACCGGATCGACATCTACCGGGTCGGCTACTACAGCGGCCTGGGCGCGCGGAAGATCGCGACCGTCAACCCGTCGGTCCCGCTGCCGCAGTCGCAGCCGGCCTGCCTCAACGACACGACGACGGGACTGGTCGACTGCGGCAACTGGAGCGTCTCGGCGTCCTGGGCCGTCCCGGCCGACGCCGTCTCCGGCGCCTACCTCGCGAACTTCGTCCGTACGGACGGCACCAGCGGCGTCAGCCAGAACATCTTCGTCGTCAGGAACGACGCGCGTAACTCCGACATGCTCGTGCAGACCTCCGACGCGACCTGGCAGGCGTACAACACATACGGCGGCAACAGCCTGTACAAGGGCCTGCCCGCGGGCCGTTCCTTCAAGGTCAGCTACAACCGCCCGGTCATCACCCGCGCCGGATGGCCGGAGACCTACTTCTTCAACGCCGAATATCCGATGATCAGGTGGATGGAGTCCAACAGTTACGACGTGAGCTACACCAGCAGCGTCGACACGGTGACCAGCGGCTCCCAACTGCTCAACCACAAGGTGTTCCTCTCCTCGGGACACGCGGAGTACTGGTCGTCGGAGATGCGCGACAACGTCGTCAACGCCAAGAACAAGGGCGTGAACATCGCCTTCTTCACCGGCAACGAGATGTTCTGGAAGACGAGGTGGGAAAGCAGCATCGACCCCTCGGCGACCCCGAACCGGACGATGGTCTGCTACAAGGAGACCGTCGCCAACATGAAGATCGACCCGAGTCCCACCTGGACCGGGACCTGGCGTGACCCGCGTTTCGCCCAGCCGCCCAACGGCGGCTTTCCGGAGAACGCCACGACCGGCACGCTCTTCATGATCAACGGCAACGTCAACAACGCGATCACCGTTCCGGCGGAGTACGCCCCGATGCGCCTGTGGCGCAACACCTCGGTCGCGAACCTACAGCCCGGGCAGGTCGCCACGTTCCCCAACGGGACGCTGGGCTACGAGTGGGACCAGGCTCCGGACAACGGCTTCGCTCCGGCGGGGCTGGTGCTGCTCTCCCGCACCACCCTGGCCAGCCCCAACAAGTTCCTGCTCGACTTCGGCGCGACGTACGGCGCCGGGGTCGCCACACACAGCCTCGTCCTCTACCGCGACCCCAGCGGCGCGTACGTCTTCGGCGCGGGGACCATCCAGTGGTCGTGGGGGCTGGACGCCGTCCACGACCGGCCGGGCACGCCGACCGACATCCGGATGCAGCAGGCGACGGTCAACCTGCTCGCCGACATGCGGACGCAGCCGGCCACCCTGCAGCCGGGCCTGGTGCCGGCCACGCCGTCGACCGACACCTCTCCCCCGACCTCGACGATCACCACCCCGTCGAGCGGCGCCTCGGTGCCCGGCGGCACCACCGTGACGATCGCCGGAACCGCCTCCGACACCGGAGGCGGCGTCGTGGCGGGGGTCGAGGTGTCGGTCGACGGCGGCACCACGTGGCATCGGGCGACCGGCCGGACCACCTGGCAGTACGCGTGGACGACGACCAGCAACCAGGGCCCGGTCACGATCAGGTCCCGGGCCGTCGACGACATCGGCAACGTCCAGCGCACCCCGGCCGGCAGGTCGGTGACGGTCAACGCGGGATGCCCGTGCTCCATCTGGTCTCCGGACACCGTGCCCGCCACCATCACCAAGGACGACAAGCAGCCCGTCGAGCTCGGCGTCCGGTTCCGCGTGCGGACCCCCGGTTACATCTCCGGGATCAGGTTCTACAAGGGCCCGCTGAACACGGGGACGCACGTCGGCAGCCTGTGGACCAACACCGGACAGCTGCTGGCGCAGGCGACCTTCACCAGCGAGACGGCGAGCGGGTGGCAGCAGGTCGGCTTCTCGACGCCCGTGCCGGTGAACAACGATGTCAGCTACGTCGCCTCCTATCACACCAACACCGGGAACTACTCGGTCAACCGGGACTACTTCGTCACGCAGTACTCGAACGGTCTCATCACCGGGCCGGCGGACGGCGCGGACGGCGGCAACGGGCTCTACACCTACAGCAAGACGAGCACGTTCCCGACCAGCACCTACCGGGCCAGCAACGCCTGGGTCGACGTGGTCTACTCGCAGGCGACCACGCTGTGGGACGAGTCGGCGACACCGGACATCGTCGCCCAGCCCGACAACAAGGCGGTCACGCTCGGCGTCAAGTTCCAGTCCTCCGTCTCGGGCGCCATCCGGGGAATCCGGTTCTACAAGAGCACCCAGAACACGGGGGTCCACGTCGGCAGCCTGTGGACGACCGACGGCCAGCTGCTGGCGAACGTGACGTTCACCAACGAGACGCCGTCCGGGTGGCAGCAGGCGCTCTTCTCCACACCCGTGAACATCACGCCGGGCACCACGTACATCGCGTCGTACTTCACTCCGACGGGGTTCTACTCGCTGGACCGGGACTACTTCACCACCCAGTACAGCCGCGGCCCGCTCACCGCTCCGGCCAGCACCGCGTCCGGGGGCAACGGGGTCTACACCTACGCCGGGGCGAACACGTTCCCGACCGCCACCTACCGGGCCTCCAACTACTGGGTGGACGTGCTGTTCGACCCCGCCCAGATGCAGGCCGCCGCCCGCCGGGCCCTGCGCTACGGAGTGGACCGGGCGTACGGGAACCCGGTGCCGCTCTCGGTTCCGGGGCGACGGCCCGTGGCGCCGTACGCGCCGGCACCGTTCGTCCGCAGGAGCGGCCGGCCCCAGCACGGCACCGCACGGGCGCCGATGCTGGAGAGGCTCCCGTACCTGGTCCCCGGCCCGGCGAAGGACAGGAAAGGTCAAAGGGCCCGCCCGAGGTCGATCACACGATCACGGTGACCCGTACCAGTCCTCGATGCGGGCCGCCACGAGCGGCCAGTCGAGGCCGGCGACGGCCGCCCTGGCGCGCCCGGTCATCCGGGCGCGGGCCTCGTCCCCGTCCAGCACCGACCGCAGGCAGGCGAGGAGGTCGTCGGCCGATCCGCTGCGGAAGACACGGTAGGCCTCGCGGTCGGCCACCACCGGGTCCAGCGTGGCATCGGAGGACACCACCACCGCGGTGCCCAGGGCGAGCGCCTCCAGCGCGGCCGTGGGCACGCCCTCCCCGACGGAGGAGAGCCTGCATGAGGAGAGCACGAACACCTGCGCCCGACTCACCAGCCTGTAGACCTCGTCGCCGGGAAGGTGCCCGGTGAACTCGACGCCCCGCTCCGCGCTCGCCAGACGTTCGAGGCGGGCGCGCTCGGGCCCCTCGCCCACGATGACGAGGCGCATCCCGGGCCGTACGGCGCGCAGCCGGCGGAACGCCTCGATGGTCAGGGCGTGATTCTTGACCGGGACGAGGCTGCCCACGCTGACGATGAGTCCGGGTTCCGGGGTGGCCCGCGACCGGAACGCCTCGAGCCGGGGCAGGTCCACTCCGCTGGAGATCGTGAGGATCGCATGCGCGGGGACGCCGGCTCTGCGCAGGTCGGCCGTGGGCCGGGTGCCGAGCGCGGTGAATCCGGCGACGTGGCGGAAGGCCCACGGCATGATCGCTCGGTGCCGCATCGCCAGCGCGCCGTGCACGGTGACCAGCAGCGGAACACCCAGCCGCCGGGCGACCGGGCCGAGGAAGAGCGCTTCACGGTGGTCCCCGTGCAGGTGCACGACGTCCAGCGGCCCCAGGCGCGGAAGCACGCGGGCGCAGTCGACGGCGAACGCGAGGGGGTCCGACCTTCCGGCGACGGCGCGGGTCACGCGGCTGCGCTCCGGCGTCACCGCCGCGACGCCCGGCGGGACCCCTCCGTGCCGGAGGGCCACCAGCACCTGGTGCCCCCGGAGCGCCTGTTCGTGGGCGACCCGCGCGGTGTGGCGTTCCTTGCCTCCCGGCTCCGGAGGCATCCGGTATGAGATATGGAGAATCCTCACGTCATCCTCTCCGATGGTTCCCGCGCCCGCCCCCGACGCCCGCGGGCCGTCTCTACACGGATCTGCGCGCGCTCACCAGACCGCGGGTCCCGCGCCCCCGGTCGCGCAGCGAGGCGGCGACCCACCGCACATCGGCGGCGCGCGGCAGCAGATCCCCCGCGCCGAGTCCGGCGACCCTGGCGAACCACCCGACCTCCACCGCCGCCATGGCGCCGTAGCTCAGGGTCGAGGCGAGGGCCGCCCCGGCCGCTCCCCACAGTGGTATGAGCACGGCGTTCAGCGCGACGTTCGACGCGAGGGCGCACGCGGCGACGGCGGTCATCGTCATCGGACGGCCCAGCCGCACCAGGTACTGCTCCACCGGCCGCAGCAGCGACCAGGCCACCGTGCCGGGGGCGAGGACGAGCAGCGGCGTCAGGCTCCCCGAGAAGGCCGCGCCGTACAGGGTGGGGATCAGCAGGGGCGAGACGCACGCCAGCGAGCAGACGGCGGCCGACCCGAGCATGAGGTTGAGCCGGACGGTCCGGGCCGTGACGGCCCGGGCCTCGGCCTCGTCCCTGACCGCCTGGCGGGCGACCACGATCTGGGCCAGCGCGTCGGTGGGCACCCTCGACAGGGACAGGAACGAGGTCGCGACGGTGTACAGACCCACCTCGGCCGGTGTCACCCAGACGTTCAGGAGCAGCACGTCGACGGTGAGCAGGAGATGGAACGCGACCGCGCCCAGGTGGTAACGGCCCGACAGCGCGAGCTGGCGGCGGGCGAGCGCCCCCTCCCCTCGCGCCGGCAGCCTGAGCGGCCGGACGAACAGCGCGAAGGGGAGGATCGTGGAGACGGCCCAGCAGGCGACCACCGCCGTCAGCGTGAGCGTCCCCGTGACCGCGAGCAGCAGGATCGGGACGTACAGCACCACTGCGGACAGTACGGTAGATCTGTTGGCCGTTCCGACCCGGGACTGGAGCAGCAGGACGCCCTTCAGGTTGAGCGCCGCGACGCCGAACGGCACGGCGGACAAGGCCATGACCATGAGCTGAGGGGCGACCGGCAGGCCCAGGACGGTCACCACGCAGAAGATCACCGCCCCGGCGGCCGCGCCGAGGACCAGCCCGAGGACCATGGCGTTGCCGACGAGGGGCCCATGGCGGTCCAGGACCGGCCACAGCGCCATCTGCGACCTTCCGACCGACAGATGGCCCACGACCGTGGCGATCCCCGCGGTCGTGGTGACGGTCGCGTAGACGCCCCGCCCCTCGGGTTGCAGGCCGCGGGCGAGGAAGACGCCCGCCACGGCGGCCATGGCCAGCGGGAACGCCTGGCTGGCCATGGTCTGCAGGAAACTCCGCACGCTCTAGCTCCTCCGGCGGGCCGTGAGCAGCCGCCGGTACAGGTCGAGGTGCTCGTCGGTCACGGTCTCGATGTCGAGGTTCCGCCAGGCCCAGGCGCGGGCCGACGCGCCCAGCGAGGCCGCGAGAGCCGGGTCGTCGACCAGCCGGGCGATGCCGTCCGTCAGGGCGCGCGGCGTCCGGGAGGGCACCAGGACACCCCGGTCCTTCAGCAGTTCGGGGGTGCCTCCGACCGCGGTGGCGACGATCGGCCTGCCCGCCGCCATCGCCTCCATGACCGCGTTGCTCAGGCCCTCCGCCGTCGAGGGCAGGGCCACCACGTCGGCGCGGGCCAGCAGTCCCGCGGTGTCCTGGCGGAAGCCCAGGAAACGGACGTCGACTCCCGCCTCCGCGGCCTGCCGCTCGAGCCGCTCGCGCTCCGGGCCGTCCCCGGCGAGCACGAACGTGCAGGGGCGGCCCCGGCGGGCGAGCAGCGCGGCGGCCTCGACGAGGAAGCGCTGCCCCTTGTTCTCGCTGAGGCGGGCGACGCACAGGACCACGGGCAGCGCGGTGTCGACGGGCTCGGGCTCGACCCGGTCGAAGGCCGAGGGCGGGAGTCCGTTGTAGATCACGCTCACCTTGCGGCCGGGAACGGCCTCGACCTCGCGTGTGCCCTGGGCGATCACCGCCGAATTGGCAACGATGTGGTCGGTCATCCGGTTCACCGCCCGCTCGATCGCGGCCGTCCACGGCTTCTTCGGCCGTAGGTAGCCCTGCGTGCGCCGGGCGGTGACGACCACCGGCACCCGTGCCAGCCGGGCCGCAGGGGTCCCCACGAGGTAGCACTCCCACAGGTAGCCGTGCAGGACCTCGGGCCGGAGGTCCCGCAGCAGCCCGACCAGGCGGGCGAAGGCCCGCGCGTTGCCGGGCGGCGGGACGATTCCCTCCGGGTTGCGGGAGAAGCCCAGATAATGCACGTCGATCCCGGCCGCGCGCAGGTCGTCGGCGTGCGGGCCGCCCCTGGACATCACGAACACGTGGACCTCGACGCCCCTGTCCCGCAGCCGTTCCGCGAGCAGGCACAGTTGTCTCTGGGCGCCTCCGAGCCCGAGGTGCCCGATGAAGAGCACGACGCGCCGCACTTTGCCTTCGTCTGCCGGTGCCATCGGACGACCTCACGTTCCACGTATGAGTGAGCCGGGAGCTTCGGGGTCGGTGGCGCGCTCCTCCGGTGGCCCGGCGTACGGCCGCGTCCTGCTCCACGCGATCGCCGACAGCAGGCTCGTCACCATCACGATCGGGATGCGCTGCCGGAAGATCAGGCCGATGTTCGACATGGTCGTCGCGTACGCGATGGAGGCGGGCACCAGGAACAGCATCAGGATCAGGAGCGTCCTGCGGTCGTGGCGCCACAGGTGGCGCGCGCCCTGGGCCGCGCAGAAGAGCAGCCAGTACCAGAGCAGCGTGTCGATCTTGCCGAGCTGGAGCGCCATGCTCCCGCTCGCCCACGGGAAGGGCGACAGCAGCGTGTAGGCCAGCTTCGGTCCCAGGTCGCTCCACGCGTTGCCGCCGTCGTCGAAGACGACGCCTGATCCGCCCTCGGCGTTCGCGAGCCGGGTGTGCTGCGACTGCCCGCGGTCGAGTTGCGCCTGCATCGTGCCGAGCGGCCCGCCGTCCTGGTCGAGGCCCTGGTCGAAGCCCTGCAGCAGGACGAGGACCGGGATCAGCACGACGGCGAAGATGACGAGGCTCCGGCCCGACAGCGCGTGTTTGACCCGGACGGCCCCGGCGAGCAGCGGCAGGCTGCACATGAACACCATGTAGGGGCGCACGTTCCACAACGCCCAGAGCAGCGGGCCGAGCGCGGCGACCTTGAGCGGGTCGAAGCGCCGCAGGTTGGACACGGCGAGGCCCAGGCACGTCACCACGAGGAACGCGTTGAATCCGTCCTTGAACATGTCGGAGGTGTGCAGCAGGAACCCCGGCAGGAACGCGGTGAGCACGAGGAGCCGGAACGCCGCCCGCTCGTCCGCGCCGACGAGCCGGGCGAACCTGTAGAGGACGACGCACAGCCCGCAGCCGAGCGACGCCACGACCGAGGTGCAGGCCAGAGGCGCCTTCCCGCCGCACAGGTACATGACCAGCGCGAAGACGTGGCATGGGACCGCCACGCCGTAGACCGACCCCAGCTCGTCGGAGGTGACGTAGTGCACCCCGTTCCTGTGCCACAGCTCGACGATGCCGAGCGCCCTCGCCTCGTAGGAGTAGTTGTCCCCGCCGTATCCCAGGCCCGACCGCATCAGCAGGACGTGGACGGCCAGCCGTACGGCGAAGGCGGCCAGCAGCACGGGGAGCACGCGCCACGCCACCCGCGGCTTGAGGCCGGCGTGCACGACGACGACGAGCAGCACCGCGGCGGCGATGACGACGATGTACTCCACCGGCGTCACCCCACGTCCCTTGAACAGGCCTCGGCGTACAGCGCGTCGAACCACTCCGCGGCCCGCCTGATGTCCACCAGGTCGGCGCTCTCCCGGGCGCCCGCCCGGAGCCGGGCCAGCGTGCCGGGCCGCATCGCCCGCAGGATGCCCTCGGCGAGCCCGTCCGCGCTGCCCGGCGGGGTGAGCACGCCGTTGCGGCCGGTCTCGATCAGGTCGGGCACGCCCCCGACGGCGGTGGAGACCACGGGAACCCCCGCGGCCAGCGCCTCCATGACGACGACCGGCAGCCCCTCCCAGGAGGAGCTGAGGACGAGCAGGTCGGCGGCGGCGATCAGCCGGCCCGCGTCGGGCACGTGGCCGGCTATCCGGACGGCGGCGTCGAGCCCGAGCGCGGCGATGCGGCGGGCCGTCGGCTCCAGCTCCGGGCCGGAGCCGGCGAGCAGGAAGACGGCGCGCGACTCGGCCGCGACGACTCTGGCGGCGGCGTCGACCAGCAGCCTGTGGTTCTTCTGCGGCCGGAAGTTCGCGACGTTGACGATGAGGAAGGCGTCATCGGGGACGCCCCGCTCCCGCCGGGTGACGGCGGCGAGCGCCGCCCTGTGTCGCTGCTCCGCCACGCGCACCCCGTGCACGCAGGTGGCCGGGGCGCGACCGCGCCTGCCGGTACGCGCTCGGGCGACCTGGGGCGAGACCGCGACGATCCGGCTGTCCAGCCATCCGGTCAGCCGGTCGAGCAGCATGGTCACCGGGCGGTAGCGCACGTTGTGCACCGTCGAGACCAGGACCGGCCGGGGACGCCAGAGCCGGGACACCGGCCGCAGCAGCGCCCCGGGCAGCGGCGAGTGCAGGTTGACGACGTCCGGCCGCAGGCGCCTGACCTCGTGGAGCAGGCGCGCGAGCCGCAGCGGCCGCGGGCAGGCGGTGAGGTCGACGACCTCGATCCCCGCCGACCTGAGCCTGCCGGTCAGCTCGGAGGTGGAGGCGCTCAGGCACACGACCGTGTAGCGGTGCGCCTGCCGTGACGCGGCCAGCAGCCGTTCCACGAGGAGCACCTCCGCGCCTCCGACGTCGAGCGTCTTGATCACTTCGCAGACATGGACACAGCGCATCGCGCTCGATCCCCTCGCAAGGCGTTCCATCGGGGTGCTAGCGGCGCTCGACGGCCCGCAGCCCCGAGCCCGTGACACCGATGTACTTGCCTTCGTAGGCGAAGACGCGGAAGAGCGGCTGCCGCTCGGCGTACTCCCGGAAGACCAGGTTGTCCTGGATGTCGTCCATCACGAGCACGTGCCTGCCGGTCAGGTGGGGCCGTACCCGCCGGAGGAAGAACTCCCGCCCGTGCCTGGTCTTGTCCGAGTCATAGTGAACGAGATCGACCATCGTGTCCGGGGACAGGAATTCCTCGAGATTGCGGCGGTCGCCCTTTATCCGCAGGGACCATCGGCTTTTCAGGTCATTCGGCACGACATATCCGATATAGCGCTCGGGGTGGGCGAGCCGGAAGAACGGGAAGTCGCTCGACATCAGCCGGCCGAATCCGTTGACCCGCATCGCAGCGAGCATCGCCGCGGTGGACCATCCGGCCGCCACCCCGGTCTCCAGGGCGAGCGCGGGCCGTACGACCCTGGTCAGCAGATAGAGCAGTTGCATGCCGCCGGCCCCGCCCAGGTTCACCCCCGCCGCGGCGAGCGCCTCCATGCGCGGCCGGGCGAGGTCCGCGAGGGACTCGGCGAACTCCTTGCCCTCCCGCCACAGGACCGGGTCGACGCCGTCGCCCCAGGCGTCCATGTCCTCGGCGTGTTTCGCCGCCCAGGCGCGCGCGGAGCTCCTCTCCCGGTCGTGCCCCTGGCTCAGCCGAGACCATATTTTCCGCGTCATCACGGGGAGATAAGCGGGGCGGGCGGCATTTCTGGCGACGACGCGAATATCCATGGTCGAAGGATACGGCGACGGTCTATTCGACAGCCGGAGCGCCACCGGAATATCTCGGAAAACAAAGCGGGCGGCGGTGTCCGGGAATTCACCCGGCACGGTAGATCGTGTAATCACCGGCGCGATATGCGGGTGCGCCTCCCGGATTTCCGCCCAGCCCCTCGAAGACGAGCCAGCGCACACCGTAACGGTCGCGCAGGCGCCTGCTCGCGGCCGGGGAGGGAGCGAGGAAGGCGGCGTCGTTGTCCCGCAGTCGCTCCCGGTCCCAGAACGGGATGTTCTGCACCGGCAGTCCAGGATGCCAGCGCGCCATGTTCGACGACGTGTAGGTCCAGCCCTCGACCAGCACCCGTCGTTCGGCCAGCGCGGCCAGCCAGAGATGACGGTTGTCACAGGGGTTCCGGTATCCCCACCGGCAGTGGGCGTTCGTCGCGACCAGGTCGCCGGGGTCCGAGTGCGCCCGCAGCCACCGGGCGGCCGCCACGGTCCCGGCGGGGACCGCCTCCGCGGACGCCCCACTCCGGTGAGCGGCGGCGCCCCCGCCCCCGCCGTACGGGACGGCCCTCGCGATCCACGCCCCGGGCAAGCCGACGGCGCTGACCATGAAGACCACGAAGGCCCAGACCCGCGCACGGGCCCATCCCCTGACGAGGAGCACGAGGGCGGCCGACGCGACGGCGACCGCCAGCGCGGCGTACGGCCGGAAGAGGAGGGCCTCCGGGAGGCCGGGCTCCAGCGGGACCGCGACGCCGGCGACGACCCGGAGCAGAACCTCCACCAGCACCCCGGTGCCGACGGCCACCGTCACCGCCGTCTTCGACAGCCGCGCCCTGGCCCGCACCTCCGCCAGCCCGCGGACCGCGACGATCGCCAGGTAGGGGATCGCCCCCGCCAGGAAGTAGATCTGGCTCATCTGGCAGTGCCCGAACACGACCACCGCTCCCAGGCCCGACGCCCCCATGCCGGTCAGCAGCAGCGGTCCCGGGCCCATAGGCGCCCGCGACCGGCCTACCAGCCCGGCGGCTCCGAACCAGACGACCGTCCAGCACAGCGCGTACAGGAGCGCGCCCCCCAGGGGCGCCGCGCCGCTCCCCGGCCGGCCGGTCAGCTCTCCCCAGGTGAAGCGCATGAGCGAGAGTGGATCCACGACCATCCCGTTGCGCGCGCCGCCGAACAACACGAACTGCGCGTACAGGAGACACGCCCCGGTCATCACCGCCGCACCGAGCAGCGCCCGGGGAAGCCTGCGCCGCCTGGCCGCCTCGACCGCGCCCACCGCCGTCAGCCCGGCGGCGAGCAGTGGCAGTTGCGTGGCCTTGGCGCCCATGACCCCGACGAGGAAGGCGCCCAGCAGGACCCACCGGCCGGCGTCGCCGCGGCGTTCCAGGATCTCGATCACGAGCAGGACGACGGGCGCGAACAGCAGCGCCCCGAACGTCTGCGACGGGCTCGTCCACGACAGGACCCGCCAGGTGAACACCCCCGTGGAAGCGCCCAGGTACAGGCTCGGGGCCGCGACGAAGAACGTGCCGGCGACGGCGGCGAGCGCTCCC
This sequence comes from Microbispora triticiradicis, assembly GCA_003260025.2. GTDB lineage: Bacteria > Actinomycetota > Actinomycetes > Streptosporangiales > Streptosporangiaceae > Microbispora > Microbispora triticiradicis. The sequence continues at coordinate 417 of QFZU02000130.1, read as the reverse complement.
GCCCGGGAGCCGGCGACGCGCCGCGCGATCATCGTGAGCAGGACGACGAGCGCGGCGAGCACGGGGAGCATGCCGAGGCGGAACAGCAGCACCAGGGGCTCGATCCCGGTCACCCAGCTCGCCGCCGCGAGGTGCGCGTACACGAACCAGTGGTAGAGCAGCGGCTCGCCCGCGACCATGGGCGCGGTGGGCGGCATGTGGTGCTTCAGCTCGCCGAGGAGTGCCAGGTGGTACGGCAGGTCGACGTTGGAAGCCGCCATGCGCGGCCAGGTGAGCGCCGCCTGCCGGTAGAAGGTGACCGCGCTCCAGGCGACGAGGACCATGACGGCCAGTGACAGGGCCCACGACCACCACAGCGGCGCGGGCGGCGCGGGCGGCGCGGGCGGCGCGGGCGCGCGCGACACGCGACGGCGCAGC
>QFZU02000013.1 GCA_003260025.2 Microbispora triticiradicis | reverse complement strand
GCTGGGCGCGCTGGCGGTCGCGACCGCGGGCGTCGCGCTCTCGCCGGGCAGCGCCGCCGTGGCGCCGGGCCGGGGCTGGGGCGGCGGCGGGGGTGACGCCAACGCCTCGCGCACGCGCTGGGTGATCAACAACGGCCTGAACAACCGCGCCTACCTGGTGGCCGGCAGCCAGCGGAACGCCTTCGGCGTCCAGCAGGTCGTCGCGGGCGTGGACGCGGCGGTCAACACACAGGCCGCCAACTGCCGACACCGACCCGGCTGCGGCATCCCGCAGCGCATCCACGGCAGCAACACGAGTTTCCCCACCACCCGGGGAAACGTGAATGTGGGAGGGCACTGAGCGGGCCTTGCCCGCCTCGGTTTCCGGCCCGTTCCCGCCGCGAATATCAGCCGCCTGTTCGCGGTGGGCAAGAATATGACAAGAGGCGCGCCGGGAAATCCGCCCGACCACCGCCGAGAATACGCTGTGCGCGACCCGGATCGGGATGGCGTGTACAGGACGGTGGCGAATGGCTCTTTCATACCGCGGAGCGCGCGGCGGGCGCCGGCGCGTCCCGCTCCTCGCGGGGCTGCTCTCCGGGGCGGCCATCACGCAGGCCCTCCTCGCCGTCCCCGCGGCGGCGGCCGGCCGGGCGGCGGAGGACCCTCCGGGGGGACGAGGCCCGTCCTCGATCGGGAACGGCACCCGCGACCGGAACGTCGTGTTCCTGGACAGCCCCTCCCACCTTCGTGGTCACCAGCACACCAGAGCCAGCACCGCCGGTGGCGCGAGCAACGTGGAGGACGGCTTCTGCCGCCGGGTCGCGAACTGCTCCATCAGGCAGAGCCTCACGGTCGTCATCGGCGCCGACGCCTCCTGAACGCGGGCCTCCGACCACACCGCGGTGGTCACCGCCACGTCACGTCGTCGACTCCCGCCGGTCCTTCACGGCGCGTACGGCCTCCTCCGGGGAGTCGTAGAACGCGAGCAGCTGGTCCAGGCCCATGATGTGGAAGACCCGGGCGATGTCCTGCTCCAGGCCGGCCAGGAGCAGGGCGCCACCGGCGTCGTGCGCGCGCTGGTGGGCGGCCACCAGCGTGGCGATGCCCGTCGAGTCGCAGAAGGTCAGGCTGGACAGGTCGATGACCAGGTCGGCGCCGGGGCCGAAGGGCACCTCCTCCAGGGCCGCGCGCAGCCGGGGAGTGGTGTGGTGGTCCAGGTCGCCGGCCACGACCAGCACGCGTGGTTCCGCGCTGCCCGGTTGAAGGGTGACGGTCAAGCCGTGATCATGCTGCACCTTGGCTCCCGGAGAACGATGATCGGGTGGCGGGCGGGACGGACAGGGCGAGGACCGCGGCGTCGTCGGACACTCCCTCACCCAGGTCGGTGATCAGGTCGTGCACCGTGTCCAGCAGTGCGTCGGCGCTCGTCGGCCCGGCCGCGGCGAGGTAGGCGGTCAGGCCGTCCTCGTCGAGCATGGAGCCGGTCTCGGTGCGGGCCTCGGTGAGGCCGTCAGTGTAGAGGAGCAACGCGTCCCCGGCGTTCAGACGCGCGCTGACCTGGGCGAAGTGCGGGTTGCGCAGGATGCCGATCAGTTGCCCGCCGGCCGGGTGGATGGGTTCGACCAACCCGTCGGCCCGCACCGCGAGCGCCGGGGGATGACCCCCGGTGGCGAGCGTGACGCCGAACCCGTCGCCGTCGGGTTGCAGGACCCCGAAGACCGCGGTGCAGTACGGCGCCGGCATGTCACCGCCCGCGTGCTCCTGCTGCAGCACCGCGTCGAGATTGGCCAGCACGGCGTGCGGATCGGCGTCGTACACCGCCGCGGCGCGCAGGGTGTAACGGACCAGCGAGGTGAGGGAGGCCGCGCCGGCGCCCTTGCCGCAGACGTCGCCGAGGAAGAACCCCCACCGGTCTCCGTCGAGGGGGAACAGGTCGTAGAAGTCACCACCGACCTCGTCGGCGGACACGGGGTGGTAGGCGGCGGCCGCGCGCAGGCCCGGCACGCGGGGCAGCGCGGGCGGCAGCAGGGTCCGCTGCAAGGTGCGGGCCAGCCGTTCCGCGCCCGCGCGGAGCTGCCGTTCGATCTCCACCGTGCGTTGCGTGACCAGCCGCACCTGAAGCTCGTCCATCACGAGGCCGGCCAGGTCCCGCAGGCAGGCGAGCTCCTCCTCGCCGGCCTCGCGCGGGCGGGTGTCCATGACGTTGACGCTGCCCAGCGGCTCACCGTCGGGCGTCACGATCGGCGCCGCAGCGTGGAACCTGATCCCCGGCTCGCCGCGCACCGCCGGATCGCCGGCGGACCCCGGGTGCAGCAGGGCGTCGGAGACGGCGTGCGGGCCGTCGTGTCGTACGGCCGCGGCGCACAGTGACACCACGACCGGGGACTCCACGACCGGGGACTCCATGAACGGGGACCCTGCGATCGGGGACCGGAAGATCGCGCGGCGCGCGGACGGGCCGTGCGCGGCGATCACCCGGACGCGGTCGTCCCCGACGATCGTCACCGTGGCGAAGGGCGCGTGGAAGATCCTCGCGGCCAGGGCGGCCACCCGGTCGAACGCGCCGCCTGACGCGGTCTCCAGGGCCGCGTAGCGGCGCACGGCCTCCTGCCGGCGCGCCTCCTCGTCGGAGTCCGCCGCCGTGGGCCTGCCGGGCGCTTCCTCGACCGTGCTGACCTCGGGCTCCTTCCTCGGCACCGGGGCGCGTACTTAGGGGGCCCGCGTCACCCGTGAAACGTTTGCCCTATCCTACGGAACCATTGAACTGTTCCTTCCCTGACCTGCCGGACTCGCCCAACAGGGCGGCACGACACCCGGGCCGGCCCGCGGCGGCCCGGCCGTCGAGGGAGAAGACGCGTGGGCGACGAGCAAGCGACGGAACCGATGTCCGCCGAGGACGGTCAGCCGGTGGAGCTCCTGTTCCCCGGCGGCAGCGAGATGGCGCGGCGGATGCGCGCCTATCCGTGGTCCGGGACATCCATGGGAGACCCGGGCACCTGGCCGGCGAGCCTCCGCACCGCCTGCCGGATCTGCCTCACCTCCCGTTTTCCCATGATCGTGTGGTGGGGCGAGGAGCTGCGGTTCCTTTACAACGACGCCTACCTGCCGCTGCTCGGGTCCAAGCATCCCGCCCTGGCCAAGCCGGGCGACGAGGTCTGGACGGAGATCTGGCACACGATCGGCCCGATGCTGCGCTCGGTGATGAGCTCCGGCGAGGCGACCTGGTCGGAGGACCTGCTGCTGCCGATGAACCGGCACGGCTACTGGGAGGAGACGTACTGGACGTACTCCTACAGCCCGCTGCACGACGACGACGGCGTCGTACGGGGAGTCTTCACCGCGGTCAGCGACACCACGGAGCGGTTCATTGGGGAGCGGCGCCTGGCGGTGCTGCAGGACCTCGGGTCCCAGGCCGGGCAGGCCCGCAGCGTCGCCGAGGCGTGCCGGCTCGTCGCCGAGACGCTGGAGCGGTCGGGCGCCGACGTGCCCTTCTCGGCGATCTACCTGCGCCGCCCCGGCACGGACGACCTGACGCCGGCCGCGACGAGCCCGCGCGACGCGAGCGTCTCCCCGCTCCCTGGCGGCCCCGGCGACTGGCCGGTCGACCAGGTGCTGCGCACCGGGGAGCCCGTCGTGGTGACCGACGTGGCGGAGCGGTTCGGGGCGTTGCCCTCGGGCGGCTGGCAGACCCCTCCCACGCAGGCCGTGGTGCTGCCGCTGGCCGGTGAGACCGGCGGCGGGATGGTCGGGGTGATGGTGCTCGCCGCCGGTGCGGGCCGGGCCCTCGACGAGGCGTACGAGTCCTTCCTCGGCCTGGTGGCGCGGCAGACCGCCGCCCTCGTCAACGCGGCCGTGGCCTACCAGCTCCAGCAGCGCCGCGCCGAGGAGCTGGCCGAGCTCGACCGGGCCAAGACGGCCTTCTTCTCCAACATCAGCCACGAGTTCCGCACCCCGCTGACCCTGATCATGGGACCGGTGGAGGAGCTGCGCACCGCGCTGGCCGGAAACGGCGAGCGGGTGGGCGAGGACCGGCTGCGCGCGGAGCTCGACGTCGTCCACCGCAACGGCCTGCGCCTGGGCAAGCTCGTCAACACCCTCCTGGACTTCTCCCGCATCGAGGCCGGCCGCATGCGGGCCCGCTACGAACCGGTGGACCTCGCCGCCGTCACCACCGACCTCGCCGGGGTCTTCCGCTCGGCCGTCGAGAAGGCCGGGCTCGCCTTCGAGGTGGACTGCCCTCCCCTGGACGAACCGGTGTACGTCGACCGGGGCATGTGGGAGAAGGTCGTGCTCAACCTGCTGAGCAACGCCCTGAAGTTCACCTTCGACGGCTCCGTCCGGGTCGCGCTGCGCGCGGAGGACGGCAACGCGGTCGTCACCGTCGCCGACACCGGCATCGGGATCTCCCGGCACGAGCTGCCCCGGCTGTTCGAGCGCTTCCACCGGGTCGACAGCGCGCGGTCGCGGTCGAACGAGGGCAGCGGCATCGGGCTGGCGCTGGTCAAGGAGCTGGTGGGCCTCCACGGCGGCACGATCACCGCCGAGAGCGCGGAGGGCGCGGGCACCGCGTTCACCATCCGCCTGCCCTTCGGCTCGGCGCATCTGCCCTCCGACGGCCTGGTCCCGGTGCGGCCCACGGACACTGAGCTGACGACCGCCGCCGCTCCGTACGTGGAGGAGGCCCTGCGCTGGCTCCCCGAGGGGCCGGAGTCGCGGGAGGACGAGGCCGGGACCTCCGGGTCCGCTTCGCCGTCCGCGGGCGGGCCGCGGCCACGGATCCTGGTCGCCGACGACAACGCCGACATGCGGGACTATCTGCGGCGCCTGCTGCGGCCCGCGTACGAGGTCGACGTCGTCACCGACGGCCAGGCCGCGCTGGAGGCCGTCCGCGCCGACGCTCCCGACCTCGTCGTCAGTGACGTGATGATGCCCCGCCTGGACGGCCTGCGGCTGGTGGCGGCGCTGCGGGCCGACCCCCGCACCGCCGCGGTCCCGGTCCTGCTGCTGTCGGCCCGCGCGGGACAGGAGGCCGGCATCGAGGGGCTGGACGCGGGCGCGGACGACTACCTCGTCAAGCCGTTCTCCGCCGACGAACTGCTGGCCCGGGTGCGGGCCACCGTGGATCGGGCGCGGCTGCGCGCCCACCACCTCCGGTGGCACGCCGCCATGATCGAGTCGTTGCAGGAGGCGTTCTTCGTCGCCGACGAGAACGGCGCCGTCATCGAGGTCAACTCGGCGTTCGCCGACATCGTCGGGTACGGCCCCGAGGGGCTCCCCTATCTCCCGCGTCATCCCTGGCTGCCGGCCGAGGCCGACGACCCGGTGACGTACCGGAGGCTCGCCGAGGCGTACGAGCGAGTGACGAGCCACGGCAGCGGAGGCTGCGTGGTGCCGCTCCGCCACAGCGACGGGCACCAGATCTGGGTGGCGGCCACCTTCGTCGCGGTCGCGGACCCCGGCACCGGTGAGCGCCGGATCGTCGGCACCCTGCGCGACGTCACCGCCGAGCACTATCTCGTCCAGCGGGAGACGGCCCTCGCCGCGCTCAGCGTGCGCGTCTCCGAGGCGGGCAGCGTGTCCGACGCGCTGACGGGGGCGCTGGAGGAGCTGCGCGAGGTCTGGCGGGCCCGGGACGTGACGGCGGCGCTGTGGCACGGCGAGGCGGAGCCCGCGCTGTTCCGCGCCTGCCCCGCGACCGAGACCAAGATCGGGACCGAGACCGGCTGGCTCGACCTGCCCGCGGAGTTGCGGGACAGGCTCGCCGAGCTCCGCGACTACCCGCCCCTGCGCCCGGTCGCGAGCGAGGCGGACGGCGCGGGCATCAGCCTGGAGCATCCGGCGGGCATCCTCACCCTGTGGATCGATCTCGGCCAGAACCGGCCCTTCACGGCCGAGGACCAGACGCTGCTCGCGCTGCTGACCGGTCATCTGGGCCAGGGCCTGCACCGGGTGCACCAGCTCGACCAGCAGCGTGAGGCCGCGGTCGCCCTGCAGCGGGCCATCCTCGGCCCCTCCCACCTGCCCGCCGGCTTCGCCGTACGGTACGAGCCGGCCACCCGTCCGCTGGAGGTGGGCGGCGACTGGTACGACATCGTGCCGCTGCCGGACGAGCGCATCGGCATCGTGGTGGGCGACTGTGTGGGGCGCGGCCTGGAGGCCGCGGCCGTCATGGGTCAGCTGCGCAGCGCCTGCCGGGCCCTGCTGCTGCAGGAGGCGGGGCCGGCGCAGGTGCTGACCGCCCTCGACAAGTTCGCCGCCCTGGTGCCCGGCGCCCGGTGCACGACCGTCTTCTGCGGCGTCCTCGACTCGACGACCGGCCGTCTCGTCTACTCCAGCGCCGGGCACCTGCCGGGCATCCTGGCCCATCCCGACGGCGGGACCGAGCTGCTGGAGGGCGGGCGCTCCACACCGCTCGCGGTGCGGCCCGGCCATCCCCGGCCCGAGGACGTCCGCACGATGCCGGCGCGGTCGACGCTGCTGCTCTACACCGACGGCCTCGTCGAGCGCCGCCGCAGCCCGCTGACCAGGGGCATCGACCAGGCGAGCGCCGCCGTGCAGGACGGCCGCTCGGCCCCCATCGAGGACCTCGCGACGCAGGTCATGCGCCGGATGGCGCCGGACACCGGTTACAGCGACGACGTCGCGCTGTTGCTGTATCGCCAGCCCGCGCCACTCGAGGTGGCCTTCCCCGCCGAGTCGAGCCAGCTCGCCCCGGTCCGTACGGCCCTGCGCGACTGGCTGAACCGGTGCGAGCTGAACCCCACGATGATCCAGAACATCCTGGTCGCGGCGGGCGAGGCCTGCGCGAACGCGATCGAGCACGGCCACCGTGACGCCCCCGGGCACACCGTGCGGCTGCGGGCGGTCGCCACCGCGGGCGATCTCTACCTGACCGTGGCCGACAGCGGCAACTGGAAACCCCCCAGACCGGAGGCCAACACACACCGCGGCCGCGGAGTCGCCCTGATGCGCGCCCTGATGCAGCGCGTCACCATCCGTCCCGGTGCCGCCGGCACCACCGTCGACATGCACGCGAGGATCCCCCGATGACGACTCCCCTGACCATGGTTCCGTCCCGCCGCCCCGACGGCACCCCGGTCCTCACCGTCAGCGGCGAGATCGACATGAGCAACGCGGGCGAGCTCGACGCCGCGCTGTCCGGTGCCTCCGTCGACGGCCACGCCCTGCTGGTCGACCTCAGCGAGGTCGAGTACCTCGACAGCGCCGGGCTGACCGTGCTGTTCGCGCACGCCCCACGCATCGAGCTCGTCGCCAACGACCTGCTCGCCCCGGTGCTCACCATCTCCGGCCTCGTGCAGGTCACCACCGTCCACGGAATGGAGTCCTAGACGGCGGGCGGGGGCCAGGCGTCGCCCCAGACGACGTCGCGCGCCTCGCGGTAGACCTCCCCCTGCCGCTTCGAGACGGGGTGGTCGGCGAGACCGTCACCGGTCGTGCACAGGCGCAGCGTCACCAGCCCCTTGCGCTTCAGCGGGTGGCGTACGACGCGGCTCTCGGCGCGCGGCCACGGCCGGGCCGACGCCGCCACATAGGAGAACTTCTCGTCCTCGAAGCTCAGCGTGCCGTCCTTGACCCGGCGGTGCAGGGCGCTGCGGTTGAGGCGGACCGCGAAATGGCACCAGTCCTGACCCTCCCGGATCGGGCACTCGCCGTCGTGCGGGCAGGGCGCGACGATGTGCAGGCCCGCCCCGGCCAGCAGCCGCCGGGCCGCGGCGATCCCGGCGTATCCGGCGGGCGTGCCGGGCTCGATGATCACCAGCATGCCCGCGTGCCGCGCCGACTCCAGCGCCAGGGACCGCACCACGTCGTCCCGGACCGCGGGCGACAGCTCCCCGAGCACGTACGACATGGTGACCAGGTCGGCCGCGGGCGCGGCCGTTCCCCGGTCGAGCACCGTCTGCCGCCAGCGGGCCTCCCGTACGGCCGCCGCGGGAGAGCGGGCGGCCAGCCGCCGGCCGAAGGCGATGGCGGAGGCGGACTGTTCGAGCACGGTGACGTCCGTCAGCCCGGGCCAGACCGCGTTCGCGGCCCACACCGCGCTGCCCGTCCCGCCCCCCACGTCGGCGTGCGTCCGCGGCGCGAAGCCGGGCGCGAGCAGGGCGACCTGGCGCAGCGCCGCGGCCACCGCGCTGTAGGTCGCCGGCATGCGGTAGCCGGCGTACGCGGCGACGGCGGCCTCGGAGCCCAGCGCGGGGACGCGCCGGTCGAAACCCTCCCGGTACTGCCGGATGAGCGCCGATACGTTTCGCGTCAGTTCGGGCACGGGAAAGCGGCCGAGCGACTCTTCCAGCGCGTCGTCGAGGGCATCGGGAAGGGCGGACACGCCGTTCATGATGCCCCGCCCTCGCTCACGCTGTCGAAACGACGCCTCACGCGAGCCGTACGGTGACCGTGTGGGAGGCGCCGGCCCGATCCGCCAGCCGGCCGAAGACGAGCGTGAGCCGGGCCCCCGTCCGGGCGCTGTCCAGCAGCGGATGCGGGTCCACGACCCCGGCCACCGGGTGGTCCCACGTCACCGTCAGCCCGTCGAGCTCGCGCCGGGGATCGGCCACCGTCACCGTCGCCGTGCCGTCGCCCAGGTCCCGTACGAGGACCGCGCACGGATCGGAGGCGGCCAGGCCGCCCGCCCGTCCCCCGGCCCAGAAGCAGACCCCGGTGATCCCGAGCGACGGCACCGCGATCCCCTGCTGCGCGGAGGTGTTGGCGAGCACGCGGGCCCAGCCGGGGTCGGCGGCACGGGCCCGCGTCGCGGCTGGGCCCGCCCCCGGCATGAGGTGGTAGACGTAGCCGGCCGCGTCCGGGTCCACGCCGTGGTCCAGCCAGATCGTGGCGTACGACCGGCCGGCCCCACCCGCCGTACGGGTTTCGCGCAGCGTCCGCAGAGGCTGCCCCGGAGGCAGGACATAGCCGCCGTGGCCGTCCAGATGCGCCCACCCCGCCGTGACGTCCACTGTGAGGGCGTCCACGGTGAGGGCGGCGCCGGTCCTGCGGTTGTCCACCACGGTCTCGACCGGCACGCCGTCCCGGCAAGTGATCCCGGCGCCGAGGCAGACGACCGCGTCGTCGAGGAAGAACCACGACTTGAAGGCCTCAAGGGTGCTTTTCAGGCCGTACAGGTGCTGGCCCACGGCCGCGTACGCGCCGTCGGTGACGCCGCCCACCCATTCGGCAGGCGGGCGGGTGTCGCCCCACGCGCCGCCCGCCCCGTCGGGCAGGCTCAGCGTGGAGACGGTGGTGCCCGGCAGCCGGTACGGGTCCACCGTGGGCCAGAAGGAGTCGGAGTACTGGTCGCCGTGCTCCCGTCCCCACCAGTAGAGCATTCCGGCGCCCGTGTGCCAGCCGCGCGGGTTCTCCCCGTTGCCGTGCTCGTAGTGCGCCACCCGTGAGGAGGCCATGCTGAGCGCCGCGCACCAGCCGGGCCGGCGGTGTACGGCGCGGGCGCTCACGGGGAACAGGCGGTGCCCGGGGGGCTCGGGCGCCGCCGGTGTCGTCTCGTCGCGCAGCACGGCCGCGAGCCGCGCGTGGAACGCCGGATCGCCTCCCTCGGCGGCTCGGAGCATGGGCTTCGCGGTGTCGCGCGCCGCCCAGCCCTTGACCATGCCCCGCCAGCGGGCCCGGTCGGCGGCCGGGGCCGTCTCCGCCAGCAGCAGGATCGCGGCGGCGATCTCCCTGCCGCGTGCATGGTCGCCGTACGGCCGCCTGGCGACGCCGCGTCCCCGTACGAGGTCCATGAACGCGCCGTCGTGGACGAACGGCGCGAACGACCTGTCGACCGCGTCGAGGACGTTGCGGAAGGCCGGGTCGGTGATCTCCCACGGCGTGCCGCGCAGCACCGCGGACAGCGTCGCGAGGCCGGTCAGCGCCACCACGCCATACCCTCCCTGGTAGGGGACCGAGCCGTGCTGGATGAACGAGCCGTCGCGGTAGAACCCGTCGCCCTCGGTGACGTACCGGAAGACCGGCGAGAGCGCGGAGACGGCGAGCGCGGCCCGGCCGGGGTCCGCTCCGGCGATCGCCCGCAGCAGCGTGACCGTGCACAGGTCCACCCGGTTGGCCCCGGTGCTGTTGCCCGCGTAGTCGTCGAGGCGGCCCGGGGGGACGAAGTTGTCCACAGCCTCGCACAGCGCACCGGTCTGACCGCCCGTCAGGTGTGGATTGGCCAGCAAAGCCGCGTCGAGGAGTGCCCTCGGCGCTCCGATCTGCCAGTCCCACCAGTTGCCGGTCTGGCCGGCGTCCGCGGCGTACACGTGCCGCACGTAGTGCTCGATCCCGGTGGCCACGGCCGAGCCGAGGCCCGGCTCGGCCGTCAGCCCGGTGCCCGGCAGCGCGTACGCGCGGGCCATGGCGCGCAGCCGCGCCGGGGTGGCGCCGAGGGACGGGAAGGGCAGGTCCGGCCAGAGCGACCGGCCGGTGGGGGTCATGGCGTCGCGGTGCAGGCGGGCCTCCGCACCCAGCCGCGCCAGCCGGTCCCGGTACGGCTCCCGCGCCGGATCGAACAGGCCCGCGCCGAGCGTGACCTCCCGCCAGCGGCGGCCCAGCACGGCCACATCCTCGGCCCCGGGCCCGGTGTGGGGGTCACAGGCCGTCAGGAGGACGGCGAGGCCGCTGAACTGGAGAAATAATCGCCGGGAAGGTCCCTTCACGCGTAGATTATCCGCGCGATCCGCCGCTTTCATCGATCTTCGGCAGACATCTATGGGAGCGCTCCCAAATGACGTACCTTTCTTCTGCCTTGTCACCGGGAAAGGGAGCGTGTTGTGAGACGAGTGTTATCCGCGGCCGGTCTGGCCCTGCTGCTGCCGCTGACGGCGACCTCGGTCGCCTCCGCCACAGGCGGGCACGGGCCGGGGACCTGCGCGAAGAAGGCCGCGCTGTTCTGCGAGGACTTCCAGTCGCTGCCCGTCGGCGGCGCGGCCAGCCTCAAGTGGGGCGTCGACACCAAGCACGGCACGCTCACCGTCGAACCCGCGGCGGGCGGCCAGAAGGTGCTGCACGTCCACACCGAGGGCAACGGCCGGGCCTTCCTCAGGGTGGACGACTTCGCCCCTCCCGGCAACGGCTTCTACGGCCGCGTCCGGCTGCGCGTGAAGGCGTTCCCCACCGCGCCCGACTGGGCGCACTACACGCTCGTCGAGGCCACCGGCGCGGGCCCGGAGATCGTCCGGCCGCTCGGCGGGCAGTACGTCCCCACGCTGGGCAAGGACCTGTGGGGCGTCGGCGCGGACGGCGGCCCCACCGGCGACTGGACCGACTGGCGCGAGTCCGCGCCCTCCCGGGCCGGCGTCTGGCAGTGCGTCGAGTGGCGAATGGACCCCGCCGACAACCGGATCTCGGTGTGGTTCGACGGCGTCCCCCAGCCCGATCTGACCGTCTCCACCCGCGCCCACGGCGGCAACGACGCCGACTTCGTCTTCCCCAGGTTCGACACGGTGAAGCTCGGCTGGCAGCTCTACCAGCCGAACCCCGCTCCCTCGGCGTACGACCTCTGGATGGACGACATCACGCTGAGCACCGGCCGCGTCGGCTGCGCCTGATCCCGGACGCCCGACCCGTCACGCCGCCTCGGTCCGGCTCCCGCACAGCAGGCGCAGGGAGCCGGCCGCCAGGCCGGTGACCAGCACGACGTGTACGGCGAGGTGGACGGCCATGAAGTAGGCCGTGAACGCCACCCCGCGCTGCCGGCGTACGAACCCGACCAGCACCGGATCGGCGGCCGCGAACCCGGCGACGAACGCCGCGGGCAGCACGGACGCGAGCGGGTGGAACAGCCCGAGCGGCACGCTCAGCAGCACCAGCACGAGGCACGCCAGGGCGAGCGCGCAGGAGAGGATGCCGGCCGGGCTGTTGGCGTGCTCGGGCTTGGCCGCGCCGCGCCGGGCGGTGGCCAGGGCGAGCGGGATCAACGGCAGGGCCCGCCGCCACTGCTCGGTGAGGATCGGCAGCAGGCGGCTGCCGTCGTCGTGGCGACCCACGACCGTGTCGGTCAGCACGATGCGGCTGCGCACGGCGAGCCTGCTGCTGTACTCGACGTCCTCGCAGTCGCGCAGCCGCTCGTCGAACCGGCCGGCGGCGAGCAGCACGTCGCGGCGGATCGCGGCGAGGGCGAAGACGACGCTGTTGACCTCCCCGAGGTGGCGGCGCCGCCAGTGGACCGCGTGCAGGATGCGGTACCACTCGACCGGGCCGTCGTCGATCAGGGGCTCGACGTCGTAGACGCCGTGCACGCAGCCGACCTCCGGGTCGCGCTCCAGGATCTCCATCGCGCCCGCCACGGCGTCGGGCCGCAGCGCCACGTCGGCGTCGAGGAAGAAGATCACGTCGCCGGTGGTGGCGTCGATCCCGGCGTTGCGGGCGGCCGAGACGCCCCGGTTCTCCGGCAGGCGCACGACCCGGCAGCCCAGCTCCTCGGCGATCTCCGCCGAGCCGTCGGTGGAGGCGTCGTCCACCACGACGACCTCGCCGGGCCGCCGCGTCTGCGCGAGCACCGACTCCAGGCACAGCCGCAGGGTCTTGGCGGCGTTGTAGCAGGGCACCACCAGGGAGATCACCGGCGGCCCGCCTTCCCCGCCGATCCGGCGTACACGGCCAGCGTCTCGTCGGCGGCGCGGCGCCAGCTCAGCGTCTCGCGCACCAGCCGCTCCCCCCGCTCGGCGAGCGCGCGGCGCAGGTCCGGGTCGCTCATGACCTCGACGACCCCCTCGGCGATGTCACCCGGCTCGTCCGCCCGTACGAACCGCACGGCGGGCTCGGCGGGGTCGCCGAGGAAGATCCGGGAGAAGCCGTCGCCCAGGATCACCGGGCGGGACAGCGCCATCGCCTCGGTCGCCACCAGCCCGAACGGCTCGAACAGCGAGGGGAAGACGCAGGCGTCGGCCATCGCGTAGTGCTCCAGCAGGGCCTGGCCGTCCACGAAGCCGCCCGAGGTCAGCACCCGGTCGCCGAGCCCCGACCCGGCGGCGATGCGCCGCACGCCGTCCTCGTCCCCCTCGCCCACGATCACCAGGCGCAGGCCGGGCACGGCCGCGGCGATCGCGGGCATCGCCTCCAGCAGTTCGTAGACGCCCTTCTGCCGTTCGATCCGGCCGACGAACAGCAGCACCGGATCCTCCGCGCCGATGCCGAGCCGGGCGCGCAGATCCGCCGCCCCCAGCCGCAGCTTCTCCCGGTCGAAGCCGGGGTCGGCCACCACCCGTTCGTACGTGCCGCCCAGCCGGACGACGTCGATCGGCGTCCGGTCCCACCCCGCCGCGAGCAGTTGCTCACGCACCTCGGGGGTGGCCACCACGACCCGGCGGGAGATCCGCGCCAGCCACCGCTCCAGCGCGGCGAACAGGCCGAGCGGGTCGGTGATGCTGCGCTGCCGCGCCACGCCGTACTCGGTCGTGTGGACGTGGAAGACCACCGGGAGCCGCAGCACGTAGTGACTCAGCAGGCCGCACAGGAAGTTCGTCGAGTCGTGGACGGCGACGACGTCCGGCCGCCGGGCGGGAGGCAGCCGCCGCAGCAGCAGGAAGTAACGCCAGTTGCTCACCACGACGGTCAGCGCGAGCAGGAGGAACTCCGCGCCCCGCGTGCGGTTGAGCCGCCGCCCGCGGGCGACCGCGCCGAGCACCCACCCGAGCACGCGCCCGCGCGGCCGGTACGCCGTGACGCCGCCGGCCCGCTCCCACACCGGCAGCCCGCCGTCGTTCAGGGTGAGGACGGCGAGGTCGTGGCCGCTCGACAGGTGCGGCGCGATCATCTCGGCGTACCGGCCGAGCCCCGCCGTGATGTTGGGCGGGAACTGGTTGATGACGAAGGCGATCCTCATCGCCGTGCCTCCCGTACGCCGGTCACGGCCGCGGGAGGCTCGCCGGGCCGGTACAACCGGGCGCAGGCGGCCACCACGACGGCCACGAGGATGAGATTGGTCAGGGCGAAGGCGACCAGCCCGCCGGTCAGTCCCTGCCAGGCGATGAGCGCCGCCTGACCGCCGAGCGCGAGCGGCGTGCCGGCCAGCAGGCAGCCGATGAGCACCCGGGCCCCCCGCACCCCGTCCATCGTCAGGGCGACCTGGTAGAGGTTGAAGACCGTGTGCGCGCCGATCCCCAGCGCCGACAGGGCCATCAGCCCGAGCGAGTACGGATACTCCCCGCCCATCAGCAGGAAGAAGACCGTGCTCGCCGCGAACGAGAACACGGCCGTCGCGGCGAAGACGGCCGGGCCGAGCCGGGCGATGCGCCGCATCACCGCGGGCTTGTCCAGGGTCGCCAGCGTGGGCAGCAGCACCAGGCCGACACCGTCGGTGAACACCACGCCCAGCAGCCGCTTGGGGAACCCGTTGTAGACGGAGTAGACGCCGACGTCGGCGGGAGGCGCCCAGTGGTTCAGGAAGATCACGTCGACCCCGAACGCCACGGCGGTGAGCGCGCCGATTGCGGTGACGTACGCGCCGTGCCGGTACGTCGAGCGGGCCAGCGCCCGCGACCAGAGCCTCGGCCTGACCTCGAACCCGGCGAAGGAGAGCGCGGCGAACACGAGGTTCGTGCCGATCAGCGCGACGAGGTACGGCTCCGCGTCGCGCACGTCGAGGGCGAGCAGGCAGAACGCGGCGGTGCCCAGATAGGCGACCGCGACGGCGAGCTTGAGCCACGCGACGAGGCTGAACCGCTTCAGCCCCCGCAGGAAGCTCTCGGTGAGCTGGTTGAGCGTCATCGACAACGCCAGCGCGAGCGCGAAGGCCAGCGTGCGGACGTCCACGCCGAGCGCGGCGGTCAGCGGCCCGGCGGCCAGCAGCCCGGCGGCGAACACCGCCGCGCCCAGCACGAGCGTCGACAGCAGCGCCGTGGTCACCAGGGCAGGCCGCGCGCCGGGCTCGGCCCGCGGCAGCTCCTGGAACATGACGAGGTTGAGGCTCATCAGCATGCCGACCGTGACGATCAGCGCGATCGACAGGACGACGGTGAAGTGGCCGAACGCCGCGGCTCCGGTGCCCCGGGCGATGACGAGCGTGGTCGCCGCGGCCGTGCCGCTGGCGACGGTGCTGACCAGCGTGGGCCCGGCCGCCCAGCGGTGGGCGGCCAGCAGCGCGGCCGCCCGCTCCGTCAGCGCGCCCACCGCAGGTACGCCCTCCGGGCGAACTCGAGGTCGTCGGCCGTGTTGACGCCACGCGCCTCGCCGGGATCGGCGACCGGCACCACGGTCAGCGGCCAGCCCCGCTCGCGCGACAGGTGCGGCAGGAACGGCAGGAAGTTGACCTCTCCGGTGCGCGCCCCCACGGCGGCCCCCACCGCCGCCTCTGCCAGGTAGCGCGTCCACTCCTCGTGCAGCCCGGCGACGTCGAGGCAGAAGACGCCCACGTCGCCGAGCCCGCCGGGGCGGCACTCGTCGCCCTCCCTGGTCTGCCGCACCCGCGTCAGCACGCCCTGGTCGTCCAGTTCGTACTCCACGTACGGGTCCGGCATCGGCACGAGCGGCAGCGTGAGGCCCTTCTCGTGGGTCTCGGCCACCTCGCGGATGGTCGAGGGCGACAGGTTCGCCTGGTCGCCCCAGACCACCAGGATCACGTCGTGGCCGCTCCAGTGCGGGGCCGCGCCGAAGATCGCCCCGCCCATGCCGGTGGGCGACTCCTGCACGCTCACCGAGACCGATCCCGCCGCGATCTCCGCCGCCGCGAGCGCGCGGAACGGCCCCTCCCCCTCGGGGGACATCACGACGTGGACGTGCTCCACGTGCGGCCGGAGCCGCTGGTGGAGCACGTGCCACACGGTGACGCCGTCGGCGACCTCCACCATGATCTTCGGGATGCCGAGCCCCAGGCGGGTGCCCCGCCCGGCGGCCGGGATCACCGCGCAGATCCGCTCAGCACGCACCGCTCACCTCCACGTCCTTCTCCGCGGCCGTCTCCGCGTCCTTGTCCAGCAGGGTGGCGATCTTCTCCAGGTCGCGGGCCGCGACCGCCCCCGGGGCCGGCTCGGCGACGTGCACGTGGATGGTCGCCAGGCCCGCGCCGACCGCCGACGCGACGCCGTGCGCGGAGTCCTCCAGCACCACCACCGCGCCGGGGTCGAGACCCCAGTGCTCGCAGGCGTACGCGTAGCAGGCCGGGTCGGGCTTGCTCACCGGGAGGTCGTCGCCGGTGAGCACGTCGATGAAGTACGCGTCGAGGGACCGCTCCGCGAGCGTCCGCTCGACCGAGGCGCGGCTGCCGCCGGTGACCAGGTACGCCGCCCGGCCGGTGGTGGTCAGGCGGGCGAGCAGCCGCCGCGCGCCGGGGAACACGGCCACCGTTCCAAGGTTCTCGCGGTACAGCCGCTGCTTGAGCCGGGCCAGCCGGGCCGCCTCCTCGGTGTCGCCCAGCAGCCGCACCGCAACCTCACGGGTGCTCGCGCCGGTGTGGTCCGCGTACCGGAAGGAGGCGAGCAGGCCGGGCGCGACCTCGGCGATGGCCTGCCGGAAGGCCGCCTCGTGGGCCGGGCAGGAGTCGACGAGGGTGCCATCGAGATCGAAGAGCCAGACGCGGCGGGCACAGGCGTCCGCCAGGAGATCGGTCACCGGGCCCCCGCCAGCGCCGCCTCGTGTCTGATGGCGAGCAGCGCCTCGGCCGTACGCCTCCCGTGATGCGCGCCGGGGTGGCCCGGGTCCTCCAGGTCGGCGGTGAGCCAGCGGGCCCCCGCCCACTCGCCCCGCCCGAGCACCCCGTGCGGCACCGTCGGAACGCCCGGCGTGACTTCGGCTCCCGCGGCCGCGTCCGGTCCCTGATGGCTGAGGACGTGGGTCACCAGGCGCCGCCGGTTGCCGGGGTCGCCGAGGTAGGCCAGCGTGCGGTCCACGAGGTCCGGCGCGCTCAGCCCCCGGCTGTCGTGGTCGTCGCGGGTGTTGACGACGAAGACCTTCGCCGCCGCCCGGCTCCGCGCCACGGCGTCCGCCACGCCCGGCGTGAGATAACTGGGCAGCAGTGAGGAGTGCGGTGTTCCGGGGCCGTACACGATGAGGTCGGCGTTCCTGATCGCCTCCAGCGCCCGCGGGTTCGGCGTGACCTCGGCGCGGTCCTCGAGCAGGTCATCCCTCGCCCACTCGGGGGGCGACGCCTCCAGTTCGGCCCGCCGCCGCCCGCCGACCGGCTCGCGCAGCAGGAACAGATCGGTGATCGTCGCCTGCGGCCGCCGCTGGTCGCGCGGCGCGACGATGTCGGCCTCGTCGGCCAGCAGCGTGCCGTCCCGCCTCAGCGCGACGAGGAACGCGTTCTCCCCGTTGGTCACGTTGAGCAGCCGTACGGGCGAGCCGAACGCCCGGGCGCAGGCGTCGACGGCGGCGTTGAAGTCCCGGCCGAGCCGCAGGTACGCCCCGGCGAACACGAGGTTGCCGAGCGCGCAGTCGGCGAGGTCGAACCCCTGGGGAGCGGCGGCGAGCCGCCGGGCGAAGGCGCGCAGGTGCGCCGCGACGAGCGCGGACGCCTCCTCCGGCAGCGCGGCGAACCGGCCGCGCCGCGCGGCGACGGCCTCGATGACCTCGGTCAGCCCGGCGGGCGTGGTCCCGGCCGGCAGGCGGTGTTCGAGCACCGTCGCCAGCGCGACCTGCGCCGGGTCGGCGGGATCGAGGTGGAGCAGCAGGTTCTTGCGGAAGTCCGACGGCCCGAGCATCCCGGGCAGGTAGCGCCGCAGCGCGCCGGTGGAGTGGCCGTTGTCGTAGCCGTTGACCACCAGCGACAGATCGACACCGGGAGTGACCAGCATGCCCCTCGCGATGCTGGCCGCTCCGCGTCCGCCGTTGAACATGGTGACCGCGACGCTCATCGGGCCTCCTCGGTGACCGGCGCGGGCGTGACGGCGCCGGGGGTGGGAGGCCGCAGGACCCCCCGGCGCAGCAGCCAGTGACGGAAACCGAGATAGACGACGAACAGGGCGCGGTCGCGCGCACCGCGCCAGAACCGCCAGCCGCGCCGGCCCCCGCCGCGCTCGCGGTGCTCGATGGGCACCTCCACCCACTCGTGGCCGATCTCGGCGACCCGGGCGGTGATCTCGGTCGAGCAGTTCATGCCGCCCGACTCCAGGGGCAGAGCCCGGAACAGCGGGCCGTACACCACCTTGAAGATCGAGTTGAAGTCGCGGTAGCGGGTGCCGTGCAGCAGGTTGCTGACCGCGCCGCTGGCCGCCGACCCCCAGCGGTACGCCGCGCCGTCGGCCTTCCTGATCCGGGCGCCGGAGAACGCCATGGCCTCCCCGGCCCGGATGCGCGGGACGACCCGATCGAGGTTGGCGATCGGGAACTGGCCGTCGGAGTCGAGCAGCACGACCCAGTCGAGCCGGGTGTGGGCGATGGCGGTGGCGATGGCCGCGCCCGCGCCCTGGTTGCGATGATGCGTGACGACGACGAGACGCGGGCACCGGGCCCGCAGACCGGCGAGGATCTCACCGGTCGCGTCACCGCTGCCGTCGTCGCAGACGACGATCTCCCAGTCGCCTACGGCCGGGTTGTTCTCCAGATACTCCTGCCACTCGCTGACCGTCGCCGCGATGGTCTCCGCCTCGTTGTACGCGGGCGCGGCCACGGAGATGTCGACAGCACTGTCCATCCGGCCGTCCAGGGAGCCGCCCGGGGAACCGTCCTCGGGACGCGTCACGGGATGCGTGTACGGCAAAGTCACCTCCTCGGGAGGTATCGGGTTGCGGGGAAACGAGGGAGAGGATCAGCGGTCGTCCGCGCCGAGCAGACGGCCGATCCAGCGGTCCAGGGGAAGCAGATTGATCCCGACGATGATCGGGACGTGCACGAGGGCGAACACGATCGTCGCGCCGAACGAGATCGGTCCCCCGGTGAACAGGTTGATGTGCGGCGCGTCGATGGTCTCGGGGATCTCGACGGGGTTGGCGACGAACCACATGATGTCGAGGAAGCCGGAGAAGACGATGAGGACGCCGGTCGCCATGATCTTCAGGCAGCGGCCCGGCGTGCCCCCGCCGATCCGGTACGCGGCGGCGACCGTGAGCACGATGCCCGGATAGAGCAGCAGATAGAGATGCGTGTAGAAGCTGTCGCCCTGGGCCCGCGCGCCGTCGCCGTAGTAGAACCAGCTGATCCTCGGGATCAGGTAGCCCGTGAAGAGAACGAACGGGACGTAGAGCAGCCAGTTCAGCCGGGGCGACACCCAGGGGAAGACCGCGATCGCCACGCACAGGCAGGCGAACGCGAGGAGCTTGGCCACCATCTGCCAGGGCGACTGGATCTCCCTGGTGTGCGGCGTGGCCAGCCACACGAAACCGGTGCCGGCGGCGCCGACGACCAGGGCCATCCACCACACGTGGGGCGCCCACGGGCGGGAACCGGCACGGACGACGTCCGCCGGAAAATTTCCGTCGAGACGGGGCCGGGACGGAGGACTTTCGCCGAATGCCGTCATGAGGACGCGGCACCTTCCTTCCAACGTGCCACTGGGGCAGGCGTGCCGTATGGGCGCTGCGAAGAATGCAGCCGCGAGCGCGGGAGCGCTCCCACGCATTATGTCATTCTCATCCGGAAATGCGTCCGCAATAGTGAGTATTGGGCGACAGAGCCGGATATTTTCGGTCATCTTCCCAGGTCAGACGGGGTCGGTGTGACGAAGTCGTACCCGCGAGTAGTTGAATGTTGCGCCACCGTTCGCCATTCCCTCGCGTTACGGACATTGTCAACCGTGTTTGCGGACGCATGTCAATTTTGGACCGGTCCTTATCCCGAGGAGCGGCCGTCCACCCGGACGCAATGCCGCGGCACGCACTTACGGCACCGCGCGCTGTCCTGCCCGGCGCCGTCCTCAACCCGGGTGCCCCCGTCAACCTTTCTCGGGCACCCGCCCGGGCCGCACCCGGACGATCGACACTTACCACTCGCCGGGATGGGCGCCGGGCGTGGATGGTCGCGCGTGAATGGCGCGGAGCGGGAAGCTCCTCCTTGAGCCATTCCATCAGCCCTGCCCTGCGGGACCGGCCGCGCCGCTGTCCGGCCAGGATGCGGCGCGCCACACCGTACGGCTTCGGTCCCGGCGCTGACACGAGAATTCCTCGCGCTCAAGAGGCGGCATTTCCCTGGTCGTTTCACCGGCAGCCGCGCTCTTGATCACACGCAGATGACCCGCAGCTCATCACGCGACAAACGTCGGCAAGCGGACATAATCCGGGAAACCCGCACTCCTCCGGCCGCTACGAGAGCGTGCGGCAGGGGTTCGGATCCCGGGTGAAGGCCTTTGGTCAGTGGTTGACGGGGATTCGGGGAGCCTGGGGGTCGGCGGTGGCCCTCCGATGGCGCGGCGCGTCCCCGCCGCCTCGGCCGTCCTGCTCGCCCGCTGCCTGGTCACGTCCCGGCTGCTCGGGCGCCGCCTGACGCGACGGCCGACCCTCGGCCTTCATGATCTCCTCTTCGAGGTCGCCCGGCGTGGGCGCCTCCAGCAGACGGGCCACGATCCGCGTCGCCGCCCGGGGGACGGCCCAGAAGCTGCCGGTGCGCTCGCCGTACCAGACCATCCAGCCGGGCGTCTTCGCCGCCAGGGCCCGCGCCGCGCTCCTGCCCGCGGTGCTCTCGCTCGTCATACCGATCCTCCCGCTCGCCGTGTCTCCGGGGAGCGCCCCTCTACCCCGTTACGGGCGGGCCAAGCACGGCCATGTGAGCACGGCGTGTGAGACGTGGCGCCGGGAGCCCGGCTCCCGACGGTCAGTAATGCCCACGCCAAGAGCACGCCCAGAAAGTAATACTGGTTAAGGGGGATATTAGGGATGGCCCGCTTATCTGGCTAGCTGGTATGTTTGAATGACTCAAGTCCCCGGTAGAGCGGGCGGCGGCGAGGCATCGGCCCGCCGACCCCAAGCTGTGCCGCGCCACTGGCTCGGACGACCGGCTCACGTCACGGAAACCCTTACGGAACAGGGGTTTTGCATGATCCCCGTAGCGCGGGAGACCCCCCGGAGCAACCAGGATAAGTCCCCTGTTCTTTACTTATTTGCCCCTATATGGCGCACAACTGGGGTTGCCGGACGGACTCCCATGCCATCGACTGCCGGACATTACTGGGACCTGACACTCCTCCGGGTAGCGTCGTTCAAGACAGTACGCCCGAAAAATATGGATGAAGGCGCGTATATGACAACGCAGCAGCTTGAGATCAGTGTGAGCGATCACCAGCCGGCCGTCGTGGTCGTGCTGCGGGGTGAACTCGACATCGCCACCGGAGACAGCCTCCGGAACGCGATCAGGAAGCTCGTCCACCAGGGTCGCGCGAAGATCGTGGTGGACGCGTCGAACCTGCGGTTCTGCGACTCCTGCGGCCTGGAAGCGCTGCTGGACGCCCGGGACGACATCGAGAAGGCCGCCGGTTGCCTGCGGCTCACCGGAGTTCACGGCATCTTGAAGATCGTCCTTGAGGCGACCAGGCTGCGCGACACGTTCTCGATCGACGGCACGCCCGTCGAGGCCGTCGCCGCCATGGTGGTGACGGACTCGCACGACGTGTCCATGGTCTGATCACCGGAGTCTGACCTCTGATCATCCGGCCCCCGCCCTCACGCCGAGGGCGGGGGCTCTCGTACAGAACCCCTCCTGCCGCAGCGCACCGGCGGTCGTTTGCACCGGTCGGGCCGGGGTACGCGCGGACGAGGAAAGACCGGACCGTTCAGGGGGAGCACCATGGATCAGTCCCGTGTGCCCGTGCTGGAGGCGTTGGCCGCCTACCGGAAGCGAGGAGACCTGAGCTTCACTCCTCCGGGCCACAAGCAGGGCCGGGGGGTGGATCCGCGGGTCCTGGAGATCATGGGTGCCGACGTCTTCCGCGACGACGTGATGGTCATGAACGGCCTGGACGACCGGCTGCAGACCAACAGGGTGCTCGAAGAGGCCCAGCAACTCATGGCGGAGGCGGTCAACGCGGAGCAGGCGTTCTTCTCCACCTGCGGAAGCTCCCTGTCGATCAAGAGCGCCATGCTCTCCGTGGCCGGTCCGGGCGAGCGCCTGCTGGTCGCGCGCAACGCCCACAAGTCGGTCATCTCGGCGCTGATCCTGAGCGGCGTCGAACCGGTATGGGTCCACGGAGACTGGGACGGCGACCTCCACATGTCGTACCCGCCCACTCCCCAGGCGGTGGAGGAGGCGTTCCGGGCCGCCCCCGACGCCAAGGGCGTGCTCGTCGCCAGCCCGGTCGACTACGGCACGTGCGCCGACCTGGCCGGCATCAACGAGGTGTGCCGCAGGTACGACCGCACGTTCATCGTGGACGAGGCCTGGGGCGCCCACCTGCCGTTCCACGACGACCTGCCCGAGTGGGGGATGAACATCGGGGCGGACCTGTGCGTGACGAGCGTCCACAAGATGGGCAACGGGCTGGAGCAGAGCTCGGTGTTCCATCTGCAGGGCAACCGCGTGGACCCCGCCGTCCTCAAGGCCCGCGAGGACCTGCTCGGCACGACCAGCCCCTCCACCCTGATCTACGCCGCGCTCGACGGCTGGCGTCGGCAGATGGTGGAGAACGGCAAGGACCTGCTCGACCACGCGCTGGAGCTCGCGGCGTCGGTCCGCGCCGAGATCGGCAAGATGCACGGGCTCTGGGTACTGGACAAGGAGAACACCGGCGCGTTCGACCTCGACCCGCTGAAGCTCGTGATCGACGTGTCGGGCCTCGGCGTAGACGGCTACCACGCCTCTGACTGGCTGCGCGAGCACTGCCACGTCAACATGTCGCTGAGCGACCACCGCAGGGTGAGCGCCGAGATCACCGTCGCCGACGGCGAGGAGACGGCCGGCGTGCTGCTCGACGCGCTGCGCGCCCTGTCGTCGGCCCGTGACCTGCCGCCCGCCGCCAGGATCGACGTGCCCGAGCCGGGTGAGCTGGAACTGGAGGTCGCCATGCTGCCCAGGGACGCGTTCTTCGGGCGGGTCGAGATCGTGCCCACCGGTCAGGCGGTGGGGCGGATCGCGGCCGAACTGGTCACACCGTACCCGCCGGGCGCGCCCGCTCTGTGCCCCGGCGAGATCATCACCGAGCCGGTGCTGAGCTACCTGACCACCGGCCTCGACGGCGGCATGGACATCCCGGACGCGAGCGACCCCACGCTGAAGACGCTCCGGGTGGTCGCGGAGTGACGACCCGGTCTCACGCCCAACGGGAGCTGACGGTCTCCGCCAGGAGCATCTCGGCGACCTCGCGCGGACGGCCGCCTCGGGCGTAGGCGGCCCGCTGCCGCGCGGCGCCCGATCCGTACCGCCGTATGTGGTCGAGCTGAAGGGTCAGCGCGGCCCAGTCGCCGTTCTCCTCCAGCATCGGCCGTACGTGCTCCAGCATGCGGTCGACCAGGCGCCAACCGGGCACGCGGGCGCCGGCGAGCAGGTCGTACGCCTCGCCCTCCACTCCGTCGTGCGCCGCGCGCCAGTAGGCCGCGCGCAGAAGCGTGTCCTCCACCTCGGGGGCGGGCACGCCGGCCCGTACGTCCCGGAGCGCGGTGGCGGCCAGGCCCCGCACGAGCCCGGCCAGCATCGCGGTCTCGGCGGCGGTCGGGCACACGTCCGCCGCGCGGATCTCCAGCGTCGGCACATGGTCGGAGAGGCGGGCCAGCCAGTAGATCATCCCCCGGTCGAGGATCGTGCCGCCGGTCAGCATCCCGGCGACGAGGTTCTCGTAGTGCCGGCGCGAGCGGAAGTACGGCGGCGGCTCCGCGCTCGGCCATCGGCCCATGACCATCGCCCGCCAGCTCGCGTGGCCGGTGTCCCTGCCGTCCGCGATCGGCGAGTTGGCCGACAGGGCCTGCAGGACGGGAAGCCAGGGCCGCAGGTGGTTGCTGACCCGCAGCGCCTCCTCACGGTCCCCGAGCCCGACGTGGACGTGGCAGCCGCAGACGCCCTGCCCGTCCATCACGGCCCCGAACTCGCGGAGCATGGCGTGGTAGCGGGGGCACGACGACAGGGGCGGCACCCCGAGGTTGCCGTCCAGGGCCGTGCCGCACGCGGCCAGCCCCAGGCCCGCGTCCGCGGCGGCGCGGGCGGCGGCCCGGCGCGACTCCACCAGGTCACCGTGCAGCGCACGCAGATCGGTGTGCACGGCGCTGTTGCTCTCCAGTTGGAACCGCGTCAGTTCGAACACCAGCCGGTCCGCCGCCGGCCCGGCCAGCCGTGCGTACACGTCCTCGGCCGCCGGGACGACCCGACCGGTGCCGGGGTCCAGAAGAAGGAACTCCTCCTCGACGCCGAGCGTGAGCGCCGCCGGGTCCACGGGTGCCCGGGTGACGAGGGAAGAGCCGTGGACGGTGTCGAACCGGCCCTCCCTTGTCACGTCTGGCATCGGTGGTCTTTCTCGGAGGAGGGTCCAGTGAATCAGTCCCCCATTCCCCCGGACGATGCCGCGAAAAACCACAAATGGCATTTCTTGACGCGGGTCCGTACGGCCCTGCCCGGGCGTGCCGCACCACTAGACTGACCGCCTGACCGGGGCCTGCCCGGCCGTGCCCGTGTCCGTTCAATGCCCGTGTCCGATCGTCCGTGTCCCGCCGAGGTGTGCCAGTGACCGCCGCCGTCGTAGTGACCCCCGTGCCCGCGCACGTCCCCGACCACGTCCTGGTCATGGCACTTGACGGCGCGCTGGACTACACCAACGCCGACCGGCTGCGTGAGGAGCTCACGGCGGCCGTCGGCGAGGGCCACCGCGAGTTGTTGCTCGACCTGAGCGCGCTGAGCTTCTGCGACTCCACCGGGATCCGGATCCTGCTGTCCGTACGCAAGCTGCTGCAGGAGCGGGACGGCGGGGTGACCCTGGCGGGGATGAACCCCCGGCTGGCGCGGATATTCCGGACCACCGGGCTCATCCACGCGTTCACCGTCGAGCCGGACCTCACGGAGGCCGTCGGCTCGCTGAACGCCCGGCCGGGGCCCGAGTAGGGCAGGTAGCGGCATCGGAAGGGTCACAAGAAGGTAGCCTCGGTGACGCCGAGGTGAGATGAACGGCAGAACCCGGTGAGGGCGTGGCAGGGCGGCGGCGAGGAGGACAGGTGGTGGACCACCACCAGCAGTGGCCGATAACGGATGACCTCGCGACGTTACGTGACGACATCCAGCGGTTCGCCCTTGCGGCGGGACTCACCGGCGCCCGGCTGGACGATCTCGTGATCGCCGCCAACGAGGCCGCGATCAACGTGCTCGAACACGGCGGCGGAGTGGGCACGCTGGTGATGTCCTCCGACGGTGCCGTGCTCGCCGTCGAGGTGGCCGACGAGCTGGGCACGCTGCGCCCCGGCGCCGTGCCCGGACAGCGGCCCTCCGGCCGGAGCGTCCGGGGCTTCGGCCTCTGGCTCATGGGCGAGTTGTGCGACTCGGTGACGATCGAGCAGGTGCCCGGCCGGTCGACGATCCGGCTGTCCATGAACCTCGACACCGGCGGCCCGGCCGCCGGAGCGGGCATCGCTCCCGTACGAGGGAGCATCCACCCGATCTGAACCGGCGGCCGGGCCTTCGGCCGGTCCCGCGTTGACCCTGGTTATCCTCTCGATCCCGTAAATCGGGCCGACACGACGGACCGAGCGCCATAACCTGGGTCCCGCCACCACCTCCTCCAGGGCTGCCGCACGGCTACCTGAGAAACGTCCATGACGCGGCGGCAACCGCGATCAGGACGCAGAGGCGAATGGTCCGGGGCGTGCTGTCGACGACGTCCCGGACCGCTCTGGCCACCTCGCCAACCCACGAGCCGATCTCCGGGTCGTGGAACCGGACTTCCTGACGGCGTTCCCCGCTTCCGCGGGGTCTGATGGCACTCATCGGGGCACCCTCCCCCATATGCGCTGTCCGGGCGGCGATTCCCCGGACCTTTCCCAGATGGTCACAGGTGACCCAGCGTGCACGCAACGCACACGGACGGCATTCGGGGTTCCATGCGGAGAGTGACGATCGTGTCACAACTTGCGAGGTATTTTCGCCCTGATACGTCCCGGAAAGCGTGCTTCGCTGTCTGATTTGTCCGCGGCCCTTTCCGGAAATTTGGACCAGCTCGCGACACGCCGTCATTTGTCTCCGAGGGCGGCGGCCGGCGGGCGTATCCGGGACAGCACACAGCGACCGCGGAGGCTCCTCGGAGAGCACAAGGAGGCTTCCACAGACGATGTTACCGAATGTGACGGAGTGGTCACGCACACCCGGGCGCTCGGCGGGCCGCCACCGATCCTGCCGCCACCCCAATCAGCCGCCGAGGTCGCGGACGACGTTCTCCAGGCACCGGGTCAGCGTCTCGACCCGCTCCTCGGTGACGGGCTGGTCACCGGTGGCCTCGGGCAGGTCCGCGCGCCGAGTGATCACCAGGGCCCGGTGCCGCTCGTCGATCTGGTCGAGCGGCAGCACCATGCACTCGCCCCGGACGAAGACCAGCGCGACGTCCGGGTCGGCCGACTCCAGCAGCCGTCGTACGCAGTCGGGGTCGAGCAGCGCCATCGCGACTCCTCCCGTGCCGGGATCGGCAGAACGGTTCAGGGCGGGTTCAGGGCCGGATGCCCACACCCGTCGTCACTTCCTTGATCCGTCCCCGGCCCGAGTCCGGGGCGAGCGGCGGGGTGCCCATGCCCGCCCCGCGCCGCATGCCCTCCAGTACGGCGCGCAGGGCGTCCACGGCGGTGTGGCGGGGCCGCCAGCCCAGCTCCTCACGGGCCCGGGTGATGTCCATGATCGGGATCTGCAGGGCCATCTCCACCAGGCCCGGCGAGGCCGGGATCAGCCGCAGGTGCCAGCCCGCCGCGACCGCCGTACGCACCAGCGTGGCCGGGACCGGCACCCGCCGCGCGCCGAGGAGGTCCGCGAGCACGGCGGGGTCGACGACCGGGTCGGCGGCGAGGTTGAACGCGCCCCGCACGTCGCGGGTGAGCGCCAGGCGGAACGCCTCACCGGCGTCCAGCGAGTGCAGCGCCTGGAACCGCAGGCGGGGCATGTCCGGCACGAACGGGATCGTCCCCGGCCGCACCAGCCGCTGCGGCAGGAACGGACCGGCGAACAGCCGCCGCTGCTCGGTCGCGGCCTCCTCCTTGAAGATGAAGCCGGGGCGCATCCGCACGACCCGGATGTCCGGGTGGTCGCGCTCGAAGACGTCGAGCACCCGCTCGACGTACGCCTTCTCCCTGGCGTAGGCGGCGTTCGGCCAGCCGTGGGTCGGCCAGGACTCGTCGACGGGCGGGTCCTTCGGCCCCGGCGAGTACGCCCCCACGGACGACGAGTGGACGAGGACCGACACCCCGGCCCGGGCGGCCGCGGCGAAGACGCGCATGCTGCCGATCACATTGGCGTTCCAGGTGGTGACGGGATCGTGGGTGGGCTGGAACAGCCAGGCGAGGTGCACCACGGCGTCGGCCCCGGTCATGATCGGGCCGAGGTCGTCCCGGAAGACGTCGGCCGTCCGCCACTCGGTCTTCGCCGGGCACCAGTCCGGCATCCGCCGGGCCACTCCGACGATCGAGGTCACGCTCGGCTCGGACTCCAGGGCGGTGAGCACGCTGGTCCCGACGTTCCCGCTCGCGCCAACCACGACAACTCGCATGAGGCTCTCCGTTTCCTGACACCCTTCGCGACAAACCGCCACAAAGGTCGCGATAGCCCCATCCCCGACCGAGGCGCGATCATGCACCAGGGCGACCGAGAGGATGCGGGAGCTCCAGATTTCCCCTGGGACAATGCGGGGGAATCAGTGGTGGCGCGGGAATACCGCTACCTAGGAGGATTAAGTTCTCATAGTGGTCAGAGAGGCGGAACAGCAGAGATGGCTCAGATCGTCGGTGGCGGACGCCCCGTCAATGACGCCGAGCGACGGGTCATCGCCCACCTGCGGGACAACGCGCCTGACGACTGGCTGCTGCTGCACAACATCGAGGTGCCGCGCGGCGCGGACCTGTTCGAGGTGGACGTGGTCGTGCTGACCGGCCACTCGCTCGTCGTGATCGACGTGAAGGGCGCCCGGGGCCGGTTCGAGGTGTCGGGCAACCGGTGGTTCCCCCAGCACCGCGAGGCGTTCGGCTCGCCGGTGGCCAAGCTGCGCGGCACCGCGCGGGCGCTGAAGGGCCTGCTGATCGACGAGCACCGCGAGCTCGAACGGCTGTACGTCGACAACGTCGTGGTGCTGACCGCCCCGGGAGCCGTCCTCGTCGATCCCAGCGGGCGCGACGCCCGGCACGTCACGACGATCGCCGGGCTCGTCCCCATGCTCAGCGACGTGTCCCGGGTCAGGCACGGGTGCAGCCGGGACGCCGCGCCGTACCGGACCGCGATCATCGAGGCGCTGAACGGGACCGTGCGCCGGCCCACCGCCCCGCCGCGGTTCGGCAACTGGGAGGTGGAGGAGCAACTCGGCGGCGACAGCCGCGTCACCGAGTATCGCGCCGTCAACGCGACCGCGCCGACCAGCGGGACCGTGCTGCTGCGCGTCTACCGCGCCGATCCGATGGCCGAGCAGCAGCGGCGGGTCGCCGAACAGCGCCGCATCGCCAACGCCTACCAGGCGCTCGCCAAGATCCCGCCGCATCCCTGTGTCGTACGCTCGCGGGACTTCTTCGCCATCGACGACGAGAGCCGGTTCGTGCTCGTGCTCGACGACGTCCACGGGCAGGCCCTGCACCTGCATCTGACCGGGCGCGGGCTGGACATCAGCGCCAAGCTCGCCGTGCTGGAGGACATGCTGGACGGCCTCGCCCACGTCCACGCCAACAAGGTCATCCACCGGGCGCTCACCCCCGCCTGCGTGCTCGTGGCGGACGACGGCAACGCCATGCTGACCGGCTTCGACTACGCCAAGCCCGGCCCGCGCAAGCACACCGTCGCCAACGAGCTCCCCAACATTCTCGACGTCCACTACGTCGCCCCCGAGTGCCGGGCACGGCCCGACCGGATGACCCCCGCCTCGGACGTCTACTCGGCCGGGGTCATCGCCTCCCAGCTGCTGACGGGCGAACTCCCCATGCCCGGCATGGACGCCGAGCCGGCCGCCGCGGGGGTCGCCCCGGAGGTCATGGACCTCGTACGGCGGATGCGCGACCTCACCCCCGCCAAGCGTCCGGACGCGGTCACGGCCCTCGCCGAACTGCGTGACGCCCGGGAGGCCCAGCCCCGGCGGCGAATGCCGCTCGGCGGCAGGATCCGCGACGCCCTCCGCCGCCTCCACCCCCGGGGGTGACCGCGTCGGGAGGCCGATCGACGGCGATGACGGGACCTTCGTCCCTAACCCGCCGGCGGGCCGATCACGCAGGCTTGCAGACATGAAGCTCGACTCGGCCGGCCTTGAGATTCTCCCGGGAGGGGAATGTCTGAACCTGCTGGCCTCCACCCCCATCGGCAGGATCGTCTTCACCGACCGGGCCCTCCCCGCCGTCCAGCCGGTCAACTTCTGCCTGCTCGACGGGAACATCGTCATCCGCACCGCCGCGGGTTCCAAGCTCGCCGCGGCGGCGCGGAACGCCGTCGTCGCCTTCGAGGCCGACGAGTTCGACGCGACGTTCCGTACGGGCTGGTCGGTGACCGCGGTGGGGCACGCCCGCGCGGTGTCGGAACCCGAGGAGATCGACCGCCTGTCGGCGCTGCCGCTGTCGCCCTGGGTGCCCGGGACCCGCGACCACTTCATCGTGATGGCCCCCGAGCAGATCTCCGGCCGCAGGCTCAACCGCTGACCGTGGCACCGGGCAGCCGCCGGTGTCCGCGGGCCGCCGGGAGTGGCGGATGATGGACGGGTGCTCGCCCGTCCCGTGTCCCCGTCCCTGCTCGTGGAGGAACTGGCCAATCTGATCGCCGCCCGGCCGCGCGACGCGTGGGTGCGCGTCGCGGTGGACGGCGCTCCCGCCGCCGGGCCGGGACGGCTGGCCGACGCCCTGGCCGGCCCGCTGCGCCTGCGCGGCAGGGAGGTCCTGCGGGCGCCCGCGTCGGGCTTCCTGCGCCCCGCGTCGCTGCGGCTGGAGTTCGGCCGGACCGACCCCGACGTGTTCCACGACGAGTGGCTGGACGCGGCCGGCCTCGTCCGCGAGGTGCTGGGGCCGCTGGAGCCGGGCGGTGGCGGCCGGGTGCTGCCCTCGCTGTGGGACAGCGTGCGGGACCGGGCCACGCGGGCCGGCTACGTCACGCTGCCGCCGGGCGGGGTGGCGCTGGTGGACGGCGCGCTGCTGCTCGGCCGCGGCCTGCCGTTCGACCTGACGATCCACCTGTCCCTGTCGCCGGCCGCGCTGGCGCGCCGCACGCCGCCCGAGGAGCACTGGACGCTGCCCGCCTACGAACGGTACGAACGCGAGACGGGCCCGGCGCGGGCCGCCGACGTGGTCGTCCGCGTCGAGGACCCGCGCCGGCCCGCCGTGGTCACCCGGCCGGGCTGAACCGGAGGCCGCGACCGGGTGAGGTCTTGCCTGAGATGGACGCCTGCCTCTTACAACAGGCCGCCCAGGCTCAGCAGGGGAAGTCCCACCTGCAGCCCCGCGTCCACGGCGAGCCCGAGTCGCAGGAGCGGGTCGTCATCGTAGGTGCAGGTGGTGCAGCACGTCACGCAAGGTGTGCTGGTGCAGGTGCATGGCCTGCCGGGCGCCGGGCCGGACCGCGTCACGGGCGGCGGGTCGGTCGGCTTCGCGGGCGGCGGGCTGGGCACCTTCACGGGCGGCGTGACCGGTGGCTTCGCGGGCGGCGGGCTGGGCACCTTCACGGGCGGCGGGTCGGTCGGCTTCGCGGGCGGCGGGCTGGACACCTTCACGGGCGGCGTGACCGGCGGCTTCGCCGGCGGGCTGGGAGTCTCCGAGCCGTGGGGAACGTGCACGACGTTCTGCACCGGAGGCACGACGATCTCCGGGACGTCGGGCGCCGGAAGCCGCTCCGGCGTCGTGAAGATCGGCACGTCCTCGCCCTCCGGCAGGTTCTGCACGGGCGGCATGGCCCACCCGGGGCCGTTGCCGATCGCCGGACCGCCGGGGCCCTGGTTGCCGGACGGCATTCCCGGAGCCTGCGGCCCCGTCGTGCTGGGCGGGACGGCCGCCGAGGGGAGGTTCGGCCGCGGACGCTGAGGCTGGGGCTCCCGCTGGTGGGGACGCTGCCGCTCCGGCTGCCGCTGCTTGTGCGGACGCTTGCCGTGCCGGGGGTGGCGGGCGGCCGGGTGGACGCTGACGGCGGGTCGCCGCACCGTGATCGGCACTCCGTCTCCCGGTACGGCCTGCGCCGGCGCGGCGACGACCGCGCCGAGGGCCACGAACCCTCCGGTGACGACGGCGCCCACGCTGACCGCCACTCGCATGCCCATGCAGTTCTTCAACTCTTCTTCCTCGCAGTAGCGATGTCCGAGCCATTTCCTGGCTGGTCAGGTGACACCGGCGCGATCTGGTCAACCGCCCGCACTTACCGCTTGTCCCGATACGCGGAGCTCGAATGCCGACGTGGCCGGCCGGACTTCCGGCGGCCGATACCGGGACCGGCGCCGCGACGGGCCGTCCGCGCAATCACCGATCCCGGTCTCCCATTCAGCCGATTCGCACTCGGCTGATTCGCACTCAGCCGATGCGGATACCCAGGTCGACGAGGAGCGCCACGTCGAGAAGGTGCCTCCTCCAGAGGATCGGCGGGCAGGCGACGCAGGTCGGCGTACAGGTCGGGTCCGGGCTCGGCTCCTCCAGGGTCGTCACCTTCGGCGTCGGCGTCGCGGTCGGCGGGCAGTCGGTGATCGTGACCGTGATCGTGGTACACGTCGGCTGAGCCTGCGGAGCGGCCACCGCGGCCATCGCCGGCGCGGCCACGACCACACCTCCGGCCAGCACCGCGCCGGCCATCAGCCCCTTGACGAGATTCGTGCGCTTACGCATTTCCGTACCTTTCAAACAGCGATGCTCGAGAAATCGAGATTGCAGCTCGGCGAGGACGTTCCTCCCCGGTGTTCACCGTGGGAACATCCTGCCAGCCGGTAAATCTCCCCGGTTCTGCCGACACAAACGACCGCCCCCATGTTTTCCCAGGTGTTTGCCGCTCTCAGAATGAGGGAGTCCGAATTATTCATCACTGTCGCATCGGGCCGCTTATTCGATATCCGACATAGAACCCAAATCAATCACCGCCGGAATGAAATGAAAAAGGCCGGGGACACGCCCCGGCCCTCACACCGCCTGTCTCACAGTCCGTACTCCTCCAGCAGGCGCAGCCACACCTCGCTCACGGTGGGGTAGGAGGGCACGGCGTGCCACAGGTCGTCCAGGGTGACCCCGGCGGCGACCGCGACCGTCGCGGCGTGCAGCAGCTCGGCCGCGCCGGGAGCCACGAAGGTCACGCCGAGCAGCACGCGGCGGCTCTCGTCGACCACCGCCTTGGCCCTGCCACCGTAACCGTCGCCGAGCAGGTAGCCCCCGGCCACCTGGCCCATCTCGTACTCGACGGCACGTACGTCGAAGCCCTCGGCACGGGCCTGCGCCTCGGTGCGGCCCACCGCGCACACCTGGGGATCGGTGAAGATCACCTGGGGGGCGCCGAGCCCGTCCGCGCGGTCGCGCATCGAGGGCCGGTCGTCCGCCTCGCCCCGGGCCCGGGCGACGATCACGTCCGACGCGATCCGCGCCTGGTACTTGCCCATGTGCGTGAGCGGCGCCATGCCGTTGACGTCCCCCACGGCGTAGAGCCAGCCGTCGGCCACGCCGGTGGCCCGCATGCTGTCGTCCACGCCCACCGGGCGCGACTCCGGCAGGCCCACCGACGCCAGGCCGAGATCGCCGATGGCGGGGCGGCGTCCGGTGGCGACCAGGATCTCGTCGGCCGTGATCGTGTCTCCGCTCGTCAGCCGAACCGTCACCGCCCCGCCCGGCTCCGGCCGCTCGACCTTCTCGGCGCTCTCACGCAGGCGGACGTCGACCCCCTGCTCGGTCAGCGACCGCGCCACCGCCTCCCCGGCGAAGGGCTCCACCCGGTCGAGCAGCCCGCCGCCCCGGACCAGCATCGTGACTTCCCGCGACCCGAGCCCGCGCATGGCCTGCGCCATCTCGCACGCGACCACTCCGCCGCCGATCACCACGAGCCGGTCCGGTGCGGCGTGCGCGGCGGTCACCTCGCGGTTCGTCCACGGCTGCGCGGCGGCCAGCCCGGCGACCGGGGGGATGACCGGGACGCTGCCGGTCGCCAGCACGACGGCGTGGTTCGCGGTGAGCGTGCGCGTGCCGCCGTCGGCCGTCGCGACCTCCACGCTCCGGGCGCCGGTGAGCCGCCCGGCCCCGCGTACGAGCGTCACCTTCGCGGAGTCGAGCCACCTGGCCTGCCCGGAGTCGTCGTAGTTCGAGACCACGGTGTCACGGTGGGCCAGCACGGCACCGGCGTCGATCGGGCCGTCGAGCCGCAGCCCCTGGACCCGGCTCACCTCGCCCGCGAGGTCGACCGGCCGCAGCAGCGCCTTGCTCGGCATGCAGGCCCAGTAGGAACACTCCCCACCGGCCAGTTCACGTTCGACGATGACGGTGCTCAGCCCGGCCGCCGCGACCCGCCCGGCGACGACCTCCCCCGCGGGTCCCGCACCCACCACGATCACATCGAAGACTTCCGGCATGGTCACCCTTCCTCTCGTACCAGAGTCCACCCTGTCACGGGCGCCTGGGAGCCGCGGAGACGAGTCCGCCCTCGTAGGCCGCTATGACGAGCTGGGCCCGGTCCCGCGCGCCGAGCTTGGCGATCAGGTGGCCGATGTGGGTCTTCACCGTGGCCGTGCTCACGTGCAGCGCGGCGGCGATCTCCTGGTTGGACAGGCCGCGCGCGACGAGGGTGAGCACCTCGCGCTCCCGCCCGGTGAGCCCGTCCAGCGACACGGACCACCGCGGGCCGGACGGGGCGGCCGGGGTGGTCCGGGCGAACTCGGCGATCAGCCGCCGGGTGACGCTCGGCGCCAGCAGTCCCTCCCCCGCCGCGATGACGCGGATCGCCGCAAGCAGGTCGGCGGGCGGAGTGTTCTTCAGCAGGAAGCCGCCGGCTCCCGCGCGCAGCCCCGCGTAGACGTACTCGTCCAGGTCGAACGTGGTGAGGATCAGGACCTTCACCGTGGAGGACTCGGCGCAGATCCGCCGGGTCGCCTCGATGCCGTCCAGGCCGGGCATGCGCACGTCCATCAGGACGACGTCGGGACGCTCCCGCCGCGCCAGTTCGACGGCCTCCGTCCCGGTTCCGGCCTCGCCGACCGCGACCAGCCCGGGCGTGCTGTCGACCAGCAGGCGCAGGCTGCCGCGCAGCAGGTCCTGGTCGTCGGCGAGCAGCACACGGATCGGCTCGGGTGCGGTCACAGGTCCTCCACCTCGGCGGCAGGGTCTCCGGCGGGCTCCGCCGCGGACGGAGCGGGCAGGCGGGCGAACACCCGGAAGCCGCCCTCCGGACGCGGCCCGGCCGTGAACTCGCCGCCGAACAGCAGGGCGCGCTCCCGCATGCCGATCAGCCCGTGCCCGGGCGGTCCCGGGGGCAGCGTACGGCGGCCCGGGCCGTCGTCGGTCACCTCGACCCGCACCTCGGCCGCGTCTCGCTCCACGAGGACCCGGCACCGGGCGGGAGCCGCGTGCCGCACGACGTTGGTGAGGGCCTCCTGCGCGATCCGGTGGACGGCGAGTTCCAGCGTCTCCGGCAGGGCGCCCGTCACGCGCACGTCCAGGTCGACCTCCACGCCCGCGGCGGCCGCCCGCTCCGCCAGTTCCGGCAGCGCCGCGAGACCGGGAACCGGGGACCGGCCGGGAAAGTCGTCCCGCAACACGCCGAGCGCCTGCCGCATCTCCGCGAGGGCACGCCTGCTGGTGTCCTCGATGACCCGCAGCGCCTCCCTCGCCTCCTCCGGATGCCGGTCGGCCACGTGCGCCGCCACCCCGGCCTTCACCCCGATGAGGCTCAGCGTGTGGGAGACCACGTCGTGCAGTTCGCGGGCGATGCGCAGCCGTTCCTCGGCGACCGCGCGCTCGGCCGCCCGCTCGGCCCCCAGTTCGGCGCCGCGCGCGGCGTACGCCCGCCGTTCCCGCACCGCCCGGCCGATCGTCCAAGCGCCGCCCAGCGCGAGCACGCCGAGCACCAGGCTGGTCACGACCCGTCTGGACGCCGGGTCCGCCGACACGCCGCCGACCGCGGTGAACAGCAGCGCCCCCAGGCTCAGCGCACCGATCGCCGTCGTCGGCTCCCACCTGCGCCGCGGCGTCGTCAGCGCGACCGGATAGAGCGCGTACGCCGCGGCGGCCAGCGGCTCGCGGACGACGCCGAGCGCCATCGCGGCCACGGACGCGGCGAGCACGACGCCGAAGACCGGCAGCGGCCACCGCCGTCTGACCGCGACCGGCAGCGTCATCGCCACGATCAGGGCGTGCGTGGTCCACGCGGCCGGGACGCCCGCCTGGAGGGACAGCGCGAACGCGTATCCCAGGCCGGCCAGGGTGTCCAGCGCGACCAGCTCACCACGGCGCAGCGGCCGGGGAAACAACGGCCGCACGTCCGGATCGTCCACCCGCCCACGGTAGACCGCGCGGAGCCCCGGCCGCCTCCCGCCGGGGTCGGTCATCCCGTGGTCGGAGAAACGGCGAGAAGATCGCCCCCGGGCCCGACGCCGACAGGGGCCGCCGCGCGGGACCGTCGAGGCATGATCGAAGTCAGAGAACTGACCAAACGGTTCGGCCGCACGGTCGCCGTGGACGGGCTGACGTTCCACGTGAAACCAGGCCGGGTCACCGGGTTCCTGGGGCCGAACGGCGCCGGCAAGTCGACGACCATGCGGGTGATCCTCGGCCTCGACCACCCGGCGGGCGGTGAGGCGCTTGTCGGGGGCCGCCTCTACTCCCGCATCCGCCACCCCATGCGGGAGGTGGGCGCGCTCCTGGACGCCGGGGCGGTCCAGGGGGGTCGCACACCGCTCGGCCACCTGAGCTGGATCGCCCGCAGCAACCGCGTCGGCCGGGAGCGGGTCGTGTCCGTCATCGAGCAGGTGGGCCTCGCCGGGGTCGCGCGCAAGCGGATCGCCGGATTCTCCCTCGGCATGCGGCAACGCCTCGGGATCGCCGCCGCGCTGCTCGGCGACCCCGGCGTGCTGCTGTTCGACGAGCCGGTCAACGGCCTCGACCCGGACGGTGTGCGCTGGATCCGCGAACTGATGCGCGGCCTCGCCGCCGAGGGGCGCACGGTGCTTCTGTCGAGCCACCTGATGAGCGAGATGGAGCTCACCGCCGACCACCTCGTGATCATCGGCCGCGGGCGGCTCCTCGCCGACACCGCCATGCGCGACCTCACGGGCGTACGGGACGTGTTCGTCCGCAGCCCGCGCGCCGCGGATCTCGCCGCCGCGCTGTCCGCCGCGGGCGGGACGGTCGCTCCGGCCGGGTCGGGGAACGGGGAGGGGGCGGACCTGTCGGTGCGCGGGCTCGGCCCGGTGGAGATCGGCGACCTCGCCGCGCGGCACGCGATCCCGGTGCACGAGATCACGCCGCGCGCCGCCTCGCTGGAGGAGACCTACCTGCGGCTCACCGAAGCCGTGACGGACCACGTGAGTGGGAGGGCCGACCGGTGATCGACGCGCTCGCCGCCGAGTGGCTCAAGCTCCGCACCCTCCGGTCCACCTCCGTCGTCCTCGGCGTGGTGGCGGTCGTCGTCGGCCTCATGGCCCTGCTGGCGTGGTACGCCGCGGGCCTCTGGGACGGCCTGCCACCCGATCAGCGGGACCACCTCGCCGTGTCGTCGCTGCCGGAGCTGACCGGCATGCTCGGCTCGCTGTGCCTGGCCGTGCTGGGCGTGCTCGCCGTCTCCGGGGAGTACGCCACCGGCATGATCCGGAGCACGTTCACCGTGATGCCGTCGCGCGGGCGGGTGCTGGCCGCCAAGGCGGCCGTCCTCTCGGTCGTGGCGTTCTGCGCCGGGTTCGCGGCCATCCTCGCGACGTACGCGCTGGGGCGGCTGATCATCGGTGACCGTGCCATCCGGGGGCAGTCGACTGAGCCGCTGGCCCGGCAGCTCCCGCTCTTCCTGGCCATGAGCCTGGCCATCGTGATGTTCGCGCTGCTCGGACTGGGCCTGGCCGCTGTCACGCGGTCCGCCGTCGCCGCGATCGCCGTCCTCGTGGCCGTCTGGTACGTCGTCCCCCTCGTGGCCTTCAACCTCCCGGCCCCGTGGGGCGACCGCCTCGGCTCCGTGCTCCCCGGCGCCCTGGCGGGTGAGCTGGCCGGCACCGGCAATCCCGGCTCGGTCGGCGGCTCGCTGCTCTCGCCCGGCGCCGCGCTCGTGGTCATGGTCGCCTGGGTGGCCGTGCCGTACGGGGTGGCCGCCGTCCTGCTGACCCGCAGGGACGCGTGATGCCGGGCGAGTGCCGGGTACGGCTTCCCCATGACGACCTCAGCACGGGACGAACTGACGGGGCTCGACCCCTTCGACATCTTCGACACCGAGGCCGCCCGGCTCGACGGCTACTTCTCCTCGCTCGACGACGACGGCTGGAACCGCCCGTCCAGATGCGAGGGCTGGACGACCCGCGACGTGCTGGCCCACCTTGCGGGTGAGGAGCTGTACAACCACGCGTGCCTAGACGACGACATCGACGGGTTCTTCGAGATGCTCGAACACGAGGGCGTGCGCGGCGGCTTCGACGGTTTCAACGAATGGTGCGTGCGCAGGCGCCGCGGGCTGCCGGTGGAGCAGGTGCTCGACGAGTGGCGGACGAAGAACGCGGAGACGCGCCGGCGGATGCGGGCCCTGGGCCGCGACGGCACCCTGCACACGTCGGCCGGGCCGTACCCGGTGGGCCTGCAGACCTTCCACTACGACTCGGAGTACGCCACGCACGCCGACGACGTGGGGGCGCCGGTGACGCCGGACGAGGCCGGGGACCGCCTCGGCTGGCGGGTCCCCGTCGGCCTGTTCGCGCTGGCGGAGCGCGGGTCGAAGGCGCAGGTCGTACCCGTCTGCGGCCGGATCGAGGTGCAGGTGGACGGCCTCACCGCCGATCTCTGCCCCGAGGAGTTCGTGGAGGCGACGGTCGGCCGCCTGCCCGCCGACCACCTGCTCGACCCCCGCGTCCGCAGCTCACTGCGCTGCCTCGCCTAACGGGTCCGACCGCGGCCTCGGCACCGGTGGTAATAAGACCCGCGTGGTCCGCCGCGCCGGCGTCCGCGCCGGCCGCGGTCCCGTACGCCTGAGTGCCCGGCAGGGACGGCCGGCAGGGCGGACAGCGGGACGCGCGGCGGGGGCGCTGCCCGTCACAGGCCCGGACGCCCTGCCGGACACGCTGCCGGACGGACCGCCGCAGGGAGCGCCGTGCGCGCGGAGCCGGCGCCGCCGCGGTGGGTGGACGGGACGTACGCGGCCGGGCGGCCGGGTCAGGCCGCCCGGCCGGCGCGTAGCGCGACATGAACTAGATGTCGGATATGTGATGTCAGCCGTTGAACGTCTCAATGCGAAGTCCCCGAAAGAAGATGCGGCCAGGACAGGCCGGTTTGCCCGGGGGGATCCAGACGTGCGGCGGCGCGTCAACGATGCACCGGGATCGGGCCCAAAGCAATCAGGCGCGCCATACAGAACGCATTCGGCCCGATTAGCCACCCGATCGGACAGCGGACGAAAGGCAGCTCAGGGCAGCCAGGAGACGCGGCCGCGCAGCAGGCCGTACCCGACGAAGGCGACCACGTCGATCACCGTGTGCGCGACGATCAGCGGCATCGTGCGCCCCCAGCGCTGGTACAGCCGGCCGAAGACCACGCCCATCGCGATGTTGCCGACGAAGCCGCCGAAGCCCTGGTAGAGGTGGTAGGAGCCGCGCAGGACGGCCGACGCGCCCACCGACCGCCACGGCGACCAGCCGCGCTGCCGCAGCCGGTGCAGCAGATACCCGCTGACCAGCACCTCCTCCAGCACACCGTTCTGGGCGGCCTCGGCGATCAGGACGGGAACCCGCCACCAGGCGTCCGGCAGGCTGTCCGGGACGACGTTGAGGTTGATCCCGGACCTGAAGGCGAACAGGTAGAACACCAGCCCCGTGCCGCCGATCACGGCCGCCAGCGCGGCGCCGCGCAGCGTGTCGCGGCCCGGCTCCCGCCAGTCGGCCCCGATCGTCCGCATCGACTCGCCCGACCGCGCCAGCAGGTACGCGACGAGCCCCACCGGGGCCACGTTCACCGCGATCCCCGCGAGGTGCAGCGTGAGGTCCAGCCACGGACGGCCGGGGGCCAGCGAGCCGACGAGCACGGCGTGCTGGTCGCCCAGTTCCTTCGGCGCGGTCAGCGCGCCGACCAGGCGGATGAGCGACAGCAGCGCGCTGGCGCCGAGCGACACCGCGAAGACCGCGACGATCTCCGGGCCGATCAGCCGCGGGGTGAGACCACGCAGGCCGTCCTGCTCGGCGGGCACCTGCTCAGCGGGCCCCTGCTCATCGGGCACGGCGGCGACCGGCCGTCCGGGAACGTCCTCCATGCTGGCAGGGTAGCCGCCCCCGGGACACGGTCGTCCGCCCGTGCAACCCGTTCATCCCGCTCAGTACGGCAGCACACTGGTCTTGAAAGCCGGTGCCACGAACGCCGCCTTGAACTTCGGGAAGGCCACGGTCTTCGCGTTGCCGTCCGAGGTGTACCGGTCGGTGGGGTTGGCCTTCAGCCAGTCGAGCCAGGCCATCGAGCAGAACTTCTTGCAGTCGCCGACCTTGTTCTCCTTCGACCTGATCCGCGGGATGCTGAGAGGGTCGAAGTCCTTGGTGAACGGCGACGGCGCGGGGGTGTACCCGGCCAGGAACACGCCCTTGTAGTCGTAGCGCACTCCGCCGGACGCCCCCTGCAGCGCCCACTTCTTCTCGTGCGGCTGGTTGCCGTACGGCAGGGCGAGCGTGACCGGCGGCGTCTTGATGAGCGACGTGATCAGCGTCTGCCCCGCCACGATCTGCTTCTCCACCTCGTCCTTCGGCTTGCCGAGCAGGTTGAGGTGATCGCGGGTGTGGTTGCCGATGTCGAAGTTGTGGTCCTTGAGCCACTGCAGGACCTGGATCTGCTCCTCCGGGCGGGCCTTGCCGAACAGGTCCTTGATCACGTACATGGTCGCCACCGGCCGGAAGCCCGGGTGCTTCTTCGCGACGTCCATGAGGATGCCGATCGCGCAGTCCGGCGCCGGATTGCCCATGCCGTCGAGCGTGAGCTGGGCGGGCGAGGAGTCGTCGAACGTCAGCACCACCGGGTGCTTGCCCGCCGGTATGTCGATCTTTCCGGTGACGTACTCGGCCGCGGTGATCGGCACGTAGTCCTCGGCCGCCAGCCGCTCCAGCTCGTCCCGGAAGTCCTTCGGGCTGCGGTCGTCGCCGGGCGGCGGGTTCTGCACGATCCGGTGATACATGATCACCGGGATCTGTCCCAGCTCGTTGGCCTTCACCTGGGCGGCTGCGGCCATCTCGGACTTGCGCAGCGCCGCCTCGTTGGCCACCTTGTTCCGCTGGTGACCGGCCTGGCCCGCCTGCGTGGCGTGTTTGCCGCCGCCGGCCGCGCAGCCGGAGAGCGTGGCGGAGGCCCCGGCCACACCCACCAGCGCCGCGACGACGCCGGCAATCCTGAAGCGCCCCATGGATCCCCCTCATCGGGCCGCGCTTGACGATGAGGGGCTCCTACCCGCCGGATGCGATCACTTCACGGTTCGTAGGACAAACATCACGCTAAGTGAGAGACATGTGCGGCTCGGCGCAGAAGGCCACGCCGTCCCCGCCGATGTGCACCCGTCCCTCGGAGGCGGGGACGAAGACGGACTCCCCGGGACGCAGCTTGACCTCGCCACCCCCAGTGGCGCCCCCGGTGGCACCCCCGGTCGTCCCCACGTTCACGACGCCTTCGACGCACAGCACGATCCGGGGCGCCGCGTCGACGAGCGCTCCGGCCGCGCCGGGCGCCACCCTGCGGAGCAGGAACTCCGGCACCGGCGGCACGTACGCGCCGTCGTCCGGTTCCACCACCACGGGCTGCGCCACGGGGTCGGTGATCCGCAGCAGTTCCTCCACGTCGATGTGCTTGCCGGTGAGGCCCGCCCGCAGCACGTTGTCGGAGCACGCCATGACCTCCACGGCGAAACCGTCGAGATAGCAGTGCGGCACCCCGGCCCCGAGGAACAACGCCTCCCCGGGGGCCAGCGTGTGCCGCCGCATCAGCAGCGGCGCCAGCACGGCCGGGTCCTCCGGATACCGCCGGGCCAGCCGCGTCACGAGCGCGTAGTCGGGCGCGTGGACCGACGAGGCCGCCCACACCACCGACTCGACCAGCTTCCGGCGGGAGCCCGGCCACTCCAGCAGCGTGCGCAGCGCGCCGAGCACGTCGCCGTCACCCAGAGCCCGCACCACCGGCCGCAGCGGCTCGACGTGCAGCCGGTCGATCAGCATCGCCGACTGCTCGGCCGGCCGGAACCCGGCCAGCCCGGTGAACGGCGTGAGCGCGCAGACCAGCTCGGGCTTGTGCCACGGGTCGGTGTAGTTCGCGTCGCCCCGCGCGTGGCCGGCCGCGGCCTGCTCGGCGTCCGGATGCACCTGCAGCGACAGCGGCCGCTCCACCGCGATCAGCTTCAGCAGGTACGGCAGCCGCCCGCCGAACCGCTCCGCGACCGTCTCGCCGAGCGTCCCGGCCGGGTCCGCGGCGATCACGTCGGTGAGCGTCGTCTCGGCCCCGTCCCTGGTCAGCCGGGAGGGAGCGGCGGGGTGGGCGCCGAGCCACATCTCCGCCTCGGGTCCGGCGGCAGTGCGGCCGGTGAGGGCGGCGATGGCCGTCCTGGAACCCCAGGGGTAGTCCTTGATGGGGTTGGTGAGCAGGT
Source organism: Microbispora triticiradicis (assembly GCA_003260025.2). GTDB lineage: Bacteria > Actinomycetota > Actinomycetes > Streptosporangiales > Streptosporangiaceae > Microbispora > Microbispora triticiradicis. Next base: position 38,441 of record QFZU02000013.1, on the reverse strand, counting down.
CCACGTGCGTCCTCTCGCATGCGGCGGGGGAAGAGCGAGCGCGGTCCGAGACTAACGGGATTCGTTGACGCACCGGAGCACCGGGTGCCGGACCAGCGCGCCGGGGTCGGGACGGCCGCCGGTGACGTGGAAGACCGCCGTCTCGCCCGGCAGCAGCGTGACGAGCTGGTCGTCCACCGTCGCCCGGGGATCGAGCCGGTCGGGGAAGATCGCGAGCTCGCGCACCAGCGTCCGCGCGGTCACGGTCACCCGCAGGCCGTCCTCGGTCTCCTCGACCACCGTGTCCATCTCGGCCGGGGGATAGTCCATCGCCGGGTCCTCGCGCGGGAACCACAGCCTGCGGGCGTCGCCGAGGGTCGCCACCAGCACCTCCCCCGCCGGGTTCCCGGCCCGCGCCACCGCCTCGGGCAGGTCCACGGACGCCGTGCCGCGCGCCGGGACCGACACGTCGAAGCGCTCCTTGGCCAGGATCTCGCCCGCCAGGCTGAGCCGTTCGACGGCGAGCTCACCCGACCACGCCTCGCAGGCGTCGTTCACCACCGCCAGCGCGTCGCCCTGGAAGGTGAGCAGCCGGTCGGCGAAGGCCCGGCGCAGCGCGTACCACAGCGGCTTGCGCCGCCCGCCGCCGTCCACGGCGGCCCAGGAGGTGACCGGCCAGCAGTCGTTGAGCTGCCACACGATCGTGCCCATGCAGTACGGCGCGAGCGCCCGGAACCGCTCGATCCCGAACGCCATCGCCCTGGCCTGGTTGAGCTGGGTGTAGTAGTGCCAGTCGTCGAAGCCGTCCGGCCGGGGCAGGTGCTCGCCGAGGCCGCGCAGCAGCTTGAGGCCGCCGTCGACGGCCTTCTGGTGGTGCGCGACCCCCGGGGACGACGGCGTCAGCGGGTCGTCGGAGACCGCGGCGCGCAGCGTGGCGTACGCCGGCGGGCCCTGGAAGCCGAACTCGGCCACGAACCTCGGCGTGTAGGTCGCGTAGTGGCGGTAGTCGTGGGTGTTCCAGACGGTCCAGATGTGGACGGTGCCCCGGGACGGGTCGTTGGGCGGCAGGTCGGGGGAGCCGGAGTAGGGGCTGCCCGGCCAGTACGGCCGGGCCGGGTCGAGCTCCGCGACGATCCGGGGCAGCAGGTCGTAGTAGAAGCCGCCGCCCCAGCCGCGGCCCTCCAGGTTCTCCTGCCATCCCCAGTCGGCGTGGCCCTCGATGTTCTCGTTGTTGCCGCACCACAGCACGAGGCTCGGATGGCGGGTCAGGCGGGCGACGTGCTCCCGGGCCTCGGCCTCGACCTCCGCCACGAACGGCCCCTCCTCGGGGTAGGCCGCGCAGGCGAACGGGAAGTCCTGCCAGACCAGCAGGCCCATCTCGTCGGCGAGGTCGTAGAAGTCGTCGCTCTCGTACATCCCGCCGCCCCACACCCGCAGGCAGTTGGCGCCCGCTCCGGCCGCCTGGGCGAACCGCTCGGCCAGGCGGTCACGGGTGATCCGGCTGGGGAAGCAGTCGTCGGGGATCCAGTTGAACCCCTTCACGAAGACCGGCACGCCGTTGACCACGACCGTGAACGCGTCGCCGGTGCGGTCGAGCTCGACCGACCGGAATCCGATCCGGCCCCTCCACTCGTGCTCCCGTTCGCCGTCCTCCAGGCGGACGACGAGGTCGTAGAGCGGCTGCTCGCCGTACCCGCGCGGCCACCAGAGGTCGGGGTCCGGCACGGTCAGCGTGACGACGGACCGGCGCGCCCCGGCCGCGACGGTCACACTCTCCGTCACACCCGCCGCCGTGGCCGTGAGGGTGAGCGGGCGCTCGGCGGCGCGCTCGACCGTCACGTGCACCTCGACGGTGCCGTCCCCGGACACCAGGGGACGCACCTCGGCCAGGCGGGCGGTGCTCCAGGTCTCGATGCCGATGGGCCGCCAGATCCCGGCGGTGACCAGCGTCGGTCCCCAGTCCCAGCCGAAATTGCAGGCCATCTTGCGGATGAACTGGTACGGCTCGTCGTACGCGCCGGGCCGGTCGCCGAGCGCCGCCTTCTGCGCCTCCGCGTACCCGTACGGCGGGTCGAACAGGATCCGCAGCGTGTTGTCGCCCGCCTGCAGCAGGTGCCGCACCGGGAAGCGGTACGACCGGTGCATGTTGGCCGTCCGGCCGATCTCGACGCCGTTGAGCACGAGCGTGGCGACCGTGTCGAGCCCGGCGCAGACCAGGTCGGCCCGGTCGTCGCCGGTGTCGTCCTCCCCCGGCTCCCAGGTGAAGGTGGTCTCGTAGGCCCACGCCGTACGGCCGATCCAGGTGAGCCCCTCCTCGTTGTCGTCCAGGTAGGGGTCCTCGATCAGCCCGGCGGCGAGGAGATCGGTGTGGACACAGCCGGGAACGGACGCGGGCAGCCCCGCGACCACGGGCCGGAGCTGCCCGGTCGACGACACGGCGGTGACGGTCCACCCGTCGTGCAGGGGACGGTACGAGCTCACGCTCTCTCCTTCATCTTCTTCTCCTCAGGCGCGGCTCCCGCGCAGCCGGAGCAGGCCACGAAGTGCCCGTCCGCCACCTCGGCCAGCCCGGGACGGGTCCGGCTCCCCTGCGCCGCCTCGTGATACGCGCACGGCAGGTCCTCCGCCCGCTCCTCCGCCGTGCCGTCTGCTGTGCCATCTACTGGGGCATCCGTCCACTTGGTGTGCAGGCGCGGGACCGCGGCCAGCAGCGATCGCGTGTACGGATGCCTCGGGTCGCCGAACACGAGGGGGGTCGGGCCCATCTCGGCGATCCTCCCGTCCCGCAGCACCACGGTCCGGTCGCTGACGTAGTTGCCGAGCGACAGGTCGTGCGTGACGAACAGGATGCCGAGGCCCCGCGCCCGCAGGTCGGCGAGCAGGTTGAGCACGTCGATCCGGGTGGACGCGTCGAGCATGCTGATGATCTCGTCGGCGACCAGCAGCCGGATGTCGAGCAGCACGGCCCGGGCGATCAGCATGCGCTGGAGCTGGCCTCCGCTGAGCTGGTGGGGATACTTGCCGAGGACGTTGCCGGGATCGAGCCGCACGCTCTCCAGCGCGTCCTCCACGCGCCCCCGCCACTCACGGGCGCCCACCCCGGGGAAGTACTGCTCCTTGATCAAGGCGAAGACCCGGTCGGCCCGGAAGATGGGGTTGAAGCAGCTGAAGGGGTCCTGGAAGACGCCCTGCACCTGCCGGTAGTACTCCTTGCGGTCCCTGATCGAGGAGATGTCCCGGCCGTCCAGGGTGATCGTGCCGCCGCTGACCTGGGTGAGGCGCAGGACCATCCGGCCGATCGTGCTCTTGCCGCTGCCGCTCTCGCCGATGAGCGAGACCACCTCTCCCTCCCCGACCTCGAAGCCGACGCCGGAGACGGCCGTCAGCGCGCGCCCGCCGAACGCGCCGACGCGGTAGACCTTGGAGACGCCATCCAGTTTCAGCATTCACTCGGCCTTCCAGCAGGCGACGAGGTGGCCGGGGGCCACCTCCGCGAACGGCGGCTGCTCGGCGCACTGCTCGAACGCCACCGGGCAGCGGTCCCGGAACCGGCATCCCCCGGGCGGGTTCAGCAGGGACGGCGGGTTGCCGGGGATCCCGGCCAGCCGCCGGTCCTCGTAGCGCACCCCCACCTCCGGCAGCGCGGAGACGAGCTGCCTGGTGTACGGATGCCTCGGCGCGGTGACGAGCACCTCGGCCGGGGCCTTCTCGGCCAGCCGCCCCGCGTACATCACGAGGATCGTGTCGGCGATCTGGTACACGAGCGAGATGTCGTGGGTGACGACCATCATGCTGGTCACCAGCCCGTGGTCGCGGAACCCGAGCAGCGTGGTGGCCACGGCCTTCTGGCTCGACACGTCGAGCGCGGAGGTGACCTCGTCGGCGATCAGCAGCGAGGGGTTCAGCAGCGTGGAGACCACCATGACCACCCGCTGCTTCATGCCGCCGGACAGCTCGATCGGGTAGCGCCCGAGCACGTCCTTCGACAGGCCGACCAGCTCCAGCCGGCGCTCCAGCTCGGCGGTGCCGCCGGGCACGCCCCGCGCCGCCAGCAGCTCGCCGACCATCTTCCCGATCTTCCTGGTCGGGTTGAGCGCGCTCATCGAGTACTGCGGGATGAGCGACACCTCCCGGAAGCGGAACTCGTCCATCGCCCGGTCGTCGGCGATCGGCAGCGTCCTGCCGTCCAGCTCGACCGTGCCGCCGGCGTGGCGCATGCGGCCGTCCAGCCGGATCAGGCTTTTGGCGAGCGTGGACTTGCCCGAGCCCGACTCCCCGGCCAGGCCCATGATCTCGCCGTCCGCGACGGAGAACGTGACGCCGTCGAGCGCCTTCACCTCGCCGCGCAGCGTCTGGTAGTAGACCCGGAGGTCGGTGACACTCAGCGCCACGTCACATCTCCCTCAGCTTCGGGTTGAACACCTCGTCCAGCCCGACGTTCATGACGTAGAGCGCGCCGACGATCGCCGTGATGCCGGCCCCCGGCGGGACGAACCACCACCACATGCCGAGCTGGAGGGCGCTCCATCGGGCCGCGTTGTTGAGCATCAGCCCGAGGGAGACCGAGTCGGTCGGGCCGAGCCCGATGAAGTCGAGCGAGGCCGCGATCAGGATCGCGCTGCCGAACAGCAGGATGAACGTCAGGAACAGGTACGAGCTCATGTTCGGCGCGATCTCCCGAAGGATGATCTTCGGGGTGCGCACCCCGCTCAACCGGGCCAGGTCCACGAAGTCGCGTGAGCGCAGCGAGAACGTCTGCGCCCTGATCGCCCGCGCGGCCCACGGCCAGGAGGTCAGCCCGATGAACAGCGCCTGCACGCCGACGCTGCGCACCCCGAGGTACGCGTTGACGATCAGCAGCACCACCAGCGCGGGCAGCACGAGCACGATGTTGGTGACCATGGTGAGCAGTTCGTCGACCCACCCGCCGCGGTAGCCCGCGACGAAACCCACGACCATGCCGACGACCGACGCCAGCACGCCGCCGAGCACGCCCACCAGGAACGTCGACCGCAGGCCGTACAGGAACTGGGCGAAGACGTCCTGGCCGAACGTCGTGGTGCCGAACCAGAACTCCCCCGACGGCGGCGCCATGGCGGGCCCGACGTAGTCGGCGGGCTTGTGGTCGATCGTCATGGGCCCGACCACCCCGGCCACGAGGAAGACGGCGACGACGACCGTGCCGACGACCAGCTTGCGGTTGCGCAGCGCGAAGTGCAGCGCCTCGTTTCTCACGCCGTTCCTCCCATCCCCGTGCGGGTACGCGGATCCACCAGGACGTACGCGATGTCGATGACGAAGTTGGCGATCAGCACGCCGACGACGACGAACAGGAAGGTCCCCTGCAGCAGGAAGAAGTCCTGGTTCTGGATCGCCTGGAGGATCAGGTGGCCGAGCCCGGGATAGCTGAAGACGATCTCGGTCACCAGCGCGCCCGCCACGAGCACGCCGAGTTGCAGGGCGAGGCCGGTCACCTGGGGCAGGATCGCGTTCCTGAAGGCGTAGCGCCGCACCAGCCGCATCGGCGCGCCGAGCGCCCGCAGGTAGTTGACGTAGTCCGCCTCCAGTTCATAGATGATCATGTTGCGCATGCCGATCGCCCAGCCGCCGAACGCGACCAGGAACAGCGAGGCGAACGGGAGGAACCAGTGCTGGGCGAGGCTGCCCAGGAACTCCCCCGACCAGGACGGCTGGAGGTCGTAGCCGTACGCCCCGGCGACCGGGAAGATTCCCGCGATGATGCCGAACGCCCAGGCCAGCAGGATCGCCAGCCACATGTACGGCGTGGCGGTCAGCACGTAGCCGAGCGGCAGCACCGTGTTGTCCAGCCACTTGCGCCGCGCCGCGAACGCGCCGAACCGGTTGCCGGCGACCCAGCTCAGCAGGATGGACGGGATCAGCAGGCCCAGCGTGTACGGCACGGCCCGGACGATCACGTCCGTGACCGGCGTCGGGAACAGCCAGATGCTGATGCCGAGGTCCCCCCGTAACAGCGAGCCCCAGAAGTTGAGGTACTGCCGCCACAGCGGCAGGTCGAAGCCGAACATCGCGGTGTAGTGGGCGCGCATGGCCTCGACGGCCGCCGGCTGCGCGACGTTGGCCCGCGAGAGCATGCTCTGCACGGGGTCGCCCGGCATGAACCGGGGGATCATCCAGTTGACGGTCACGGCCACGAAGAACGTCAGGCCGTAGACGAGAAGCTTTCTGCCGAAGTAGCGGCGCACGTCGACCTCCCGGTCGCGGAACGGCGCCCCCTCCCAGCGGGGAAGGGGGCGCGAAAAGATCAGCCGCCGGAGGCCGGCTGGAGTTCGGTGAGCATGAGCGTGCCGCCCATCTCCAGCCAGTTGCGCCACACCGTCGGCGGGTACTTCGGCGTGCCCTGCGCACTGGTCGGCCAGTTCTTCCAGACCGAGTTGGTGGTCTGGGACCACAGGCCGTTGTACCAGAGGGGGATGACGGGCATGTCGTCCAGCTGGATCTTCTGCAGCTCCGAGGTGATCTTCTTCATGCCCTCCAGGTCCTCGGGCTTGACCTGGTCGAGCTGCTGGGTGAGCTCCCACGCCCGCTTGTTCTCGTACCGGCCGTAGTTCGTCGTGGTCTGCAGCTTCTGCACCGGCAGGCGGAACAGGTAGTCGTAGTACAGCCAGGGGGTGTTCGCGAGCTGCTTGTCGTTGTTGATGACCATGTCGTACTTGCCGGAGTTGCGAATGTCGACGAGCGCGTTGTAGTCGGGGAAGTCGGCCTCGACGTCGATACCGGCGGCCTTGGCGCTGGAGCTGATGACCCGGGCGGCCTCCATCCAGTCGGTCCACCCGGCGGGCACGATGAGCTTCAGCGAGATCTTGGCGCCACTCGGCGACTCCACCAGCCCGTCGCCGTTGCGGTCCTTGTACCCGGCGTCGGCCAGCAGCTGCTTGGCCTTGTCGGGGTTGTAGGAGAAGCCCATCTGGGAGGTGACGTTCTTGTCGATGTACTTGTCCCACTGCGGCAGCAGGCCGGTCGGGTCGGAGGCCTTGACCAGGTTGCCGTAGACGCCCTCGACGATCTTCTTGGTGTCGATCGAGTAGGCGACCGCCTTGCGGAACTCCTTGTCGTCCATCGGCTTCTTGGTGGTGTTGAACCACAGCCACGCCGTGTTCGCCGACAGCATGTACGGCGGCTGGTCGTAGTAAGTCTTGATGCCGAAGTTGCCCTTGACCAGGTTCGCGATGCCCGGCAGGAAGTTCACGCTGAGGTCGAGGCCCTTCTGCAGCAGCAGGCCCATCGCGACCTCGTTGCTGGAGTTGACGATGTCGACGACGTACTTCGGCTTGACGTCCTTGTTCAGCGCCTTCGTCGCCCACCATCCGTCGCGCTTGACCCAGACCATGCGGTCCTGGTCGTGCGACTGGTAGGCGTACGGACCGGTGCCGATGGGCTTCTCGTTGATCCCGTTCATCACCTCGTCCTCCGACCTGCTCTCCCACAGGTGCTTGGGAACGATGGCCCGGCTGTAGAGGTGGTTGGCCCACTCCTGGTAGTTGGCCGTGGTGAAGGTGAACTTCACCGTGTAGTCGTCGACCTTGTCGGCGGACTTCATCCACGACCACAGCGGGTGGTAGGGAACGGTCTCGAACTTGCCGAGCTCGAAGGTGAAGATGACGTCGTCGGCGGTGAAGGGCTTGCCGTCCGACCAGGTGATCCCCTTGCGCAGCTTGAGCGTGTACTCCAGGCCGCCGGTCCAGTCGCCGCTCTCGGCCAGCCAGGGCGAGAACCTGTCGGTGTTCGGGTCGTACATGAACAGCGTCTCGTAGACCAGGCCCTTGGTGCCGGTGGCGAAGTCCCACTCGCGCAGGGGGTTCCAGTTCGCCGGAGGGCCCCACTGGGTGCCGCTGGTGTAGAGGGTCTGGTTGCGGGGGAAGGCTCCACCGCCGCTGCCGCCCGCCGCCGGGGCGGCCGCTCCTCCCGCAGCCCCTCCCGTCGCGCCGCCCGGGGCCGTCGACCCGCCGCTCGAGCAGGCCGCGCCTAATAAGCCGGTCACCAGCACCGGTACAAGAAACCGCGCTCGGTTTCGCATGGTGTCTCTCCTTCCCCCACGCGACGCCGCGCGGGGTCTGCATCCAGGCCCCGATGTTGCTCGGCTCGCTACTGCTGAACCGGATAAGTGCCGAAACCGTAAAATCCGGATGTCGGTGGTGTCAATAGGAAGAGGATGGAGGCAAAGTAACGGTAGTAAGCTGACAGCCACTGGACCGGTTCAGCCCGAGGGGACACGTGAGAAGACCGACCATCGCGGACATCGCACGCCAGGCGGGAGTCTCCAAGGGGGCGGTCTCGTACGCCCTGAACGGCCAGCCGGGAGTGTCAGAGGCCACCAGGGCGCGCATCCTGGCCATCGCCGACGAGATCGGCTGGCGGCCGAACATCGCCGCCCGCGCGCTCAACGGCGCCCGCGCGCACGCGGTGGGCCTCGCCCTGTGCCGGCCCGCCCGCTTCCTCGGCGTCGAGCCGTTCTTCATGGAACTGATCAGCGGCATCGAGGCCGAGCTCTCTGCCCGCTCGTACGCGTTACTGCTCCAGGTGGTCGGCGACCACGAGACGGAGATGGGCGTCTACCGCCGCTGGTGGGGAGAGGGCCGGGTGGACGGCGCGATCCTCGTCGACCTCCACCTCGACGACCCCCGGGTGCCGGAGATCGAGGAGATGGGCATGCCCGTCGTCGTGATCGGGCACCCCTCGGCCGCCGGGTCGCTCCTGCCGGTCTGGGCCGACGACGGCGCGGCCGTACGGGAGACGGTGGAGTATCTCGCCGCGCTCGGGCACCGGCGCATCGCCCGCGTCGCCGGTCTGCCGCGGCTCGTCCACACGGTCATCCGCGACCGCGCGTTCACCGATGTCTGCGCCGGCCTCGGCCTCGACGTCTGCCCCACGGTGCACACCGACTACACCGGCGAGGAGGGGGCCCGGGCGACCCGCCGGCTGCTCAGCTCGCCCGACCGCCCCACCGCGATCGTCTACGACAACGACATCATGGCTGTGGCCGGTCTGTCCGTCGCCCAGGAGATGCGGCTCGACGTGCCCGCCGACCTGTCCATCGTCGCCTGGGACGACTCCCCGCTCTGCCAGGTCGTCCGGCCGCCGCTGACCGTGCTCGCCCGCGACATCCCGGCGTACGGCGGGCACGCGGCGCAGCGGCTGCTGTCGCTGATCGACGGCGCGGACACCAGGCATCTGGAGGACGAGCCCCCGCGCCTCACCACCCGGGGCAGCACGGCCCCGCCCGCCTGACGGTTCACGCATTTGGAAGGTGGCGTTCAGGGAAGATCGCTACACTTGGCCCCGTTTGCCGTAGCCGGCTCTCGACCAGGCGGGAAGCCCTGGTCCGACCCCCAGGAGCACGACAGTGGGTCACGTCGACGTCCGTCCCGCCCCCCCGGCGGAGGACCTCCCGGCGCCACCTCCCCGGACGCCGCCGAAGTGGCGGGCCTGGCTGTGGGTGGGCCTGTCGGGCGTGCTGGGCGTGCTGATCGGCGCCGTCACGGCCACCGCCGGTCAGTACGTCAAGCTGACCGGCAACGTCCGGCACGAGGCGGTGACCAGACAGGACCTCGGCGACGCGCGGCCCCAGAAGATCAGCAAAGCGCTCAACGTGCTGATCGTCGGCTCCGACCAGCGTGACGGCGCGAACGCCAGATACGGCCGGTTCCCGGGCGAGCGCACGGACACGATCATCCTGGCGCACATCTCCCCGAACCGGGACGGCGCGGTCCTGATCAGCTTCCCCCGCGACTCGCTCGTCCAGTTACCGGCGTGTCCCGCCAAGGGCGACCGGCTCCCTGGCCAGCGGCCACACATCGGGATGATCAACGAGTCGTTCAACTCCGGCGGCATCGGCTGCACCTGGAGAACGATCGAACGGCTGACCCAGATCCGCATCGACCACTTCGTGAAGGTCGACTTCACCGGCTTCAAGGCGATGGTGAACGCGCTGGGCGGCGTGCCGGTCTGCCTGCCGCAGCCCGTCCACGACAAGAAGGCGCTGCTCACCCTGCCCGCCGGCAGGCAGGTGCTCAAGGGCGAGCAGGCCCTCGGGTACGTCCGCGCCCGCTACTCGCTCGGCGACGGCTCCGACATCGGCCGGATCCAGCGGCAGCAGATGTTCCTCGCCTCGATGGCCAAGAAGGCGATGAGCGGCGAGACGCTGATCGACCCCGCGACGCTGTTCGGGTTCCTCGACGCGGTGACCAAGGCGATCACCACCGACCCCGAGCTCACGATCGGCGTGATGAAGGACCTCGCGATGAGCGCGAAGGGCCTGACGGCCGGGCAGATCCGCTTCGTCACCACCCCCTGGCGCTACTCGGTCACCAGCCCCGGCCGGGTCGAGTGGGTGCAGCCCCAGGCCAGGCGCCTGTTCACCATGGTCGCCGCCGACCAGATCGCCAAGAACGTGCGCAGCGGCGAGCAGAAGATCCCCAAGTCGCAGATCCACATCCTGGTGCGCAACGGCAGCGGCAGGCAGGGCCTCGGCACCGAGGTGGCCGCAGAACTGGAGCAGCGCGGCTACCACATCGTGAAGGTCGAGCAGGCGCCCAGGCCGTACGCGAAGACCACCGTGGCCTACTCCGCCAACGGCGAGGGCCGGGCGTCGCGGTTGTACCGCGAACTCAAGAAGACGCGGTCCCACCTGGTCCGCACGTCCACCACGCAGGCCCTCGTGCTGGGGATCGGCGCCGACTGGCAGGGGATGAAGCCCCCCAAGACGCTCGACGACGTGGAGGGCTTCGACGCGACCCAGGACAGCTGCACGGCGTCCTGATCCAACGGCCTCCTGAGCTAGAACAATATGTCCAGCAGTCCTCCGCCGCGGCGCGGCGCCTCCTGGGTGGGGGCGGGCGCGGGAGCGGTGGTGGGCTCGGCCGTCGGCTCTGTCGTGGGTGCGACGGTCGTCGGCGCCTCGGTCGGCTCGTCCACCGTCACCGGAGGCTGCGACCGCACCGGGCCGCGCGACCGGGCCGGACGCGGAGAGGTGGTGGCTCGCGGCCCGGACTTTTGGTCGCGGGCCGATGTGTCACGGGACGGCGCCGCAGTGGCCGGTCCAGGGGTAGGCGCGGTGGTAGGGGCGCCGGACGAGGGATCGTCGTCACCCGGCCCGGGCTCGGCGAGCGCCGCGTCGTCGCCGGAGGCACTGTCCGGAGCCGGCGTCGGGGACGTCGCGGGTGCGCCGGCCGCGCAGCCCGCGCCTCCCGCGCTACAGGGCGGTTCGGCCGGGCTGCCCACCCACAGGGCGAGGGCCCAGATCGCGGCGACGACGCCGACACCGATCAGGCCGGCCCGCAGCAGCATGCCGCCGCGCCGCGAGTCCTCCTCGTCCCCATAGGCGTCCTCCTCGGAGTCCTCGGGATCGGGCGCGCTGCGCCAGCCCGAGCCCAGGAAACCCCGGAGCTCGCTGCCCGAGGACTCCAGGACGACGGTCGCGGGCCTTTCCGCGGGCCTTTCGGTCTCCGGACGCCAGTCCTCCGCCAGCACGTCGCCGTGATCGGCCTGTTCGCCCTGCGCGGTCTGTCCCTCTGTCTGCCCGCGTGTCTGCCCCGGGGCGGCGAGGGCCGCTTCGTCGTGCTCCTCCGACCAGAACCGGTCTCCCTCGGCGTCGTGCCGGGCCTCGCCCGCGATGTACGGCCGTACCAGCGGGCCGGTCTGCTCGTGGGCGTCCTCGCCCTCGGCCGGGTCGTGCATGAGGGTCCTTCCGTACGTCATAGGTGAGCTGAGGGGATCAGGTCCTGTCCCCCCAGCGAACGTTCCTAGCACCTCTCGACACCACTTGTCCGGAAATTCCACAGCAATCACTGGAATCTCTGCCATCACTCCATCCTCAAACCCAGCAAACCCATCGGAGTTGACGGAATCTCTGGAACGGTCTTTAATATCGACTAAACCGACTGACATGGTAGGAATAGAGGCAAGGCATGAAAGTGCGCAGGCTCGGGGCCATCGCAGCCGCCGTCGTGGCGACGTCCACCCTGGTCACCGCCTGCGGGGGAGGCGACAACGCCGGCGGGGGCGACGGCGGAGGCAAGGTCCAGTTGGCGCTGGTCGCCTACTCCACCCCCCAGGCGGCGTTCAAGGACATCATCGCGGCGTTCCAGAAGACGCCCGAGGGCAAGAACATCACCTTCACCCAGTCGTTCGGCGCGTCCGGCGACCAGAGCCGGGCCGTGGCCAACGGCCTCAAGGCGGACATCGTCGAGTTCTCCCTGGAGACCGACATCACCCGGCTCGTGAAGGCCGGCATCGTCGCGGCGGACTGGAACTCCGGCCCCACCGCCGGACCCAGCAAGGGCATCCTGACCAGGTCCGTCGTCGTGATCGGCACCCGCAAGGGCAACCCGAAGGGTCTGAAGACCTGGGACGACCTGATCAAGCCGGGAGTCGAGGTCATCACCCCGAACCCCTTCACCTCCGGCGGCGCCCGCTGGAACCTGCTCGCGGGCTACGGCGCGAAGTCGGACAAGGGCGCCGACCAGGCCGCCGGGCTCACCTATCTCGACTCGCTGCTCAAGAACGTGCCGGTCCAGGACGACAGCGGCCGCAAGTCGCTGCAGACCTTCACCGGCGGCAAGGGCGACGCGATCCTCACGTACGAGAACGAGGCGATCTTCGCCCGGCAGAACGGCCAGGAACTCGACTACACGGTTCCCGACGCCACGATCCTCATCGAGAACCCGGTCGCCGTGACGAAGAACAGCGCGCACCCCGCGGAGGCCGCGGCCTTCCTCAAGTACCTCTACTCGGTCGAGGCGCAGACGATCTTCGCGAAGAACGGCTACCGCCCCGTCGCCGACGGGGTGACCGGCTTCGACTGGCCCGCCCCGCCGCAGCTGTTCACCATCCAGGACCTCGGCGGCTGGGACAAGATCACCACCGAGTTCTTCGACTCCAAGACCGGCAAGGTCGCGGACATCGAGCGCAAGCTCGGCGTGGCCACCGAGAAGTGAGCGCTGTGAAGTGAGCACTGGGAAAGTGAGCACTGGGAAATGAGCGTCGACGCCGCTGTGGGAGTGCGGCCGTCCCGGCGTCTGGCCGGCGGCACCGCCGCCGGCCTCGGGACGGCGGTGCTCTACCTGAGCCTGATCGTGCTGATCCCGCTGGCCGCCGTGGTGTGGCGGTCGGCCGACGAGGGCCCCGGTTACTTCTGGCGCTCGGTCACCACCCCCGACGCCTGGGCGGCGCTCACCCTGACGATCGGCGCGTCCGCCCTCGTGGCCGTGGTCAACCTGGTCATGGGCACGCTCATCGCCTGGGTGCTGGTCCGCGACCGCTTCCCGGGCAGGGCGGTCCTCGACACGATCATCGACCTGCCGTTCGCGCTGCCGACGATCGTGGCCGGTCTCGTCCTGCTCGCGTTGTACGGCCCGCAGTCCCCGCTCGGGATCAACCTGGCCTACAGCAGGGCCGGCGTCGTGCTGGCGCTGATGTTCGTCACGCTGCCGTTCGTCGTCCGTACGGTGCAGCCGGTCCTGCTGGAACTGGACGGGGAGATGGAGCAGGCCGCGGCGTCCCTCGGCGCCCGGCCGTTCCAGACCTTCCGCCGGATCATCCTGCCGAACCTGCTTCCCGCGATGCTGTCGGGCACCGCGCTCGCCTTCACCCGGGCGATCGCGGAGTTCGGCTCCACCGTGCTGATCTCCGGCAACCTGCCGTTCAAGACGCAGGTCGCGGCGGTGAACCTCTTCAGTCAGATCGAGGGCGACAACATGACGGGAGCGGCCGCGATCGCGACGGTCCTGCTCGTGGTGGCCCTGGTCGCACTGATCGCACTCGACGTCCTGCAGCGATGGGGGAGCCGCCGTGGCTAAGCACGTCCTGCGCCTGACCGCCGTCGTCTACATCCTGTTCCTGCTGGTCCTGCCGGTCGGACTGATCATCTGGCGGACCTTCGGGGACGGGCTCGGCCCGTTCGTCGAAGCCCTGACCTCGCCGTCGGCCGTACACGCCTTCAAGGTGACGATCACGGTCGCCGCCTGGGCGGTCGTGGCCAACACGGTCTTCGGCGTCGGCGCCGCGCTCCTGCTCGTGCGGCACGAGTTCCCCGGCAAACGGCTGCTCGGAGCGTTCATCGACCTGCCGATGGCCGTCTCGCCGGTCGTCGTCGGGCTCGCGCTCATCCTCGTGTACGGCCGGTTCTCCCCCGCGGGCGGCCTGCTGGAGAGCTGGGGCATCCAAGTGATCTTCTCCACCCCCGGCATGGTGCTGGCCACGGTGTTCGTCGCGCTGCCCCTGGTCGTACGGGCCATCGTGCCGGTGCTGGAGGAGCTCGGCGACGAGCAGGAGCAGGCCGCGCACACGCTGGGCGCGAGCCGCCTCCAGTCGTTCGTCCGCATCACGCTCCCCGGCATCCGCTGGGCCCTCGGCTACGGCGTCGTGCTCTGCCTGGCCCGTTCGCTCGGCGAGTACGGCGCGGTCGCGGTGGTCTCGGGCCGCCTCGTGGACCAGACCCAGACGCTGACGCTGTTCGTGGAGGAGCGGTTCCAGAACTTCGACCAGCCGGCCGCGTTCGCCGCCGCCACGGCCCTCGCCCTGATCGCCGTGGTCACCCTGCTGCTCACCAAGCTCCTGCGCCCGAAGGATCTGTCCGATGGCAATTGAGGTACGCGACGTGAACAAGTCGTTCGGGGCCACCCCGGTCCTGCGCGACGTGTCCGTGGACGTCGAGTCGGGGTCGCTCACCGCCCTGCTCGGCCCGAGCGGCGGGGGGAAGTCGACGCTGCTGCGGGTGATCGCCGGACTCGAACGGCCCGACACCGGCACCGTCCGGATCTCCGGCGTCGACGCCACCCGCCTGTCGCCCCAGCGCCGCAACGTCGGCTTCGTGTTCCAGCACTACGCCGCCTTCAAGCACCTGTCGGTCTTCCGCAACGTGGCCTTCGGCCTGGAGATCCGCAAGCGGCCCAAGGACGAGATCCGCAAGCGGGTCATGGAACTGCTGGAGCTGGTCCACCTGGAGAAGCTGGCCGACCGTTACCCGTCGCAGCTCTCCGGCGGCCAGCGTCAGCGCATGGCCCTGGCCCGGGCGCTCGCGGTGGAACCGGAGGTGCTGCTGCTCGACGAGCCGTTCGGCGCCCTCGACGCGCAGGTGCGCAAGGAGTTGCGGGCCTGGCTGCGCCGGCTGCACGACGAGGTGCACGTCACCACCGTCTTCGTCACCCACGACCAGGAGGAGGCCATCGAGGTGGCCGACACGATCGTGGTGCTGGCCAACGGAGAGGTCGTGCAGGCCGGCAGCCCGGGCGAGGTGTACGACAACCCCGCCAACCCGTTCGTGATGCGCTTCCTCGGCCCGGTCACCGAGATCGGGGGCAGCCTGGTCCGCCCGCACGACATCGAGATCAGCTCCGGCCCGGTCGAGGGCGGGGCCCCCGCCGTGGTCTCCCGCGTCGTACGGCTCGGCTTCGAGGTACGCGTGGAGGTGAAGATCGGCACGGAGGAGGCGTGGGTCCAGGTGACGCGTGAGCAGGCCGACCGGCTCGCGCTGTCGCCCGGCGACACGGTGCACCTCAAGCCCTCTCCCGGGGCCCGGTCCCTGGTCCTCAGTGCCGTGTGAGAAATGCGGCTCTCCGTCAGGACCCAGTACGCCCTGCGCGCCGCCGCCGAACTGGCCGCGGCGGCGCCGGGGCCCGTCCCGGCCGAGCGGATCGCGTCGGCCCAGGGCATTCCCCGGCGTTTCCTCGACAACATCCTGTTGCAGATGCGGCGGGCCGGTCTCATCCACAGCCAGCGGGGACCGGAGGGCGGCTACTGGCTGGCCCGGCCCGCCACGGAGATCACGCTCGCCGACGTCGTGCTCATCGTCGAGGGAGCGCCGCAGGACAACGAGGATTTCCACGGCGTCGCCGGACCGCTCGCCGACGTCTGGACGGCGCTGCGCGACCACGAGCAGGCGACGCTCACGGAGGTCACCCTCGCCCACATCGCGGCCGGTTCACTTCCGCCCCTCTAATCACCGCTATTCGCCCGGTTAGTTGTGCAAGACTCCGCATTCAAGGTGAAACGTGCCAGGCATAGAGGGCGGGCGAGATGGGTGCTGCTGGGCGGCTCATCGTCAAGCGATACCGGTTGGTCCGCGCTCTCGGCCGTGGCCGCACCGGGGTCGTCTGGGAGGGGCACGACACCCTGCTCGACCGGCCCGTGGCGGTCCGGGAGGTGCTGCTGCCCCCGGGCCTGGGCGAGACCGCGCGACTGCGGCTCGTCCACAAGATCGCCCGGGAGGCCCGGCAGGCCGAAGGGTTGCGCCATCCGCACATCGCCGCCGTCCACGACGTGGCCGAGGAGGACGGCACTCCGTACATCGTGATGGAGCTGGTCCGGTCCCGCTCGCTCGACGGGATGGTCGCGGGCGACGGCCCGCTCACGCCCGCGCAGGCCGCGCCGATCGCCCGAAAGGTCCTGTCCGCGCTGGCCCATGCCCACGCGGCCGGCGTACGGCACGGCGATGTCCGGCCGGCCAACGTCCTCGTCGGTCATGACGGCCGGGTGCTGCTCGCCGACTTCGGCGTCTCCATGTTCACCACCGACCCGGCCTTCGCCCGCACCCGCCGCGACCCCGCTGCTCTTCCCACTGCTGCGACTGCCGGCCGGGATCCGGAGGACTTCCTCGCCCCGGAACGTTCCGCGGACGACCCCCGCACGATCGCCGCCGACCTGTGGTCGCTGGGCGCCACCCTCCATCTCGCGGTCACCGGCCGGCCGCCGTCGCATCCGCTGGGAGAGGTCCCCGAGGAGCTTCGCGCCGTACTGACCGGGCTCCTCGCCCGGGACCCACGGCGGCGGATCGACGCGGAGGCCGCCGACCGGCTGCTCGCCGAGGCCGAGCCGCCGGCTCCCGCTCCCCCCGTACGGCGGAGCCTCGGCCGGGCCCGGCTGGTCGTGGGCGTCACGGCGGCCGTGCTGGTCGCCTGTGCGGTGGGTGGCTGGGCAGTGCTGCGCCCCGGCGCCGAAGGCCGGGCCGCCGCCCCTCCGGCCGCCATCCCTGTCACGACACCTGCTGCCCCGGCCACTGCCCCTGCCACTGTCCCGGCCTCTGCCACTGGACCGGACGCCGTGCCCGTCTCCGGCTCGGCCTCCGCCACTCCCGCGCCGCGGCTCAAGTTGAAGTGGTATCGCTCGGACGCCGGCTGGCGGGCCGGTGTGCCCCGCGACTGGACCCGCGAGGACCAGCCGTACACCATCGCCTGGCGTGCCCCGGACGACGCGGCGGCGCTCGTCGTCGAGGTGACCGCGCAGAGCGGCACCGATCCCCTCGCGGCGCTCGGCGAGGCCGAGGCCATCTTCCTGCCGACCGCCAAGAGCTACCGCAAACTCCGGCTCAAGCCCGTGACCAGCCCGTACGGGCCCACCGCCGACTGGGAGTTCACCTGGAAGCCGCGGAAGGCGCCGGCGGGTGACCACCTGGTCAAGGGAGTCGGATATCACCAGTACCGACGGGTGATCTCGACGGGCACGACGACCAGCGTGCTGACCTGGACCACCCGGGCCTCCGACTGGGACACCCTGCGCCCGACCCTGGTCAAAGTGCTCTCGCTCTTCCAGCCGCCCGCCGCGAGCTGAAAATCCCCTCCCCGCCCCTGCGGATGTGCCATGATGAGCCACGACCGAAAGTGACAACGGTTTTCATTTTCTAGTGCGGTTACCGAGCAGGGGGTGACGCCATGAGAGTGGCGTTCGTGGGCAAGGGCGGAAGCGGGAAGACGACCCTGTCGTCGCTGTTCGCGAGGTATGCGACGCGGCGGGGACCGGTCGTCGCGATCGACGCGGACATCAACCAGCATCTCGGCCTGGCCCTCGGCGCTCCCGGGCAGCCTCACCCGCTGGGCGGGATGCTGACCGAGATCAAGGACTACCTGCGGGGCGACAACCCCCGCATCCGTGACGCGGCGTCCATGGTGAAGACGACTCCGCCCGGGCGCGGCTCCCGCCTGGTCCGGCTGGACGACCCGTTCTTCCCGTTCAGCCACGTCGACGGCGTCTCGCTCATGGTCACCGGCCCGTTCGGCGAGGACGACCTCGGGGTCGCCTGCTACCACTCCAAAGTCGGCGCGGTGGAGCTCTACCTCAATCACCTGGTCGACGGGCCCGGCGAGTACGTCGTGGTGGACATGACCGCCGGGGCCGACTCCTTCGCCTCCGGGCTCTTCACCCGGTTCGACCTCACCTTCCTGGTCGCCGAACCCACCCGGCAGGGCGTCGGCGTCTACCGGCAGTACCGCGACCACGCCGCCGGATTCGACATCCCGCTGGCCGTCGTGGGCAACAAGATCCACTCTCCGGAGGACGCCGACTTCCTCCGCGAGCAGGTGGGCGACGACCTGCTGACCTGGTTCGGTCACTCCCCCGCCGTCCGCGCGATGGAGCAGGGCCGGCCGTTCACTCTCGGCGACCTGGAGCCCACCGGCCACCATGCACTCGCCACCATGCTCGACCGGCTCGACGCGCAGCCCAAGGACTGGGCGAAGTTCGGCAGGCAGGCGGCCGAGTTCCACACCCGCAACGCCCGCGCGTGGGCGAACCGCGCCACCGGCGAAGACCTGGTCGCGCAGATCGACCCCGAATTCGTGTACGGCCCCGCCGTCACCACCCCCTGAACCTGACCCTGAACTCGTCGAAAGACATCGAGAGGAGAACAGCCATGTCGCTGTCCGTGCCCGACAACCTGCTCGCCCAGGCCCGTGCCGGCGAGGTGGACGACGCGGCCTTCGTGGCCTGCGTCCGCGACTCGCTGCCGTACGCCTGGACGACCATCACCGCGCTGATCGAACAGCGGGACCGATCCGGAGCCGACTTCGCCGACAACCAGGTGCCGCCGCCCGACGAGGCTTCCCGCGGGCAGTTGCTCCGCTGCCTGGCCAGCGACGCGATGCGCGGCGCCCTCGAAAGGCACTTCGGCGTACGGCTCGCCTTCCAGAACTGCCACCGGGTCGCGGTCTTCGATCCGGCGGCGGCCAAGGCCTACGGGGAGTTCGTCACCCCCCGCGCGCAGATCCTGAACCAGAGCCCCGGCCTGGTCGACTGCTGAACACGCCCTACTGTGATCCGCCGTTGACATAGAGGGTCTGTCCCGTGACGTACGACGCGTCGTCGGAGGCGAAGAACGCCACCACCGACGCGATCTCGGTCGGCTGGGCGACCCGCCGCAACGGCACGAACTGCGAGGCGACGGCCTGGTGCTCCTCCGGCGACATGCCGAGCCGCACCGCCGTCGCCTCGGTCATCGGGGTCGCCACGTAACCGGGCGCGACCGCGTTCACACGGACCCCGAACTGGCCGAGCTCGATCGCGAGGGTCGCGGTCAGCCCCTGGATCCCCGCTTTCGCCGCCGAGTAGTTGGCCTGCCCGCGGTTGCCCAGCGCCGACCGGCTCGACAGGTTGACGATGGCCCCCGATCTCCGGTCCACCATGTGTTTCTGCACCGCCCGGCTCATCAGGAACGCGCCCTTCAGATTCACGTCGAGCACCTTGTCCCAGTCGTCCTCCGACATGCGGAACACCAGGTTGTCCCGCGTCAGACCGGCGTTGTTGACCAGCACGTCGATACGCCCGAACTCGGCCATCACCGCCGACACGAGGCTCTCCACCTGGGCGCCATCGGACACGTCACCGCCGAAGGCGACCGCTCTGCCCCCGGTGACCGCGATCTCGTCCACGATCGTGGCGCAGCGATCCGCCGTGAGGTCCACGCACGCCACCACCGCGCCCTCCGCCGCGAGGCGGCGGGCCGTGGCCGCGCCGATCCCCCGCGCCGCACCGGTGACCACGGCGAACTTCCCAACGAACCGCTCCATCGCCAACCTCCGCGCCCGTGCCCGATCACAGCAACTTACTTAGCGCTCCCCCACAGGCGCGCTTCAACACAGGCGCGCTTCAACACAGGCGCGCCGCCGCTCATCCGCCTGGCTCACCTTCTCCGTGCTCACCTTGTCCGGGCTCACCTGTCCGCGTCCAGCCCCACGCGCCTGCCCGCCTCTATATCCGCAGTCGTGTGGTGCCGATCTGGCACAGGGTGGCGGGCAGCGGGCAGCCGTCCACCCAGCAGGTCGCATACCGGGCGAAGACCGCCCGCCGCTGCGCCAGAGTCGCCAGGCGGACCTTGCGGCCCATGTCCAGCACCTGCCCACCGGCGTCCATCACGATCCGCACCAGGGTGCTGGTACGGGCCAGCCGGTGCACGCTGGAGACGGGCAGCAGATGCCCGGTCGCCAGGATCAGCCCCGGCAACCCCCGCAACCACACCCCCGGCGCACTGTTGCCCCCCAACCCTGGCGGAGCGTCGGCTCCCGTCCCCGCCCAGGACTCACCTCCCGGCCAGGCGCCACCTCCCAGCCGGGCGTCACTTCCAGGCCAGGCGTCGTTTCCCGGCCAAGCGCTGCCTCCCGCCCACGCCCGATCTCCCGACCCGGGCGGCGCGTCGGAGTGCTCCCCAAGCCAGGCGCTACCTCCCGGCCATGCCCGGCCTCCCCGCCAGGCACCGCCTTCCGGTCGGGCGCCGCCTGTTGGTCGGGCGCCGCCTGTTGGTCGGGCGCAGCCTTCTGCCTGCAGTGGGGCATCGGCTTCCGCCCACGGCCGCGCGTCGGAGCCGAGCCCTTGAGCGGTGCAATCGTCAGGGTCGGGAACGGGGTCGTCGCCTGAGCCGGGCTCAGGGCCAGGATCGTCACCCGGGTCCGTGTCCAAGAAGCCCGTGTCCAAGAAGCCGACGTCTGATTGGCCGGTCTCTGAGGGATGGGTGCCCAACGGGCCGGAATCAGGGTCAGGACCAGGGCCGGGGTCAGTGCCCGAAGGGTCAGGACCAGGGCCGGTGCCGGTGCCGGAGGAGTCGGGACCAGGGCCGTCGCTCGGGTCGGTGTCTACCGGGTCGCTGGTGGGGTGGTCGGCAGATGGGTCAGCTGTGGGGTCGTCTGAAGGGCTGGCTGTGGGATCACCTGAGGGGGTAGTACCTGAAGGTGCGTCGGCTGGGGGGTCGTCGGGCAGGGATTCGGCGGACCAGCACCAGAAGCTCGGTCGCGATCTTGTTCTCCAGGAACGCGATGAACGCATCCGCGTTCCGCACACTCAGCGTCCGGTCATCCCCCTCGGCTTTGGGCTTGGCGTAGACGTCCAGCAGGTGCTGCAACCGCGCGGGGAGGTAGAACTCTCCCTCCAGCCCGCCGTTCCGGCGCCGCCGCACCCGGAAGAACCGGCGGTCGAAGTCGGCCTGCTCGTCCTGCTCGTGGCCGTCGGGGTCCAGCACCGCCCGCAGATACCGCCCCGCCTTGGCCACCTCCGCCGCCCCCGCCGAACCTGCCAACTCCAGCAAAATCCCCTCAGCGGTGATCGCCTGCTCATCGGTCAACCCGGAGGTGGCCGTGCAGATCGCCTCCACGATCCCCTCCGCCAGGCTGCCCTCGGCGAACCGCTCACGCACCCGCGACAGACGACCCAACTCCACGCCCATCGTCACCAACCGGCCCGCGCCGGGGATGGTCATTCCGCCAGCGGATCGCAGCCACAATCGGGTGGAGGCATGCCCATGGTTCTTCGCCTCCCCGGACCGATGCACCTGGCCCACCCGGGCGGCAAGCGCGCTGGTGATTCGATCGCGGGCCGCCAGCAACTCCTCGGCCTCGGCCAGGCACACCTCCGCAGATTCGGGCGCCGGCGCGAGCGCCACTGCCCGGGCCGCCTCACCAACAGCCGCCACCGCCGCCCACGACGACGACCCCACACCACGATCACCCTCGAAGACACCGTCGAAGGCACCGTCCGACGCACCACTCTGCGCACCGTCCGACACGCCACCGGGTGCACCCTCGGCATCACGATCACGGCCCGCATCCGGACCCCGGCCGGCATCACCCTGGCCAGCGCCAGAGGCACCACCAGGAGCACCATCAGGCACACCGTCGGGAGCGCCCACCTTCGCCTGGCGGTTGTTACAACTCGCACGCTCTCGCACCCCAGGAACGACGATCGGGACGAATTCACAGGCGGCTGAACCCTCGGAAGACCACAGCGGCGAACCGGCCGTCAACTGGTCCCACCAGTCGGCGTCCTCACCAATCGAACGATGAGGGTGGTCAGAACCATCGCCGAACAGGTACATCGCACCCCCTCGATGCATTCGAAAATCTGTCTGTATTCTTTCATGCGCCATCACGGACAGCAACCAGCCGAATACGATATCTGGAGCCACTGGCCAGGTGGTGATATCAGCGCAAGTCGGGCACACAAGCCATAAGACGGATTCGCATTCCATATCTCTGTCGTCATCACGGCTCCAGCGGAATGGAATCCCCGGAAACCGGCCGGGAGCCGTGTTTGCGGGTGCAGGTAAGTAGGAGGCCGAGGACGGACTCGCCCCTACGACCGACAAACTCTCCGCACCATCGGCAGGCCCCGGAAACCCTGTGACGGGACCGGGTGACGGTGACGGGACCGGGCGACGGGACGGGGCGCAACGCGGTGACGCGGCCCGGCGCCACCCGGGTGACGACCGGGCGCGACCCGGGTGACGGGACGCCGGGAAAAGGGCGTCGCGGGTGCTGTCGGCGGGGGACTCGACACCCCGTAGAAGACGTCCTCCCGATCGTGCCGAACGCTCCTCGGCGGACCGGCGGATCTTTGGCTGAAACTTTACCCTGGGCACCCGCGAACAGGAACGGCGATCAGCCGTCTGACCTGCGGATTCTCGACCGGGCTCGGTCCTTAACCCACGCCCCGCCAAGATGTCTTGTGCCATTTGGCATCAGGCGTGCCCAGCAGCCCCCATCATGTGCTCATGCCCGCTTTTGTCACCCTGTCCGGGCGCTCCGTGCGCCTGGAACCGCTCAGCTTCGCGGTGCTCGACGATCTTGTCGCCGCGGCGAGTGAAGACCGTTCTACGTACGCCTTCACTCGCGTTCCCGCTGGACGGGACGAGATGGCCTCCTACGTGGAGGCCGCCTTGGCTGAGCAGGCGGAGGGCCGCACGATGCCCTTCGCCATCCGGTGGCTGCACACCGACCGTGTGGTCGGTGCCACCCGTCTGATGAACCTGGAGTACTGGCAGGGCCCGATGCCCTGGCCTCCGGGTGCCAAGGGCGCGGTGGGCGAGGTCCCGTCCGTCGCGGACATCGGGTACACCTGGCTCGCCGCGTCGGCCCAGGGCACCGGTGTCAACCGGGAGAGCAAGTACCTGTTGCTCTCCCTGGCCTTCGAGACCTGGCAGGTTCACCGGATCACCCTCAAGGCAGACGTACGCAACACCCGATCCCGGGCCGCCATCGAGGCCCTCGGCGCGCACCTGGACGGTGTGCGACGGGCGGACAGCCGAGGCGCCGACGACACGGTCCGAGATACCGCGTACTACTCCATCCTGAGTCCCGAATGGCCCGCCGTACGCGAGCGTCTGCTCGCGAGGCTGGGCCTTCTGGAACCGGCGTCGGAAGCAGCCTGACAAGCCCCCATAGACAGATCCAAAGCCTATAAAAAGGGAGCGGCCCGTCCCTTCCCGGGACGGGCCGCGTCATGCCTGCGGACGATCAGGCGTCGTAGCCGTACTCGTCCTCGTAGGCGTTGTAGATCTCGTGCCAGCCACCGCACTTGACCGGGAAGTTGCTGTACAGACCGATCTGGCAGACCTGCGCCTGGACCTGCGCGACGTCGTAGCGCCAGAAGTTGATCTGCTTGTAGCCGCCGGCGCCGCAGTACTTGTACGACTTGAAGCTGGAGGACCAGTCGTCCTCGCTGTCGTCCCAGTCCTGGACGCGGAACCGGATGTAGGCGCACTTGCCGCCGTGCCGGTAGGTGCGGTTGTCCTGGTCGTAGAGCTTGCCGGTGACGTGGACCCGGTTCGACTCCTCGTCGTCGTAGTTCACGTCGATGTGGCCCTTGGCCTTGGCGAGGTGGTTGGAGGACCAGTAGGTGCCCCACCACTCGGAGTAGTCCCAGTCGTCGTCGTGGTGGGAGGCGGAGGCCGCAGACGCCGGGGCGGCGCTGGCGGCGGTCGTGAGGGCCGGCAGCCCGAGGGCGGTGACGGCGGTGGCAGCGGCGAGGCCGAGGATGATGGAGCGACGCATTTCGGTTCTCCTGTTCGAGGACGATCCCCCGATGCGGGGTGCTGTCGGGGTTGCGTCTCAGTGATAAGCCGCTCCGCCTGCAAATCGCTTTCACCGCCCGGACGGCGGTTTGCAGGCCGCTTTCAAGCACCTGAACGCACGCTGAACCCTGGTAAATCGGCGGGAGCGTTATACGGGCGCCTCGCCGCACGATCTATCATTTGCTCACGAATCTTGCCGTTCAGGAGACAGGTTCCACATGCCTGACCACGCCACCTCGGACGACCTGCGCTTCGCCGTACTGGGACCCGTCCTGGCGTGGCGCGACGGCGTCGAACTCGACCTCGGCACGCCCCTGCAACGCTCCATTCTGGCGATGTTGCTGCTGCGGGAGGGGCACGCGGTCTCGCCGACCGAGATGATCGACGGCGTCTGGGGCGAGGATGCGCCACCGCGTGCGCTGGGCGCGCTGCGCACCTACGTCTCCCGACTGCGCACCGTCCTTGAGCCCGGCCGCTCGCCCAGGACGCCGCCGCAACTGCTGACCTCGGTGGGCCGGGGGTACGCGCTGCGGCTCGGCCCCGCCCGGTTCGACCTCGCCGTCTTCGACCGGGAGTGCGCCGCCGCCGAGTCGGACCGCCGTGCGGGCCGGGTGGAGCAGGCCGCCCGGCGGCTCCGCGGCGCCCTGGGGCTGTGGTCGGGCGAGCCGCTCGCCGGCGCGGTCGGGCCGTACGCCGAGCACCAGCGCGACCGGCTGGCCGAGCGCCGCATCGGGGCCGTCGAGGCCCTCATGGAGGTCGACCTGGAGCTCGGCCGGCACGCGGAGATCATCTCGGAACTGGTCGCGCTCGCCGCCGAGCACCCGCTGCGCGAGCGGATCCGCGTCCAGCTCATGCTGGCCTACTACCGGTGCGGCAGGCAGGCCGAGGCGTTGGCGGTGTTCACCGAGACCCGGCAGGCACTGGTGGACGAGCTCGGCATCGAGCCGGGCGCCGAGCTGAGCGAGATGCACCGGCGGATCCTCGCCGCCGATCCCTCGCTCGCCCCCGCGTCCCCTCCCGTACGGCTGTCGCAGCACGACGACGCCTGGGACGAGAACGGGGACGGGGAGACCGGCCCGGGTCACGGCCCGATGGTCGAGATGCCGAGACCGGCGCAGCTTCCGGCGGCGATCACCGACTTCACCGGGCGCACGCGCCTGGTGCACCGGCTGCTCGCGCTGCTGCGCGGCGAGGGCCTGGCCGGCGGCACGGCCGAGGGGGTGCCGATCGCGGCGATGTCGGGCATCGGCGGCGTCGGCAAGACGACCCTGGCCGTCCACGTGGCCCATCTCGCGGAGGACCTGTTCCCCGACGGCCAGCTCTACGCCGACCTGCGCGGGTACGGCGTCGAGCCCACCGCGCCGGAGACCGCTCTGGTCGCGTTCCTGCGGGCGCTCGGCATCCCGATGGACGTGATCCCCGACGGCCTGGCCGAGCGCTCGGCGTTGTTCCGATCGCTGCTCGCCGACCGCAGGATGCTGGTGCTGCTCGACAACGCCCGCGACGCCGACCAGGTGGAGCATCTGCTGCCCGGCTCGGCCGGCTGCGCCGCGATCATCACCAGCCGGGGCAAGCTCGCCGACCTGCCCGCGGCGCGGCTCGTCGACCTCGACGTGCTGGAGCCCGACGAGGCGCTGTCGCTGCTGGCCGCGGTCGCGGGGCCGGAGCGGGTGGCGGCCGAGCGCGCGGCCGCGATGGACGTGGTGGCCGCCTGCGGTTTCCTGCCGCTGGCCGTGCGGATCGTCGCCGCCAGGCTCGCCTCCCGCCCGTCGTGGACGGTGGCCTCGCTCGTCCCCCGGCTCGCCGACGAACGCCGCCGCCTGGACGAGATGAAGATCGGGAACCTGGCCGTTTCGGCCACGTTCGCCCTCGGGTACGGCCAGCTCGACGCCCGTCAGGCCCGGGCGTTCCGGCTGCTGTCGCTGCCGGAGGGCTCGGACATCTCGCTCTCCGCAGCGGCGGCCCTGCTCGACCTCACCCCCGCCGAGACCGAGGACGTGCTGGAGTCGCTGGTGGACGCCAGCCTGCTGGAGGCGCCCGCGCAGGGCCGCTACCGGTTCCACGACCTGCTCAAGCTGTTCGCCCGGGGGCAGGCGGAGACGGCCGAGGAGCCCGGGGCCCGGGCGCTCGCGCTGCGCCGACTGCTGGGCTTCTCACTGGCGTCGGCGGGCGCGGCGCACCGGCTCGCGTACGAGGGCAGCGCGGTCGCCGACAACCTGGTCGACCTGGGCATGCGCGGCCACTCCTTCGGCTCCGCCGACGAGGCGGTGGCGTGGCTGTCGGCGGAGGCCGAGAACCTGTTCGCGGCGGTGGCCAGGGCGTACGGGTCGGGAGAGGACCTGCTCCCGGCGGCCGACCTGCTGCTGGCGCTGGAGCCGCTGCTGGAGTCGGGCACCAGCCAGCGCGAGTTCGAGCAGCGGGTGTCCGCGCTGCTGACGGCCGCGCGGAACGCGGGCGAGCGGCGCGCGGAGATGCGCTGCCGGTACATGCTCGGCCGGGTGCTGTTCGGCGCGAACCGGCTGGCCGAGGCGGAGTCGCACTTCCTGTCCGCCCGGGCCCTGGGCGAGGAGACCGGCGACCACGTCGTGCTCGGCGAGACGTGCAACGCGCTCGCGGTGGTCGCGGGACGGCAGCGCCGTCACACCGAGGCGCTCGACTGGTTCGACCGGGCCACGGCGATCTACCGCGAGGTCGGCAACCCCGCGGGCGAGGCGCTGGCGTCGTGCTACTCGGCCCGCGACCACCTCGGCCTCGGCCGGCCCGACGACGCCATCGCCGCGGCCGAGCGAGGTCTGGCGGTCTTCTCCGAGATCGGCAGCGGCGCCGGGACGGCCCGGGCGCGCTATCACCTCGGCAACGTGTTGTCCCACGTCGGACGGCTCAACGAGGCCGTCGTCCACCACGCCGAGTGCCTGGCCTTCTTCCGCGCGAGCAACCAGCGGGTCTGGGAGCAGCGGGTGTGCTACCGGCTCGCCGCGACCTTCATCGCCGCCGGTCGTTACGCCGAGGCCGCCCGGCACGCCGAGGAGGCCCTCACGGTCAGCCGTGAGATCACCCACCCGTACGGCGAGGCGCAGTCACTGGCCGCACTCGGCAAGGCCCTCATGGGCGTCGGAGAGGCCGCGCGGGGCGGGGACGCCCTGGACAAGGCGCTGGAGATCTTCACCCGGCTCGGCTCGCCCGAGGCCGCCGACATCGCCGCGCTCCTGGCCGAACAGACCCAGACCCAGGTCGACTCGTAGGTCGTCGTCCAACCGGCTCATCCGGACGTGGTTGATCACGCGCTCGCCCCTTCTGGTATCCCGGACAGATCGGCCCGGCCGGCCGCCCGCCGCCTTGGGGCGCGCAGGGGGCCCGGTCCTTACCGGTGCGCCCCGTGGCGGCTCGCCGCCTCACATGAACGACCGGCCAGGCTTCGGTGCGGGCTCCGAACCCCCCCGGAGCCCGCACATGACCAGAGTCGCCCCGGGCGTTCAACTTCCGATCAACGCGGGCTTGCAGCCGAGCTCGCGACCGACAGAAAGCCCTCGGCGACCAGCGGGCGGAGCGCCGCGGGGGCCCGGCCGAGCACGGCGTCCGGGTCCTCCCCGGTGAGTTCCGCGATCGCGGCGAGCAGCGGCCGCGTGGGCAGATCGCCGTCGCACACCCCTGCCAGCGCCGCCTCCACCGTCCCCACGGTGGCCGTACGGCGTGCGCCCCGGGTCTGCCGGAGCACGATGCGGGAGGGGTCGTCGGCGCCGGGCGGGCCGACACGCTCCTCCACGACTCCGTCGGCCACCCGGAGGCGCGCGTCGAGCAGGTCCCCGTCGGACAGTTCGTGCGCGGCGCGGGCCGCCCGCAGGACCTCCTCGACCAGCGCGCCGGCCGGCGGCTCCACCGGCTGCGTCAGCTCCTCCACCCGCACCAGCGGGCTGAGCGAGCCGGAGTCGTGCAGGGCGATCCAGCCGAAGCCGACGCCGGTCACGTCCATCGACTCGAACCACGCGAGCCACTCGTCGTAGCGCTCCCGGTAGGCCGAGGTGCCGTGCTCGGCGGAGTCGCGCAGCCACAGTTCGACGTACTCGGCGGGGTCCTGCACGTCGCGTTGCACGGCCCAGCCGTCGCAGCCGGTCTCGGTGAGCCAGCCGCCCACCCTGTCCTGCCAGTCCTCGCCCTTGACGTGCAGCCAGTTGGCGAGGAAGCGGGCGTGCCCGCCCTGGGCGAGATGGCGGGGCGTGCGCCGGACGAGCTCGCGGCAGAAGTCGTCGCCGTGCCGCCCGGTCTCCCGGTAGGTGTACCTGGCCTCCGGCGCGATGACGAACGGCGGGTTGGACACCACGAGGTCGAACCGCTCGCCGTCCACCGGGTCGTACATCGACCCCTCGCGCGCCTCGACGCCGTGCACGCCGGACAGCTCCCAGCTGAGGCGGGCGAGCCGCAGCGCGCGCCGGTTCACGTCGGTCGCGACGACCTGGCCGGCCCGGGGAGCGAGGTGCAGCACCTGCACCCCGCAGCCGGTGCCGAGGTCGAGCGCCCGCCCGGCCGGGGCGGCCCAGCCGAGCTGGGCGAGGTTCGCCGACGCGCCGCCGGCCCCCACGACGTGATCGGGGCGCAGGGAGGGGTCCCCGGGCCGCACCTTGCGGTCGGAGACCACGTACGCCGGACCGGCCGCCCCCGCGTCCCACGGCTGGAGATGCACGGTGGCCTGGACGGTGTCGCCCAGCCGTACCAGCAGGCCGGTCTCGATGAGGTCCTGGAGGGGCAGGTCGGCGGCGGCCATGCTGACCGGCACGCCCAGCCACCACAGGCGGATCAGCGCGGCGAGGGGGTCGGCGTCCCTGGTGGCGCGCAGCGCGGGCACGATCTCCTCTCGGGCCAGGGCCGAGGCCGCCATGTCGCCCAGCCGCTCACGTACGCCGTCGATCGAGTAGCCGGTCTCCACGAATCTGTCGCGAAGCCGTCGGACCAGGTCAGAAGGGGCGTCCACAGATCGAATGTATCGCGGCGCCGCCGGACGGCACGCGGACTTCGGCGGTAAGCCGTTGATAAGTGAAACTCAAGCAGCAGGCCTTATTCATATGGGGAACCCCCCGACCGAGGACCCCGATGCTGCTGCCCTGTCTGGCGTGCGACTGCCGCCTGCGCCCCGACGAGTACTTCGACGCCTGCCACGACTACAACCGGGCCAGGGACGTCGTCATGTGGACCTGTCCCCGCTGCGGCAACCGGGACGAGATCCGCGTCTTCCCGGGAGAGCTGGGCTTCGGGTACGCCCGCGGCAGGCGGTTCGACGTACAGGACCGCGTCCCGGTGCCGGGGCTGCGGCGCCACCGCTACGAGCTGCGGCTGGAGATCTGTCTCGACGGCCGGGTGTGGCGGGTGCTCAGCAGGGAGCTGCCGTCCCCCGGCGTGGGCGCTACGGCGTCTTGAGGCTGTGCCAGGCGGCCTCGCCCAGCCCGCGGATCTCCTCCGCGGTGGGCTGGTGGGCGCCGCTGAACCACAGGCGGCACATCTCCTGCGCCGGGCCGAGCCACAGCACGTAGCACATGGTGGCGGGGACCGCCCGGAGCTCGCCGTTCTTCACGTGCGGCCGCCACCAGTCGGCGACCTGGCGGAAGAAGTCGCGCCGCGACTCGGCGACCTCCGGGCCGCCGGGCTCGTTGCGGCGGGGCGGGCGCTCGCTGATCAGCAGGCGGGCGCGTTCCGGGTGCTCGCCGCACCACGCCATGTGCAGGGCGACGATGGCCTCGATCCCGCCGCGGGCGTCCTCGTGGCGGATGAGCTCGTCGACGAAGGCGTCCTGGTACGCCTCCAGGATCTCGGCGTAGAGCACCCCGTAGACGTGCTCCTTGCTGGTGAAGTGGTGATAGAAGCTGCCGACGCTGACGCCGCTCTCCTGACGGAGACTGGCGAGCGTGGTGGCGGACACGCCGCTCTGGCTGAACCTGCGCAGGGCCCCCTCGATGATCCTGGCCCTGCCGTCCCGCCCGCTTCTCACGTTGTTCACAAAGTCAATGGTGAACCAACAGAACCTTGTTCTGCAAACGCGGGGGTGGCTTCGTTCAATTGTGACAGAGCGGAAGGGGTTTGTGCATACGATGCGTGACATGCGGCGTTATCGGGTGGACAACTGCTCCATCGAGCGAACCCTCGCCGTGCTCGGCGAGAAGTGGACGCTCCTGGTGCTGCGCGAGGCGTTCAACGGCGTCCGGCGGTTCGCCGATCTCCAGGCGCGTACGGGTGCGCCGCGGCAGGTGCTCAGCGCCCGGCTGTCCCGCCTCGTGGACGAGGGGCTGCTCCGCAAGGTGCCCTACCGGGAGCCCGGCCAGCGCCAGCGCGACGAGTACCGGCTCACCCAGAAGGGGCTCGACCTCTACCCGATCATGATCTCCCTGATGCACTGGGGCGACCGCTACCTCGCCGACTCCGCGGGGCCGCCGGTCGTGGTGACCCACCGCGACTGCGGCGCGCCGGTCGCGCTGCGCCTGCTGTGCGCCGACGGCCACGAGGTCGGCGGCCCACTGGAGGCGACCCCCCGCCCCGGTCCCGGCGCCCGGCTCGGCCTGACCCGTGCCTGATATCGCGTGCCTGACATACGGACCACCCGTGGGGCTGCCTAGGCTGGTCACGTGTACCGGTTCCTCCTCTCACGCCGCTGGGTCGGCCTGCACCTGCTCGTGCTCGCGCTGATCCCCGCCTTCTTCTTCCTGGGGAAGTGGCAGTGGGGGCGGTTCGAGGAGAACTCGGCCAGAAGCACCAGGATCACCGCCAACCTCGCCGCCGCGCCCGTGCCGATCGACCGGCTCGACCGGCCCGGCGGGGCCGTACCCGAGAAGGACGGGCATCGCCTCGTCACCGCGACAGGGCGGTACGACCCCGCGCACGAACTCGTGGTGCGCCGGCGCACCCTCCACTCCCGCGTCGGGTTCTACGTGGTCACCCCGCTCGTCACCCCCGGTGGCGCCGTGCTGGTGAACCGGGGGTGGGTCCCGGCGGGCGCGACCGCGGACGCGCCGCCGCGGGTGCCCGCGCCGCCCGCCGGAGAGGTGACGGTCACCGGGCGGCTGCGCCCGGCCGAGACCCGGGAGAACAGCGGGATCAGGGTCCGGGCCGGGCTGCCGCCCGGCCAGATCCTGCTGATCGACACGCCCGCGGTCGCCGGAGGCCTGCCATACCCGGTCTACGGCGGCTTCGTCGAGCTGACCGATCAGCGGCCGCCGGCCGGCGCCTCCCCCGAACTCCTGCCGCCGCCGGACGTGGGCGCCGGCGGCGGGCTCAACCTGGCGTACGCCGTGCAGTGGTGGTTGTTCATCGGCATCGCGGTGGGCGGCTGGGTCCTGCTCGTCCGCCGGGAGGCCCGCGATCTGCGGGAGGCCGGAGACGCCGTCCCCGAGGACGCGCCACGCGTCGTGATCACACCCAGTGACCGGGACACCGCAAGGTGAGCGAACGGATACCAACCGGAGACCTTGCAGCTTGTACCGTGTTATCCCTTGGCTTTACCGTTTACTCTCGTGACGACGCCGCTGCATCCCGACCCAGAGCCGAGGCGGCGGGACTACGTGATCATTTCGGTCGACGATCATCTGATCGAGCCGGCCGACCTCTTCGAGGGCCGTCTCCCGGAGAAGTACAAGGACCTCGCGCCCAAGGTCGTGGAGACCGAAGCGGGCCACCAGGTGTGGCGGTACGGCGGCGCCACCTATCCCTGCGCCGGGGTCGACGTGGGCGCGGGCCTGCCCAAGGAGCAGTGGACCCTCGACCCCGTACGCTTCGACGACATGCGGCCGGGCTGCCACGACATCGAGGCCCGCATCGGCGACATGGACCGTGCCGGGATCTGGGCGGCCCTCTGCTTCCCCGGGATGCTGGCGAGCCAGGCGGGCGTGGCCTTCGGCCGCACCCGTGACCGGGACCTCGGGCT
This sequence comes from Microbispora triticiradicis, assembly GCA_003260025.2. GTDB lineage: Bacteria > Actinomycetota > Actinomycetes > Streptosporangiales > Streptosporangiaceae > Microbispora > Microbispora triticiradicis. Next base: position 6,477 of record QFZU02000013.1, on the reverse strand, counting down.
CGCACTGGTGCGGGCGTGGAACGACTGGCACGTCGACGTGTGGGCGGGCAGCTACCCCGAGCGCATGATCGCGCTCCAGCTGCCCTGGCTGCCCGACCCCGAGGTCGCGGCCAAGGAGATCAGGGAGAACGCCGCCCGCGGCTTCAAGGCCGTCGTGTTCCCCGAGTTCCCCACCCGGCTGCGGCTGCCGTCCATCCACAGCCGCCACTGGGACCCGTTCTTCGCCGCGTGCGAGGAGACCGGGACGGTCGTCTGCCTGCACACCGGGGCGTCCTCCTGGGCACCGGTGCCCTCGCCCGACACCCCGGTGGAGGCGATCACCACGCTGATCCCGGCCAGCGCGATGTTCGCCTGCGCCGACTGGCTCTGGTCCGGGGTCGCGCTGCGCTACCCCAAACTGCGCATCCTCATCGTGGAGGGCGGCGTGGGCTGGCTGCCCATGCTGGCCGAGCGGGCCGACTACGCGCTCGACCACCCGGTCGCGGGCGAGCCGGCGTGGGAGGGCGGCCTGAAGCCCAGCGAGGTGCTCAGGCGCAACTTCTTCTTCGGCACCCTCGACGACAGCGCGCTCAGTTCGGTGCGGCTGGCCGTCGGCATGGAGCACGTCCTGCTGGAGACCGGCTATCCGCGCGCCGAGTCGACCTGGCCGGACACCCAGCGCACGGTGGCCCGCAACCTCGGCAGCCTGCCCCCGGCCGACATCGCCCGGGTCTCGTACGGCAACGCCGCCCGGCTGTTCGGCCACCCCCTGCCGTCACGGGCCTGGCTGCGGATGGAACAGCTCTAACGCCGCGTCCGCCCTGTGTGCGGGTGCGCCTGCGCGTGCGCGGGCCGGGCGCCGTTCTCCCACTCGACGAACTGGCCGCTCTCGCCGAGCAGCGCGGTCGCCAGCCACAGCAGGACGCCGAAGTCGTCGACGATCCCGATGCCCAGGAGGAAGTCGGGAACCACGTCGATGGGGGACACGATGTACGCCACGGCCATGCCGAGCATGGCCAGCTTGCCCTTCGTCAGGCCGTGATACTCGCCCTTGACGGCGGCGCGGATCATCCGGGGCACGGCCTTGAGGCGCGAGCCCACGCCGGGCGAGCCCGGCCGGGACACCTCGCGGTAGGCGCGCCAGGTGGCCGCCGCACGTCCTGCCTTCACCATGAGGACACCTCCCGGGGGACAACACTGCCCGCCCTGTCCTCCCGTTAACGTACGGCCGCGCCCGCCCGGTTCCTGTCACGCCCGCAGCTCGTGCACCACCTCGATGACCTCCCTGGCCACACCCTTGATGCCGGGCAGGTGCGACAGGGCGACCAGCCGGTCGACGAGCGGGACGACCCGGTCGATCAGACGGTGGGTGCGCGCGCAGCCGGGCGAGGCGTCGTGCACCCAGAACAGCACGACGCCCATCCACAGCATCCACAGCAGCTCGGGCAGCTCCTCACGCAGCTCGTCGTCCATCCGCCCGGCCGACCCGTCGACGACCTCCCGGTAGAGCGCGATGGCCGACTCCCGCGCGGGCGCCGACTCGGCGCTGAACGGGCTGAGCGGATTGCTGGGCTCGGCGGCGTGCTTGAAGAACTTCACCGCGAACTCGTGGTACGGCTCGGAGATCCGCACCCACTCCCGCAGCACGCCGCCGAGCCGTCCCGCGAAGGACCTCTCTGCGGCGAACACCTCGTGGCAGGCCGCCTCGTGCGACGCCTGCGCCCGGTCGTAGTACGCCTGGACCAGCTGTTCCTTGGACGTGAAGTAGTAGTAGGCGTTGCCCACCGACACGCCCGCCTCCGCGGCGATGGCACGCATCGTGGTCGCCTCGTACCCCCGCTCCCGGAACAGCCGGAGGGCCGTCTCGACGATGAGCTCCCGTGTCTTCTCGGCCACGATCGTCACTGTACGGCGCGGCCGGGCAGGGAGCGGGGGTCAGGAGAACTCAGCAGAACTCAGGCGAACTCGGTGGCGACGAGCGCGGCGATCTCGGCGGTGTTCAGCGCGGCGCCCTTGCGGAGGTTGTCGCCGCACACGAACAGGTCGAGCGTGTTGGGGAAGTCGAGCGCCTGCCGGATCCGGCCGACGTAGGTCGGGTCGGTGCCCACGACGTCCGCCGGCGTGGGGAACACGCCGTTGGCCGGGTCGTCGAGCACCACGACGGTCGGCGCCGCGTCCAGGATCTCCCGGGCGCCCTCGACGGTCACCTCCCGCTCGAACGTCGCGTGGACGGCGAGCGAGTGGGTGGTCACCACGGGGACGCGCACGCAGGTCGCGGAGACCCGCAGGTCCGGGATGCCGAGGATCTTGCGGGACTCGTTGCGGACCTTCAGCTCCTCCGACGTCCAGCCGCCGCCCCGGATCGAGCCCGCCAGCGGCACCACGTTGAGCGCCAGCGGAGCGGGGAACGGCGAGTCGGCCAGGTCGGGCACGGTCTTGCGCACGTCACCGGCGGCCGTGCCCATCGTCCGGTCGCCCGCGACGGCCTCGATCTCGGCGTACAAGCGCTCGGGGCCGGCCACCCCGGCGCCGGAGACGGCCTGGTAGGAGGCGACGACCAGCTCACGCAGGCGGTACTCGCGGTGCAGCGCGCCCATCGCGGCCATCATCGACAGCGTCGTGCAGTTGGGGTTGGAGATGATCCCCTTGGGCCGGTTGCGGGCCTGCTCGGGGTTGCACTCGGGCACCACGAGCGGCACGTCCGGGTCCATCCGGAAGGCGCCGGAGTTGTCCACGGCCACCGCGCCGCGCTCGGCGGCGATCGGCGCCCACTCGGCGGACACCTCGTCCGGCACGTCGAACATCGCGATGTCGACGCCGTCGAAGGCCTCCGGCGACAACGCCTGGACCACGACGTCCTCGCCGCGCACGCTCAGCACCTTGCCCGCCGAACGCGGGGAGGCGATGAGCCGGATCTCGCCGTACGCGTCGGACAGGTCGCGGCGGTTGGTCAGGATGTCGAGCATGACCGTGCCGACGGCGCCGGTCGCGCCGACGACGGCCAAAACGGGCTTGCGGCTCATCGTCCGGTACCTCCATACACAACGGCCTCGACCTGGTCGGAGTCGAGGTCGAACGCGCGGTGGGCGGCGGCGACCGCGGTGTCCACCTCGTTCTGCCCCACGACGACGGAGATTCGGATCTCCGAGGTCGAGATCATCTCGATGTTCACTCCGGCGTCGGCCAGCGCGCCGAAGAACGTGGCGGTGACGCCGGGGTGCGAGCGCATGCCCGCGCCGACGAGCGACACCTTGCCGATCTGGTCGTCGTACAGCAGCGACTCGAACGCGACCTGGCTCTGGATCTTCTTCAGCGCGGTGAGGGCCGTCTGGCTGTCGTTCACCGGCAGCGTGAAGGAGATGTCCGTACGCCCGGTCGCGGCGGCCGACACGTTCTGCACGATCATGTCGATGTTGATCTCCGCGTCCGCCAGCGTGCGGAAGATGGCGGCGGCCTCGCCGACCTTGTCGGGCACCCCGACCACAGTGATCTTGGCCTCGCTCCGGTCGTGCGCGACCCCGGAGATGATGGGCTGCTCCACTTCGGTCCCTTCGCTGTAGGGGTCGGAGACGACCCAGGTGCCTTCCCTCGTGCTGAACGAGCTTCTGACGTGGATGGGCAGGCCGAACCTGCGGGCGTACTCCACGCAGCGCAGGTGCAGGATCTTCGCCCCGCACGCCGCCATCTCCATGGCCTCGTCGTAGGAGATCCGCGGGATCTGCCGTGCCGAGCGGACGATGCGGGGATCGGCGGTGTAGATGCCGTCCACGTCGGTGTAGATCTCGCAGACGTCCGCGCCGAGCGCCGCCGCGAGAGCGACGGCCGTGGTGTCGGAGCCGCCCCGGCCCAGCGTCGTGATGTCCTTGCTGTCCTGGGAGACGCCCTGGAACCCGGCCACGATCGCGATCTGACCGGCGTCGACCGCCTCCCTGATTCGGCTCGGCGTGACGTCGATGATGCGCGCCTTGCCGTGCGTCGAGTCGGTGATCACGCCCGCCTGCGAACCGGTGAAGCTGCGCGCCTCGTGGCCGAGGTTGGCGATCGCCATCGCGAGCAGCGCCATCGAGATCCGCTCACCCGAGGTGAGCAGCATGTCGAGCTCGCGGCCGGGCGGCAGCGGCGACACCTGCCGGGCCAGGTCGAGCAGTTCGTCCGTGGTGTCGCCCATCGCGGAGACCACCACCACGACGTCGTTGCCCGCTTTTTTCGTCGCCACGATCCGCTGGGCGACCCGCTTGATGCAGGACGCGTCGGCTACGGAGGAACCACCGTACTTTTGCACAACGAGCGCCACTGGAATCTCCAACGAATCAGGACGTGGAGCTCACAGTGTACTTGTGCGTCCCAAACGCCCACCGTACGCGACCAGTATGTGGACGGTCAGACCACGATCAGACCGCGATCAGACGGTGGTGCCCTCTTCGACCACGTCGAGGCGGGCGTGCGCGACGAGCGACTGCAGGGCCCGCAGCGCCGCACCGGCGTGGTTGCCCCAGGTGTTGAAGTAGGAGAACTGCCACCACCACAGCGCCTCAAGGGGACGGCCCGCGCCGTAGTGCCGCAGCCCGTGGATCAGGTCGGCCGCCACCGCCGCGAGGTCGTCGGACAGCCGGTACGGCGTGACCGCGTCGTCCTTGTAGGGGTCGAAGACCTCGGCGTAGTCGTCCACCGGCCCGAGCCGGGCGGCCAGCGCCGTGCGGAGGGGGTCGATGTCGGGGTCCTCGCTCAGCACGGGCTCGACGTTCCCCTGCAGGATCACGTCCTGCGCGGCCCCCAGCTGGGTGCCCGCGAGGCTGACCTGGGCCACCTCCACCAGAAGCAGCGGCAGCGTCGCGTCGCCGCCCTCGCCGCCGGCCAGGCGGGTCAGGCCGTCGATGTAGTTCTGCGCGTGTCCGGCGACGCGTGCGGCCAGGTCGTTCCACTCGTCAGACATCCAGCAGCCTCCGTCCTTCGAAAGCGCGGCCCAAGGTGACCTCGTCGGCGTACTCGAGATCACCGCCCACAGGCAGGCCGCTGGCAAGTCGGGTCACCTTCAGCCCCAGAGGCTTGACGAGCCGGGCCAGATAGGTGGCCGTCGCCTCACCTTCGAGGTTCGGGTCGGTAGCGAGGATCAGCTCGGTGATCTGGCCGTCGGCCAGCCGGACCATCAACTCGCGAATCTTCAGGTCGTCCGGCCCGACACCGTCGATCGGGCTGATCGCTCCTCCGAGCACGTGGTAGCGGCCGCGGAACTCGCGGGTCCTCTCGATCGCCACCACGTCCTTCGGTTCCTCGACCACGCAGATCACCTGCGGGTCACGCCGCTGGTCGCGGCAGATGCGGCATTCCTCTTCCGCTGCGACGTTGCCGCAAACCCGGCAGAAGCGCACCTTCTCCTTGACCTCCAGCAGCGCGTGCGCCAGCCGCTTGACGTCGGCCGGGTCGGCGGCGAGGAGGTGAAACGCGATCCGCTGCGCGCTCTTGGGACCGACGCCGGGCAGCAGCCCGAGCTCGTCGATCAGATTCTGGACGACCCCTTCGTACATGCTCTAGAACCCCGGCAGCTGACCGCCGCCGAAACCGCCTCCCAGACCCTGCGCGAGCGGGCCCAGCTTCTCCTGCTGCAGCTCGGCCGCGGCGCGTACGGCGTCCCGCACGGCGGCGAGGACCAGGTCCGCGATCGTCTGCGCGGTCTCCTCCGGGTCGCTCGTGTCGATGGCGACCGGGCTGATCTCGAGTTCCAGCAGCTCGCCGCTGCCGTTCACGGTGGCGCGGACGAGCCCGCCGCCGGCGGTCCCGTCGACCTCGGCGTCGCTGAGCTCCTGCTGCGCGGTGACGAGCTGCTGCTGCATCAGCTGAGCCTGCTCCAGCAACTGCTGGAGATTGACATCTCCTGGATTCACGATGGTGCGCTCCTCAGCGTCCAGCGACGTGTTCGTCGCGACGAGCCTACGGCGTCCGTCCCCGTTTCCGCACCGGAGCCGGTACGCGTGTTCCACCCGGGGCCGTCGGCGGACGGACACCGGTTACCCCACCAGTCTCCGTCCATGCGGCGTCCGTCTCCCGCGCGGGTGAGGCGTTCAGGAGTGGTCGATCTCCTCGATGATCCGGCCGCCGAGCTCGCGCTGGATCAGGGCCATGCCGGTCAGCTCGCTCACGTCCGCGCCCGCGTCGCCACGGCCCGGCACCGTCTCCGGCCAGGCCTGGCGTGATCCCGCCGGCGCGGCGGGCCGCCCGGCCGGCCGCGCGGTGGCGAAGGCGGACGACGCTCCCGACGGCGGACCGGGCGACGGGCTGTCGAAGTCGTCCGACGGCGCGTCCGGCCAGGTCTCGTCGGTCGTCCCACTGGGACCCGCTCCACCGCTTCCCGCCCCGTTGCTCACGGCGGGCGGGGCGGCCGGTGCGGCGGACGCCGGCGGTGACGGCGCGGACGCCGCAGGCGCACCGGGTGAAGTGGGCACCGTGGCCGGTGACGACCCTGTCGGCGCGACCGGCGCGGGCGGCGCCGCGGGCGCGGGC
>QFZU02000129.1 GCA_003260025.2 Microbispora triticiradicis | reverse complement strand
GCTGGCGGCGGTGCCGGTCGCTGTGCCGGTCGCGGTGCCGGTCGCGGTGCCGGCCGCCGGGACGGGGGCGCGGGCCGCGCGCGGTAGGAACAGCGCGGCCACGGCCGCCAGCGCGAAGGACAGGACCGCGAACAGGTACGGCCCGGTCAGGGCGGGCAGGCCCAGCAGGCGGCCGGTGCGCTCGCCCGGCTCGCTCAGGTTGGGCCCCGCCACCGAGCCGATCGTGGTCGCCCAGATCACCAGCGACATCAGCCGGGCCCGGGTCGCGGCGGGCGCGCCGTCCGCCGCGGCGTACCGGGTCTGCAGGTTCACCGCCTGGGCGACGCCGAAGAGGGCGAGCCCGGCCAGCAGGACGACGACCTGCGCGACCACCGCCGCGGTGATGATCAGCACGGCGCCGGCCATCGCCAGCGCGTATCCCACCGCGAGTGACCTGCGCCGTCCGTACCGGGCCGCCAGAGCGGCCAGCGGGACCGCCGCGACCGCCGAGCCGAGCACGCTCGCGCCCTGGCCGAGCCCAGCGAACGAGGTGCCGCCCAGCCGTTCGACCAGCAGTCCGCCGACCGCGAATCCACCCGCGACCCCGATGCCGCCGAGCAGGTTGCCGGTGACGAGGAGCCCGATCCTGCGCGTCTGGAACCCCGCCCCGCTCACCGGCGGCCCCCTTCTGTCGGTGCGGCCCACCGACCGGCGGACCGGCACCGATCGTACGCACTCGAACCGACACAACCCGGGCGCGGGCGGCGGCCCTCAGTCGCTGCTCCGGGCGGCGGGCCGCCCTATCGGGAAATCGTCCCATGACGAATTCACGGCGCCGGTTCCCGGCAATTGCGGCGAGCGCGTTAAAAGGTGATGCCGAATCGGTCGCGGCCCTGACAGGGGAGCATTCGGGTTCTATCCTTGACGGCGTCCTTGACAGAACTTCTCGCGGATTGCGGGAGAAAACGTGCCCAAGACCACGTGTACGCCGCGAAGGGAGAAAGCGCGAAGCGAGATTTCGTGGGGAGAGGGGCTTCGTGATCGGGATGTCGAGTCTTTCATGGAGGTGATGCGGGCGCGCATCCGCGCCGACGCCGAGACGACAGGGGTGGATCTCCGGGCCCTGGAGATCCAGGTGAGGTTGCACCTGCCGCGGCTGAGCAGAACGGCGATCGTCGGATGGTCGCCGGACAAGGTCTACGAGGAGATCCGGCTGCCGGCCGTCGTACGGGCGGCGCAGGTGGAGCAGTCGGCGCAGGACGCGGCGCACCAGGCGCACGCCTCCGTCCTGCTGAACGTCGAGAAGGTGCGCCGCGACCTGAGCCTCTCGTTCACCGACGGGTACCGGACCCGGCTGCGCTTCGGGAAGGTCAGGCCCAGCGTCGGTCATCTCGTCCAGTCCCGCCTGCACTACCTGCACAGCGAGCGGGCCGACACCCTCCTCCAGTTCGGGCTGTTCCTGCCGGGCGCCACGATGCCGCTCACGTACGTGGCCTTCTCGCGGTGCGACCGGCAGTACGTCATGGAGGCGCTGGCGGGGCACGGGCTGCGGGTGGAGCCCGGCCGGGTGCTGGTCCTGACGAGGATGCACGGACTGGCCGGGATCCCGGCCAACCTCATGAGCCTGACCGTCGCCCGCGCCGTGCGGGAGATCAGGCTCGCGGACGCCGGCGACTACGTCGTCACCGCCTGCAACCCGATGCTCGGCTTCGACGGCGCCGCGTTCCTGGCGTCGGGGTTCGTCCCCGTCGCGCTGTCTCCCGTGGCGTACCGGTACGACGAGACGGGGCTCTTCCAGACGCGGCGGATGCCGGGGAGATCGGTGCCGCAGCTTCTGGACACGCCGCGCAACGTCCTCATGATCCTCGGCGTCACCACGGCGGCGAAGCGGACCGTCCGGGCGCTCGACGGCCTGATCACGGTGCCGCGGCGCACCCACTCGGGCGGTGAGCACGTGAGACCCCGGCAGGCGGATCTCGCCTCGCCCGAGTGGCGGGCCCGGCTCCTCGGCTACCGCCGGATGCTGGAGGCCTGCTGGTCGGACCGGACGGTCCACCCGCGCTACCAGCAGGAGCGGGCGGGCGACGGAGACCCGCGCGGGCAGTGCGGCGTGACGTCGGTCTGGCTCGCCCGCGAGCTGCGGGCCGGCCTGCTGCTCGAACCCGCGTACTGCTACGGGCGCCTGCGGGTCGGCCGCCGCGACGACGAGGACGTGAGCCACCACTGCTGGGTCGAGATCGGCCCGTCCCACGACCCCCGGCGGCTCGTCGTCGACCTCACCGGAGACCAGTCGAGGAGCGTGCCGGAGCCGATCGTCCTCGGCGAGCACCGGGCGCTGGCCGACCGGGGCCTGCGGTACGAGCCCACGACGAGGCTCGGCCTCGACGAACTGCCGAAGGACCGGGTGTGGCCCCGGTTCCTCGCGCTCGACGACCACCTGCTCGACGACCATCCGCTCGACGGGCGATCGGAGGCCCGGCGATGAGGGCCCCGGGTCTCCTCCGGACGAGGGCGGCGGGTCCGGCGGACGCCCGGCCCTCGGTGCTCCTGCTCTCGTCCGACCTGCGGCGGAGATACGCCGAGGACGTCCTGACGGCGCTGGCCCTGCCCCGAGGGGCGGTCATCCAGTTCCGGTACAAGGCCGGTTACGTCGCGCGGGCCCTCCAGCGGGCGGTCGCGGACCGCTCGGTCGTCGGGCGGCGGTGCCTGCTCGGTTTCGTGGCCGACGCCCAGGCCCCGGCGCCCCTGGTTTCGACGGCGCAGTTCCCGATGCCGCAGGGTCCGGTGTCGCAGGGTCCGGTGTCGCGGTCTCCGGCGCCGCCGCCGTTCGTGGTGCCGGTGCGCCTCGCCGTGATCGTCGCTGCCGTCCGGGTCGCCGACATGTTCGTGTTCCGCCTGCGGGTGGACGACTACGCGAACCTGGACGACTTCCCCCTCACCGAGGCGGAGATCAGGGAAAGGGGCGCGTCGTTCGTCGCCGGGCTCGAAGCGGTCAACGGCGCCCGCTTCTACCCGGCCACCGCCCGGTTCCCCGACCCGCTCCCGCCACCGCGGACCCGTGCCGACGACCCGCACCTGTGGCTCGGCGTGGCCCGGCGGCTGGCGCAGCATCCCACCTTCAGGTCCTCCTACTTCGTCCGGGTGGAGGAACCCGTGCTGGGCGACGACAGGACGGCCGGGCTCGACGCGGCGGGCCGGCTGAGCCTCAGCGACAGCGACTCGGTGAAGGTGCGGGTCACGTTCTACGCGGACGGCTACTGCGAGCCGATGCGGCAGCTCGCCTGCGCGACCGACGGCACCTATCTCAAGATCTCCTCCGACTGGTCGTACGACCTGTCGCTCCGCTACGACACGGTGGAGTTCTGGCTCCAGCCCGAGGCGCTCGCCTTCGACGCGCTCGCGCGGGTGACGATCAGGCTGGCGACGGACGGGCAGGCGGAGCAGGCGCCGGGCTCACTGACGACGAAGGTGGGCTTTCCCGTGGTCGTGCACCGGTCGCGGTCGCGGCTCTTCCTCCGGGTGTCCGCGAACGCGGCCGGCGCCTTCCTCGTCGCCCTGCCCGCCGTGCTCGGGCCGTCGTTCCCGTTGCACCTGCGGATGCTGTCCGCCGTCACCGGGGCGGTCCTGCTCGCCCTGGCGACCATCGTCATCTCCCGCGGCGGGAGGTGACGACTCCTGAAGTGGCGCCCCGCCGGAGAAGAGGTGGGGCCGCCGGGCGAACTCCCGGCACAGCTCCTCGAAGAGAGGCAGCAGTGCCGGGCAGCTCGCCGCGATCTTGCGCCTGGCCGTGATCTCGGTGCGCCGGTACGCCGCCCAGGTCGGCCGCAGTGGGTGATGGTCGGCGAGGATCACGTTGACGTGGGGGAGCAGCTTGTCCAGCGCGTAGACGAACCTGCTCTCCGCGTCGCGCTGCGCCCGGTAGCCGTCGAGGTCCTCGACGAGCCAGGGGAACGTCCCGCCGAAGTCGCGGGCGATGATCTCCCGCGCCTCCTCCTCGCGTACGGCCTTCTTCTCCCGTTCCGCCGGGCCGGCGTAGACGGAGACGTCCCCCGCGTGCACCTCCGGCAGGTCGTGGACCAGCGCGTACCTGGCGATCCTGCCGAGGTCCAGCGCCGGGTCGACCAGCGGGGCGAGGCAGACGGCGGCCAGGCCCAGGGCGAAGGAGTGCTCCGCGTCGTTCTCGCGCCGCGTGACGTGCTGCGGCACGACGGAGGACCGTTCGATCAGGTACGGCGGGAAGACCAGCTCACGCATGACGGCCAGCAGGGCCGGCGCGTCGGCGGCGCCGGCATGGCCCGGCGGCAGCGGGGTGCCCGTGCCGTTCGCGTCGTCCCTCGCCATCGGGCCGCCCTCGCGTCGTCCGCCCGTACCGGGCCGCCGCGCCACGCGCGGGCCGTCCCTGGGGACGTCCCCACCCACGTCCTCGCGCCTGGCCTTCGGGATCAGGGTAACCGACCGTGTGGACGTCCTCACATATTGATCATGTGGCCGGCCAGTCCGTGGATCGCCTCCTTCACCGCCTCGCCGAGGGTGGGGTGGGCGTGGACGTTGCGCGCCACCTCGTGCACGGTCAGGTCCCACTGCTGGGCCAGCGTCAGCTCCGGCAGCAACTCGGTGACGTCGGGCCCGATGAGGTGGGCGCCGAGGAGCTCGCCGTACTTCGCGTCGCTGAGCACCTTGACGAACCCGGCCGGGTCGGCGAGGCCGTGGGCCTTGCCGTTCGCCGTGAACGGGAACTTGACCACCTTCACGTCGAAGCCCTGCTCACGCGCCTGGGCCTCGGTGTAGCCGAAGCTCGCGATCTGCGGCTGGCAGTAGGTCGCGCGGGGGATCATCACGTAGTCGAGTTCCATGGTCTCGGCACCGGCGATCGTCTCGGCGGCGATGATGCCCATCGACTCGGCGGCGTGCGCCAGCATGAGCTTGGCCGTGACGTCGCCGATGGCGAAGATGTGCGGGACGCTGGTGCGGCACCTGCCGTCCACGGCGATCGCGCCGCGCTCGGTCAGCCGTACGCCCGTCTTCTCCAGGCCGTATCCCTCGACGCGCGGCTGGAAGCCGATGGCCTGCAGGACCTTGTCGGCCTCCAGCACGGACGTCTCGCCGTTCCGGGAGACCGTGACCTTCACCTTCTCGCCGGTGTCGTCGATCGACTCGACCCGGGTGGAGGTCAGCACCTCGATGCCGAGCCGCCGGTAGCGCCGCGCGAGCTCGGCGGACACCTCCTGGTCCTCCAGCGGGACCATCCGGTCGAGGAACTCGACGATCGTCACCTTCACGCCGTAGTTGTGCAGCACGTACGCGAACTCGACGCCGATCGCCCCGGCGCCCGCGATGACGACGCTCTCCGGCAGCGTCTCGCTGAGGATCTGCTCCTCGTACGTCACCACGCGCTCGGACAGGGACGTCCCGGGCAGCAGGCGGGTCGTCGCCCCGGCCGCGACGATGCAGTGGTCGAAGGTGATCGTCCGCACCGAGCCGTCCGCGCCGCGCACCTCCATCGCGTCGGGGCCGGTGAAGGCGCCCCGGCCGTCGTACTCGGTGATGCCGTTCTTCTTCATCAGGTAGTGGACGCCCTTGACCCGCCCGTCCGCGACCTGCCGGCTGCGGCGGAAGGCCGCGCCGTAGTCGAGCGTGATCGGGCCGTCCGCCTGGATGCCGAACGTCTTGGTCTCGTTCGTGAGGATGTGGGCGAGCTCAGCGTTGCGCAGCAGCGCCTTGGAAGGGATGCATCCGACGTTGAGGCAGACACCACCCCAGTAGCGCTCCTCGACGACCGCCGTGCTGAGCCCGAGCTGGGCCGAGCGGACCGCGGCGGTGTAGCCGCCGGGTCCCGCGCCGAGGACCACGACATCGTAATGATCGGTCATGCACCGGACCCTACGCCGCCGCCTTCTCCCGCGTTCCCCGGGGCCGGATGGACGGGCCTGCCCGGGGTAGGGGCCGGTTACGCGCTAGACAGGGAGGAATGACCGACCATGAGCGAATTCGAGCGTTCCCGCAGGATGCCCGCCCCGGCCGACCAGGTCTTCCGGCAGGCGAGCGACGTCGGCGGTCTCGACCTGTGGATGCCGCGCGACCTGCACGTGCGCGAGGAGGAGCCGCCCGCGGTTACCGTCCACGAGGACCAGACGGGGGAGGACGAGCGCGCGCTGCTGCGGGCCGAGCAGGACCAGCTGCGCATGGAGTGGGGCACCCGGGACGTCGACCGGTACGCCGGCTGGCTGCAGGTGGCCGGCATCGACGACGACAGCAGCGACGTCACGGTGCACCTGTCCTTCTTCGACGAGGGGCACACGCCGCCCGCCGAGGCGATCGAGCGGGCACTCGACGAGAGCCTCGAACGCCTCGCCGAGCAGGTGCGCCACCAGGCCGCCTGACCCGCCGGACCCGTTCCCCGGAGGACGGTTCGCGGAGCCGCGCGCAGGCGCACGGCGCGGCTCGCCGGGACCCCCGTGCCGCCGTCTCCATGCGCCGCCGGGTCTAGCCGCCGCCGGTGCCGTCCGCGTCCGGCCCGGCGGCCGGGTTCCCGGCCCGGGCGGTGTCGGCGTGAGCGGTGTCGGCAGGCGCGGTGCCGGGCTGAGCGCCTTCGGCCGGGGCGGCGTCGGCGGGGGCGGTGGGCCGGGGCAGCGGAAGGGTGAACGCCGAGGCCCGGGCCCCGGCCAGGCCGAGGACCTGCCTTATCCACGCCTCCAGGCCCGTGGGGTCCGGCGAGATCATCCCGTTGGGTTCCGGCGAGGCCGGCGCCGTGGGGTCCGGTGAGACCAGGCCCGCCGGGTCCGGAGAGGACGGCCACGCTCCCGCACGGCCGACCGGGCGTCCGACCTCGGACGGCTCGACGGCGGGCGGTCGCGTGTCCTCGGTCATGCGGATACTCCTTGTCTTCAGCGGCATCGGCGACAGGGTGTCCCCGGCGGGGGGCGTCATCGGCATCCCCCCGTCGCCGGCCTGCCGGCCGTGCCCACGGGCCGCCGCGGGTTCAGCTTCGCACCGCCCGGGGCGGACGCCCGCGTACCTCCTCGTGATCGTTCCGCGTGTCGGCGCGCCCTCCGCCGGCCCTCCGTGGGACCTCCCGTGGACGCGGCGCGGCTGTACGGCTTCGGGTCGTCTTCCCGGGACGCGGCGGTTCATCCGCGGACGTCCGGCCTCCACCCCGAAGGGGCGGGAGATCGGTGAGGATGAACCCACGGAACGGCAAAGCCCTGTCCCCGATCTTGGCGTCCGACGGCGGGAGCCCCGGCGCCGCGTGTGTCCTTGGAGCCGACTCGCCCACTTCCGAGGAGGCCGAACATGAGGAAACTGCTGTATGCCGGCGCGGTCGCGCTCAGCCTGCTGGCCGCCGGATGCGGCGGTGCCGGTGACAACGAGGCGAACCGGGTCGCCAACGACCGGGTCGAAGAGCCGACCCCGGCGGAGCCCTCCGAGTATCCGTCGGGGACGGTCGCGCCGAGCACCGGAGTCCCGGCGACGCCGACCTCTCCCGTCCAGGCCACCCCGACCGGTCCCGCGCGTCTCGACGCGGCGTCCACCTCGCTCGGCACCGTGCTGGCCGGTGTGGACGGCCGGACGGTCTACCTGTTCACCAAGGACAAGGGCGGCGTCTCCGCCTGCACGCAGGCCTGCGCCGCGGCCTGGCCGCCGGTTCTCACCGCGGGCACGCCCCAGCCGGGCTCGGGAGTGCGTGCCGACCTGCTGGGGACGATCAGGCGGCCGGACGGCGGCACCCAGGTGACCTACAACAAGCACCCGCTGTACTACTACGCCAAGGACCGGAAGGCCGGGGACGTGACCGGCCAGAACGTCCGCGACTTCGGCGGCGAGTGGTACGCCGTCACCCCCGAGGGGAAGAGGGCCAGGCGTTAGTCCCGAAGCGCGGCCATGCTGTGCAGCAGCCGGGCGAGCAGGGCCGACAACTGCTCGCGCTCGTCCGGTGACAGCAGCGCCAGAAGCGACTCCAGCCCCCGCACGTGATCCTCGACGCTGCGCTTGAGCAGATCCCGGCCCGCGTCGGTGAGCCGTACGCGGACGCCCCGGCCGTCCTCCGGATCGGGCAGGCGGGCCAGCAGCCCCGCCGCCTGGAGGCGGTCGAGGCGGTTAGTGGTCGCGGCGGGGGAGAGCAGGAGTGCCCCGGCGAGCGCGCCCGCCGACATCTCCTCCCCGCCCCGGTAGAGCGTGGCCAGCACGTCGAACTCCCCGCGGTTGAGCCCGTGCGCCCTCAGGGTCGCCGCGATGGCCCCGTTGGCCAGGGTGTCGGCCCTGGTCAGCCGTCCGAAAAGGGCCATAGGCCGGGGGTCGAGGTCCGGCCTGCGCGCGGCCCACTGGTCCATCATCTGCCGTACGGGGAAGTCTGGATCCCTCACTCATCTATTTTGACATCAAAAGACCTCTGTGCGACTCTTTCGACATCGAAATACTTTGAGGAGGGGTTCGCATGTCCGCCCAATCGGAGAAGGCGCAGGCTGAGAACAACGCCCGGGTCGTCAGGGGCTTCTACGACGCGCTGAGCGGGGGAGACCTGGAGGCCGCCGGGGCGTTCCTGACCGACGACTCGGTGCTCCATGTCCCCGGGAAGAGCACGAACACCGGCGACTACGCCGGGCGGGAGGCCGTGATCGGTTTCGTGCTCAAGGCCGCCACGCTCAGCCAGGGGACGCTCAAGCTCGACGTCCACCGCGTCCTGGCCGACGACGAGGCGGCCGTCGCGCTCGCGACGTACACCGCGACGCGGCCGGACCGTGAGGTGCCGCTGGAGAACAACCTCGCGCACGTCATCACCATGCGCGACGGCAGGATCGCCGAGTCGTGGCTGCACAGCCGCGACCAGTACGAGGTTGACGCATTCTGGGGCGAATGACCCCGTTTCCCCATCCGTTCCCGATCCGCCTTCCCCGCAGGAGGGCGGATTTTTCGTATCGTCTCCAGCCCTGTCGGCCAACCCTGTCGGCAACCCTGGGGATCACCTGGCTTCAACTGCTCAGAGCCCACTAGGCTTAGGGGCAATCCGCCCTGTGTCCGCGGCCGCTTGATCGTTTGAGAGTGGGCTCGCGATGGCATCGGACGCGTCGTCTGTATTGGAGAACGTCCTCACCGGCATGGCCGGTCTGTTCGGCGTCGACGGCGCCGCGTTGATGCTCCTCGACGCGCAGGACCGCCTTCGCGCGATCGGTGCGACGGACGACGACGGGGTCCTGCTGGAGTCCGCCCAGGAATACGTGGGCGACGGCCCGGCCATCGCGAGCGCCGCGAGCGGCGGTCTCGTCGCGATCCAGGATCTGCACGCCGATCGCCCCCTGGGGTTCCCGCACGTGGCCGTCCACGCACTCCCGGTCCGGGCTGTCCTCTCCGTACCTCTCGTCGAGGGCGGGGAGCTCATCGGCGTCCTGGACTTCTACGCCCGAGTGGGGCACGTCTGGGACCGCACAGAGGTGGAAGCCGGATACCGCCTCGGTGAGCTGATGGTCATCGTTCTGCAGGTCCTGGCAGAGAACAGGACTGATCGCGCCCCTCTGGGGCAGTTGTGATGGCCGAATCGCCACCTCTCCCACGGCCACGGCGGTGCGAGGTGAGGTTCACGAGAGGATACGGAATGACCCATATCGATCCTGAGGCTCTTGTCGCCAGCCTGCGACGTCTGCAGAAGGACAGGTCGGCGACCGGGATCGTGCACCACCTCGAGCGCATCGTCCAAGTGGTCGATCGGCTTTTCGGCTACTCCGGCGCCGGCCTGATGTTCGCCGAGGAGGATCGCACCCTGCGTTACCTCTTCGCGACGGACGAGCGCGGCCGCAGCCTCGAACGGGCCCAGGCGGTGACGAGCCAGGGCCCGTGCGTGGCGGCGTACGTGGGGGACACCGCGGTGACGACGGTCGACGTGCGGGCCGACCGGCGGTGGCCGGCTCTGCGTGACCTGTTGCACCCCGAGGTACGCGGGGTGGCGGGGGTGCCGATCCGGCTCGGCGGTGTGCCCGTGGGCACCCTGAACGTCTACCAGGACGCGCCGCACGAGTGGCAGGAGACCGACACCCAGGCCCTCCACGCGTACGCGCATGTGATCGAGCAGGTTTTGCTCGCGTCCATGGAGGCGGACGAGAAGGCGGTGCTCGCCGACCAGCTCCAGTACGCCCTGGACTACCGGGTCGTGATCGAGCGGGCCATCGGCTATCTCATGGGCAAGCACGATCTGACCGCGTCACAGGCGTTCACGGGACTGCGCAAGCAGGCCAGGGACAGCAGACGGAAGGTATCCGAGCTCGCGGCGGAGCTGCTGGGCGAGCAGGGTCCGCGGAATGTTGCGAATCCAGACCACGTCGTCTGAGGCCGGCGTCGGGCTCGTCCTGAGCGGCGACCTCGACCTGTCGGGGGCGCCGGAGTTCCGCGCGTGCCTGGGGCAGGTCCTGGAGACCTGCCGGCCCGGGCACGTCGAGGTCGACCTGTCCGGAGTCGGCTTCCTGGACTGCGCGGGCGCCCGGAGCCTGCTGTGGGCCGACGAGCGCGTACGGAGCTGGGGCGGCAGCGTGACCTTCCACCACCCCGGCAGAGGCCCGTTGCGCCTGCTGCGGCTGCTGGGCCTCGACGCCGCGCTGTCCATCCGGGTGGCGAGGCGGGTGCCGCTCGTCGAGCCCACCGCCCAGGCCCGTCCTCGGCTCAACTGACCCGCGCCCGGACGATAGTCTGGCCGTGATGTATCGACTCGTGTTCACGCAGGTCCTGAGCCGCCTCGACGCCGAGGCCGCCCACCATCTCACGATCAGGCTGCTCCGCCTGCTCGCGATGTTCCCGCCCCTCACGCGGCTGCTGCACCGGCTGCTCGCGCCGCGGGCGGAGTCGCTGCGCGTCCAGGCGTTCGGCGTCCACTTCCCCTCGCCGTTCGGGCTCGCCGCCGGGTTCGACAAGGACGCCCGGTGTGTCGAGCCGCTCTCGGCGATCGGCTTCGGGCACGTCGAGGTCGGCACGATCACCGCGCACGCCCAGCCGGGGAACCCGCGCCCGCGGCTGTTCCGGCTGCCCGAGAGCCGCGCGGTCATCAACCGGATGGGCTTCAACAACGCGGGAGCGGCCGCCGCCGCCACCCGGCTGCGCCGGGTGCGGCATCTCCCGGCGGTGGTCGGCGTCAACATCGGCAAGACCAAAGTGGTGCCCGAGTCCGAGGCCGTACGGGACTACGTGGACAGCGCCCGCAGGCTGGCGCCGCTCGCCGACTACCTGGTCGTCAACGTCAGCTCGCCCAACACCCCGGGCCTGCGCGACCTCCAGGCGGTCGACCGCCTGAGGCCGCTGCTCTCGGCGGTGAAGGAGGCGGCCGGGCGCACCCCGCTGCTCGTGAAGATCGCGCCGGATTTGGCGGACGAGGACGTGGACGCGGTGGCCGAGCTCGCCGCCGACCTGGGCCTCGCGGGGATCATCGCGACCAACACCACGATCAGCCGTACGGGTGTCTCCAGCACCGAGGCCGGAGGGCTGTCCGGACGGCCGCTCAAGAGCCGCTCGCTCGAAGTGCTGCGCCGCCTGCACCAGAAGGCCGGCGACCGGCTCACGATCGTCTCCGTCGGAGGCGTGGAGGACGTCGACGACGTGTGGGAACGGCTGCTCGCCGGGGCCACCCTCGTCCAGGGATACACCGGCCTGATCTACGAGGGCCCGCTGTGGCCGTCCCGGATCAACCGGCGGCTCGCCCGCCGGCTGCGGCGGCACGGATACGGCTCGGTCCGCGAAGTGATCGGCCGGACCGCCTGAACCCCGTTCTCTCGGATAGGAAGACCGTCATGAGCGTGAAGACCTACACCGTCGAAGGCATGACCTGCGGCCACTGCGTCAGCTCCGTGAAGGAGGAGGTCGGGGAGATCCCCGGCGTCACCGGAGTCGAGGTCGATCTCGGCAGCGGCCGCCTGGAGGTCTCCGGCGACGTCACCGACGACGCCGTGCGCGAGGCCGTGAAGGAGGCCGGTTACACGCTGGTGTGACCCGGCCGGCCTTTGTGGAGGAAGGGCCGAACGCGATCTTTTCGGGGGGAAAGTGCGAGATCATGCATGGGCGACGTCTCGCAGCCCGCCCCGACGAGAACTGGTAAGCGTGACACCCCCATGAGCGCCATCTACGACCAGGCCGACGGCGAGAGGATCGCCGTGGCCGACAGCGGTGATCTCGTGAGCATCGTCAACCGCTCCGGGAGGATCGTCGTCGCGAAGAAGGACGTCCGCAGGCTCGCGGAGCGGATCCTCGCCGCGGCGGGCCGGATGGCCGTCGTCCTGTTCCCGCCCGCGCTGCGGAAGGACACCCTGTCGGTCGCCGCACGGTCCGGCGGCTGGACGGTCCGCGTCTCGCCGAAGAACGGCGCCCGCGTGCTCGCCGAGATCGACCCGCAGGGGCTCGGGCCGGACGACGCCTACGAGTTCGCCGCCGCCGTCGCGGTGGCCGCCCACCACATCGGCGACGCCGCCCACGCCGACCTGAGCCTGACCACCAGGATCCGGGAGGTCATCGAGGCACACCGGGACCTCGACACCGAGAAGATCGCCGCCGCCATCGTGGCCGAGGTCCTCGACGGCGCCTGACCCGTCACATGCTGGGGCGGGTGGAGTCGGCGGAGAGGCTCAGCTCGTGCAGGTGGCGCATGACCTCCTGGACGGTGACGGCCCCCGGGCGGTGCCGGCGCCGGCCGGTGCCGCCGCGCTGCCAGGGCCGGGGCCCCGAGAGCGGGCGATACTCGACGCCGATCGCGTCCAGCCGCCCGAGATGCCTGCCGAGACGGCGTGCGAAGTCCTCGGACGCGGGCGGGCCGCCGGTCCAGGCGACCTCCGCCGCCGCGCAGCCCCGGGGCCAGGCGCGGTAGTCGAGCGAACGGCCGTCCGGGATGCGCTCGCTCCACAGCTGGAACTGCGTCCCGACGACCCGGGCCCGCTCCTCGGGCGGCCACGACGCGGGCGCCGGCTCGAACGCCGCCACGTCGGCCACCGTGATCGCGTCACCCAGGCCGGCCGGCTCCTCGGGTGAGGCGGCCTCGGCGTAGTCGAAGTACATCGGGAAGACCGGCGTCGCCACCACGTCGTGCCCCGCCGCGGCGGCCCGCCGGGCGACGTGCTCGCCGCGCCACGGCATCACGATCGTGTCCGGCCTGAGTCCGCCGCTGACGAACGCCTCGTCCCACACCACCGCCCGGCTGCCGCGCTCGGCCAGCGCGTCGGCCAGCCGCCGCAGGAACCACGCGTGCAGGTCGCCCGTGCTCTCCAGCCCCAGCGACGCGCGGTACGCCGAGATCTCGGCCGAGGCGGCCCAGTCGTCCAGCACGCACTCGTCCCCGCCGATGTGGAAGTACGGCACCTCGCCCAGGGCGTCGGCGATCTCACCGAAGACGGTGAGCAGGAAGTCGACGGTCGCCGGAAGCGGGGAGAGGATCGCCGGCGAGATGCCCCACCGGTCGAGCACCCGGTAGCGCTCGCCCGGTCGCGACGCGAGCGCCGGATAGGCGGCCAGCACGGCCGAGGCGTGTCCCGGCACGTCGATCTCCGGCACGACGACGACCGCCCGCGCCCGGGCGTAGGCCGCGATCTCGGCCAGGTCGGCGAGTGTGTAGTGACCGCCGTGCGGGACGTCGTCGAAGGCGAGGTCCTCCCCGTGATGGCTGACGACCGTGCGAGGGCGGTGCGAGCCCACCTCGTGCAGCAGCGGGAACGCCCTGCTCTCCACCCGCCAGCCCTGGTCGTCGGCCAGGTGCAGGTGGAGCCGGTTCAGCTTGTGCGACGCCATCAGGTCGATCATGCGCAGCACCTCCCGCTTGGGCAGGAAGCTGCGGGACACGTCGAGATGCGTGCCGCGCCAGGCGAAGGCCGGTGCGTCCGCCACCCGCCCGCAGGGGAGGGTCCAGCGCGTCCCGGGCGGAAGGACCGACCGGAACGCCTCGTCCGGCAGCGCCTGCCGCAGCGTCTGCGCCGCGTAGAAGGCGCCCGCCCGATCCCCGGCCGCGATGCGCACGCCGTCCGGGGCGATCGTGAGCACGTACGCCTCCGGCCCGAGCCGGGGGTCCTCCTCCACCCGCAGGGCCGCCGTGGCGGCGTCGCCGGGCCGCGGGTCGAGCACGCCGAGCGCGAGCCGTACGGCGTCGCAGAGGGCGGCCGGGCCCGACACGACGGCCCCGGCCGCGATCTCGGCCGACCCGGCGCCCGTCTCGATCGACCTCGGCAGGGGAAGCAGGTCATCCATCCCGCGATGATGCCAAACCCCACCGACAGGCACGACATGGCGTCCACAGGCCGGCCGGAGTCCCCGGAGATGCCCGGAAGAGCGAGGGACGGCCGCCGCGGCGCGCGCTCACGAGCACGCGGCGCGGGCCGTCCCCGGCGGCCGCCTCTACCGAGTGGTGAGGTAGGCCTTGAGGCCCTTCGCCAGCGACTCGGCGATGGTCTGCCGGAAGCCCGCGTCCCTGAACCTGCGGGCCTCGCCGGCGTTGCGCATGTTGCCGCACTCGATGAAGATCTTCGGCACGGTCGACAGGTTGAGCCCGCCGAGGTCGCTGCGGTAGTTCAGCGCCTGCCTGCCGATGTAGGTCGAGTACGGCAGCCCGGTGCCGTTGTGGAAGGCGTCGCGGACCTTCCGGCCCAGCCGCTGGGAGTCGCCGACGACCGGGTCGACCGGCCCGCCGATCTTCTTCGGCATGATGACGTGGAACCCGTGCGCGCCGGGCGCCGCTCCGTCGCCGTGGATGGAGATCGCGGCGTCCGCGTGCGCCTTGTTGCCGATCGCGGCCCGCTGGTTGATGCACGGGCCCCAGCCGGTGTTGTCCGCCCGCGTGAGCCTGACCGTGGCCCCCTGGCCCCGCAGCAGCCGGGCGAGCCGGTTGGACACGTCCCAGGTGAAGGCCGCCTCGGTGTAGCCGTCGTTCGTCGACGTCCCGGTGGTGTCGCAGGCCTTCTTCTGGGTGAGGATGTTCACCTGCCTGTTGATCTCCCGGGTGTGCCGGAAGTTGCCCCCGTTGTGGCCCGGGTCGATCACCACGACCTTGCCGCTCAGCGGCCGGGCGGCGGACTCGGACGCCGTACGGGTGACCGGGCTGGCCGCGCCGGTGTCCGGGGTGGCCGGCGTGCCGTCCGCGGAGCCCGCAGCGGTGCCGCCGGCCGTGCCGGAGGCGGTGTCCCGGGCCGCGGCCGGCGGAGAG
>QFZU02000128.1 GCA_003260025.2 Microbispora triticiradicis | reverse complement strand
CGCCGCGTACGGGTCGGCGTACCCGGCGTCCGCCTCCCAGACGGCGACGGCGACGCCGTCGAGGTCCAGGCCGGGCAGCCGGGCGGGCAGCGCCCCAGCGCCGACCAGCTCGCTGCGGACGCCGAGCTCGCCGAGCCGCGCGGCGGTCTCGGCGGCCGCCCCGGCGTCGCCGGGGCCGTGCAGGTAGAACGCGCCGGTCCGGCGGAACCCCGACTGGTGCCCGCCGGTGCGCTCCTCGAAGCCCGCGAGGAACGCGATGCCGTCGCGTGCCGTCTCCGCCAGGAACGGGTCGGTGTAGTAGGCCCGGCAGATGCCGCCCGACCGCCCGGTGGGGCCGCCCGAGACCGGGCCCCGGTCGAACACGGCGACGGAGACGCCGCGCCGGGCGAGGTGGAACGCGGCGGCCGCGCCGTGCACGCCCGCCCCGACGATCGCGATGTCGTACGTCATGCCACGGCCTCCCGGTCGTGCGCCCGATGATCGAGCCGGGCCGTCTGGTCCGGCTGCGGGGCCTCGTCCGGCCGGGGTGTCCGGTCCAGCCGGGGAATCGCGGCCAGGAGCTCCCGCGTGTACGGCGCGGCCGGTTCGGTGAAGATCTTTCGGACGTCGCCGGACTCCACCACCCGGCCGTCCTTCATCACCAGTACCCGGTCGCTGACGTGGTGGATCACGCCGAGGTCGTGGGAGATGAACAGGTAGGCCACGCCGAGCTCGGCCTGCAGGTCGGCGAGGAGGTCGAGCACCTGCGCCTGGATCGACACGTCCAGCGCGGAGACCGGCTCGTCGCAGACGATCACCTGGGGCCGGGGGGCCAGCGCCCGGGCGATCGCCACCCGCTGCCGCTGCCCGCCCGACAGGCGCAGCGGCCTGCGGTCCAGGATCGACTCGTCCAGGCCTACCCGCGCGAGCAGCTCGACGGCCCGGTCGCGCCGGGTTCGGCGCGGCTCGCCGCCCACGGCGAGCGCCTCGCCGAGGATCCGCCGTACGGTGAAGCGGGGGTCGAAGGAGCTCAGCGGGTCCTGGTAGATCACCTGGATGTGCCGCCGCAGAGCCCGGCGCCCGGCGGGCCCCAGCCCCCGCCAGGACCTCCCGTCGACCTCCACCTCGCCCGCGTCGGGTTCCACCAGCCCCAGCACCAGGCGGGCCGTCGTGGTCTTGCCCGAGCCCGACTCGCCGACGAGCCCGAGCGTCTCCCCGGCCCGCAGCTCGAACGACACCCCGTCGACGGCCGCTCGGGGCAGCCCGTCCGGCCCGGTGAACGACTTGGCCAGCCCGGACGCCCTGACCACCACCCCGCCGGGCAGCACGGCCGGCGCCGGACGCGGTGCCGAGCCGTCCTCGGGCACGGTGAGCCGGGTGCCCCTGCCGTGCGCGGAGGGCACCGCGGCCAGCAGCCGGCGGGTGTAGGCGTGCCGGGGGGCGCCCAGCACGTCCCGGGTGACGCCCTCCTCGACGACCACGCCGTCCTTCATCACCAGCACCCGGTCGGCGAGCTCGGCCACCACGGCGAGGTCGTGGCTGATCAGCAGCAGCCCCGCCCCGGCCCGCCGGCGCTCGGCCAGCAGCCGCAGGATCTGCGCCTGCACGGTTACGTCCAGGGCGGTGGTCGGCTCGTCGGCGATCAGCAGCCGGGGCGCGCAGGCGACCGCCGAGGCGATCAGGGCCCGCTGCCGCAGCCCGCCGGAGAGCTGGTGCGGATACTGCGCGGCCCGCAGTTCCGGCTCCGGCACCCCCACCTCGGCCAGCAGTTCGACCACCCGCCGCCGCACGTCCGCGCGCGGCACGGTCCGGTGCAGCCGCAGGGTCTCGGCGATCTCCCTGCCGACCGGGCGCAGCGGGTCGAGCGAGACCAGCGCGTCCTGCAGGACATAGCCGACCTCGCCGCCCCGCACCGCCCGCCACTGCCGTTCGCCGTACGCCGTGACGTCGCGGCCGGCCACCACGAGCGACCGGGCGGTGACCTCGGCGCCGGGGCCGGTCAGCCCGATCAGCGTGCGGGCGGTGACGCTCTTGCCCGAGCCCGACTCCCCCACGATGGCGACGCACTCCCCCGGGCTCACCGTGAAGGAGATCGAGCGGACGGCCTCGACCTGGCCGAACGAGACCCGCAGATCGGACACCTCGACGATCGGGGTGACCCGCTGTTCGGTCACGACAGTCTCCCTTCGACGCGCCGCTGCAGATGGCGGCCGACGACCGTGACGGAAAGGACGGTGAGCGTGATGGCCAGCCCAGGGAAGACCGCGACCCACCAGGCGACGGAGAAGTAGTCGCGCCCGGCCGACAGCATCGCCCCCCACTCCGGGGCGGGCGGCTTCGGGCCGAGGCCGAGGAAGCTGAGCGACGACGCCGCGACGAGCGCGGTGCCCACCTCGATCGTGGCCACCACCAGCAGGGGCGCGAACGCGTTGGGCAGCACGTGCCGCGTGACGATCCCGGCCCTGGTCAGCCCGAGCGAGACGGCCGCCTCGACGTACCCGGACCTGCGGATGACCATGGTCTGGGCGCGGACCAGGCGGGCGTACCCGGGCAGCGTGTAGGCGGCGATGGCGAAGACCGCGTTGAGCGTCCCCGGGCCGACGACGGCGATGACCAGCAGGGCCAGCAGCAGTCCCGGCAGCGAGAGCAGGATGTCGACGAGGCGCATGGCGGCCTCGTCGAGCACCCGCCCGCCGAGCGCGGCCAGCAGCCCGACGAGGGTGCCGCCGGTGACCGCGATCGCGGTGGCGGCCAGCCCGGCCAGCACCGACGGCCTCGTTCCGTACACGATCCGGGTGAAGATGTCGCGCCCGTTGGCGTCGGAGCCGAGCGGATGCCCGCCGCCCGGCGGCCGGAGCGCCGCGACGGCGTCGGTGAGGTCGGGCGAGCCGTGCGCGACCAGGCCGGGCGCCACCGCGACCACGGTCACGGCCAGCAGGAACGCGGAGGCGGCCCAGACACCGGCCCGCGGCACCCGGCGCCGCCGTCCGCGCCCCACGACCACGGCGGGTGCGGCAAGGGTGGACGTGGTCACTCAGGCACCTCGCAGTCGCGGGTCGATGGCCAGGTAGAGCAGGTCGAGCAGGATGTTGATGACGACGTAGAGCAGCGAGGCGATCAGCACCACGCCCATCACGACCGGCAGGTCCTTGTTGCCGACGGCCGCGAGGGTCAGCCGCCCGATGCCCTGCCGGGAGAAGACCGACTCGATGATCACGGCCCCGCCGAACAGGAAGCTGACCATCCACCCGGCCAGGGTGACCGTGGGCAGCAGGGCGTGCCGCAGCGCGTGCCGCAGCCGCACGCCCAGGTCGGACATGCCGCGCGAGCGGGCGGTGAGCACGAACGGCTCCTCCAGCGTGAGCTCCAGTCCCTCGCGCAGCACCTGGCTCAGCGTCGCGACGACCGGGATCGCCATCGCGACGGACGGCAGGACCAGGCTCTCCGGCCCGTCCCCGCCGGTGGCGGGGAAGATCCCCAGCCCGAACGAGAAGACGGTGAGCAGCAGGATCCCGGCCCAGAAGGACGGGATGGAGATGCCGACCAGCTCGATGCCGGAGAACACCGCCCGCGCCCACCGGCGGCCCGCGGTCAGCACCGCGACCGTGACCGAGACCACGACCGCCAGGACGAACGACGAGAGCATGAGCTGGACGGACGAGCCGACCTGCTCGCCGATCGCCGAGGCGACCGACTGGTGCAGCTGGTACGACTGGCCCAGGTCGCCGTGCAGCACCCGGCCCAGGTAGGCGGCGTACTGTGCGGGCAGCGGCCGGTCCAGCCCGTAGTCGGCGATGATCCGGGCGCGGACCTCGGGTGTGACGGTGCTACTGCCGATGAGCAGGTCGACGACGTTGCCCGGGGTGAGGTGAAGGCCGGCGAAGGCGACCGTCACCGCGCCCCACAGCACCAGGACGGACGTGCCCAGCCGCACCAGCACCGGGCGGACCACCCGGGCGCGGGCCCGGGTGGCCGGTACGGCGACGGCGGTCATGCCTGCTCGACCCAGGCGCCGTAGAAGGTCGGGTACGCCTGCGGCTCCCAGCCGATGCCGTGGGCCTTCTTGCCGGTCCCGAGCAGGTAGTTGAACACGTACACCGGGAAGACCGCGGCCTCGTCGGTGACCCGCTGCTGCACCTTGGCGTACAGCTCGGCCCGCTTGGCCTGGTCGGTCGTGTCCAGCGCGTCGCTCAGCCAGCCGTCGACGTCCTTGTCGGACAGGCGGGCGGCGTTCTGGCCGAACTTGGCGGCCGTGGGGATGGCGGAGGTGTCGAACAGGTTGCGCAGGGTGTCGCCGTCCGCACGCTGCCAGCTGAAGTCGATGAGGTCGTAGTCGCCCTTGGGATACTTCTCCAGCCATTCGTTGACCGTGCCGGAGACGAACTGGATCTCGAAGCCGATCTTCTTGGCCTCGGCCTGGATCTGCTCGGCCAGCGTGTCGCGCTGCTCGCGGGCGAACGCCTTGAGGAACCCCCAGCGGATCGTCAGCCGCCTGCCGTCCTTGGTCCGGTAGCCCTCGGCGTCCTTCCCCGACCAGCCGGCCTCGTCCAGCAGCCGGGCGGCCGCCGCGGGGTCGTACTTCGTCTTTCCTTCGAGCGTCTTGTCGTACCCGTCGGTCGACGGGGAGATGGGGCCCGCCGCGGGCTGGAACGCCCCGAAGTAGAGGTTCTTGACGATCGTCGCGAAGTCGATGCCGTCGCGGAACGCCTGCCGGACCCGCTTGTCGGCGAACGGCCCGGAGGTCGTGTTCGGGTAGTAGTTGTAGTTGCCGCCCGGCGCCTGCCGCGTGGTGACGGTCAGCCGGGGGTCGCCCTGCACCTGCTTGACGTTCACCGGCGGCACGCTGGCGATCCCGTCGACCTGCCCGCTGGTCAGCGCGCCGAGCCGGACGGAGTCCTCGGTGATGACCTTGATCTCCAGCTTGTCCAGGTACGCCTCCCCGGTGTGCGCGGCGCCCTCAGGCGCCCAGGCGTAGCCGGGGTTGCGGTGGTAGGTGATGCCCTTCTGCACCACGTACTCGTCGATCACGAACGGCCCGGACCCGACGACCTTCTTGCACAGCGCGTCCTGCGGCTGCTTCAGCGACCGCGGCGACTCGATGCCGAAGTACGCGGTGGCGAGGGCGGACAGGAACGGCGAGTACGGCCTGCTGAAGTGGACCTTCACCGTGTGCGGGTCGACGACCTCGCTGCCCTTGTACGGCTCGATGTATCCCGCGGCCAGCTGGGACTTGGTCGCCGGGTCGACGATGTGGTCCAGGTTGGCCTTGACCGCCTCGGCGTCGAAGGCCGTGCCGTCGGAGAACTTCACGCCGTCGCGCAGGGTGAACGTGTAGGTCTTCTGGTCCGGCGAGACGGTCCACTTGGTGGCGAGCCACGGGTGGATCCTCCCCTCGCCGTCCAGGGACACGAGCGAGTCCAGGGCGGGCCGGGTGAACAGGCCGGCCACGTCGGCGGGGCTCTGGTGGGGATCGAGGCAGGTGGAGGGCTCGGTGTTGACGGCGAACGTCAGCGTGCCGCCCTTGACCGGCCCGGCGGGGGCCTTGCCCGCCGCGGTGTCCCTGCCCGTCGTGCCGCAGGCGGCGAGGGCGAGGACCCCCAGAAGCGAGACGCCGATGGATAAGCGTGTGTTCGTGGACATCGGGGGAGAGCCTTTCGGTGTTCAAGACGGGACGGCGGAGTGGGGAGGCGGCGTGTCCCGGCCTGTGCCCGCCCGAAACTCCCCGTGAGTGGCCATGCCGCCTCCCGGAGAGCGTGCCGCGCACGCCCCCATGACCAGGAGCCCCGATGGGGCCCGCGCTTGCGGCGCGACTGCCACGCCGCCAGGTTTTCCCCGGGGCACCCCGCGCGGTGCGAGGGTTGCCGGCCGACGAGCCGGGGCTTGGCGTCGGCGCTCAATACCTACAAACAAAGTAGGAAAACTCGGATAAGCTGTCAACACGCTTTCGCCGGGGATTTCGGCCTTTTCGCGACAAGGGGCGGTCCGGTGACGACGAGCGGCCCCGGCGCGCGGCCGCGGCCGGGGGTGAACCGGGCGGCCGTGCCTACGGCGCGCCGGGAAGCCGTACGGTGACGAGGAGCCCGCCGTGGGGGCCGGGGGCGAGATCGAGGGTCCCGTTGTGGGCGCGGACGACGCTGTGCACGATGGCCAGGCCGAGGCCGGCGCCGGCGTGCTCGTCGGTGCGCACGCGTTCCGTTCCGCGCTGGAAGGGTTCGATGAGGGTCGGTATCAGTTCCGGCGGGAGGGGGCGTCCCGTGTTCTCGACCCGCAGCAGGCTGGTGCCGCCGTACGCCTCGGTGTGGACCGTCACGGTGCCGCCGGCGGGGAGGTTGTGGACGATCGCGTTCTGGACGAGGTTCGTCACCATCCGCGCCAGGAGCTCGGCGGAGCCCTCGGTCCGGGCCGCCCCGCCGGTGACGTTCAGCGTGATCCGGCGTTGTTCGGCGAGCGGAAGCAGCGTTTCGGCGGCCTCCTCGGCGGCGAGGGAGAGGTCGACGCTCTCCCGGGTGAAGTCGCCGCGGTCGCCGCGGCTGAGCAGCAGGAGGGCCGCGGTGAGGTCGATCGCCCGCTGGTTGACGGTGTGCAGGCGGTCGAGGAGTTCGTCCCGGTCCCGCGTGGGGTCCCGGCGGGCCACGTCGAGGAGCGTCCGCGAGATCGCCAGCGGCGTGCGCAGTTCGTGGGAGGCGTTCGCGGCGAACCTCCGCTGCTCGGCGACGTGGGACTCGAGCCGGTCGAGCATCGAGTCGAACGCGTCGGAGAGCTCCCGGAACTCGTCCCGGCGGCCCTTCATGCGGATCCGGTGGGACAGCGACCCGTTCGCGGTCGTCCGCCGGGCCGCGTCCGTGATCTGGGTGAGCGGCGCGAGCATCCGGCCGGCGAGGAGCCATCCGCCCAGCAGGCCGAACGCCAGCAGAAAGGCCAGTGCCTGGCCCGCGCGGGGGACGAAGGCGCGCTGGAGGTCGGTGCGGTTGGGGATGAACCGCAGGGGCGCCGCCCCGGGCGGGGCGGCCCCCGCCCCGGTGCCGAGCGCGCCGTCGGGCACGTAGCGCAGCAGGAACACCCACACCACGGCCAGCAGGAGGGCGCCGGCGAGTAGAAGGAATCCGGCGTAGCTGAGGGTGAGTTTCAGCCGGGTGCTGAGCCCTGGGCGCCTATCCATGCGTGCTGCCGGGGCCCGTTCCCGTGGCGATGCCGGTGTCGATCCGATAGCCGACACCGGGCACCGTGGCGATGACCCATGGTTCGCCGAGCCGTTTGCGCAGTGCGGAGACGGTGATGCGCACGGCGTTGGTGAGGGGGTCGGCGTTCTCGTCCCACGCTCGTTCCAGCAGTTCCTCGGCGCTGACGATCCCGCCCTCGGCGGCGACGAGGACTTCCAGCACGGCGAACTGTTTGCGGGTGAGCGCGACGTAGCGTTCGCCGCGGAACACCTCCCGGCGGAAGGGGTCGAGCCGCAGGCCCGCGATCTCGCGAACCGGGGGCCGGGCGTACGCGCGTCTGCGGTCGAGCGCCCTCAGCCGCAGGACGAGCTCCCGGAGCTCGAACGGTTTGGTGAGGTAGTCGTCGGCGCCGAGCCCGAACCCGGAGGCCTTGTCGTCGATCCGGTCGGCGGCGGTGAGCATGAGGATCGGGATACCGCTGCCGGAGGCGACGATGTGCCGGGCGACCTCGTCGCCGGAGGGACCGGGAATGTCGCGGTCGAGGACCGCGATGTCGTAGGAGTTGACGCTGAGCAGTTCCAGGGCCGCGTCGCCGTCGCCGGCGATGTCGGCGGCGATCGCCTCCAGCCGCAGACCGTCCCGGACGGCTTCGGCCAGGTAGGGCTCGTCCTCCACTATCAGCACGCGCATACGGCTCAGTCTGCCGGTGCGGGCGCGTGCGCCGGCGCGGGGCGAGGCCGGCCCGGCGGCGCCTCCGCCGCGGCGCGCC
>QFZU02000127.1 GCA_003260025.2 Microbispora triticiradicis | reverse complement strand
GGGGACGCGCCGCCCGCCGCGTCCTGCCCGCCGGCGAAGGGGGCCATGGCCGCAGCGGCGGCCTGGGCCTGGTCGGCGGCAGCGGGAGAGGCCGGCGTGAGCGGCTGCGCCGGGGCCGCCTTCGCGGCCGCTTCGGGGGCCGCCTTGGCAGCCGGCGTGGAGGCGGTGGTCTGCGACTCCTCGGAGGGGGCGGGGGCCGCGGTCGGGCAGGGCGGCGGAGGCTCGGCCTGGTCCCGCACGCCGTACGCGCCGGTGGAGAACGGCTTGGGCGCGCCCGTCTTGCCGCGCCCCTTGCCCCATTCGGTGATCACGTACTTCACCGGGATGTGGCCGAGCCCGCCCGCGCCCTCGACGGTGAGCGAGTCGCTGTCCCAGGTGCCGCCGGTGAGCTCGGCGAACGTCTTACCGTCGAGATCGAGCATGACCCCGCTGCTGGAGGGAACGCCCGGGCCGCGGTCGCCGACGAAGAACTCGGCCTTCTTGCCCTGGTAGACCACATAGCCCTTGGTGCCCATGGGCCAGCTCGGGCTGGCCGCCAGGCCCTTCTGCATCGGCTCGCCCGACGCGGGGGCTCCGGTGTCGCCGTTGACGCCCGATCCGTCGTCCCAGAAGTAGGACGCGGTCGTCTTGCCGGCGTAGAGCACCGTCCGGCCGTCGGCCGTGGGACAGCCGACCTCGGGAACGGCCGGAGTCTCGGCCGCCTCGGCCGCGTCTTCGGGGAGGGAGGCCGCCGCGAGGGAGAGGGCGGTCACGTGCTGCTCATGGGGGTCCGCGTAGCTGGAAATGGGGGATCTCCTGACTGGTCACGGTTGGGTAACCGGACACTAAACCAAGAAGACCCCAAATCTCGACATTGCGGACGAAAGTTTTACTTTCTGGACGAACACCCCATCGCGCGTCAAAGTCAGATGTGGACGCGCCCTCCTCCCAGGGGGCGGAGCGGGAGGAGGGCACGCTCCCCCATGACGCACGGGAGGCCGGCACCTGCCGACGGCGAGCACACTCGACAGGAGGGCACAGCCGGCACCGATGAGTGAGCCGCCGCCGGCTCGGCCCTGACATGCCATGACGCGTGACCGCCAGACAGGAGCACACCCGTGACAGACACGACCTCCGTCCTGCTCGAACGCCTGCACGCGGCCGGTCTGACCGACGTCGTCGCGGTCGAGCCGGCCGCCGGAGGCCTCGCCGCGATCGCGGGGCTCGCGCGCCGCGGTGACGGCACGCCGGTGTTCGTCAAGGCGTTCGGCGAGCCGCCGTCGGACGACGCCTTCGCCGCGGAGGCCGAGGGGCTCACCGTGCTCCGCGAGACGGGCGGCGTCGCCACACCCGAGATCATCCTCGCGGACCGCGACCTGCTCGTACTGTCCGCGCTGCGGCCCCGGCCGGGCACCGGGGCCTTCTGGGAGCAGCTCGCGCATGCGCTCGCCCACCTGCACACCACCACGCGGCACCCCCGATTCGGGTGGCACCGGGACAACTGGCTGGGCCGTCGCCGGCAGGTCAACACCTGGGACGACGACGGGTACGAGTTCTTCGCCCAGCACCGTCTGCTGCGCTGGCTCGGCGAGCGTCGCGTCCGGGAGGCGCTCGACGTCGCGGACCGAGCGGCGCTGGAGCGGCTGTGCGACCGGCTGCCCGAGCTGCTGCCCGTCCGGCCCGCGTGCCTGACGCACGGCGACCTGTGGGCTCTGAACGTCATGGCCACCCCTGACGGGCGGCCCGCACTGATCGACCCGGCCGTGTCGTACATGTGGGCCGAGGTCGACCTGGCCCACCTGTGGACGACGGCGCCGCCGCCCGAGGCGCACGTGTTCTTCGAGCTGTACGCCGAGCTGACCGGGCTCGACCGCGACTGGCGCGAACGGATGCCGATCCTCCAGCTACGCCAGCACCTGGCCGTGATCGCCCAGTTCGACCCCGACTGGGGCGCCGCCGATCTCGTGCGCGCCACGCTCGCCCCGTTCCGGCGACGGCCCTGAGACGAGCTCCGAAGACGACCCCCGAAGGACCTGTGGAGCCGGCCGCCAAGGGGCGCCGCTCAGGCGTCGCCCCCGCGCAGAACGGCGGCGGGGACCGGGATCGCCGGGAACGGGTTGTCCGGCAGGAGGATCAGACGGCGCGGGCCGCCCTGCGCCACACCCCCCGCCGCGGCCGAGGCGGCGTCCTGGGCGGCGTCCTCGGTGGCGGCGAGGTGCAGCAGCGCGGTCCCGATCCCCGCGGCGCCCACCATGTAGCCGGTGTCGGCGGTGAACTCCTCCGGCCGCAGCCGGCGGTACGCCTGGTACCAGCGGAAGCCGTCCTCCTCGTCCCCGGCCGCGCGTCCGATGAGATCGGCGGCGAGGGTGCGGGCGAAGGCGAGGTACGGCTCCCGCCCGGTGGCCGCGTACAGGCCGGTGAACAGTTCCAGCAGCCCGGCCGTGCCGCAGCACAGGCAGGCCACGTCCCAGTGGCCGGGCGGGGCGTGCTCCGGCAGCCCGCTCTGCACGATCCCGTGGGCGAGGCGCTCCACCCAGTCCAGGTCGCCGGGATCGCCGGTGACGCGGTGCAGCTCGTGGAACATCCGGGCCACCCCGGCCGCGCCGGAGCAGAAGCCGAGGTAGTGGAGGCGGCGCCCCTGCGGCAGGTGGTGCGGGACGCGGGCGCACCTGTCGGTGACCACGCTGACCGTGCGGACGAAGTCGGCCCCCCGGCGGGCCGCCGCGAGGAACCGCGCGTCGCGGGTCACGCCGTGCAGCCGGGCGAGCAGGAACGCGGTGCCCGCCGTACCCGACAGGAACCCTGGCGTGACGGCGTCCACGGGCAGGTCGGGGCAGGCCTTTCCGCCGAAGCGGTGGCCGGGCACGGCGAGGGCCGCGATGCGCCCGCCCGCCTCGACGGCCACCTCCTCGTACGCCGACACCCCGAGGAGGCCCGAGGCGTGCAGCAGCGCGAGCACGATCCCCCCGTCGCCGCGCAGCGCCGGGTCCCCGGTCCAGCCGACGCCGTCGTCGAACCGGCGGACGTCGCGCACCAGGCCGTCGGCGGCGGCGCGGGCCGCCTCGTGGACCTCCTCGTCGCCGGTCGCCCAGCCGGTCTCGGCCATCGCGAAGAGCATCCCCGCCCGGCCGTGGTAGAAGGTCGGATCGCGCTGCTCCCGCCACGTCGCGGCGAGCCGCCGCGCCCCCGCGAGCGCGTCGTCCTGATACGTCTGGTCGCCGGTGGCGGCGGCGGCCTCCAGGAAGAACAGCACGACGCCGGCCGCCCCCGCGTACACGGAGGAGGCGTTCCCCGCGCCGGCCGACCGGCCCCGGGGATCGGGATTGGCCAGCCAGTGCCGTCCGAGGGCGTCGTCGACGGCCGCCGACCTCACCCAGCGCGCGGCCATGACGGCGGCGGTGGTCGGCGTCTCACATGGCCAGGTACTCATCGCCCGATTCTCCCACGAATCCGGTAGGAAATTAAGGCTACCGTCTCCCAGTAGAAGCCTACGGCGAGGTGAGACCCGGATCACACTCATCCTGGTCAGGTGGGATGAGGGGTGAAGGATCGGGGATCGCGCCGCAGCGGATGTCCCTCGGGGATCTCGACGAGCACGATCGGCAGGCCGTCGGGGTCCTCGATCCACATCTCCACGAGGCCCCAGGGTTCCAGCCGGGGCGGGTGCGACACCCGCACCCCCGCGCCGGCCAGCCGTTCGTGCTCCCGCCGGACGTCGCGGACCTGGAGCCACAGAGCCGGGCTCTCCCGCGCGCCGCCGCCGTGCGAGGAGACCTCCAGGAATCCGGCCCCGAGGAAGAACACGACCCCGGGGTCCTCGGCCGGTCCGAACTCCCGGCTCACCGCCAGGCCCAGGACGTCCCGGTAGAAGCGGCGGCTCGCGGCCCGGTCGGCGGAGCGCACGAGCACGCGGCCGCTCAGCACCTCCATCAGCGCCTCGCCGGGTGATCGGCGTGTGGTTGTCCGTACGGCCTCATCGCGGCGTCCTTCCCGTTGTGGTGATGACGGGGGGTCCTCCCCGTGGCGCTCCCCCGGCGGGAGTCACGTGACGGTCGTGCCCATCCGGGGCATGCGACTAAAGGAGGGATTACGGCAAACGACGGCCAAGGGAGGAGACGCGGCCAAGGGTCTTTCGTCCCCCGGAACGTGACGGACGGCGGTGCCGCCGCCGGCGCCGGGGACGGGACGCTGGTCACGCGCCGAACGAGGCCGTAGGACCCGACTCTGAAGAAGAGGAACGCATGACTGAGAACACCGCACCCGCCGGCCTGCCGCACCTGGAGAAGCTGGACCGCGACGACTGCCTGCGGCTGATCTCCCCCGGGGGCGTCGGCAGGATCGCCTTCACCCACCCCGGCGGCCCGGTGATCCTGCCGGTCAACTACACGGTGGAGCAGGGCGCGGTGCTGTTCCGCACGGCGCTCGGCGGCCCGATGGACGCCGACCTGCGCACGGGCGTCAACGGGGCCGACTTCATGGTCGCCTTCGAGGTCGACCGCATCGACGAGAGGACGCGGGAGGGCTGGAGCGTGCTCGTCCGCGGCGGAGCCCACCACGTGACGGGTGACGTGCACAAGGAGGTCGAGACGTGGGCGGGCGGCGAGCGCCCCCTCTACATCAGGATCGAGCCGGTCGAGATCAGCGGCCGGCGCATCCGGCACGGCTAGCCGTGGACGCCTGGGTCGTGGCCCACCCGGGACCGGTCGAGACGCGGCCCCTGGAGCGGGCCGGACTGCCGGACCCCGTGCCCGGGCCGGGGGAACTGCTGATCCGCGTCGAGGTGTGCGCCGTCTGCCGCACCGACCTGCACCTCGCCGAGGGCGATCTCCCCCCGAGGCGGCCCCGTACGGTTCCCGGGCACGAGGTGGTGGGGCGGGTGGCGGCCCTCGGCCCGGACACGGCGGGGCCGCCGCCCGGTTCGCGGGTGGGCGTGGCGTGGCTGCGCTCGACCTGCGGCCGGTGCCGCTACTGCCTGCGGGGCGCGGAGAACCTGTGTCCCGCGTCCGCCTACACGGGCTGGGACGCCGACGGCGGCTACGCCGAACTGCTGACCGCCCCCGCCGCGTACGTCTACCCGTTGCCGGAGGACGCTCCGGCCGAGACGCTGGCGCCGCTGCTGTGCGCGGGGATCATCGGATACCGCGCGCTGGTCCGCGCCGATCTGCCGCCGGGTGGCCGGCTCGGGATCTACGGCTTCGGCGCCTCGGCGCACCTGACCGCGCAGATCGCGATCGCCGAGGGCGCGACCGTGCACGTGATGACGAGGTCGGCGGCGGCCCGGGAACTCGCGCTCCGGCTGGGCGCGGCCTCCGCCGGGGGCAGCGCCGACCCGCCGCCGGAGCCCCTCGACGCGGCCATCCTGTTCGCCCCGGTGGGCGACCTCGTGCCGGTCGCCCTCGCCGCGCTCGACCGGGGCGGGACGCTCGCGGTCGCCGGGATCCACCTGACCGACATCCCGGTGCTGAACTACCAGCGCCATCTGTTCCAGGAGCGCACGCTGCGCAGCGTCACGGCCAACACCCGCGGCGACG
Source organism: Microbispora triticiradicis (assembly GCA_003260025.2). GTDB lineage: Bacteria > Actinomycetota > Actinomycetes > Streptosporangiales > Streptosporangiaceae > Microbispora > Microbispora triticiradicis. Next base: position 84,166 of record QFZU02000127.1, on the reverse strand, counting down.
GCCGGGAGTTCCTCCGGCTGGCTTCCCTCCACCACCCTCAGGTCACGACCACGCCCTACTCCTTCTCGGCCGCCGACCGGGCGCTGGCCGACCTCGCCGCCGACCGGGTGGAGGGAGCCGCCGTACTGATCATGGACGGGTGACGGGCGGGACCACCCGGCCCAGGTCGTCGTTTTCGTACGAGACGTCGGAGTCGACGTCCACCACGCCGTCCACCCGCCAGATGTCCTCCAGCAGCGTCCTGAGCTGGGAACGCCGCTCCACACTGCCCTCCAGGTAGACGATCCCGTCCTCGACCCGGAGGGAGCACCGCCCCGAGCAGGGCCCGATCACCTCGAGGACGTCGTCGCGGATGTCCTCCGCGGAGCGGCAGAACACCCTGATCAGGTCGGATTTGCGGACCAGCCCGGTGATGCGCCCGGTCTGCTCGTCCACCACCGGAAGATCCTTGATCCGGTTCCGGTGCATGAGCCAGGCCGCCTGCCGCACCGGGGTGTCCTCGGTGACCGTGATCGCGGGAGTGCTCATGAGATCGCGCACCAGCCGGCCCGCCGCCTTCCTCCGCTCCCGGTGACGCGTGGGCCCCTCGAAGAGCAGGTCGCCCATCCGCCGGTCCATGTCCTTCAGCAGCAGGTCGTCCTCGCTGACCATGCCCAGCACCCGCCGCTCGCCGTCCACCACGGGGACCGCTCCGACGTGGAACCGGCACATCGCGGTCACCACCTCGCCGAACGAGGCGTCCGCCTCGACCGCGACCACGAACCTGTTCATGACGTCCCGGACGGTCATGGGCATCGCATCTTCCTCCCCGTCCCTCCTCAGACTTCGTCATACCCACCCGTACGGCGACCGACGAACGTCCCCCCGGCATGGGACCTATGGCCCTCCGGGGGCGGACCGGATCATGTTTATCGCCAGTACCGTGGAGACGTGCAGAACGCCGCGATCCTCACCGTCGACGACGATCCCTCTGTCTCGCGTTCGGTGGCGCGCGACCTACGCCGCCGGTACGGCGACCGCTACCGCGTGATCCGGGCGGAGTCCGGGTCCACCGCGCTGGAGGCGCTGCGGGAGATCAAGCTGCGCGGCGAGCAGGTCGCCGTGCTCCTGGCCGACTACCGGATGCCCGGGATGAACGGCATCGAGTTCCTCGAGGCCGCCATGGACGTCTTCCCGCTGGCCCGCCGTGTGCTGCTCACCGCGTACGCCGACACGGACGCGGCCATAAACGCGATCAACATCGTGGATCTCGACCACTACCTGCTCAAGCCGTGGAACCCGCCCGAGGAGAAGCTCTACCCGGTGCTGGACGCGCTGCTGGAGGCGTGGCTCGCCACCCCCGCCGTGACGATGCCGGAGACCAAGGTCGTCGGGCACCGCTGGTCGGCGCGGTCGTTCGCGGTGCGCGACTTCCTGGCCCGCAACCTCGTGCCGTACCGCTGGATCCGGGCCGACGAGGCCGAGGGCGCACGGCTGCTCGCCGCGGCCGGGCTGGCCGAGGCGGACGTGCCGGTCGTGATCACCACGGACGGCAAGGCCCTGGCCCGGCCCACGGAGACCGACCTCGCCGCGCACGTCGGCATGGCCACCACCCCCGCCTCCGACCTCTACGACCTCGCCGTGATCGGCGGGGGCCCGGCCGGGCTCGGCGCGGCGGTCTACGGCGCGTCCGAGGGCCTGCGGACCCTGCTGGTCGAGCAGCGGGCGACCGGCGGCCAGGCGGGGCAGAGCAGCCGGATCGAGAACTACCTGGGCTTCCCAGACGGCGTCTCCGGCGCCCAGCTCACCGACCGCGCCCGCAGGCAGGCCCAGAAGTTCAACGCCGAGATGCTCACCACCCGCGAGGTCGTCGGCCTCGAACGACAGGACCCGGTCACGCTGCTGCGGTTCTCCGACGACACGGCCGTCGCGGCGCACACGGTCGTGCTGGCCACGGGCGTGTCGTACCGCCTCCTGAACGCGCCCGGCCTCGCCGATCTGACCGGCCGCGGCGTCTTCTACGGCTCGGCCGCCATCGAGGCCCCGAACTGCTCCGGCGAGGAGATCTACATCGTCGGCGGGGCCAACTCGGCGGGCCAGGGGGCGGTGTACTTCTCCCGCTTCGCCCGGAAGGTGCACATCCTCATCCGGGGCGACGACCTCACCCGGTCGATGTCGCGCTACCTGATCGACCAGATCGAGGGGATCGCGAACATCGAGGTCCACCCGAACACCGAGGTCGTGGGGGGCGAGGGACGCGACCACCTGGAGCGGCTGACCCTGTGCGACCGGCGGTCCGGCCGGGTCGCCACCGTGCCGACGTCGTGGCTCTTCGTCTTCATCGGCGCCGAGCCGCGCACCGACTGGCTCGGCGACGTGGTGGCCCGCGACGGGAACGGATACGTGCTGACCGGCTCCGACCTGCTCGCCGACGGAAGCCGCCCGGCCGGGTGGGCGCCGTCCAGAGACCCCTACCACCTGGAGTCGAGCATGCCGGGCGTCTTCGCGGCCGGCGACGTGCGGGCCGGATCGGTCAAGCGCGTCGCCTCGGCCGTGGGCGAGGGCGCGATGGCGGTCTCGCTCGTCCACCGCTACCTGGAGGGCCGATGACCGAGACGCTGCCGCCGCACGAGCTGCGCACCCTGTTCCTCTTCGAGTCCCTGGACGACGGCCAGCTCGCCGCCCTGTCGGCGGAGGGCCGGGTGGAGACCCGCGCCGCCGGCACTCTCGTCTACGGCGAGGGCGAGCCCGCCACCTGCTTCTTCGTACTGCTCAGCGGCACCGTCGCGATGAGCAGGCGGGTGCAGGGCGACGAGGTCGAGGTGAGCCGCACCGGCCAGCGCGGCGTGTACGGCGGCGCCACCCAGTCGTACATCAGCGGGGAGCAGCACCAGCTCTACCTCAACTCGCTGCGCGCGGTCACCGACGCCGAGTTCTTCGTGCTGCCCGCCGAGGTGATCGCCGAGTGCGTGCGCGAGTGGTTCCCGATGGCGATGCACCTGCTTGAGGGGCTGTTCATCGGCATGCGCGCCACCCAGACGGTCGTGGGCGAGCGGGAGCGGCTGCTCGCGCTCGGCTCGCTGTCGGCCGGGCTCACGCACGAGCTGAACAACCCGGCCGCCGCCGCCGTGCGGGCCACGTCCGCGCTGCGCGGGCGGGTGGCGGGCATGCGGCAGAAGCTCGCCATGATCGCCGACGGGCGGCTGGACGGCAGCCAGCTGCACGATCTCGTGGAGCTCCAGGAGGACGCGGTCAAGCGCGCCGCGTCCGCCCCCGAGCTGTCCCCGCTGGCGCGGTCCGACGCCGAGGACGCCATCGCCGACTGGCTGGACGACCACGACATCGTCGGCGGCTGGGACCTCGCGGCCACGCTGGTGGCCGGGGGCCTCGACGTGGAGTGGCTCGGCCAGATCGCCGGCGCGGTGGGCGAGGAGAACCTGGAGCCGGCGGTGCGGTGGCTCACCTACACCATCGACACCGAGCTGCTGATGGGCGAGATCGACGACGCGGTGAACCGGATCTCCAGCCTGGTCGGCGCGGCGAAGCAGTACTCCCAGCTCGACCGGGCCCCGTACCAGACCGTCGACGTGCACGACCTGCTCGACGCCACGCTGACCATGCTCCACGGCAAGATCCCGCAGGGCGTGCGCACGGTCAAGGAGTACGACCGGTCGCTGCCGCCGATCCCGGCGTACGCGGCGGAGCTGAACCAGGTGTGGACGAACCTCATCGACAACGCGCTCTGCGCGATGAACGGCGAGGGCACGCTCACCATCCGCACCTGGCGGAAGGACGGGCACCTCATCACGGAGATCGGCGACACCGGGCCCGGCATCCCGCCGGAGGTCCGGCCCCGCATCTTCGAGCCGTTCTTCACCACCAAGCCCGTCGGCGAGGGCACCGGCCTTGGCCTGGACATCTCGTATCGGATCGTCGTGAACAAGCACCACGGAGACATCCGGGTGGAGTCCACGCCCGGGGACACCCGGTTCCGGGTCGTCCTCCCCATCACCCAGGCCCCCCGCGACGACGCGCGTTAGGTCGTGCCCGATGCCCCGTACAGTGAGGGGCATGGGCATGGTCAGCACCGTCGGTCTCGTTCTGCACCCCGAGCGCGACTCGAAGGAGGCGATCGACACCATCGTCGAGTGGGCGCGCAACCGGGGCTGCCCGGTGCTGGGCCTGCCCGACGAGGTCGGGCGCATCGACTGCAGCGCGGTCGCGGTGGACGACCAGACGCTGGTGCGGCAGGCCGACCTGCTGGTCAGCCTCGGCGGCGACGGCACGATGCTGCGCACCATGCGCCTGATCGCCGGGCGGCCGACGCCCGTCCTCGGCGTCAACCTGGGCCGGCTCGGCTTCCTCGCCGAGATCGACGTCGCGGACCTCGCGCCCGCGCTGTCGGCGATCGACGAGCACAGGTACACGGTGGAGCCGCGCATGGCGGTCCGGGCGACCACCCATGACGGCCGGACGGTGACCGCCTTCAACGACATCGCGCTCGTCCGCATCCCCGGCGACGGGCTCGCCGCCGTGGCCGTCTCGGTCTACGGCGAGCCGTTCGTCCGGTACGCCGCCGACGCGGTGATCGTCTCCACCGCCACCGGGTCGACGGCGTACAGCTTCTCGGCCGGCGGCCCGATCGTCTCCCCCACCGTCGAGGGCTTCATCGTCGTCCCGGCCGCCGCGCACACGGCGTTCAACCGGGCGCTCGTGCTGTCCGCCGACGAGGAGGTGACGCTCGACGTGCTCCCGACGAGCGGACAGCTCGCGATGGAGGTCGACGGCGCCATCGGCGGCCACCTGTGCCCGGGCGACCGGCTCACCGTGACGGCGCTGCGCGCCGCGGCCCGCGTGGTGCGGCTCGGGACGACGACCTTCTACGAGCGGGCCCGCCGCAAGCTGCGGGTGAACGGCAGCGCCGAGGTCGACTAGGTCAGGCGGCGCGCAGCAGGTTCTCGATGTCGGCCAGCTCCTCCGGGCTGAGCGGCGGCGCGGCCAGCGCGGCGGCGTTCTGCTCGAACTGCTCCACCGAGCTCGCCCCGACCAGCACGGACGTGACCCGCCGGTCGCGCAGGATCCACGTCAGCGCGAGCTGCGCGAGCGACTGGCCACGCGCCTGGGCGATCTTGCCGAGGCCGCGCAGGGTGTCCAGCAGCCCGGGCGTGAGCCGGTCACGCGTGAGGAAGTGGCCGATCGCCATCCGCGAGTCCGCCGGCACCTCGCCGTCGAGGTAGCGCCCGGTCAGCAGGCCCTGCGCCAGCGGCGAATAGGCGATGCAGCCGGCCCCGGACCGCTCCAGGACGTCGAGCAGCCCGTCCTCCGCCCAGCGGTCGAGCATCGAGTAACGCGGCTGGTGGATCAGGAGCGGGGTGCCCAGGTCGCGCAGCACCGCGGCCGCCCTCTCGGTCTCCTCCGCGGAGTAGTTCGAGATGCCCACGTAGAGCGCCTTGCCGGAGCGCACCGCCGTGTCGAGGGCGCCCATCGTCTCCTCGATCGGAGTGTCCGGGTCGGGGCGGTGGGAGTAGAACACGTCGACGTAGTCGAGGCCCATCCGGCTCAGCGACCGGTCGAGACTCGCCAGCAGATACTTGCGCGACCCCCACTCGCCGTACGGGCCCGGCCACATGTCGTAGCCCGCCTTGGTCGAGACGAACAGCTCGTCGCGGTAGGGCCGGAAGTCGGCGCGCAGGTGGCGGCCGAAGTTCTCCTCCGCCGAGCCGTACGGCGGGCCGTAGTTGTTGGCCAGGTCGAAGTGGGTGACGCCGAGGTCGAAGGCGCGGCGCAGGACGGCGCGCTGCACGTCGAACGCGTGGCCGTCGCCGAAGTTGTGCCACAGTCCGAGGGAGATCTCGGGAAGCAGCACGCCGCTCCTTCCGCTGCGCCGGTACCGCATGTCGTCGTACCGGGCGGGGGCGGGGACGTAGGGGTGCGGGATCATCCGTGACCTTTCGCTCGTGCGGCCGGGACCGGTCCTTCACCGGCGCCTTCCAAGGACTACCAGGAAACCGCACGTGTCGACGGCCGCCCACCTTGGGGCCGCCCGCCCTCAGATCGGGTCCCAGGGAACCGACTCGTAGACCTCGACCAGCGTCCGGGTGAAGTCGTCGTCCACGGGGAGCGTGACGTCGCCGATCCGCCCGACGGGTGCGACGCCGCGGGAGTTGGCCACGAAGGCCGACCGGTACGACGGCAGGTCGGCCAGCCGCACCGGCCCGCGCCGCGACCCGATCCCGGCGGCCGGGAGGCGGGCCTCCAGGAGTTGCATGGTGACGCCGCTGAGGCTGGGCGCGTCGGGCCACACGACCGACGAGCCGTCGAAGAAGCCCACGTTGGTGACGCCGCCCTCGGCGACGGTGCCGTCCGGACCGGTGAGCAGGACGTCGTCGAAGCCCTCACGCTCGGCGATCTTCCGGTGGTAGAGCTGCCCGAACCCGCCGAGGTGCTTGACGTGCGCGACGGGCCGCTCGTACGGCACCGGCTTCAGGCTCTGCGGCCCGGACGGCGGGGGCGCGGGCGGCAGCACGGCCACGAGGAGGCTTACCGCGTCCCGGCCCTCCGGCCAGAAGGCCATCATCCGCACGGAGGCGTCGCGCGCGTCGCCGGCGAGAGCGTGCCGGACGCGCTCGCGCACCAGGTCGCCGTCGAGTCCGGCGCCGAACAGCTCCCGGTTGGCGGCGTCGAGCCGGGCGAGGTGCAGGCCGAGCCCCTGGGCGCGGCCGTTCCTGACCTGCAGGGCGGTGAAGTGGCCGTAGTTGACGAGTGCGGGATGCCATAGCGCCTCGGCCGTGGGTGGGCGGCCGTCGATCTCGACCCGGAGGAACACGATCTCCACGCTACAGGGCCGCCGCCGACGGGGAAGAAGGGCACCCGCGGGCGCTCCGTCAGCGGACGCCCCGGGGGCGGAACTGCACGCTGATCCGGGCGCCGGTCACCGTGGACGACTTCGGGACCGCGTGCTCCCAGGTGCGCTGGCAGCTTCCTCCCATGACGATGAGGTCGCCGTGGCCCAGCTCGTGACGCAGCGCCGTGCCCCCGCCGCGCGGGCGCAGCAGCAGCGGGCGCGGCGTGCCGAACGACAGGATCGCGACCATCGTGTCCTCCACGCTCCCCCTCCCGATCGTGTCGCCGTGCCAGGCGACGCTGTCCCGGCCGTCGCGGTAGAGGCACATGCCCGCCGTGACGAACCGCTCGCCGAGTTCCTTCTCGTAGTGGGCGTTGAGCAGGTCCCTGGCCTCGGCCAGCACCGGGTCGGGAAGCTCCTCGCCCTCGTCGTAGAACTTCAGCAGCCGGGGGACGTCCACGACCCTGTCGTACATGTGGACGCGCTCCGCGTGCCACGGCACCCCGTCGCGCAGCCGCTCGAAGAGCGCGTCGGCGCCCTGGACCCAGTGCCGCCGGACGTCGACCCAGGCGCCGCGCTCCAGCGGAGTGCGCCGCACCGAGGCGCCGAGCGGCCCCATGTGAACATCCTCGCCCCAGTCCAGCAGTGAGGCCTGAAAAGCCGTCATGAGTCCATTGTATTAGAACAACCATTCGATCATGATCGGCTCGCCCGCCACAGGGCGACCGCGAGCCAGACACCGCCGATCGCGAGCAGCAGGCCGTGGGCGACGCGCACCGCCGGCGACCCGAAGAACTGGGGGATGAACAGCGCCATCCCCGCGGCCAGCGGAGCGCCGCTCCACCGGGGCAGCACCTTCGAGCGCCCGGCGGAGACCGCGGCCAGGACGGCGCCGACGCCGAGCAGCGTGAGCCCGGACGCGAACATCGCGATCGCCACGGGGCCGAAGCGGAACTCGTCGACCAGCGCCAGCAGCGAGACGTCGCCGTCCCGCACCGCCCGCGCGCCGACGACGTTCAGCCCGAAGTCCTCCGCGCCGTAGTACGGCAGGGTCAGCCCGGCGCCGATCCAGGTCACCACCGCCGCCCGCAGAGCGAGGGGACGGTCCAGCACCAGGTAGAGGCCGAGAGTCCCCAGCGCGAGCAGGACGAACCCGACCATCGCGAACAGGTGCGCCGCGACCCAGGCGGGCGACGCCATCGTGGCGGCCCCGGACAGCGCCGTCTCGTCCCCGTACGGCCGGACCAGCGGATAGAGGAGGAACAGGACTCCGGCCACAAGAAAGGACAGCCCGGTCAACCGGGCGCGGGCGGGCAGGACGGCGTTCATGGGGGGCTCCATCGGCGAGCAGGGTTGGGACATCGCTCCGTTTCGAGAGCAATGCTCTCTCTTGGGAATGGCGATGTCAACACAGTCCCACGCTCTCAAACGGACAGGTGTGGCAGGTCTGTCACCTGAAAGGAACTGCGGCGGCAGACGGGACACAATGCGGACGAGAAGGAGATCGAACACATCCTCCAGGCGGAGGTCCTTCGGTCCGATCTCCTCGCCTGACGGCACGACGGCCGCTGACCGCGCTCCGGGTTATCCGGCGGTGGTGGAGTCCGCGACGACCGGGGCGAGATCGGCGACGATCTCGGCGGTCAACTCCTCCTGAGCGGTCAGGGCGGCGGCGAGCCCGTCGGGGTCGTCGGCGTCGAGCGTCATCGCACACCCCCTCCGGATGGCCTCCAGGTCGACCGCCCCGCGCCTGGTGGCCCACCAGCGGCCGACGTCCGACCGCCAGATGATCCAGCCGGTGTGGACTCGCGCGATGTCCTCCAACGTGGTCATGTCACCCATCTCCAACGGCTGCTCGCGGAAGTGGGCCAAGTCAAGCGCGTCCACGACGGCGGCGGTATCAGCCAGGAGACGTCCAATCACAGCCAGTAGCCACGCGAACACGGAAACTCCCGTAGTGTCAGCGTGTCACGCCGACGCAGCGTGCATGTGGTCGCGCGAGAAGCGGTCATGCGAGGAGGGTGCGACATGCCGGCCAGCCACCGTCATCCGCCGAATCGCCGGCTCGCATGGGAACGCCTGCAGCGCGGGTGGTCCTACGAGGAACTGTGCGAACGCATCCGTACGGCCATGCGGTCGTGCGGGGAGAAGGACACGGGCCTCACGGCGAACACCGTCCGCCGGTGGGAGACGGGCGAGCGGTGGCCGGACCCGCGCTACCGCAAGCATCTCGTGACGATTTTCGGCAAGTCCGCGAGCGAACTGGGACTGCTCACCCCCGACGAGATGGCCATGCGGCCGGTGACGGAGGTGGTGGACGAGATTGGGAGGCTGCTGAGCATGATCACCGCAGACGGCATCGACCGCTCCACGTTCCTGCGGAACCTCTTAGGCGCGGGCGTGCTCGCCCCGCTCCTCGGCGAGGGCGGCGAGCGTCTCCCGGCGGCGGTGGAGCGCGGGCGCGGGGTCGACGCCGAGTCGGCCGAGGCGTTCGCCCGGGTCGTCGACCGGCAGGCCGCGCTCTACTGGACCTCGCCCCCGGAGGAGATCTTCCAGGCGTCGGTCGCCCACACCCGGCTCGGCACGAGCCTGCTGCGCGCCGCTCCGGAGGGAGCCGTGCGGCAGACGCTCGCCGAGGCGGCCGCGCGCTCTGCCCTGCTGTCCGGCAGGGTGGCCTTCTTCGATCTGGAGGAGTGCCACACGGCCACGCGGCTGTTCCGGCTGGCCCTGTCGGCGACCCGGGAGTGCGGAGACCACGCGCTCGCCGCCGCCGTGCTCGCCCACGCGGCGTTCGTCCCCGGCTTCGACCGCCGCCGCTCCGACGCGCTGGGGCTGCTCGACGCGGCGTTCGCACACGCCTGGCACGGCGTCGGCCCGCTGACCAGGGCGTGGCTCCACTGCGTCGCCTCGGAGATCACCGCCCGGTGCGGCGAGCCCAAGGAGTGCATGCGGCACATCGACCGGGCCGACCAGATGATCGACACGAGCGGGGACGACCCTCCCTGGCTGGACTTCTTCGAGCGCGCCCGGCTCGACGGCTTCGCCGGATACAGCGCGCTCACCGCCGGCCAGCACGAGGAGGCGGCCCGCCGGCTGCGCACGGCACTCGACCACCTCGGCCCGAACGGCGGCAAACAGCGCTCGGTGCTGTTCGCCGACCTCGCCGCCGCCCACGCCCCGGCCGACGGCGACCAGGCCGCCGAGCACCTCAGGCGGGCCGTCGAAGCGCTGGAGGAGCACTGGTACGCGATCGGCCATGATCGCGTCCGTGGGGTGCTGGACGCGCTGCCGCCCGCGGCGGGGACGCGCCAGCTGGGCGAACGGCTGACGGACCTCGGCCGCGCCCGGCTCTCCGAGCTCACGATGTGACCGCGGCCGCGCCGGCCACGATCAGCCGTCACTCCGGACGCCCGGGAGGCTCTCAGTCGCCGTTGTGCTTGCGGACCAGGGCGGGTAACTCGTCGAGCGAGTCGACGTGGAACAGGCACGCCCGGGCCACCGACTCGTCCTTGAGGACGTGGCCCCAGGGGCCCCGCCGTACGAGGGCGGTGCGCAGCCCGGCCCGCTGCGCGGGCCGGATGTCGTTGTCGATCCGGTCGCCCACGTAGAGAACCGACCCCGCGGGACAGCCGGCCTCCGCCACCACGCGCTCGAAGAAGGCCGGGGCGGGCTTCTCCACGCCCCAGCCGTCGGAGGTGCCGATCACGTCCACTGGCAGGCCGAGGGCGCGCAGGATGCCCTCGGCCCGGGCGGTCTGGTTGCCGGCGAGCCCGACACGCAGCCCCATCGCCCGCAGTTCGGTGAGGCACGACCGCGCGTCGGAATAGAGGTTCTCCTCGCCGAACGTCTCGGCCTGCCCCTCTCGGGCCCGGCGCTCCCGTTCCGCGTGGAGGTCGAACCCCGGCCGGAAGTGCTGGAAGGTCTCCCGGTAGTCCCCGCCACGAGCGATGACGGCGCCGAACACGGCGGAGAAGGTGTGCCGCGGGACTCCGAGCCAGTCGGCCCAGGTGCCGTACTCCCGGGTCTCGTCCACGAGGGTCTCTCCGACGTCGAAGAAGACGGCCTCCAGCCGCATCGCCACCTCCAGTCACTCGCGTTTCGAGAACGATACGCGGAGGACCGGGGTTTCACTGCCCTCGCAGGACAGCCGGAAGCGTCACGAGGCGCAGCCGTACGCGCCGCGAGCCGGATGACATAACGGAGTGTATTCGAGTTGTACGAAAACTGTGACGACTGAGTCTTGATCGGCCAAACTAGATGCCGCACAACCCCCGCGTGCAGGAACTGCTGGAGTCCTGGCGGCCCTGGCATCGCCGCCTGTGGGATGTGGACCGTGCTCGCCCTGCGCGAAGCCGTGGAGGCGGCCGACTGGACCGGGCGCCATGTTCTCTCGCAGGGCTCTCTGGCCGATCTGGAGTCGCATGGCGATCGCGAGTACGAGGGGCTGATCGTCATCCAGGACAAGGTGCCCGCCCCGCAGGTGGCGCTCAAGTCTCCGCACTGGGTGGCGAAGGAAGAGGTGCGTCACCGCCTGCTCACTCAGTTTCCGCAGGTGACGGCCGTCCGTGCGAGTGGCGGGCTGCTCTTCCGCGTACGGGCGCGTGGCCATGTCTCGGCGGTGCAGCAGGTGACCGAGCTGTTCGGCCGGGTGCGCAACAGGGTGCGGTATCGGCGCGGCCAGACGGCGCTGGACGTCTATCCCAAGGTGTTCCTCACCGGCCTGGCCGACCCGCAGGACTTCCGGCGGGGCGATCCGGCGGTGACCGTGCTCTCCCTGGAACGGGTGGGCGTGCTCTACGATCTGCCCGACCCCGGCGCCCACGGCCTGCTGCGCATCGACGACGCGCTCGAACTGGCCGCGCCGCTCACGGAGAGCTCTCCGAGCACCGCCGTCGCCGGAGCGTGGGCCGCGATCGAGTCACTGCTCTTGGATCGACGCGTTCCATCGCGCTGCCCTCGACCGTACGGACGGCGGGGCCTCTCGTCAGGGCCGCGCTCGACCGGCTCGCGCACGGTCACGCGGTCTCCGGAGTCGCCCCGCTCGACATGGCCGGCCGCGCGGAGCTGGCATTGCGGGTGGTGGAGGACGCCGACGGCTGGGGCTTGCACGAACTGCTCGGCGCCTGAGACCGCCATGAGGCCGTCTGACCATTTACTTCCGGTAATCGACCAGATTAAATCTTTATTTCCAGATCCATGGTGGTCTGGGTCACAAGCGGTGTCGTGCCAGAGCGTACGAGGAGTGATGCCCGGTGATGTTCGCACTGGTGAAGCGGATGGCCTGCGCTCTCGGCCGGGGATTCGTACGGCTCGGGCGATACTGGGCCGCCCAGTTCGGCGTCCCCGGCGCGGTGCTGTGGTCTCCCGAGCCCGATCCGGTACGGGAGATGGACGAGGCCGAGCACTGGGACTGGTCGATCCCCTACCTCTGGTACGAGGCCTCCCAGCACTGACGCCAGCCGTTCCGGTACCCGGATCCCGCCGTGAAGTTGTTGCCGAGCGTGGCGGCCACCCGCTCGTCCGGCCGGACGGTGACCGTCCGGCCGTCCGTCTCGACGTACTGAAAAAGATCAGCGCGCCACGGCCGGAGCCGGGACGCGCTGAGCTGCTTCGTAGAAGCGGTGTCACGAACCGCGGTAGTGAACCGCGGTGATGGTGCGCCGCCAGGGACTCGAACCCCGGACCCGCTGATTAAGAGTCAGCTGCTCTAACCAACTGAGCTAGCGGCGCCCGCACCACAAGAGTAGCGGCATCCGGAGGTCTCCCGCGCCAGGGCGCGGCCGCGCCCTGTCCTGCTCTTACGTCGCCGGGGTATTCCCATTCCGTGCTCCGGGATAGGTCAGTGACGACGAAGGGAGAGTCACCCATGACACCGGATCTCTGGTCGTATCCCGACACCGTGTACGGCGCCGGAGGGCAGATGGACATCGTCGGATACGACGTCCAGGCCGTGGACGGGAAAATCGGATCTGTGGACGAGGCCACCTACGAGGCCGGCCAGAGCTACATCGTCGTCGACACGGGCCCCTGGATCTTCGGCAGGAAGGTCATGCTCCCCGCGAGCGTGGTGAAGAGCATCGACCGCGAGGATCGCAAGGTCTTCGTCACCAGGACCAAGCAGGAGATCAAGAACGCACCGGAGTACGACGAGGCGGCGGTGATGCAGCCCGAGTACCGGGACCGCCTGGCCGACTACTACGGGCGCTTCCCCCACAGCGAGGCCCTGTGACGGCATGACCGACTGACAGCATGACGAAGTGAGGGGCCGCGCCGCGACGGCGTGGCCCCTCACCACGTGCGGGCCCGCCCGGCCGGGCGGGCCCGCACGTCAGCCGGACGAAAAACCTTCATGGCCAGGTGGCGTCGGATGTCGGATTCGTAGGAGCGACGATGCGCAGTTTCTCCAGCAGCGTGACGAACGTCGAGGCGTACGGCGACGGGGCCACGACAGAGGCGACCCGGTCCCAGTCCACCTGTTCGCGCATCGCCCGGACCATCGGCAGCAGCGAGCCGTAGTCGCAGGCGTGCTCGGACAACGGCATGATCCAGGAGATCACCAGGTCGGTGGCTTCGAGGACGGGCAGGCTCAGCGCGGCGACGTTGATCGGCTCGGCCCGGGCCAGCATGGCCTCGGTGACGGGCCGTTCGGCGAGCGAGAAGATCAGGTCGACGAGCACGCCTTCCTCGTCGAACGCCTTGACCAGCCAGTCCTCCGGTGGTCTCGCGGTCCGGAAACCCAGGCTCTCCAGGGTCTTCAGCGCGAGCGGGACGTCTTCCTCCAGCAGAGCGAAGTCGACGTCGTGCAGCGATGGCGCGGCGCCCCTCGCATATCCGGCGCAGCCTCCGGCCAGGGCGAAGCGCACCCCGGCCTCCTTGAGCCCGGAGCCGGCGCGCTTGAGCGTTTCGAGAATCGCGTCGGTGACTTCGTGACTGTGACTACCCACTCACGTCGCTTGCCCAGCAATGTTCGCCGCAAACAATCGAGGGTAGGGCGCGCTCATGACCGAGACCCTGCAGGAGATCAAGCGCGCCTACGAGGGCGAGGAGAACCGTCCGCTCTCCTCGTACACACGGGTTCTCGCGGTGTACGGCGGGGCCGTTTCCGCGTTGCTGGCCACGGCCAAGCTGACCGGCCGGAAGCCGCCCGAGAAGATCGGCCCGATGGACCTCATGCTCATGGGCCTGTTCACGCACCGGCTCTCACGGACGCTGGCCAAGGACCCGGTGACCAGCCCGTTACGCGCCCCCTTCACCCGTTATGAGGGCGTCTCCGGCCCGGCCGAGCTGAACGAGAAGGTCCGTGGTCACGGGTTGCAGCACGCCGTGGGCGAGCTGCTGACCTGCCCGTTCTGCCTGTCCCAGTGGGTGGCGACCGGATACGCCGCGGGCACGGTGTTCTTTCCCCGGCTGACCCGGCTCGCGGGCGCCACCATGGCGGCCGTGGCGATCTCCGACTGGCTCCAGTTCGCCTACGTCCGGCTGATGAAGGCCTCCGAATGAGCGAAGTGCTCGAACCCCTGGAGAACACCGACGAGAACCCGAAGGAGCGGGTCGACCGCGAGCTCGGTGAGCTGCTGCAGGGTCTGCGGGTGGCCGCGACGGGCGTGCAGGTGCTGTTCGCGTTCCTGCTGACGCTCCCGTTCTCCTCCGGTTTCGGGAAGATCGACACGACCGGGAACTGGCTGTTCTACATCGCCGTCGTCAGCGCGGCGTTCGCGTCGATCTGCACGATCGCTCCGGCGACCCAGCACCGCATCCTGTTCCGGTCAGGACTCAAGGAACTGCTGCTGCGCCGGGCCAACCGGCTGGGCGTGGCCGGGGCGATGTCCCTGGCCGTCGCCATGGCCTGCTCCACCGCTCTGGTCCTGGACGCGCTGACCAGCGCCTGGCCCGCCGCGGCGGTGGGCACGGGAGTGGCGCTGCTCTGCGCCTGGCTGTGGTTCGTCCAGCCGCTGCTGTCGCTGCGCCTGGTCAGGAACGACGCCTGAGACGGGGAGCGCGACCGCGGTTCACCGCGGTCGCGCTCCGCTTCGTACGGGCGGCCTACCGTCCGTCCTTCAGTCTCGGCAGGATCTCCGCGGAGTAGAAGGAGAAGAACCCCTCCTGCTCCGGGCCGATCTGGGCGATGTAGACCTCGTCGAAGCCCGCGTCCACGTACTGGCGGACGGCGTCCAGGTGCGCCTCGGGTGAGGACCCGCAGGGCGTCGAGGCGGTGGCGGCCTCCTCCGTGACGAGCTCCGAGAGCTGCTCGAAGTGCCGCGGCAGCGGCAGGAGCTGGGCGGCCTCACCTGGAATGCCCTGATTGGGCCAGAGCCGGTGGACGGTTTTGCGCGCCTCGGCCTCGTCGTCCGCCCAGCAGACCTTGAGCCCGGCGGCCGACGGCTTGCCCTCGCCGCCCGCCTTGTGGAACGCCTCCACCATGTCGCCCGCCGGAGCGGTGTGGATGTATCCGTCGCCCAGCCGGCCGGCCAGCTCCACCGACTTGGGCCCGAAGCCCGAGATGTAGATCGGCGGAGGCTGGTCGGGAAGCGAGTACAGCCGCGCCGTGTCGACCTCGTAGAACTCCCCGTGGTACGTCACCAGCTCACCCGTCCACAGCTCGCGGATGACGTCGACGGCCTCCTCCAGCATCCGCTGCCGCTCTTCGGCGGGGGGCCACTGGTCGCCGAGGATGTGCTCGTTGAGCGCCTCGCCGGTGCCGACCCCCAGGCGGAACCTCCCGTCGAGCAGGATCTGGGCGGTGGCCGCCGCCTGAGCGATGATCGCCGGGTGGATGCGGATGATCGGACAGGTGACCGCGGTCGTCACCGGCAGCGAGGTGGCCTGCGAGACGGCTCCGATGACGGACCACACGAAGGAGCTCTCCCCCTGCTCGTCGAGCCAGGGGTGATAGTGGTCGGAGATCCAGAGAGCCTCGAACCCGGCCTCCTCGGCTAATTTCGCCTGCCGTACGAGCTCCTTGGGATCGTGTTCCTCGCTCGACAGAAAATATCCGAAAGTAGTCATGTATCACCACATGCCCGAATCAGGTCAAGCAAACGTAACAATGTGTGCTTTGGCCGCAAATTCATTCGGGCTCAGGACTGGATGATGTTACGTGCCCCCTCGCGAGGGCAGTGGAGGGCCATGGCTACTCTGCTTTGGATCATCGCCGTGGTACTGGTCATCGCCGGGATCTACGTCATCCTGGCCCGTCGGGACATCCTCTGGGGGATCGTCCTCATCGTCCTCGGGTTCCTCATCGGCCCCGGGGGTGTCAGCATCTTCAATCCCTAGCCGCGTACACCCTGATCTGGCACCACTCTGATCTCATACGGAACGGCGACCGGTTCCAACAACCGGTCGCCGTTCCGTATCCGGCGGACGCCCGCCGGGGCGCGTCGTCCGCTCGCCCGGCGGTCGCGCGGCAGCGGTCGCTCAGCAGTCGTCGCCGTTGAGGCAGTAGACGGTGTAGGCGTGCTTGATGACCGGCAGGGCCACGTTGCGCACCCGGATGCCGCCGGGGGTGACGCCCTTCTCCGTGCCCGCGTGCGCGTGCCCGTGGATGAACAGGTCGGCGCCCTCCGCGTCCGCCGCCTCGGCCAGCATGTAGCTGCCGAGGAACGGATAGATCTCCGGAGGCTCGCCCATCAGCGTGTCCTTGACCGGGGAGTAGTGGCTGAGCACGATCTTGTGGTCGGCGTCCAGTTCCTTCAGCGCCCGCCGCCACCTCTCGGCGATGTCCTTGGTGTGCCGGACGAACGCCTTCGTCTCCGGCTCCCCGAACTCGCTGGCGCACTTCCCGGCGAAGCCGCCGCCGAAGCCCTTGCCGCCGGCCACTCCCAGCCGTACGCCGTCGACGGGGACCACGGTGCCCTCGTCGTCCAGCACGGTGATGCCCGCGTCCCGCAGGAGGTCGATGATCTCCTGGTTGTGGTCGGAGTGGTAGTCGTGGTTGCCGAGCACGGCGACCACCGGAATGGGCAGGCCGCTCAGTTCCTCGGCGACCACCCGGCCCTCGGCGATCGTGCCGTGCCTGGTGAGGTCGCCCCCCACGAGCAGCACGTCGGCGCGGCGCTCGATGCCCTCGATCTTCTTGCGATAGTGGCCGCGCAGGTCCTCGCCCAGGTGGATGTCCGCTACGGCGGCGATGCGCAACTCCGTCACAGGTGTTCCTCCTCTCCCGGCTCCCGCACCTCCACCAGACTGATCTCGTTGTGTACGTGCAGGCCCGGAGCAGCTTCGCGGGCGACGTTCTCGATCTGGTGCCGCCGCTCGTCACAGGACACCTGCCCGCGCAGGTAGACCTGTTCTCCCCGCACGTCGACCCGGATGCCCAGCTCGGTGGTCCGTTCGTCCTCCGCGAGAGCCCGCTGCACGCGGGCCGCGACATAGTGCGGCGTCTCCATCTCTGAACCCCCTAGGCCTTTTAGATGAGCGCTGCCCGGAGCTTCCCTGGCGAAACCACTGGCCTTTCCCGGCGAAAACACTGGTTTGGCGGGCCCCAGGGGGTTAAGGTGGTTGATATTCCTGGTGCCTAAGACGCAGGTACCTCCTTGGCGTGAGCATGCCATGTTGGAGGAGCGTCTTGGGAACGTGCGACCAGTCTTCCCCCCGCCCTGAGAGAACCGCCGCGGGCACGGAACACATCGGCGTCGGCACCTGTCTCCCCCTCCTCTCCGACGGCTCCCACGCCGCGGCCTCCCCCCTGACGGCCGCCCCCGGCGACGCCCCTGCGGCGCGCGCCCTGCCGCTCACGGGCCCCGGGCCCGCCCTCCGCCCCTCGCCCGCAACGGCCCGCCGTACACGACCGGCTCCTGAGGCGCCCCCGGTCGCCGGGCCCGTTCACCTGGACTCCCTGACTCCCGAGCCGGGTACCCGCCACTGCCGCTCATGGAGGAACCCCCAGTGAAGATCGCCATGGTCTCGGAGCATGCCAGCCCACTCGCCACGCTCGGCGGCGTCGACGCCGGCGGCCAGAACGTGCACGTCGCCGCGCTCGCCCGCGAACTCGCCCGAGCCGGCCACGAGGTCACCGTCTACACGCGCAAGGACCGTGAGGACCTCGCGGAAACCGTCGCCTTCGCCCCCGGTGTGGACGTCGTCCACGTCCCCGCGGGTCCCGCCTCCGTGATCCCCAAGGACGAGATCCTTCCCTGGGTCCCCCACTTCGGGAAGTGGCTGCACGACCGGTGGCTGTTCGACCGGCCCGACGTCGTGCACAGCCACTTCTGGATGAGCGGCCTGGCCGCGCTCGCGGCGGCGGAGAAGCTGCGGATTCCCGTCGTGCACACCTACCACGCTCTCGGCAGCGTCAAGCGGCGCCACCAGGGCCCGGCCGACACCAGCCCGCGCGACCGCGTGGACGCCGAGGCCGAGATCGGGCGGCGCGTGGACGCCGTCATCGCGACCTGCGGCGACGAGGTGGACGAGCTGATCCGCCTGCGGGTGCCGCGCCGGACCGCACGGGTGGTCCCCTGCGGGGTGGACGTGACCGCCTTCAATCCCCACGTACGGCCGCTGGAGCGGCCGGGCCGCCCGCGCCTGCTGTCGGTGGGCCGGCTGGTGCCGCGCAAGGGCGTGGAGACCACGATCCTCGCCCTGCAGTACCTGAGGGACGCCGAACTGGTCGTCGCGGGCGGCCCCCCGGCGGCCGAACTGCACCGCGACCCCGAGGTGACCCGGCTGCGCTGGCTCGCGGCCCAGGCGGGGGTGTCCGACCGGGTCCGCTTCCTCGGCCGCGTCGAGCGCGACAGGCTCCCCGCGCTGATGCGCTCGGCCACCGCGGTCGTGTCCGTCCCGTGGTACGAGCCGTTCGGCATGGTGGCGCTGGAGGCGATGGCCTGCGGCGTCCCGGTCGTCGCCTCGGCCGTCGGCGGGCAGCGGGAGACCGTCGTCAACAACGTGACCGGCGTCCTCGTCCCGCCTCGTCGCCCCGCCGTGCTGGCCAGGGCGCTGCGCCGGCTGATCGACGACCCGGTGCGGCGCACGGCGTACGGCATCGCCGGGGCGGACCGCGCCCGGGCCAGGTACAACTGGGGCCGGATCGCCGGCGAGACCCTGGCCGCCTACGACCAGGTGCTGCCCGTCCGCCACCTCGACCGGAGCGCGTCGTGAGCGGCGTCGCCCCCCGGAGGTGAGCCGGTGACGTCCACGGCTCTCGTGCTGCGCTCCGACGGCATCGGCGGCTTACTCACCGTCGTGCCGGCGCTGCGCGCCCTGCGCCGGCACGGGCTGCGCGTCGTCCTCGCGTGCCCGCCGGAGCTGAGCGAACTGGCGGCGCTCACCGGCGCGGTGGACCGCATCCTGCCCGCCCGCGGGCTCGCGCCGCTGTCGTGGCCCGGTCCGGGCGAGGAGGACGCCGGGCATCCCCCGCTCCTGCCGGACCTCGCCGTGAACCTGCACGGCCGGGGGCCGCGCAGCCACCACGTCCTGCTGAACCTGCGGCACGAGGGCAGGGGCGTCGACCGCCTGTGGGCGTACGCCAACCGGGACGTGCCCTGGGTCAGGGGGCCGTGGTGGCAACCGGGCGAGCACGAGGTGCTGCGCTGGTGCCGCCTGCTGCGGTGGTACGGCGTGCCTGCCGACCCCGAGGACACGACGCTGCCCACGCCCCTGACGGCCAGCCCGGCGCCGGGGGCGGTCGTGATCCACCCGGGAGCGGGCGGCACGTCGCTGCGCTGGCCCGCGGAGCGCTTCGCCAAGGTGGCGCGGACGCTGGCGGACGACGGCCTGCCCGTCGTGATCACCGGGAGCCTGCGCGAGCGGCCGATGGCGCTGCTCGTGGCGACCCGGGCGGTGCTGCCGCCGCAGATCGTGCTGGCCGGCCGCACGTCGCTGCGGCAGTTGTGCGCGCTGGTCGCCGGGGCCCGCCTGGTGATCAGCGGCGACGTCGCGCTGACGCGGCTCGCGGCGGCCTACCGGACGCCCTCGGTGCTGGTGTCGCCTCCGGACGGCCGCCGGCACCCGCTGCTGCACGAGGCCGGGGACGCCGGGGCGATCTCGGCGACCCAGGTGATCGACGCCGCGGTACAGGCCCTCGGGGCGGGGGTGCGCTGACCGCCTCTCCTCTCGACGTGCCGCCTCGCGCGCGCGAGGCGGCCCCGGAAAGAACGACGGAGGCGGCCGCACGGTGGAGGCGGCCCGTTCGAGGCGGCCTCGTCCAGGCGGCCCCTTCAAGTGACAGGGGTCAGGCGGCCCGGCGGTCCTTGTGGCGCCGGCGCCGTGCCGACCGCTGTGCCGATCGCCGCGCCGATCGCCGGGACGGCGCCTGCCGCAGGAGGGCGATGACGGCCTGCTCGACCGGTCCGTGCGTGGCGAGCCCGCCTTCGGCGTCCTCGGCCAGCCGTTCGAGGGGGATGGTCCGGCCCTTCTCGTACAGCGCGACGAGACGCGGGTCCACGTAGGAGGCGCGGCACACCGACGGGGTGTTGCCGAGATACTCCGACACCTCCTTCATCACCCGGGACACCGCGCGCTTGCGGCCGGCGCCGCTGCGCACCGGCCGGGAGACGGCGAGCCCGACGGCCGCGAGCACGGTGGCGTGCCAGGTGCGGAAGTCCTTGGCCGAGACGTCGGAGCCGAAGGCCTCCCTGAGATAGGCGTTGATGTCGGCGCTGCGCACGTCCACCCACGCCCCCTCCCCCGTCTCGCCGGCGCTCTCGTCGGCGCGGTACCGCAGCAGTTCGCCGCGGTGTCCCTTCGACAGCGCGGTCAGGACCTCGCAGACCTCGGCGTCGGCGAGCACCTGCTCCCGCTCCTTGCGGCCCTTGGCGAGATAGCGGCACACGACCCTGCCGTCGCCGCACTTCACGTGCGAGGTCCTGAGCGTGGCCAGGCCGTAGGAGTCGGTGTACTCCTCGCCGCCGACCCGGAAGAAGCCGATGTCGAGCATCCGGGCGGCCGTGGCCAGCACCCGTTCGCGGCCCAGCCCCTCGCCGCGCAGGTCCCGCGCGACCCGTTCCCGGAACGCGGGGAGGCGTTCGGCGATCTCCAGCACGTGGTCGAACTTGGCCTCGTCCTGCTGCCTTCGCCACTCGTCGTGGTAGCGGTACTGGCGCCGACCGGCGGAGTCGGTCCCCACCGCCTGCAGGTGGCCGTTCGGATGGGCGCAGATCCAGACGTCGGTCCAGGCCGGCGGTATCGCGAGGGCCCTGATCCGGAGCAGCGCGGCGCGGTCGCGCACGGGCCGGCCGGAGGCCCAGGTGTAGCTGAACCCGCGCCCCCGGCGGCGGCGCCTGATGCCCGGCTCGGCCGGATCGCTCGGCCGCAGCTCGACGGGCTTCGCCTGGAACACCTCGGCCGCGGCCGTGCTCATCGCAGCAGGTCCCAGGCCTGTTCGAGCACGTCGTCGACGCCCACGTCGGCGACCCAGGAGACGTCCCGGTGGCCGCACTCCCGCATGCCGTCCTTGGTCGCGCCCGCGCCGCAGACGGGGCAGCGCGACGTCCAGGAGATGAGCGGCCGGTTGTGACCCCTGCTCAGCGGCCCCCAGTTGATCATGTTGCCGCACCAGTAGACGCCGACCGTGGGCGTGCCGGTCGCCGCGGCCAGGTGCCGTGGCCCGGTGTCGTTGGAGACGAGCAGGTCGCAGGCGGCGTACAGCGCGGTGAGGCCGCCGAGTGACAGCTCCCCGATCACGGCTCTCGCCGGGGCCTGCATCTGGGCGACGACCTTCTCGACGAGGTCGCGCTCCTCCTCGACGCCCGTCACCACCACCGGCCGGCCGAGCCGGTCGGCGACCTCCGCGAACCGCTCCGGGGGCCAGCGCCTGCGCCGGTCGCGCGCGCCGGGATGGATCGCCACCAGGCCGCGCGGCACCTTGCCCAGCACGCGGTTGAGCTCGGCCCAGTCCTCCCTGACGACCTCGACCCTCGGTTCGATCTCGCTGGTCGCCGCGCCGAGCAGGCCCGCGACCTCCAGGTAGCGCAGCGTCTCGTGCTGGTAGTGGACGTACGGCACCCAGCGGTCGAGCGGTTCGGCGTCGGGGGCGCGCAGCCCGGCGGTCAGCCGCGCGCCGAGGCGGCGGATGAACGGGTTGGAGTTGCGCCCGCCGCCGTGCATCTGGACGGCCAGGTCGAACCTGCGCTCGCGCAGGTGCTCGTACAGCTCCTCGGGGGCGGCGGACCCGTCCGCCGGGGAGGAGACGCCGGAGATGGGCGGCAGGGGCACGACCTCGTCCACCGGGCCGGGGCGGCCCCGCAGGAACTTCGCGTGCCACTCACGGCCCAGCAGGGTGATCTTCGCAGCCGGGTAGGCCCGGCGCAGCGCCCCGATCGCGGGCAGGGCCAGCAGCAGGTCGCCGAGCGCGTTGGCCCGCAGGACGGCGATCCGCTCGACGCCTTCGACGAGCAACGCGCTCATGGGCACGAACCTCTGGTTCCCCGCGTCCTCTCGTCCATCGGACACCCCCCATTCCGTCCGGCCCGCCGGCTGACCACCGGCGGGGCGCTCGTGTGGAGCGGTCTGCTCCCGGTTACCCCCGTGCCGGCCCGCCAAACCGGGCGGGCGCGCCTGGCGTGACTGTTGTTTTCCCTGCGTCCGCCGGGGTAGCCGCCCTGGTATGACGGAAGAGACGCTCAACCGCTTCGGTGAAGTCACAGCCGTCGTCGTCGGGGACGTGATGCTCGACTCGTGGCTGCGGGGGCGCACCAAGCGAATGGCCCAGGAGGCTCCGGTCCCGGTCGTGACCATCGAACGGATCGAGGACCAGCCGGGCGGCGCCGCCAACACGGCCGTGAACCTCGCCGCGCTCGGCGCGCGGGTCCACATGGTCGGCGTCACCGGCGCCGACCCCGCGGGGGCGACGCTCAACGCGACCCTGGGACGGCTCGACATCGAGGGCCTGGTCATCGTGCGGAGCCTGCGGACGCCCGTCAAGCGGCGGGTGCTGACGGACGGCCAGATCGTGGCCCGGTACGACGAGGAGGACGACGCGCCGCTGCCCGAGGCGGCGGAACGCGAGCTCATCGACGAGATCACCCGGCTGGCGGCGCACGCGGACGTCATCGTCGCCTGCGACTACGGCGGCGGCGTCTGCACCCCGGCCGTACGCCGGCTGCTGTGCGAGCTCAGCGCCGACCGGAGCGCGGGCTCCCGGGGGGCGCCGGTCCTCGTGGTGGACGCCCACGACGTGGCGGCCTGGCGGGAGTGCCGCCCCAAGGCCGTGCTGCCCAACTACGCCGAGATCGTGCGGCTGCTCGGCGAGGGCGGTGACCACGACCGGGTCGCCTTCCTGTCCGCGCGGTCGGAGGAGATCGTCGAGGCCACCGGCGCGGAACTGGTGGTCACCACCCTGGACGGCCAGGGCACCCTCCTGCACCGGCGCGGCCGGGAGCCGCATCGCACCTTCGCGAGCCCCGCGCCCGACACGATGAGCATCGGCGCGGGCGACACGTTCACCGCCGCGTTCTCCCTGAGCCTCGCGGCCGGCGCCGGGCCGGAGCGGGCCGCCGACATCGCGCAGGCCGCGGCGAGCGTGGTGGTACGCCGCCCGGGCACCGCCGTGTGCACCCGTGAGGACCTGGTGCAGGCGCTGCGCCCCGACGTCGCGCTGCCGCCCGGGCGGCTGGCCGCCTGCCTGGAGCGCGACCGCGCCGAGGGCAGGCGCGTCGTGTTCACCAACGGCTGCTTCGACGTGCTGCACCGAGGCCACGTGGCCTGTCTGGAGGAGGCCGCCCGGCTCGGCGACGTGCTGGTCGTGGCGGTCAACGGCGACGCCGGGGTGGCCCGGCTGAAGGGCCCGGGACGGCCGATCAACCGCTGCGAGGACCGGGTCGCGGTGCTCGCAGCGATGGGCTGCGTCGACTACATCACCGTCTTCGACGAGGACAGCCCGGTCGAGCTGCTGCGGATGGTCCGGCCGGACGTGTACGTCAAGGGCGGCGACTACCACCCTGACCTGCTGCCCGAGGCCGACCTGGTCAGGGAGCTCGGCGGCGAGGTGCGGGTGCTCGGGTACGTCCCGGACAGGTCGACGACCGCGATAGTGAACCGGATTCGAGGGTAGGGGGCCGTTCATGACCGAAGAACAACGTTCGCCGACCGGAAAGCCCATGGTCGAGGCGACCCCGATGGACGTTATCTACGTCCGCATCGGGTCGTTCGCTCTGGTCTTCTGCTTCGCCGTGCTGGTGCTCTCCTTCGTCGGCCGCCTGTGGTGGCTGACGGGGGTCGTCCTGGCGATCATGGCGGTCGTCGGGACCGCCATGCTCCTCGCCGTGCGCAGGCAGAAGAGACTCGGCGGCGGGCCGCAATCGAGAGGATGACGAGGTGAGCCTGCGGGGCAAGGTCGTGGTGGTGACCGGGGCGAGCGGCGGGGTGGGCCGCGCCGTGGTCAGGCAGCTCGGAGCCGAGGGCGCGAAGGTCGCCCTCATGGCACGCGGGGAGGCGGGCCTGGCGGGCGCCGCCGTCGACGTCGGAGCCGAGGGCGGGACCGCCAAGGTCTTCGCCGCGGACGTCTCCGACTACGACCAGGTCCGCGCGGCCGCCCAGCAGGCCGAGGCCGAGCTCGGGCCGATCGACGTCTGGATCAACATCGCGTTCACGACGGTCTTCGCGCCGTTCCTCCAGATCACCCCGGAGGAGTACGAACGTGAGACCAAGGTGACCTATCTCGGCTACGTGTGGGGCACCCGCGTGGCCCTGGAGCTGATGAAACCACGGGACAAGGGCGCGATCGTGCAGGCGGGCTCGGCCCTGGCCTACCGGTCGATCCCGCTGCAGTCGGCGTACTGCGGGGCCAAGCACGCCATCAGCGGCTTCACCGAGTCGGTGCGGACGGAGCTGCTCGCCGAGGACTCCGGCGTGAAGATCACGATGGTGCAGCTGCCGGCCCTGAACACCCCGCAGTTCGACTGGGGGCTGAACCGGATGCGGCGCCACGCCCAGCCGGTGCCGCCGATCTACCAGCCGGAGGTGGCGGCACGGGCGATCGTCCACGCCGCCGAGCACCCGGAGCGGAAGGAGTACTGGGTCGGCGGGATGACCGCGGCCACGATCATGGGGCAGCGGGCGGTGCCCGCCCTGCTCGACCGCTACCTCGCCAGGACCGGCGTCAAGTCGCAGCTCACCACCGAGAAGGCGCCGACCGGCGTCTCCAACCTGTGGGAGCCGGCCGACGAGGACAAGGACTACGGCGCGCACGGCGGTTTCGACCGGCGTTCGCACGGCCGGAGCGCGCAGCTGTGGATGTCGCAGCATCGCGGCCTGGTCGCCGCCGCCGCTCTCGGGGCCGCCGCCGTCGCCGGTATCGGGCTGCGCCGCCGCTGACCGCAGAACCGTAACTGACAGGAAAACACTGATTTATCGGGTACGCCCCATTTCTGGCGATACGAAGGGGCGTACCCGGGTAGTCGAGGACGATGGACGAGCTTGACTACCGGTTCCTGTGCGAACTCGCGGCCCAGCTCCGGGTGGACTCGGTGCGGGCCGCCGCTGCCGCCGGCTCGGGGCACCCGACGTCCTCGATGTCGGCGGCCGAGCTGATGGCCGTACTGCTCGCGCGGCAGCTCCGCGTGGACGTCGAGAACCCGGCCGACCCGGCCAACGACCACCTGGTCTTCTCCAAGGGGCACGCCTCCCCTCTCCTCTACGCCATGCTCAAGGCCATGGGCGTCGTGTCCGACGAGGAACTGCTGACCTTCCGCAGGCGCGGCAGCCGTCTGGAGGGGCATCCGACGCCGGATGTGCCGTTCGTCGACGTGGCCACCGGTTCGCTGGGATTCGGCCTGCCCGTCGGCGTGGGGCTCGCGCTGGCGGCGCGGCGGCTGGACCGGCTGCCGAACCACGTGTGGGTGCTGTGCGGCGACAGCGAGCTCGCCGAGGGATCGATGTGGGAGGCCTTCGAGCACGCCGGGCACGAGGGACTGAACAACCTCACAGTGATCGTCGACGTGAACCGGCTCGGCCAGCGCGGCCCCACCCGGCACGGCTGGGACCTCGCCGCGTACGCCGCCAGGCTCGGCGCCTTCGGCTGGCACACCATCGAGATCGACGGCCACGACCCCGGCCAGATCGACTTCGCCCTCGCGGACGCCCGGGCCACCCGGCGCCGCCCGACCGCGATCATCGCCAGGACCTGCAAGGGCCGCGGGGTGTCGGCGGTCGAGGACCGCGAGGGCAAGCACGGCAAGCCGCTGGCCGACGCCGAGCAGGCGCTCGGCGAGCTCGGCGGCCCCCGCTCGCTGACCGTGCCGATGACCCCGCCCGCCTCCCAGGGCGTGCCGTACCGGTACGCCGACGGACCGCTCGTCCTGCCCAAGTACGAGCTGGGCGAGGAGGTGGCCACGCGGACCGCCTTCGGCGAGGCCCTGGCCGCGCTCGGCACGGCCCGGGGCGACGTGGTCGCGCTCGACGGCGAGGTGGCCGACTCGACGAAGCTGGAGACGTTCGCCGAAGCGCATCCGGAGCGCTTCTTCGAGTTCTACATCGCCGAGCAGCAGATGGTGGCCGCCGCGACGGGCATGCAAGCGCGCGGCTGGACCCCGTACGTCGCGACGTTCGCCGCCTTCCTGACCAGGGCGTACGACTTCGTCCGGATGGCCGCGGTGAGCCGGGCCGGGCTCTGCCTCGTCGGCTCGCACGGCGGCGTGTCCATCGGCGAGGACGGCCCCTCCCAGATGGGCCTGGAGGACCTCGCGGCCTTCCGCGCGGTGCACGGCAGCACCGTGCTGTATCCGTGTGACGCGAACCAGACGGCCCGGCTGGTCGCGGACATGGCCGGCCTGGAGGGCATCCGCTATCTCCGCACCACCAGGGGCGAGACCCCGGTGATCTACGGGCCGGACGAGGAGTTCCCGGTGGGCGGGTGCAAGGTCCTGCGGACCGGCGGCCAGGCGACGATCGTGGCCGCGGGCGTCACCGTGCACGAGGCCCTGGCCGCCGCCGACCTGCTCGCCGGGGACGGCGTCTCCGTCACCGTCATCGACGCCTACTCCGTCAAGCCGCTCGACTCGCCCGAACTGGTCGCGATGGCCACCGCCACGGGCAGGGTCGTCACGGTGGAGGACCACTGGCCGGAGGGCGGGCTGGGCGACGCCGTGCTCTCGGCACTCGCGGAGAACCCGGTGCCGGTGCGCAAGCTGGCCGTGGCGCGGATGCCCGGAAGCGCGGGCTCCGCGGATCAGCTCCGGGACGCCGGCATCGACAGGACCGCCATCCGCGAGGCCGTCCTCGCCATGCTCCCCTGACGCCCGTCACACGTGGAAGCGCCGCCGGACCGTGGCCCCTGAGGGCGGTCCGGCGGCGCGGTTTCCGTGTTCATCGTTGTATGGGCTGGTCCGCGGCGCTCAGCGGGCCTTGGCGGTCGCCCTGCGGTTGGCCTTCTTGATGGCGTCGACCAGCTCGTCCTTGGTCATCTTGGAGCGGCCCGGGATGCCGAGTCGGCTGGCGACGTCGTACAGGTGCTGCTTGGACGCGTTGGCGTCGACGCCCTCGGCGGTCTCGCCCTGCTTGGGCGTGCTCTTCCTCGCCTGCTCGTCCGACGGCCCGCGCCTCTTCTTCTTCTCCCAGTGGTCGCCCACCTTCTCGAAGGAGTGCTTGAGCGCGGAGAACGCCGTGCGGTGGGCGCGCTCGCCCTCGCCGTACGTCTCGACGGCGGAGTCGTGCGCCTTGATCCAGGTCTCCTGGGCCTCCTTGGGCGAGCGCTCCAGGGTCGAGGGCAGTTCCTTACGTCCCGGCATGTCCATGCCTCCCTTCAGACCATCAGAAGTCGGGCGGGGGTATCAGATGGGGTCGTCGTAGCGCCGCTCCTCGTACACCTGACGGCGAGTGGTGGTGGCGTCGAGGGGGGCGGCGGCGGTGACGGTGGTCCGGCGGCGCAGCGTCGTCATGCGCCAGATCCCGAAGAGCAGCCCGGCCAGGCCGCCCACCATCAGGATCACTCCGATGACCTGGATGTCGAGACCCGCGATCGTGAAGTCGACCGCCCAGGTGAGGATGGCCCCCAACATGATGAGGATGATGCTTCCGGCGATGGTCATGGCTTCCTCCTTCGCCTTGTGCTCTATCCCCTCCACGGATTCCAAACGTCGCATGCCGGTGGGCGTATGGGGCAGCATGGCGAACATGACCGATACCCCCGTCGTGGTCATGGGACTCATGGGCGCGGGCAAAAGCACCGTCGCACGGCTGCTCGCCGCCGCCCTCGACCGCCCCATGCGCGACAGCGACGCCGATCTCGAAGCCAGGTACGGCACGACCGCCGCGGTGATCGCGGCGGATCTGGGCCCCGACGAGCTGCACGCGCGCGAGGCGCTGGTGCTGCGGGACGCGCTGACGGACGACCGGTCACCGGTGATCGCCGCCGCGGCCAGCACGGTCGAGGACCCCGAGACGCGCAACGCTCTGGCCCCCGCCTTCGTGGTGTTCCTCGATGGCCCGCCCGAGGTCCTCGCCGAGCGGATGAAGTCGAGCCCCCACCGGCCGCATTTCAAGCCCGACCTGGTGCGCATGCTGACCGAGCAGCGCGACCTGCGGCTGCCGGGCTTCCAGGAGGTGGCGGACCTGACACTCGACCCCGCCGCGCACACGCCCGAGGAGATCGCGGACGCCGTGCTGGCCCATCTGGACGGGGCGCGGATCTCCGGAGCGTCCGAGAAACGGTGAGGGGGACGGCGAGGCGGACGGCTGGGCGTCCGGGGTCAGCAGACGGCGATGCGTGACTGGTGCGGAACGACGGGCAGCAGCGACCGGCTGCCCGTCCCGGCCAGGAACCAGACGGTCTTGCCGCCCCGGCCCGCGGCGGCCACGCCCCAGTCGTCGGCGAGCTCGTCCACGATGAGCAGCCCCCGGCCGCTCACCGACTCCGGGTCGGCGTCACGCTGGCACGGCACTCCGTCGCCCTGGTCGAACACCTCGCCGTACACCCAGCAGCCGTTGCTGCCGAGCCGGAGAGTGAAGACGTTGCCGCCGTGCCGCACGACGTTGGAGGCGAGCTCGCTCACGATCAGACAGCAGTCGTCGACCAGCGCGTCCAGGCCCCATCGGCCGAGCTCACGACGGACGAGGGAGCGCGCGGTCGCGACACTCGCGCCGACGGCGGGCAGGAGGCACTCGGCGGTCCAGACGGGGGCCGGGTCAACCGGCGCCGCACCGAAGGGGAGAGACACGCGCGCCTCCTTAAGGCTATGGGAGCGCTCCCACGACTCAAGATACGGGACACAACGTGGTCGTGTGAATTCAAAGAAACAAGATTGTTTCCGGTCAATGCCCGATCTGTGATGCGTGCGGAGACCGCGACGGCGGCGTGACCGGCCTTCCGGCGCCGTCGCCGCAGCTAGGGGCGCGGACTACGGGAGCGCGGGGCGACCGGCCGCCGCGCCGGTGTCCGCGCCGGCCTCGGGAGTGGTCATGAAAGTAGCTGAAATCAGCCACTTCCGTCTCTTCCGTTTGGCGCGGACCGGAATCCCGCCGTGCCGTGTCGTGCCCGCTCCGGAGGCGTGCGGCCTCTCCGGCCGGCCGGTCAGGCTCCGGCCGCGGGCAGGGCGGTGATCCCCCACCGGTGGGTGGCCCGCTCGCCCGGGGCCAGGCGCACCAGGCACTCCCCGCTCGCGAAGGCGTTCGGCGGGCAGCTCATCGGCTCGACCGCGACCCCCGAGCGCCGGTAGGGCGCGGCGAGCGTGTCACCGGTGAAGACCTGGAGCCACTCGATGCCCGGCCCGCCCCACAGCTCCACGCCCCGGGAGCCGTCGGCGGTCCTGAGCCGTGCCCGCACCAGGCCGCCGGCGTCGCGCTCCAGGTTCGTGAAGGGCGTGTCGAGCACGGTGCCGCCGACGCGGCGTCCCGCCCGGAAGTCGTACTCGGTGCCCTCGACCGTCCGGCGGCCGACCGGGATCTGCTGCTCGTCCACAGGCGTCCACTCGGCCGCGGGCAGTTCCAGCACGGCGTCGTCCACCGTGCCGTGCCCGGCGTCATGGCCCGCGTCGTGCCCGGTTTCTACGGCCTCCTCGCCGAGCGTCAGGTAGGGATGCGCGCCCATGCCGTACGGCGCGACGCCCTCCCCCACGTTGACCGCCGACACCTCGACCTCCAGGCCCGCCTCACCCAGCGCGTACGACGCCGTGAGGTCGAGCACGTGCGGATAACCGGGCTGGGGGAACAGCCGCAGCCCGAGGCGGACCGAGGTCTCGCCGGCGTCGAGGACCGTCCAGGGCAGCAGGCGGGTGAAGCCGTGCGCGGCGTTGCCGGTCCGCGGCTCGGTGATCGCGAGCTGCCGCGTCTCGCCATCGGCGTCGTACCGGCCGTTCCTGACCCGGTTCGGCCACGGGAGCAGCAGTTGGCCGGCGCCGCCCACGGGGGACTTACCCTCCGGGTACGACATGACGAGGGGCCGGTCCCGGAACGTGAGGGCACGCAGGCCCGCGCCCACCTCGGTGACGATCGCCCGGTAGCCGTGTGCGGCGATGACGTGCTGCGTACCGGTCGGGGGGACGGGTCGGCGGTCCACCGGTTCTGTCATGAAACCGATCTTCCCCCCCGTTTTCCCACTAATCCCACCAGATCCGCACCCGCCCCGCCCTGCCCCTGGCCCGCACCCCGCCCGGCCGTCACGGCTCTCACGGCTGTCAGGAGGAGGGGAGCGGCTGGCCCGCCAGGCCTTCCTGGACCATGAGAAGCGCGCGCAGCTCGTCCGCGCTCTCCCCGCAGGCGGTCATGATCAGCCCCCGGTCCATCTCGATCCTGGACAGCGACCGCGTCATGCGGGTCGCGTACCAGCGGCCGGCGTCGCTTCTCCAGACCGACCAGCGGCCGGCGTACTCGCTGCTCAGTTGTCTGTACGCAGCGTCCTCGGCGGAGAACCGCACTCGTCACCACCTCCAGGCTCGGTGCCGGGACACAACGATGTGCTCGTCCGGACACGATTGGTAGTGAGAGGCCATCTCCCCCATCCGGAGGGCCCGCCACCGCGGCCCGGGTGAAGATCTCCCCCAGGGCTGCGGTGACTTCACCACCACCTGATCCCCGTTCCTCCAACCCCATCCGTCCCATGCCTCGCCCGGGCGCGACCCTGACGATCCACGCCGGAACCCGGAGGAACGGGACGGTGGCAGGAGGCAAACGTCCGCTCTCCTGTCACACCGGACATGGTTTTACTACCTTGTCAGCCAGGCGGTCAGGGGGGAGATTCGAGTGGTTCACGCCTAGGCCGAAGGGAAGACCGCCCATGCCCGAACTGCCACGACTGCCGTTCGATCGGCCGGACATACTGGATATCTCTCCATATTTCGGGGAGCTGCGCGCCAGCGCGCCGATCACCAGGGTCAGAACCCATGTCGGGGACGAGGCATGGCTCGTCACGGGCTACGACGAGATCCGGCAGGTCTTCGGCGACGACCGGTTCGGCCGCTCGCACCCCGCTCCCGCGACGGCGGCCCGGCTGTCCAACAACGTCCTGCTCGGCGGCCCGACCGGCGACTACGCCACCGAGCGGATCATCCACAAGGAGATGCGGCGCCTGCTGTCCCCCGCGTTCTCGGCCCGGCGCATGCGCGCCCTGTCGGACGGCGTGCGGGCGCTCGTCGGGAACCTCCTCGACGGGCTCGCCGAGCAGGGCCCGCCGGCGGACCTGCACGCGGGGCTGTCGCTTCCGCTCCCCATCCAGGTGATCTGCGAGCTTCTCGGCGTGCCGTACGAGGACAGGGACAGGTTCCGGGCGGTGGCCGAGGCGATGACCGACCTCACCGATCTCGCCCGGTCCGCGGACGCGCAGATGGAGCTGAACTCCTACACCTACGAGATCGTGAAGGCCAAGCGCGAGAACCCCGGCGAGGACGTCTACACCGACCTCGCGAACGCCTCGCTGCCCGAGGAGGACATCGCGAGGATCGCGGGCGGTCTGCTGTTCGCCGGCCACGAGACCACGGTCAACCAGATCGACTACGGCACGCTGCTGTTCCTGCGCAATCCCGCCGAGCGCGACGCGCTGCTGCGTGATCCCTCCCTCCTCGACGCCGCCGTCGAGGAGATCATGCGGTTCGGCGCGCCGAGCCAGCACGGCCTGATCCGTTACGCGCACGACGACGCCGAGGTCGGCGGGGTGCGCATCCGGAAGGGTGAGCTGGTGGCGCTGGCGATCCACGCGGCCAACAGGGACGAGCGTGTCTACCCCGACCCCGAGAGATTCGACATCCGCAGGCGTGATCCGCGGCCGCACATCGGCTTCGGCCACGGCCCGCACCACTGCCTGGGAGCGGGCCTGGCGCGGATCGAGCTCAACGCCGTCTTCGGCGCCCTGTTCGCGCGCTTCCCCTCGCTCGCGCTCGCCGTGCCGTACGAGGAGCTGGAGGCGCGGACCGGCAGGCTGACCGGAGGGCTCGACGCGCTCCCCGTCACCTGGTGAGCCGTCACCTGGTAAGCCGTCGCCCGGCGAGCCGTCACGTGGTGGGCGGGGCGGCGGCCCGCGCTTCGGCTTCGGCTTCGGCGTCGGCTTGGGCGTCGGCTTCGGTTTCGGCGAGACGGCGGTAGACGCGGTCCCGCAGGCGCAGGATCACCGTGGCCAGCAGCGCCGCGACCAGCGACCCGGTCAGCACCGCGACCTTGACCTGGCCGTCCCTGGTGGATCCGGCGCCGAACGCGAGCTCGCCGATGAGCAGCGACACCGTGAACCCGATGCCGGACAGGACCGCCACCCCCACGATGTCCACCCAGGCCAGGCCCTCGTCGATGCCGGCCCGGGTGAACCGCGCGACGAGCCAGGTGGCCGCCGTGATGCCCAGCGGTTTGCCGGCGACGAGCCCCGCGACGACGCCGAGAGGAACGCCGTCGGTGAGCAGTCCCGGCAGGCCCCCGGGCCCGCCGAACGCCACCCCGGCCGAGAGGAAGGCGAACAGCGGCACCGCCACTCCGGCGGAGAGCGGCCGGAACCGGTGCTCGAAGTGCTCGGCCGGGCCCGCGCCCTCCGCCGCGCTCTCCCCGGAGCCCTCCGCCGTGCCTTCCCCGGCGGTCTCCGCCGTGCCCTTCCGACGGGCCCGGAGGACCGGGGCGGTGAAGGCGAGCAGCACGCCGGCCACCGTGGCGTGTACGCCCGAGGCGTGCACCAGGGCCCAGGTGGCCGCGGCGAGCGGCGCCAGCAGCCACCACGCGCGCACCCCGCGCCGTACGAGCACGGCGAACAGGCCCAGCGGGAGCAGTGCCGCGAGCAGCGGAAGCGGCGCGAGGTGCGTGGTGTAGAACACCGCGATGATCGCGATGGCGAGCAGGTCGTCGACGACCGCGAGGGTGAGGAGGAACGTGCGCAGGGCCGACGGGAGGTTCCTGCCCACCACGGCGAGCACGGCCAGCGCGAAGGCGATGTCGGTGGCGGTCGGCACCGCCCAGCCCCGCAGCGCGCCGTCCGCGCCGGGGCCGGTCAGCGGGTTGAGCTGCGTGTTCACCAGCAGGTAGAGCAGCGCGGGCACGACCACGCCGCCGGCCGCCGCCACGACCGGCACCGCGGCCCGCCGGGGGTCGCGCAGGTCACCCGCGACGAACTCGCGCTTCAGCTCCAGCCCGGCGACGAAGAAGAAGATCGCCAGAAGCCCGTCGGCGGCCCAGGCCGCGAGGCTGAGGTCGAGGTGCAGCGCCTCGGGCCCCACCCGGGCCGACCGCAGCGTCTCGTACCCGGCCGACCAGGGCGAGTTGGCCCACACGAGGGCCGCGAGCGCGGCGATCAGCAGCAACGCGCCGCCGATGGTCTCCTGCCGCAGGATGTCGGCGATCCGGCGGGTCTCCGTCCGGGACCCGGGGCCGAGAAGAGGGGTGCGGCGGGGCGTGCTCATGAGGCTCCGTTTCCGGGATCGGGTCAGCGACAGCCGACCAGACTTCCCGGCACCCCATACGCATCTTAGACAAACCGGGCGTCCCGTGCGGACAACAACCCGGAGCGCGGGACGGCCCACCCCCTTCCGACCAAGGAGAAACCAAAAATGGAGTCCCTGACCTGCCACTTCGAACGCTACGCCGCTGAGCGTCGCGATGACGCCGGCGAGGCATAAGCCAAGGCCGCCCCCGACGAGTCACCAGACAGATTGATGAGGGCGACGACCTCACTTGCGTCCGAACTGGCCGAGATCGCGCTCCACCAGCCCCTGCACGGCTGATGGCGCTGGACCACCGCCTTGATCGGGAATGAAGGACGTCGACGGGGCCAACGCCATCCTCCAGGTCCGCCAGCCGGCCGAACAGCACCTGATCGACATACCGCCCGTACGGCACAGCGGACTTTTCGAGCAGGTCATCGCCCAGGCCCGACGCGAGGCCGCGCAGCGGCTCCTGAGGACAACGGCGACACTGTCCGCCGCTGCGGAGGCCCAGGCATGAACGAGGCCTCCCACTTCCTCGCCTGGTTCTGGAATGTCACGATGGCCAAGTCGTGCGCGACGGGCCGGACGCCCACCGGGCGGCTGGCCCCTGACGCGTGGCGCGGCTACCTGGGTGCGATCCGGATCAAAGACGCCCACATCAGGGCCGTGACCTGGCCGTCCTGCTGACCACCGAGGAGAAATGCGCCTGCCGCATCCACGGCGGCGAAAAGTTCCCAGCCGCCTGGATCCGCTGACCGCCGCCCGACGACCCCTTCACAACCGAGCCTCCAGGTGCCATGGAGAACCTCAGGATGGGATCACGTACAGAGTCGTCGGGATCCTTGTTCCACCTAGAGCGAACGTTTGAGGTCGCTCACGACATTCTCCGCACCTTGTCAATACGCGCTTCAGTTGACAGGTCTTTTGATACCCCAAACTTGCTTACTACTCCACAATATCGTGATCCAATTTTTGGAGCAATTGATCGGCTGATGGCCATACAAAAGCCGAGACTGTTGCCAGCGAGCGAGCGCGCTTCTCTATTGCAATGGCATCCCATGTTTGAATCCCTGCGAACTGTGCGCTGATCTGCAGCTTGGCGTGAGTAGCCAATTCGTTCTTCTTGACCTCCCACGCCTGGTTGGAGACGCCCTGATTGAAGTCAG
Organism: Microbispora triticiradicis; assembly: GCA_003260025.2. Lineage (GTDB taxonomy): Bacteria > Actinomycetota > Actinomycetes > Streptosporangiales > Streptosporangiaceae > Microbispora > Microbispora triticiradicis. Next base: position 49,418 of record QFZU02000127.1, on the reverse strand, counting down.
AGGTCACCAATGTGAGATTGCCCATTCGATGTACCAGCTGATCTCGTTCCTGAGCAGCCGATAGATACGGATCCCCGTCCGGCAGTGGCCAGTGACTCTGCCACGACTGAGGCATCACGTGCTCGATCTGCAGACGGTCGTAGTCGAATACTGCAGGTTCTGTCTTGGGATTATCTCGCTGGATCCGTTCGTCGATGGCACCGAGCAGCATTCTGATTCGCTCTTGTGTCAAAACGCCATAGAACTGTCTGTTGACAAAGGTGTCCTCTACCTCGCCGTCATCGGGCCAGCCCAGGCCAGCAGGCGCTGCATGCAATGCGGTCACGATGGCGTGAGCGATTGATTCGTCAGGAACGGAGGCCGCCCGCTTGGCAGCCCTGAGTACCTCGAGGAACGCCTTCCCGTAGGTGCGAGTGTTCGCGCCGATTATCATCCGCCTGACGGCCCACGATTCGAGCGCAAGGACCGCAACCTCGTGGTCTTTCCCCGCGAGGCGTTCGGATGGTATCGTGCGCAGCCAAACGAGAAGCGGGATGACCGTCATCAGGTCTAGCTGGTCGAAACGCTGGTATGCCTGTCGGAGCCGTCTCGTCCCGGGACCAGATCCACTGTAAACGTCCCGATACGCTGCGCCGTACTCCTTCAGCTCGGCCAGCACGTCTGGAGTCTTTCGGTCAGCGGCGTCAAGATAGCGACGTACTTCACCGTACAAGTGGCCGATATTCGCCTCTTCCGCGGAAACCGCTGTCAGCCAGCTGGAGAGCAAGATGTCCCGTCGGCCACGCGCCGCATGGCCGCGCCCCTTGAAGACTTTCCACCATTCATCGTCGAAAGGGGACCAGAAGCGTTCGTAGAGTTCCTCAAGGTGCTTCTCGTCGCGCAGTTCGGCGCGGAGGAACAGCAAGTTCTTCACCAGATCGGTGGCAGACAATGGTGTCTGACGGCCGTTAAGCACCTCGAAGATGACTTGGGCATCGTCGTTGTCCTCGAGGTCGATCACGACGAGCTTGAACATGTCAAGCAACGCGTCGACCACCACATCGGTCAGGTCCTCGCCGTTGGCGCCTGTCACAGCCATGCGGGCTCGGTCGGCGAAATACGCCCGCGCCTGCACATAGCCGTGTTCGGCGGCGGTGGGCAACTCATCGGCCATCACAGCCGGCCACAACTCCCGGTCCTTACGCCGTGGCCATACTTTGTAGCGTTCATGGGGCTGCGTGATGATGTCCTCTGGGTTAAGCAGTAGACGCCTGAGCTGCTTCACACGCGAGGACTCCTTCTCAATCAGCACATCCAGGACGCCGCGCAGCAGCAGTTGGAGCGTGGTCAGGCGCTGCTGGCCATCGATTATGGCACGGAGATCAAGACCACCAGCGGGAGCTGGCAACTGGTCAAGCACAACGGCGCCAAGGAAGTGGGGAGTAACCTGCCGATCCGCTTTGGGCACAGGCTGCCCTGTCAGTTCGGCGTTCCTGCGTGCCGCGAACAAGCGATCTGCCACGGCAACGAGATCGTCGAACAGCAGCTCCCACTGTCCGTCTCGGGTCCATTCATAGTCCCGCTGGAACGTCGGCACGACAAATCGCCGTTCCTGGGCGAGGATCTGCTTCAACGAGTACGTGTTGGCATCCACAGTCCCACATCATCGCCGATCTCGCAGATTGGTGGGGAGTACTCTCGGCCTGAACCGAGTGATTGAGATGCATACGAAATCTTCGCACGACCAGAACGGCCTGGGCCTGGCCATACCATGCCATCCTTCTCAAGTCACCCAATTCTCCTATTCGGGGACACTTTCGCAGAGCAGATCGGTCTTTGGTGATCCGCTCAAGGGATTCTCCGACTCGCCCTTCTCACACCATCGGAAGGCCCATGAAGCCAACGAAGTCCGTCCTTTTGCCGTAGGAAGCGATCCTGACGACATCGCCGATTTGAGGGGCATGGATCATCTGGCTGCCGCCTATGATGATGCTGACATAGCCAGGGCCCTTAGGTTCTATGGGAAGAAGGCCAGGTCACCCGCGGCTGCTCCTGCCCACGCTGGACAGGACTCCATGACGCCACTGGTCGTAGGTAGCGCGCGGGATGGTGAGATCGGCCGCCCTACAGGCGTGCATGGTCAAGCCGAGCAGTCAAAGACCTCCAGTCCAGCAGCTCTCCACCGATACGGTTTGCCCAGTTGGGCGCGAGCGTAGACGATCACGTGGACGCCGACCGCCATCGGTAGAACCACAGATGCGCGCTGGTACCGCTCCGCCACCTCTAGCACCTGACCCACTTACTCCCAGGCGTGGTTGTAGGCCAAGAACACCTTGCGGACATTACAGTCGACGCCGGAGGCACAGAGCTAACACGCTGCAGAGAAGACGGCATCAGCAGGGTTCATGTTGTCGGCCCGGCCGCCGCTGTCCCCATCGATGCCGTACGCCTTCAGGTCGCCGGCGTGAACTGCATCGGCCCGAGCGCTCCGGCCGAGGAAGGGCCTGTCTTGGTCCCATGACCGAATTCAACCTTGCCAGTAGCAACCAGGAGCGCTCAGTCCAGGCCCGGGCAGATCCCCGCCGTCTTCACCTACAGCGCCAGGTAGCGGGGCGGGATGTCCTTCATCCAGCCGGTGGGCGCAGCCGGCAGTGACCGGTCGAGCAGGACGAATGTGACGCTGGTGAGCAGAACGACGACCAGCACCATTCCGGTCACTCCATGCACGGTTCCCGTCCTCTGAGGATGGCCAAGGTCTGCGAGTTCGATCAGCCGCAGCTGGCGTCTGGCGGGGCCGATCGGAGGCCACACCGCCTCGCGTGGCCCGGAGGTCGTCTGAACTGCGGTGGCGGCCGGCGCCTCAGGCGTGCCGATCTCAGCGCGGAGGTGCTGCTCCCGGCGAGTGCTCGGGCCCGAACAGCACCGGTGCGCTCATCCCGCTCGCCTCACACGAGTTCGGCGTACGCCGTCACCGTGAAGGAGCTGGGCTATCGGCATGATCAGGCGCTGGCCGTCTGCCACTCCGCCACACTCGGCCATTTTGATCGGGAGCAACGACTTTTTCACCTTGCTGAAGGGCGAGCAAGAGGGCGAACTGACGGCCTAGTGGGGCGAACGCCGCTGCACGCAGCTCTGGAGCGACATTGTCCGCCCGGACGGGTACGGCCGGTGGGCCAAAAGTAGCGTCGAGGTCGACTTCTTCCTCGAACACGACACCGGCAGCGAAACCCTGGCCCGGGTGGTTACTAGGCACAACGCGCGATGCGCGGCCAGGACAGCGGATCCTGCGAAGCCGAGCGCCCAGTGCCCGGGAGCCGACCCCGACGACGTTTCAAGGGCGGCCCGGTCAAAGGCCGCAAGCCGGTAGCGATCCAGTAGCCGGTGATGCGCCTTGTCCGAGCAGATGAAGTAAGACCGGGCGAGCTGGTGGGTGGTCATTGCGCGGTGCTTGTGGGCGAGCTCCAGAATCTGCCAGTCACGTGGGTGAGTCGGGCCGCGAGCTCGGAAGCCCGCCCAGCGGCCGCGAATGATCGGCCACGACCAGGATTTCGGCTGGCGAGCAAACGAAGAGAACCACCGTGATCAACGTTGGCTGCGGGGCACCGTTAAAACGATCGGCGAATAGAGAAACCCCAGGCCAGTAGTACTGACCTGGGGTTTCTCGCCAGTGCGCCGCCAGGGACTCGAACCCCGGACCCGCTGATTAAGAGTCAGCTGCTCTAACCAACTGAGCTAGCGGCGCCCGCGATGTCCGTAACCATAGCAGTCCCGCGCAGGTCGCGCACATCGCCGGATGCGGGGATCACCCGTGCCGGTCAGCCCCGCCACGCGCCGCTGGAGAAGGGAGCGGGCTCGCCGCGCAGGCCCGGCCCGTCGCCCCACCTCGTGATGACGTACTGGATCGGGATGTGGCCGACGTCGCCGCTGATGGTCAGCGTGTGCTCGTTCCAGGTGGTGCCGGTGAGCTCGGCGAAGGTCTTGCCGTCGATGTCGAGCATGACGCCGCTGTCGGAGGGGATGCCCGGGCCGCGGTCGCCAATGAAGAACTTGGCCTTCCGGCCCTTGTACATGATGTAGCCCTCGGTGCCGAGCGGCCAGCTCGGGCTGGCGAAGAGGCCCTTCTGCATCGGCTTGCCGATGGCCGGCATGCCGGTGTCTCCCTGGCGGCCCGACGCGTCGTCCCAGAAGTACGAGCCCGTGGTGGCCCCCGCGTACAGGACCTCCTCGTGCATGGGGACGATGCTGGAAAGGTTGACGGCTTCCCCGACCGGCGGCTCCGCGGGCGCGGGGGCGGCGGCCACGAGGGACGTGACCAGCACCGCGGCGCCGGCGAGCGTGGCCACGGCGGTGACCCGTCGCTTGCCACGCAGGTCGGACAGAGTCTTCATCAAGGCTGGGGATCTTTCGTGAGACGACAGTGGATGGCCATGCGTCATCAAGGGACCCGCCGTACGGCGGGTCGCGGTGACGGGCCACGTGTCCGGGCGGGACAGATCGACCACCCGGAGGCGTGTGCGCTGAAGCTATGGCGATCGGCCGGAAGGCCGTCGTGAGTCAGACGTGGGATCCGAAGCGTCTTGGGTCGGAGGTCCGGGCGGGGTCGCCCACCGTGATCTCCTCCCCCAAGTCCAATCCAGCCACCGGTCGGCGGCAACGAATAGGACACTACAGGACGAGTCAGGACGGAGCAAAGTAAACCGCACATAACACGCGGAAGATCTACCTGTCGGCTTGTTTGTGCAGCGGCAACGTCGGCCACGCCGCGCATCTGGGGCGATCCGCCGCAGGCGCTCCTTCATGAAAGTAAAGCGCCCCGCGCCACGCACGGTGAGGCGCGGCCGGCGGGACGGAGAGGAGAGAGCAGCGCAGTCGGCGGGAGCGGCGGTCAAGGACCCCGAGGTGGACAGGCCGCCCCGACAGGCGGAGAGCCGGACCTGCCGGTATGGCCGGCGACGTCCGGAGAAGGGACCGAGCGGGGGCACGGGAAGACGCCCGGGCGAGGAAGGGACCAGGCGGGGGCGCGGGGGAAGGGAGCGAGCGGGGGTCCGTGGGGAGGGGACCGGGCACGGGTGCACGGAGAAGGGAGCGAGCGGGGGTGCGCGGAAAAGGGACCGGGCGGGGGTGCGCGGGGAAGGGTTCGGCCTTCGGACGAGCCGGGCCGGAAAATGCCGGAGCCGGGCAGTCCCCCAACTGCCCGGCTCCGGATCAAAGCGGTTCCGCCAGGAATGCCCTCCCCAAAGGCACCGGCGGGTCCCCCGCTTTCCGGACGCGGTTCCCCCATCCGCGCCCTTATCGAAAAAGTCTCTCGTCCTCTCCCGAGGACATGCTTCAACAGTACAAGCCCGCTTGCCATGAAGTCGTCATACGCAGGTTGACTTTCGGCCTGCATCCGGCGGGCTACGCCCGCCCGTGCTACTCGCCGAGCACGAGCCTGACCTCGGTGCCCTGCTGCAGGGACCGGCTCACCGTGCAGTGCCGTTCGTGGACCCGTCCGGCGACGGCCTCGAAGATCTCTCCCGTGTCCCCCGGCGGCAGTTCCACGTCGTACGTCACGGTGACGGACCGCAACAGGGTCGGGCTCTCCTTCTCCGCCGAGACCTCCACGGCGAGCCGCGCGAGCCGGTGGCCGCGCTTGGCGGTGAGCGGCTCGACGGTCATGATGTTGCACCCGCCCACGGCCGCCAGCAGCAGCTCCACCGGGCTGAACAGCCCGTCGCCGGAGCCCATCACGATCTCCGCACCGCTCTCGTTGCGGGCGACGAAGCCGTCCTCGGTCCGCTCGACGCGTACAGAGCCCATGTGTCTACCCTACTGGCAGCGCCAGCCGGACGAGCGTGCCTCCGCCGGGAGCGGGACCGGCGGAAACGCTGCCGCCGTGGCTGTCCACCACCTGGCCCACGATCGCCAGCCCCAGCCCCGACCCGGGCAGCGCCCGCGCCGAGGGCGCCCGGTAGAAGCGGTCGAAGACATGCGGCAGGTCGTCGGTCGAGATGCCCGGCCCGTGGTCGCGGACGGTCAGCACGCCGTCCTGCAGGGACACCTCGACCCGCCCGCCCCTGGGGCTGTACTTCGCCGCGTTGTCGAGCAGGTTGGCGACGGCCCTGGCGAGCCGGTCGGGCACGCCGCGGACGACCGCGGGCTCGACCGACACCGCGTACTCGGTCGCGGGCCAGTGCCTGGCCGCGCGGGCGACCTCCCGGGAGACCAGCTCGTCGAAGCGCACGCGTTCCACTAGTACGGCGGGCTCCTCGTCGCGGGCCAGTTCGACCACGTCCGCGACCAGCGCGGTGAGCTCCTCCAGCCCGCTCATCACGGCCCTGCTCGCCTCGTCGCGGTCCTCCGGGGGCAGGTTGCCCCTGATCAGCAGCTCCACGTTGGTCCGTACGGCGGTGAGCGGCGTGCGCAGCTCGTGGGAGGCATCGGCGACCAGGCGTTTCTGCGACTTCGCGGACCGTTCGAGGGCGTCGAGCATGGCGTTGAAGCTCCGGGCGAGGCTGCTCAGCTCGTCGTCCCCGGACACCTGGATGCGGGTGGTGAGATCCCGGGTCGTGGTGACCCGTCCCGCGGCGTCCTTGAGCGCGTTCACCGGCCGCAGCGCCGCCCGGGCGGCCAGCCAGCCGAGCGCCCCCGACAGCACCAGCCCGCCGACGGCCACGGCGACGAAGGGCCAGCCCAGGTCGTCGACGTCCGCGAGCGCGGCCAGCACACCCCGGGGAGGCGGGTCGCCGTACCCCTCGTACGTCCCGTAGTGGTCCCTCGCCCACTCGACCCGGCGGCAGGTGATGAAGTAGGCGGCCACGATGACGACGATCACGCTGACCGCGGCGGCCAGCGCCGAGGCCATCGCGAGCCGCCAGCGGAGCTTCACCGCTCCTCCCCCGCCGGCTCACCAACCGGCTCACCGACCGGCTCTCTCAGCGCGTACCCCAGGCCGTGCACGGTGTGGATCAGCCGGGGCTCGCCCCCCGCCTCGGTCTTCCTGCGGAGGTAGCGGATGTAGACCTCCAGGGGGTTGGAGCCGGGCCGGAAGCCGTAGCCCCAGATGCGCTCGTGGATGACCTGCCGGGTCAGCACCTGACCGCCGTTGCGGATCAGCAGGTCCAGCAGGGCGTACTCGGTCCTGGTCAGGTCGATGAGCCGGCGGCCGCGCCGGGCCTGCCTGCTGTCCGGCAGCAGGTGGAGGTCGGCGAAGCCCGCCTCGGGCGACGGCGCGGCGCGGCGCAGCAGCGCCCGCACCCGGGCGAACAGCTCCTCCAGCGCGAACGGCTTGACGAGGTAGTCGTCGGCGCCCGCGTCCAGCCCGGCGACCTTGTCGCCGATCCCGTCCAGCGCGGTCAGCATGAGGACCGGCAGCCGGTTGCCGTCGCCGCGCAGCGCCCGGCAGACCTCGATGCCGTCCATCCCCGGCATCAGGACGTCGAGCACCATCAGGTCGGGCGCCGAGCCGCCGATGACGTCCAGGGCGTCGAGGCCGTCGCCCGCGGTCGCCACGCCGTACCCCTCGACCCGCAGGGCGCGTGCGATCGCATCGCGGACCTCGGGCTCGTCGTCGACCACCAGCACCTGTGTCTTGACCACGCCGTCATTGTGACGTGGGGAGATGAGAGGTTGCTGAGCAGGGGCGGAGTGCGCTCAGGCGTCGGGGTGTCTGGACAGGTAGTCGACGTAGACCGGCCGGAGCGCGTCGCCGAGCTCGCCTTCGCCCGCCGCCATGGCATCGCTGAGCAGCGCCGACACCCTGCTGAGGTCGTTCGCGGTCTCGTCGGTGTTCCCGCTGGCCGCCTCGGCCGCCGGGATGACCTTCAGCAGATCCCACAGGAAACCCAGGTCACCGTGTCGCACGGCGTAGCGCACGGCCCGGTCGTGCAGCTCCTTCGCGGGTAGCGACTCCAGCTCTTCCACGTCCATTCGATCTCACCTCCGCATGGAGGGTTTCCCCGATGTTTGCCGCTTATACCCGGCGCCGGGAGAAAGGCGTGCCGGGGCCCTACACCCGCCGCACCGCCGCGCCCGGTCAAGCCGGGGGGAACCGGGCGTACGGCTCCGGCCGTTCCCCGGACACGGAAACCGCGCACTCTTTGCCGCACCGTGGAAGGATCGTGGACGTGAAGGTCATACTCAAGATCGTTGTGGTGGCCGCGGCCCTGTGGGCGTCCACCAAGCTGGTGGACGGCATCACCGTGAGCGCCGGCTCCACCGCCAAACAGATCGGCACCCTCCTCGCGGTCGCGCTGATCTTCGGTCTGGTGAACGCCGTCATCAAGCCGGTCATCAAGACCATCGGATGCGCGTTCTACGTGCTCACGCTGGGCCTGTTCGCCCTCGTGGTGAACGCCGCGCTCCTGCTGCTGACGAGCTGGCTCGCCGGGCAGCTCGACCTTCCCTTCCACGTCAGCGGATTCGTCGCCGCCTTCTGGGGCGCCATCGTCGTGGGCGTGATCAGCTGGGTCCTCAACATGATCCTCGGCGACGACTGACCTCGCCGCGGCCGCTTCCGGCGACGGGTCGATCCTCAGACGGGTGCGGGGCGGGCGGCGAGCACGCCGACGGCCAGCTGGACGACGCAGGCGCCCAGCGCGGCGAGCAGGGGCACGGTCCAGCCGCCCGAGACCTCGTGGAGCACGCCGATCGCGAGCGGCCCGAGCGCGGCGAGCAGGTAGCCGCCCGTCTGGGCGACCGCCGACAACGCCGTCACCGAGGCCGGATCCGGCGCCCGCACGGTGATCACGAGCAGAGCGAGCGCGATCGCGGCTCCCTGCCCGAGGCCCAGGACGACCATCCACAGCCAGGGCGCCGTCGTGGGCGCGAGCAGCAGTCCGGCGTATCCGGCGATGACCAGCAGCATGGCGGCGACGACGTGCGGCACCTGGGAACGCGCACGTCCCGCGTGCAGGGGGACGATCAGCGCCGCGGGGATCTGCACGAGGTTCGTCAGGCCCAGCAGGTATCCCGCCTGCCCGGCCGGCAGACCGGCCGCCTGGAAGATGGTGGGCAGCCAGGCCAGCATGACGTAGAAGGTCAGCGACTGCAGGCCCATGAAGGCGGCGACCAGCCAGGTGGCGCGTGCGCGGAGCAGGGCGAGGTAGGGCCGCCCACCGGCCCGCCCGTCCCCCGCCGCCGGGACCCGCCGCGCCCCCGGAGCCGTCGCCCGGGCGCCGGCCCTCCGGTTCTCCGCGGCCAGGACCTCCGCCGATTCCGCCCGTGCGACCGGGGCCGGATCCGCCCCCACGCGCGGCGCCCGGCGTACGGCGCCCGGCCGGACCGCGACCACCGCCCACAGAGCCGCCGCCAGCAGCGCAAGCGGCGCCGCCGAACCGGCCGCCGTCCGCCAGCCGAAACCGTCGGTCACCGGGACCATGACCGCCGAGGCCAGGGCGGCCCCGCCCACCATGACCGAGACGTACAGGCCGGTGAAGAGGCCGATCCGGCCGGGGAAGTGCTGCTTGACCAGCCCCGGCATGACCACGTTCATGACGGCGATCGCCGCGCCGGCCAGCGCGGCCCCGCCGTACAGGGCGCTCACCCCGTCCGCGCTGCGCAGGGCCACGCCGGCCGCGAGGACGAGCAGGCCGGCCAGCAGGGTGCGGTCGAGCCCGATCCGGGTGGCCAGCACGGGCGCGGCCGGGGCGAGCAGGCCGAGGCACCCCACCATGACCGTGGTGATGGCGCCGCCGCCCGCGGGGCCGAGGCCGAGGTCGCGCATGATCGTGGGAAGGATCGGCGACACACCCGCAAGCGCGGGCCGGAGATTCAGCGCCGCAAGGACAAATCCGACTATCAGCAACACATCACCCCGATAGCCCACAATCCCCCTCATCACCCGGGAAACCCTACCGCCGCTGTTCAAAGCCGACCTCGGCGACCGCCGATCGCCGGACCTGCGCCCCGCCCGATCGCGCGGCGACCGGACACGCCGGTGGAGTCGTGACGTGACGGCGTGCTGACAACGTTGTCCAGGCGTCGTGGAATGGGAGATGATCCCTGCGTGGGAGAGACCAGACGCGGCCGTCCGACCATGAACGACGTGGCCGCCGCGGCCGGCGTGGCGTTGAAGACCGTCTCCCGCGTCGTCAACAACGAGCCCGGCGTGAACGCGGCGACGGCGCTGCGGGTGCACGCCGCGATCGACCGGCTCGGCTACCGCCGCAACGACAGCGCGCGGACGCTGCGCCGCGGCCGTACGGCGAGCATCGGCCTGGTCATCGAGGACGCCGCCGACGTCTTCTACTCCAGTCTCAGCCGGGCGGTCGAGGAGACCGCGCTGCACCACGGATGCCTGCTGTTCACCGGGTCGTCCCAGGAGGACGCGGCCCGGGAGCGCGACCTCGTGCTCGCCTTCTGCGCCCGCCGGGTGGACGGGCTGATCATCGTGCCCGCCGGGACGGACCACACCTATCTGGCGCCCGAGTTCGAGGCGGGGACCAGGGCGGTGTTCGCCGACCGGCCGCCCGGCGCGGGCTGCGAGGCGGACGTCGTCCTGTCCGACAACGTGGGTGGGGCCCGGGCGGGCACGGCGCATCTGATCGCGCACGGTCATCGCCGCGTCGCCTTCCTCGGCGACCTTCCCAGGATCTTCACGGCCGCCGAGCGGCTGCGCGGCTACCGGGAGGCGCTGGCCGCCGCGGGCCTGCCGTACGACGAGGGCCTGGTGGCCATGGGACCGGCGGAACCTGCGCGGTTGCGGGCCGACCTCACCCGGCTGCTGGGGGCGTCCGACCCGCCGACCGCGTTGCTGACCGGCAACGGCCGGACCACCGTCGAGACGCTGCGGGCGCTGGCCTCGATCACCGGCTCCGCGCCCGGCCCGGCGACGACCGGCGCCTTCCCGGACCGCGCGCCACCCGGCCTCGGCGGCCTCGCCCTGGTCGGGTTCGACGACTTCGAACTGGCCGACCTGCTGGGCGTGACCGTGGTGGCGCAGGACCCCGCGCGGCTCGGCCGTACGGCGGCCGACCTGCTGTTCCTGCGCCTGGCCGGGGACGGCGGCGCGGTCACCCGGTTCGAACTGCCTACCCGGCTGATCCCGCGCGGCTCGGGCGAGCGCCCTCCCCCGCCCCGCCGGGACCGCGGCTGACACCGGGACGCGCGCCGCCACGCAGGTGCCGGCGCAGCACGACCACGGCGGCGACGGAAGCGCAGCCCGTCAGCGCGATGGCGAGATGGGCGGGCACCACCTCGGCGAGCGCCCCGGCCGCCGCGGCGCCCAGCGCCTGGGCCGTCATCACGCCGGAGGTCTGCAGGCCGAACGCCTGGCCCCGGGCGTGCGGCGGCACCGCGTCGAGGAACCGCCGCTGCAACCCCAGGTTGTAGGCCAGCCCGGCCCCCGAGAGCGCCGCCAGCGCCGCCGCTCCCGCGACGCCCGGCCGGACGGCGAACCCGAGCAGCGGCACGCCGAGCACGAACGCCAGCGGGAAGGCCAGCCGCTCCCGCACGGCGGGCGCGGCGAACCTGCCGACCACGAACTCCCCCGCGCCCATCCCCGCCGCCGCGGCGGCGAGGACGATCCCCACGCCCGGCGCCGATCCCTCGTCCGTCAGGTACGGCAGGTAGACGGCCTCCGCCCCGACGGACAGCATGGCCGGCAGCCACCCGGCCAGCAGCAGCCCCCGGACGGCCCGGTCGGTCAGCAGCGCCCGGTTGACCCGCAACGTCGTCCGTACGGCCCCGGCCTCCCGCTCGCCCCTCGTGGCCCGCGCCGGGCGGTCGCGCAGCCCCAGCCGTACGACCACCGCGCTGACCAGTGACAACGCCGCGGTGATCAGCAGGGCCCGGGCGGGACCCGACACGGCGAGCAGGCCGCCGCCGGCCGCCAGGCCCGCGATCTGCGCGCCCGCCGCGGTGGTGCCGAACACCGCCCGGCCGAGCACGTACGCGTCGCCGTCCAGCACGTCGGGCAGCACGGCGGCGCGGGCGGCCGAGAACAGCGGCGTGGGCACGCCCGCCGCGAACACCAGCGCGAGCATGACCCCGATCGGCAGGTCGCCGAGGCCGAGGACCAGGCACGTGGCCACGCGCAGGAGATCGCCCGCGACCATGAGCGCACGCGGGCGCCACCGGTCGGCGAGCGACAGCAGGAAAACGCCACCCGCGACCTGCGGCAGAAACCCGATCATGTACGCGAGCGCCGCCAGACCGGGCGACCCCGTCCGCGCGTAGACCAGAACGGAGAACGCGAGCATCTTCACGGTGTCGCCCAGGACCAGCAGAAGCTGGCTCCCGAACAGCACCCGGAACTCCGCGACGGCGAAGCACGCCCGGAATGTGGATCTGTCCTGGCCCGGTGTCATGGCCACCTCCCGGCGACCATGCTCGGCACCCGGCCTCCGGCCGCGCCAATCCTTCGGAAATGGCCGAAGAATGGACGTCGTGTACCTGATCGAGGTCGGTCCCCAGGACGTCGCCGCCAGCCGGTTCGCCATCTCCCCGCTGAACGAGACCATGCACGCGATGTGGATGCTGTCCGGGCGGCAGCAGGCGGGCGCGCACGCGGCCTGGGCCGCCGTGGCGCGTCCCCGGTTCGCCCGGCTGCTCACCGCGAGCGCGGGAGCGCGGGCGCTGGTGGCGCTGTTCCGGCAGGGGGCCTACAACGCCGACTTCATCGCACCGCCGCCGGCGGGCGTGAACGTCTCCTTCGCCGAGGAGATCGCGGCGATGCGGGCCACACCATTGGACCGGGCGCGCACCGAGATCGCGCTGTCGCTGGACGGACGGCCGCCCCCGCCTGACGAGATCATGACGGTGCTGGACGACGAGCACGTCGTCGCGTCGCTGGCCGACGGGCTGGAGCGCACCTGGACCGACCTGGTGGCGCCGGAGTGGCCGCGTTTCCACGCCGTCCTGGAGCGTGACGTGATCCAGCGGGCCGGGCGGCTGGCGACGTACGGGTGGGCGGCCGCGCTCGGCGACCTCGGCCCGCGGGTCCGCTGGCGGCCGGAACCCGGCCGGATCGAGGTCGGGGCCCCCGGCAAGGGGGACGAGCGGCACCGGCTGGACGGCCGGGGCCTGCTGTTCCTGCCCAGCGTCTTCGTACGGAACGTGATCGCCTATCTCGACGACGCCTGGCCATACGCGCTGGTGTATCCGGCGCGCGGGGTGGCGGCGGGGCGCCCGCGGGCGGGCGGCGATGCGGCGCTCGCCGGGCTGGTCGGCCGGTCCCGGGCCCGGATCCTGGCCGAGCTGGAGACTCCGGCGACCACGACGCAACTCGCCGCCCGCCTCGGGCTGGCGCTCGGCACGGCCGGCGGCCACGTGGGCGCGCTGCGCGCCGCCGGGCTGGTGGCCGGCACCCGCGTCGGGCGGCAGGTGCTCTACCGGCGCACCCCTCTCGGGGACGCCCTGGTGGCCGGTGCCCCCGCTCTGTGACGACCGGCCGCCGAGCGTCAGCCCTTGAGCGCGCCGGCCATGAGGCCGCGCATGAAGAACCGGCCGAGCAGGACGTACACGACCATCGTGGGGATGGACGCCAGGATCGCCGCGGCCATCTGCTGGCTGTACGGCGTCGTCACCGCGCCCGCGATGTTGTTGAGCATGACCGTGGTCGGCCACGAGGTGGGCCCGGTGAGGAAGACGGCGAAGAGGAAGTCGTTCCACATCGAGGTGAACTGCCAGATGATCACCACGGCGAACGCCGGGCCGGAGACCGGCAGCACGATCGACCAGAGCGTGCGCAGCATGCCCGCGCCGTCGACGCGGGAGGCCTCGATCAGCTCGTCGGGGATCGTCACGTAGTAGTTCCGGAAGATCAGCGTGCAGATCGGGATGCCGTACACCACGTGGGCGAGGACCAGGCCCGGGATGCCGCCGTAGAGCTGCACGCCGAGCGCGTCGCCCAGGTCCACCATCAGCTGCACCAGCGGGATCATGACGCCCTGGTACGGGATGAACATCCCGAAGAGGAACAGCGTGAACAGCACGTCGGCGCCGGGGAAGCGCCACTTCGACAGCACGTACCCGTTGAGCGACCCGAGCGCGGCGGAGATCAGCGACCCGGGGATCGCGAGCAGGAAGCTGTTGACGATGCCCGGTTCGAGCTTCTCCCAGGCGACGCTCCACGCCTCGGTCGTCCAGACCTTCGGGAGGTTCCACGCCTGGGCGGGGTCGGCCTCGCTGAGCGGCTTGAAGCTCGTGACCAGCAGCACGTAGACCGGGATCAGGAAGACCAGGACGAACAGCAGCAACAGGACGAGCCGCACCCACGTGCCCGCCCTGCCCTTCTCGCGGGCCGGGGCGGCGGGCGCCGTACGCGGGGCCTTCCCGGCGACGTGGGCGGTCATGAACGGTTCCCCTTACGGGCGTTCCAGATCAGGTAGGGCACGACGAAGATCACGACGGACAGCACGATGTAGGACGCGATCGTCGCGCCCTTGGCCGGGTCGTGCGAGTCGTAGACCGCCGTCCACATGAACGTCGCGGGCACGTCGGTGATGATCTGCTTGCCCGACACCGCGACGACGAGGTCGAAGACCTTCAGCGAGATGTGGCCGAGGATGATCAGCGCGGAGAGCGTCACCGGGCGCAGCATCGGCAGCACCACGTGCCGGTAGACCCCCCACTCGCCGCAGCCGTCCACCCGGGCGGCCTCCCGCAGCTCGTCGGGAACGCCGCGGAACCCGGCGAGGAACAGCGCCATGATGTATCCGGACATCTGCCAGACGGCCGGGATCGCCATGGCCGCCATGCCCCAGTCGGGATCGCGGAACCACTGCCACTGCAGGAAGTCGAGCCCGATGTAGTGGAAGAGCCGGTTGAGGCCCACCGCGTGCTCGCCCGTCGCGCTGTTCATCAGCCACCGCCACACCACTCCGGTGGCGATGAAGGAGACGGCCATCGGGAACAGGTAGACGGTGCGGAAGCCGCCCTCCGCCCGGATGCCCTTCTCCATCAGGAACGCGAGGAGCCAGCCGAGGACGAGCGCGCCGGCGACGAAGACCAGCGTGAAGACGATCGAGTGCCGGACCGACAGGCCCCAGCGCTCCTCGCCCCAGATGCCGGTGAAGTTCTCCAGCCCCACGAACCTGCCGGGGATCTCCGCGATCTCGTTGTGCTTGTCGGTCATGGCGAGCTTGAAGTTCCAGCCCAGCAGGCCGTACACGAAGACCGCGATGAGGATGATCGACGGCGAGACCA
Organism: Microbispora triticiradicis; assembly: GCA_003260025.2. GTDB lineage: Bacteria > Actinomycetota > Actinomycetes > Streptosporangiales > Streptosporangiaceae > Microbispora > Microbispora triticiradicis. The sequence continues at coordinate 34,313 of QFZU02000127.1, read as the reverse complement.
GGAGCAGCCCCGGCAGCCATCTGCGCACCCGCGTCACTTGCGCCTCTCAGAAGTCAAGCACGGCCCACGCCGCGCCGGCCGGAGCCCGGCGGCGGTCACGGCGTGGGCCGTACGGGGAGATCAGCTCACTGGCCGTTGGTCACCGGCCACTGTTCACTGGCCGCTGTTCTTGGCCGCCGCGACCAGCGCCTGCTGGAACTTGGCGACGTTCTTGTCCTGCTGGAACAGGCCGACCGCGTCGGTGATCGCGGTACGCCAGGTGTCGTTGGCGACCACGCCGTGCTGGATGGAGCCGGCCAGCTTGTCGGCGGACCACTGCTCCAGGCTCCAGGACAGGTAGTCCTTGTAGAGCGACTGGTCGGCGTCCTTGCGGGCGGGGATCGAGCCCTTCAGCGGGTTGAACGCGTCCTGGCCCTCCTTGCTGGCGGCCACCTTCAGCCACGCGATCGCGCCGTCGCGGTTGGGCGCGCCCTTCGGCAGGGTGAAGCTGTCCGACAGCCACATGAACGTGCCGTCCGTGCCCGGGGACGCGGCCCAGTCGAAGTCCTTCTTCGACTCCTTGCCGAGACCGCCCTCCGGCGGGTTGTGGAAGTAGCCGTAGGCCCAGTCGCCCATGATGTTGAAGGCGGCCTCGCCGTCGGCGACCTGCTTGGCCGCCGGCTGCCAGTCGTCCTGCGGGGTCCCGGCGTACGACAGGATCGTCTTGAAGTTCTCCAGCGCCTTGGTCACGTTCGCGTTGGACCAGTCGGAGGTGGCCGTCCACAGCGCGTTGTAGGCGTCGGTGCCGAGCGAGCCGAGCAGCACGGACTCCAGCAGGTGGACGAGCGTCCACTGCGAGCCGATCGACAGCGGGATCTTGCCGCTCTTCTTGACCTTCTCCAGGTCGGCGATGAACTCGTCCACCGTCTTCGGCGCGCCGGAGATCCCGGCGTCCTTGAGGACCGAGGGGTTGAACCACAGAACGTTCGACCGGTGGATGTTCACCGGCACGGAGTAGACCTGGCCCTCCACCGTGATCTGGTCGATCAGCTGCTGCGGCAGCACGTCCTTGAGCTTCAGCTCGTCGTACAGGAAGTTCAGCGACTCCAGCTTGCCGCTCTTGATGTAGCCCTGGAGCTCGGCCCCGGCGTGCCCCTGGAAGGTGTCCGGAGGCTGGTTGGCCTGCAGCTTGCTCGACAGCAGCGCCCTGGCCTGGTCGCCCGAGCCGCCGGCCACGGCCGCGTCGAAGAACTCGAAGTTGGAGTTCTCCTTGGCGAAGATCTCACGCATCGCCTTCAGGCCGTCGGCCTCACCTGGGCCCGTCCACCACGAGAAGACCTCGACCTTCTTGTGCGCGGCCGGACCGCCCGCGGTGTCCTGCTTGTCACCGCCGCCGCACGCGGAAAGGGTCAGCAGGCCTGCCACCGAGACCGCGACGGCCGCCATCCACCGTCGTCTCATCGCAACATTCCCTTCAGGCTTTTCGCGAGGATTTCGGGCTCCCCGAAGACACATATGGCTGACAACGTTGTCAGCAGAGCCCATCCACCCACTTCCACGGGCACGCCGTCAAGTTTGTCCCGATAACGTCTCTGCATACGGAGGTTGGCGGACTGTTAGGGACGTGCGTCAAAGGGAGCACTGCGGCCGGAGCCCGCGAAATTGTCGGTACGGGCGCACACACTGCTGGCATGACGGTCACACAGCAGGGGGGACACGACCATCTGTCCGAGGACGACCTACCCGATCTGGAGGAGATCGAGTCACCTCAGTGGGCCCGGCACTACGGCACGATGGCGGGGATCAGTTTCCTGACCGTGGCGCGGCGGCTGCCCGGCCTGACCCGCCAGGCCCTCCGGATCGCGTGGGAGGCGAGCCCCCGCGACACCCTGGCCACCATCGCGCTGAGCGTGCTCGGCGGCGTCTTCACCGCCTTCGGCCTGCTGGCCACCACCGGCGTCCTGACCGCGCTGCTCCAGGCCGGCCCGACCCCCGACCGGGTCCGGGCCGCGCTGCCGAGCCTGCTGCTCGTGGGTCTCGCCGCCACCGTGCGCACGGCGGTGCAGGCCGCTGCGGGCTGGGCCGAGTCACGGCTGTCACCCCAGGTCAGCCGCATCACCGAGCGACGGCTCTACACGCTGACGAGCCAGGTCGAGCTCGTCTGCTACGACGATCCGGAGTTCCACGACGCGCTGCAGCGGGCCCGCATGCGCGGCATGGTGGCCGACTCGATCGTGAGCGCGGCCATCGACACCGTGACCGCCCTCGTCGGGCTCGCGGCCGCGGCGGGCGTGCTGGGCGTGCTGCACCCCGTGCTGCTGCCGCTGCTCCTGCTGGCGGTGCTGCCCGACGCCTGGGCGACGGTCCGGTCGGCCAGGATGCGCTACACGACCAACCTGCAGCTGATCTCGGCCCGCCGCCGCAAGTGGATCATCGAGGAACTGCTCGCCGACAAGGACACCGCGGCCGAGGTGCGCACGTTCACCATGCGCCGTTTCCTGCTCCGCATGTTCGACACGGTCGCCATGGGCGAGCAGCGGGTGATGCTCGCGCTCGCGCGGCGGCAGACGTTCGCGAGGATCCTGGGCGAGGCGCTCGGCGGCGTCGGGCAGGGCGTCGTCTACGTCACGCTCGGGGTGCTGCTGGTGATCGGCGCGGTGCCGCTCGCGGTGGCCGGCACCGCGGTGCTCGCCATCCGGACCGGCCAGGGGTCGCTGGCGAGCCTCCTGTACGCGACGAACCGGCTCTACGAGGAGGGCCTCTACTTCACCGACTTCCTGGACTTCGCCGCGCACGCCGAGGGCAGGGTCCCGCCCCTCCGCGAGCGGCAGGCCCCGGAACGCTTCGAGCGCATCACGGTCGAGGACGTCACGTTCACCTACCCCGCCACGCCGGCCCCGGCCCTGCGCGGGGTGTCGGCCCGCGTCGAGCGCGGGGAGGTCGTGGCCCTCGTCGGGGAGAACGGCTCGGGCAAGACCACCCTCGCCAAGATCCTCGCCGGGCTGTACGAGCCGGACGGCGGCCGGGTGCTGTGGGACGACGTCGACGTGACCGGGGTCGATCCCGACAGCCTGCGCCGCAGGATCGCGGTCATCGCGCAGGACCACACCCGGTGGCCGCTGACCGCCCGCCACAACATCACGATGGGCATGCAGAGGGGCGAGGACGAGGTGGTCCGCGCCGCCGAGGTGGCGGGCGCCGACCAGGTAATCGCCGAACTGCCGCACGGCTACCGCACGCTGCTGGACCGCCGGTTCAAGAACGGCCACGAACTGTCGGGCGGCCAGTGGCAGCGTGTGGCGGTGGCGCGCGGCTTCTACCGCGACGCGCCACTGCTGATCTGCGACGAGCCCACGGCGGCCCTCGATGCCCGGGCCGAGCACGCGTTGTTCGACCGGATCAGGCGGCACGCCGACGGGCGGACGGTGCTGCTCATCACGCACCGGCTCGCCAGCGTCCGCTACGCCGACCGCATCTACGTGCTCGACCACGGCCTCGTCCGCGAGCACGGCACGCACGACGAACTGATCGCGCTCGACGGGCTCTACGCCGAGCTCTACAACCTCCAGGCCGAGGCGTACCGGGCCTCCTGAGCCGGCCTTACAAGCCGCCCGCCCGGCCCGCCACGAGCGGGCCGGGCACCAGCGGGCCGGGCACGAGCGGGCGCAGTCCAGCATGGCCGGTCACGCACCCGGACCGGCCCGGTCCGGCCCTCAGGAGGCCTGCTCGCAGTCGGGGAGCATGGCGCGCATGGTGAGCACGTCCTTGTAGTACTGCATCTTCCGCTGCACCCCGCCCTGCTTCTGACGCAGGTCGGCGATCTGGGCCTCGACCTTCCGGTCGTGCTCCTCCAGCAGCGCGATGCGGTCGGCGATGGTGTGCTCACCCTGCCGTACGAGCGCGGCGAAGCGCAGCATCTCGGCGATCGGCATGCCGGTGTCCCTGAGGCAGCGGACCATGCCGAGCCAGCTCACGTCCTCCTCGGTGAAGCGCCGCTGGCCCGACGCGTTCCGGCCGATCGGCTCCAGCAGCCCGATCCGTTCGTAGTAACGAAGGGTGTCGAGGCTGAAACCGGTCTCCTCGACGACCTGTCCAGGTGTGTACACGGCCACGCCATTGATCCTGTCACAGCGGATGCCGTACCGCCGCGAGCGGTTGTGTCTGTAGGCGGTTCGCAAGCGGATCGCAAACAGTTCCCCATATAACGGGTGCTGTTCAACGCCTTTCCCGGGGACCTGCTCCGAAAGGCGGCTCTTCCGAAGGAGACAGTGAGACAGAGATGCCCGGCCTTCCCCGCCTACTCGCCGGCATGACACTCGCCGCCGCCGTCGTCCTGCCGGTGGTCCTCGTCTCGCCGGCCTCCGCCGCGCCGCTCCCGTGCCGTCCCGGCAGTGGCCCGAAACTGGCCGGGCGGGATCTCACCCGGGCCGCCCTGCCCGCCGACCTGTCCTGCGCCGACCTGCGCGGCGCCACGCTGGACGGGCTGTACGTACGCGTCCCGCTCACCGGGGCCGACCTGCGCGGAGCGTCGCTCAAGGGGACGCATCTCGGGAACGCCCAGATGGCCGGGGTCAGGCTGGGCAAGGCCGACCTGTCCGAGGCCGAGCTCTACTACGCGGACCTGCGGGGCGCGGACCTGCGCGGGGCGACGATGGACGACTCCTCGCCGTACGGCGCGCACCTGGAGGGAGCCGACCTGAGCGGGGCCACGCTGACGCGGGCCAAGGCGTACTCCGCCCAGTTCGACGACGCGAAGCTGGTCGGGACCGACCTCACCGACGCCGACGTCTACGGCGCCGACCTGCGCCGGGCCGACCTCACCCGGGTGAAGGCCCCGAAGGCCCGGCTCTACGGCGCCACCCTGATCAAGGCCGTGTTGCGGCGGGCCGACCTCCGGGACGCGCAGCTGTACGGGTCGGTGATGGACGGCGCGGACGTCCGGGACGCCGACCTCGGCGGGGCCGACCTGCGTGACGTACGGGGCGCCCGGCTGGCCGGGAGCACGGGCGTGCCGAAGGACCTGCCCGCTCCCGGCGCGGCGTGCGAGCCGGACGAGGGCCAGCACTACGCGGGGTGGGACCTGACCACGGTCACCGACTTCCCCGACGACCTGAGCTGCGCCGACCTCACCGGCGCCAAGCTGGACGGCCTCGACCTGAGCAGCGTCAAGCTCAACCGGGCCATCCTGCGGGACGTCTCCGCCGCCGGGACGACCTTCCGCTCCCTCAAGGGCGCGAACCTGACCGGCGCGCACCTGCGACGGGCCGCGCTCGGCAGCGCGGACCTCACCGGGGCGAACCTGACCCGGGCGGACCTCTCGGAGGCCGCGATGAGCAGCTCCGACCTGACCGGGGCCACACTGACCGGCGCCGATCTTCGCGGGGCGGAGATGACCAGCGTCACGGCGGACCAGGCCGACTTCACCGCCGCGCGGATGGACCGGGCACAGCTCAACAGCGGCAGGCTCCGGGACGCGGTCTTCCGTAAGGCGACACTGACCGACGCCAGCCTGCAGTCGGCCGAGCTGCGGGGCGCGACCTTCCAGGACGCCGAGGTCACCGGCCTGGAGGTCGACTACGCGGAGGACGCCGACCTGTCCGGGTCCACCAGCAGGCTCGGCGCCGGCTGGGTGGTCTTCTTCGGCATCGTGGGCCTGATCGTCTTCTGGATCGTCCTCGGGCTGGTCGTACGCGGAACCCGCCGGAGGAAGGCCGCCAGGAAGCAGGCCGCGGAAAGGGCCGTCCGCTTCTCGGACGCCCGGAGCGTGCAGGAGGAGAACGTCACGCGGCTGGGAGAGGAGATCGACGGCGCGGCGGACAGAACCGGCGAGATCGACTGGAACGCGGCCCTGGACGCCTACGACGCGGCGAAGGAAGCGCTGGCGACCGCCCACGACATGGACGACCTGAAGGACGTCGAGACGATCGTGGCGCGCGGCCGGAAGGCCCTCACCCGCCGCCGGTGAAAGCGGCTTGCGCTGGAGTGCGCTCCAGGCGGCAGGGTGATCGGCATGAGAATCGCTCTGGGGACGATCCCCTTCGGGACAGCCGTGGACGAAGAGACCTCTTTCGCCATACTCGACCGCTTCGTCGAAGGCGGCGGAACGATCCTCGACACGGCCAACAACTACCCCTTCTGGCTGGACGGCGCGACCGGGGACGAGAGCGAGGCCACCATCGGCCGGTGGCTCGCCTCCCGCCGCGACCGGGACGCGGTGGTGATCAGCACCAAGTGCGGCGCCCGCCCGTCCGTGCCCGGCGCCCGTACGCTCGACGCCGCCGAGGGCCTGTCAGCCGGTGTCGTGCGGGCCGCGATCGAGGGCAGCCTGCGGCGCCTCGGCACCGATCACGTGGACGTGTACTGGGCCCACATCGACGACAGGACGACGCCGCTGGAGGAGACCGTCGCCGCCTTCGACGAGGTGGTGCGGGCCGGCAAGGCCAGGGAGATCGGCGCGAGCAACCACGCCACCTGGCGGCTGGAGCGGGCCCGCGCACTGGCGGCCGCGCGCGGCGGCACCCGGTACGGCCACGTGCAGCTCCGTCACTCCTACCTCCGTCCCCGCCCCGGCGTACGGCTGCCGGAGGGCGGCCACACCCTGGTCACCGAGGAGCTGCTCGATTACGTGCGCTCCGAGGGCGACCTCAAGCTGTGGGTCTACTCCTCACTGCTGGCGGGCGCGTACACGGCCAAGCCGCTGCCCGAGCACTACGACCACCCGGGCACCACCAGGCGGCTGGCCGTGCTCGACGAGGTCGCGGGCGAGATCGGCGCGACGCGCAACCAGGTCGTGCTCGCCTGGCTGCGCGCGCAGGACATCCTCCCGATCGTCGGGGTCAGCTCGGTCGCCCAGCTGGAGGAGGTCATGGCCGACGTGAAGCTCGACGACGACCTGCTCTCCCGCCTCGACGCCCCCGTCTGACCCCCACCGGCCCCGGCGCGGGACCTCTCCCGCCGGGGCCGCTCAGCCCGATCCGGCACCGGGTCGGCCATGCCGGATCGCCACCAACGCCTGCCTGGACCTCCTCGCCAGGTGCCGCCCGGAACCCGCGACCGGCGGCGAGGTGCTGTGGCTGCAGCCCTACCCGGTGCTCGCGTCACGAGGTGGCGCGCATGATCCCTGTCCTGGCGTGGAGCCCCCGCATCGGACCGGCTGACGGCCGTCGGTTGGCTCCCGGTCCCGGACGGGTGTTGGATCGACCTCTGTTCGCTTGGGGAGAGGCGGGGGCGGCCGATGGCGCGGGGGCTGGGACGGGACTTCGCGTGGCTCTGGGGGGCCTATGCGGTGAGCTCGCTGGGGACATGGCTGGCGCTGGACGCGTTTCCGCTGATCGCCATCCTGGCCCTGCACGCCGGCGCCGCACAGGTGTCCCTGATCGCGGCGGCCGGCGGAGCCGCCGGCGCCCTGCTGGCCGTGCCGCTCGGCCCGTGGATGGAGTTCCGGAGGAAGCGGCGGCTCATGATCCGGGCCGACCTGGTCCGCTTCCTGACGCTGCTGACCGTGCCGGTCGCGTACGCCGCCGGCGCGTTGACGTACGCGCACCTGCTCGTCGTGGCCGTGGTCGTCGCCCTGGCCGACATCGTCTTCGTGGGGGCAGGCGGGGCCCACCTCAAGGCCCTCGTGCCCAGGAGCCACCTGATGGAGGCGAACGGCCGGTTCGAGATGGTCATGTGGACGTCCACCGCTGTCGGCCCGCCGGCCGGAGGCGCGCTGATCGGGATGCTCGGCCCTGTCGTCACGGTCGCCCTGAACGCGGCCAGCTATCTCCTGTCCGCGCTGGGCATCCGCGCGATCACGGCTCCCGAGCCGGACCCACCTGTCCGCCGTACGGGCATCTCGCGCCGGGCGGAGATCGCCGAGGGGTGGCGGACGATCGTCGCGGACCGCGGGCTGCGCGTCCTGTTCGCGAACACGGTGCTCGTCTCCGCGCTCATCATGGCGACGGCTCCGCCGCTGACCTTCCTGATGCTGCACGATCTCGGCCTGACGCCGCTGCAGTACGGGCTCGCCTTCGGCGTTCCCTGCCTGGGCGGCATCCTGGGCTCGCGGATCTCCCGCCCGCTCGTCCGCCGGTTCGGGCAGCGGGCGATGCTGCTGACGTTCGGCGTCGCGCGGGTGCCCTGGCTCGTCGGGCTCACGTTCACGGGGCAGGGCCCGGCCGGCCTCGCGCTGATCATGCTGGTCGAGTTCGGCCTGATCACCTGTATGGGCGTCTTCAACCCCGTCTTCACCACCTACCGTCTCGAACGGGTCGAGGACGGCAAGGTGGCGCGGGTCCTGACCGCCTGGACCATCACCTCGCGGACGACGACCGCCACGCTCACGGCCGTGTGGGGCGTCCTGGCCGGCCTCGCCGGCGCCCGCGCCGCGATCGCGGTCGGCGCGGTGCTGCTCGTCGCGACGGCCGCGGTACTCCCGTGGCGTACCCCGTCTCGCGACGCCGCGCCCGCCCTCGTCACCACGTCTGCCGACTGACTCCCGCCGGACGACCTCGATCTGCGTAACCCCGGCCGTCGCCGGAGTGGGCCGCGGGCGGTGCGTGTTCGACCGCCCGCGGCCCGGTCAGGACCTCACGTCAGCTGCGCAGGGTCCACTTCTGGTTGTTTCCGCCGTTGCAGGCCCAGAGGATGAGCTTCGTGCCGTTGGCGGTGCCGGCCGCGTTGGCGTCCAGGCACAGCCCGGACTGCACGCCGGTGATCGTGCCGTTGGAGTTGACGTTCCACTGCTGGTTGGTCTGTCCGTTGCAGTCCCAGATGATCGCCTGGGTGCCGTTCGAGGTGCCCTGGCCGTAGGCGTCCAGGCACTTGTTGCCGAGCACCTGCAGCTGCTTGCCCGAGGTGTACGTCCACCGCTGGTTGGTGCCGCTCCCGCAGTCCCACAGCTGCACCTGGGTGCCGTTGGTGGTGCTGGAGTTCGGCACATCGACGCACCGGCCGGACTGGCCGCCCACGATCTGGACGCCCTGCTGCGGGTTGCTACCGCCGTTCCCCTGCCTGACGAGCGACTTCGACTCGGCCGATCGATTGCCCTGGGCGTCGACGACGTAGAGCCGATACTCACCGTTCGACGCCGGAACGGCGATGGAGGTCGCGGTTCCGCTCGCCGTGGTCATCGTGTTGCCGGCGGAGAAGTTGGTCGTACCCGAGGGAGCCAGCCAGACCGTCTTGCTCGCGTCGCCGGCACTCCGGATCGGAATCGACGTCACACCGGCGGCGACGAACGTGCTGGCGGGCAGGACGTAGTCCGGCAGGGAGAGATTGCTCTGCGGGACGATGTTCCGGTACGCGTCCTCGAGTCCGGAGTTCACGGCGATGCCGTAGGCCTGCGACGGCCAGACATAGTCGGAGTACACGAGGATGTCCTGGACCGTGCTGTTCGGCAGGTTCTTGTTGGAGACCTTGTTGATGGGGCCGTAGGTCTGCGTGATGCTCAGGTCGTGCTTACGCCCGAAGTCGTCGGAGTTGATGAGCCACGTGACGTTCTTGTCCACGCTCAGGACGTTGTCGCGGAAGGTGATGTTTCCCGAGCCCTCGTCCGGGTGGAGTCCGTACTTGTGACCGGAGGGGACGCCCTGCAGATAGTTGTTGGTGATCGTGGTACCCGGCTGGTTGCCCAGCGTGTAGATGGGCGCCGTGTCGCTCAGCCGCTGCACCGTGTCGATGAAGTGGTTGTAGCTGATGGTGTTGTTCCTCGCCGTGGTGGTCGGCCGGTTGGGCGCGATCGAGCCTGACGATCCGTCGAAGTTCCACCACCCCCAGCCGAGCGTGATACCGGACCACGGGGTCTTCTCGATGCGGTTGTGCTGGATGGACAGGGTGTCGGCGAAGTACGCCGAGATGGGGCTGTGCCCGTTGAACAACACGGCGCTGTCGTAGATGTAGTTGTTCTTGATCTCGATGTTCTTGGGGGCGCCCTCGACCTGAACGGGATACTTCTCGCGGTTCGACGAGGTGTAGTCCCCGATGTAGACATGCTGGGGGTGGCCCACGTCGATGGCGGATCCGGCGATGTCGTTGGTGTAGTTACCGATCAACTGGGTGTTCACCACGTCGTTCGCCAAGGTGATTCCGTCGACGCCGGTGTGCTGAATCCGGTTGTTCTGCAGGACGAGCCCGTCGGCGTTCTCGATCTGGATCATGCCGGGCGCCAGGTCGACGTTGCGGTAGTAATAGGCGTGGAAGTTCTGCTTGGCGTACACCTGTGCGCCGAGATTGCCCTGCTGAGCCTGCTTGAACACCGAGCCGGCCACGTTGAACAGGTTCCAGTCGGAGTGCTGGACCGTGAGGCCGGAGAACGTGATGTTCTTGGCGCGGTTGCTCGTGGAGGTGCCGGCGACCTTGATAAGGGTGGACACGTTGTTCGGCGCCCAGACCGCGGCGGTCGTCATGTCCTCCGAGCTCGCCTTGTAGTAGTACAACGTCCGGCTCGTCTTGTCGAAGAAGAACTCGCCCGGCGCGTCCAGGAACTCGTAGGCGTTCATCACCTTGTGGCTGCCGCCGACCTGGGCGTTGCCGTTGAAGGCGCCCTGGGCGATGGCCGCTCCCGGCTGCTGGAACAGAGCTATGCGGTTCGAGCCCTCGGTGGTGACCTGCCGGACACCCACGATGGCCGTGGTCCAGGTCGTCGACGTCTCTATCTCGATGTCGTCCTGGTTGGCGGCGACAGCGGGGAAATCACTGAGGCTGTACTTCGCCCCCGCGCACTGCGAACCCGATTCCCACGCCCAGGACGCCTGCCCCGCCGTGATGTTGTAGGTCCCGTAGCATCCGGCCGAATTCATCGTCTTCGAGGCCATGTACGCCCGCTTGTCGTTGACATAGAGCGCACGGAGCTTGTTGCTGCGATTCAGCGGGGCTTTCCAGATGTTACCGCTGTGCTGCGTCCATCCGGTTACCTGGACGCCTCCGCTGAGGATCGGCGTCTCGTTCTGGTACGCGGCGTAGATGACCCGGTAACCATTCGTGCCGGAGTCGGCCGGCGTGAAGTCGATTGTGCTGCCGACCGGATAGTTGCCCCCGCGGAGATACACGTAGATGTCGCCTGACATGCTGGCGTTCACCGTGCGGACGACGTCCCTCGCGCGCTGCAGGGTTTTGAACGGCGACGCTATCGTTCCGGGGTTCGCGTCGTTTCCGTCGGGAGCGACGTAGTAGGTTGCCTGGGTCGCTGCCGAGGCCGGGCCTGCGAAGGTCGGCAGCAACACGGCGGCGACGAACACCGCAAGCGCTGCTAACGCCTTCCCAGTGGTGGACAGGGCTGACTTCACGCTCTGTTCCCTTCGCTGGTTCCGAGCATATTTTCGCCGCGCGATCGACCCGCCACAGGAGAACTCATCGGGGGTGTGCCACTGCGCGGGTGTGGCGCCTGTCTTGTGGTCGAGGACTTCGATCGGAGGGCCGTGCGACTTTCCGGGCCGAGGAGCCGGCCGTCCTCACGGCATGCGCGGCCATAACACGCCCTAAGAATCCGTGGCAGACATAGCGTTACCGACTGTGACGTCGTAACGTATGACGTATGCCGTCTGATGTCGATGGGTAATGTGGCATTTTGAGGGGTGTCTCGCAAGAGTCGACGGACCGTGGGAAGGCGCGCCTTCGCCCACCCCGGCGCCATAAGGCAAGGTGATCTTTCGCGACATGGTGGACTTCACGCGCGTCGCGGCTGGGCGCCGCGGGTCATGCGAGCGGCGCGCCCTGGCAGCTCCTGGGCACGACCTACCAGGTCAGGGGCAGGCGTCTCTGGCGATGCGCCGATTACCGGCGGCCCGGCGCGATCCGCCATGCGGCGCCAACGACACCCGGATCCCTGCCGGATCAGCCCGTATTCCGGGACAGGACGAGGCAGCGAACCGCTCACATCAGCAGTGGTGGATCACGTGCAATGGTGAAACTTTCAGCCGCGATGTGATCACACTCGCCGGCCCGCTCAGTCTCCCCCGGTCACGGAGCGGAGGCGCCGGCCGACCCCCACCGCCCAGAACCCGGCGGTCGTGTCTGTCCTGATTCGCCTCACGCTCCGCAAGCACGATGGAGCGAACCTGAGGCGACAGTTCTTGCACCAGCCAGGTGCCGCAACTCTCAGGAGCCGATGCGCCTTCAGGGTGTACAACCCCCGCCGCTCCGGGTTCGGATCGTGGGTCTTGAGAATGGCCGGACAGGCGCCTAGTGAAGGTGGTCGGAGAGGTAGCGGCGGACGAGGCGTTTGCATTCGGCGATGAGGTCGGGGTCGCCGTCCGGGTGGGCGCGGAAGGCCAGTTTGAGCACGGCGTCGGCGGCCTCGACGGCGACCACGAAGGCGCGGGACAGGCCGTCGCCCGGCACGACGCCGAGCACCTCCACCATCATCGAACGCAGCCGGTCGGCCACGATCACGTTGTTCTCCAGGGCCTCGTCGAGCATCCGCTGGGTGCCGGGCAGGGCCGGGCCGCCGGGGGCGGCGAGCACCTCGCCGAAGTCCACCACCCCGAAGCCGGGCATGGTGCGCTTCATCCGGACGAACTCGTCGATGCCGAGGTCGACCGCGCCGGCCCAGTCGGACAGCCGCGCGTCGGACAGCAGGGTCGCCATCCGGTCCAGGTAGGCCTCCAGGTTCCGCAGCGCGAGCGCGCGGACCAGGCTCTGCTTGTCCGTGAAGAACTGGTAGAAGGTGCCGATCGGCACCTCGGCCCGGCGGGCGACCTCCTTGGTCGTCAGCGCCTCGTACCCCACCTCGTCGAGCAGCCCGGCGCACTCGTCGAGCATGCGCTCCACGCGCTCCTGGCTGCGGCGCTGGGCGGGCCGCCGGCGCAACGTTCCCCCTGTGGTCATGCCGCCATTGTCTCCCGCCCATCAGGCGGATACGTTAACGCGAGTAACGCTCATGATAACGGGAGACGGCATGTTCCTGTGGGGTACGGCCACCGCGTCCTACCAGATCGAAGGAGCCGTCGCGGAGGACGGCCGGGGCCCCTCCGTCTGGGACACCTTCTCCCACACCCCCCACAAGGTCCGTGACGGGCATACCGGCGACGTCGCCTGCGACCACTATCACCGGTACGCCGAGGACGTCGCCCTGATGGCCGGTCTGGGGGTGGACGCCTACCGGTTCTCGATCGCCTGGCCGCGGGTGCTGCCGACCGGCCGGGGCCGGGTCAACCAGGCCGGGCTCGACTTCTACGACCGCCTCGTGGACGCGCTCCACGAGAAGGGGATCACCCCGGTCCCGACGCTCTTCCACTGGGACCTGCCGCAGGCCCTGGAGGACGAGGGCGGCTGGCTCGACCGCGACACGTCGCGGTATTTCGCCGACTACGCGGCCGTCGTGGCCGACCGGCTCGCCGACCGGGTCTCCATGTGGATCACTCTGAACGAGCCGTTCGTCCACATGGTTTACGGATACGCCCTCGGCATGCACGCCCCCGGCAGGACGCTCATGCTCGGGGCGCTGCCGACCGCCCACCACCAGCTGCTCGGTCACGGCCTGGCCACGCAGGCGCTGCGGGCGGCCGGAGCGCGCCACGTGCTGATCACGAACAACTGCACGCCCGTCTGGCCGGCCTCCGGCTCCGAGCAGGACCTCGCCGCCGCCGAGGCGTACGACATCCTGCACAACCGGCTGTTCAACGACCCGGTCCTCACCGGCGCCTACCCCGACCTGTCGGCGTACGGCGTGGAACTGCCCGTGAAGACAGGCGACCTGGAGACGATCGCCCAGCCGCTCGACGGCCTGGGCGTCAACTACTACATGCCGACGCGGATCTCCGGCCCCGGCGGGGGCGACCTGCCGTTCGAGTTCGAGCCGATCTCCGGTCATCCCGTGACCGCCTTCGGCTGGCCCGTCGTCCCCGGCGGCCTCCGCGAGCTGCTCGGCTCCCTCACCGCCCGGTACGGCGACGCGCTCCCGCCTGTCTACGTGACCGAGAACGGCTGCTCGTACGACGGCCTGGACGACCAGGAGCGGATCGCCTACCTCGACGGCCACATCCGGGCGATGCGGGAGGCGGACGCGGACGTGCGCGGCTACTTCGTCTGGTCGCTGCTGGACAACTTCGAGTGGGCCGAGGGCTACCACCAGCGGTTCGGCCTGGTCCACGTCGACTTCGAGACCCTGAGGCGCACCCCGAAGGCGTCCTACCACTGGTTCGCGGACTTCCTGAAGGCTCAGAGCACCGACACGTGAACGTGGTCGTAGTGGTTGGCGGTGATCCCCCCGCGGTCCGACATCATCCGCCACCCGGCCCCGGTGCGCATGTCGTAGAAGCGCTGCTGCCAGATGATGTACATGATCCCGTACTGGCTCGCGTGCTGGATGCACCACTGGGCGAGGGCGTCGCCCCGCTCCTTGGCCACCGCGTCGGGCATGCGGCCGCCGCTGCTCATCATGAAGTCGCAGGCGCGGCCCTTGCCGTGTTCGCCCGGGTCCCCCGGCCGCAGGCAGCCGACGCTGAAGGGCATCGGGAACTGCGACATGATCGCGTTGCGTACCGTGATCATGCGCTGGGTCAGGCCGCTGCCGGCGTCGGGGGTCTGGAAGCCGTACTTGGCCATCAGGGTCTCGATCTCGCGCCGCTTCGCCTTCAGCTCCTTGATGTGGCGCTGCAGCTTGTCGATCTCGGCGTCGGCGTCGCGGCTCGCCTTCCGCTGCTTGGCGATCAACGCCCTGATGCCGTTCAGCCGCTCCGACTTCGCGTCGCCCAGGTAGGCCAGCGTCGACAGGGAGCTCAGGTCGCCCGACACCGAGAAGAGCTGTGAGGCGTCCATGCCGCCGCTCATGTAGGAGGTCTGGGCGAACTGGGTGACCGCCCGCTGGGCCGCGAGCAGGTCCACTTTCAGCTTCCCGACCTTGGCGGACGCCTTCTTGGCGGCCAGTTCCGCGTCCTCCAGGCTGAGGATCTCACCGCGGTACTCCTTCTGCAGCGCGGCGGCCTCCTTCGTCAGCCTGCGCAGTTTGGCCTGCTGGCCGGGCTCGGCCGAGGCGGTGAACGCGCCTGAGACAGCGGGTGCGGCGAGGAGCACGGTGGTGACCACCGCCAGTCTGGCCCAGCGTCCCGACCGCACGTCGACCTCCACTCGGATTCGGTCCGAAACTATAGGAGACGATCTTTATGTCTGCTAGCGGAACAGGAGAAACTGTTGGGTTGAAAGCGAGCAATCGTCGGGTTCCGCGTTCTGTGATCGATTCGAGACTTACGCGTCGCCTTACTGCACTTGAACGCGGATTGACCGCGACGGAGATTCGGGAGATCGCTACCCCTCACGAAGGGCTCCTCGATGTCCCGACGAGTGATCGTCTCGACCCTGGCCGCCGTGGCTCTCGGCGCGGCGCTCCTGGCGCCGGCCGCGCCGGCGCAGGCCGGCCAGGGCGACCCGCTCCCGCCCACGGACCAGATCGACCTCTACCAGCTCGACAGCGCGCCCGGAACCGCGGCCACGCTGAACCAGAAGGGCTTCGACGTCGTCCAGCAGCACCCCTCGGGCGACCAGGAGCACGTCGAGCTGACGGCGACGCCCGCCGACGTCAAGAAGCTCCAGATCCTCGGCTACCGGCCGCAACCGGTTCGCAACCCCCAGGGCCAGACGCAGTTGCAGGCGGCCAGGGCCCAGGCGGCCGGCGGATACACCGTCTGGAGGTCCTACTCGGAGAAGGGCGGCATCGCCGACCAGCTCAAGGCCATCGCGGACGCCAACAAGGACGTCGCGAAGCTGGAGTCGATCGGCAAGACCGTCCAGGGTAAGGACATCCTTGCCCTCAAGCTGACCGCGCTGGCCCGGGTACTGCCCGACGGCCTGAAGCCCGCCGTGCTCTACTCCGCCACCCAGCACGCCCGGGAGTGGATCGCGACCGAGGTCGACATGCGGCTGCTGAAGTACCTGGTGGCCAACAAGGGCAAGTCCGACGTCGCGAAGCTGCTGGCCACCACCGAGGTGTGGTTCGTGCCGGTGGCCAACCCCGACGGCTACGACTTCACCTTCACCGAGGGCAACCGGCTCTGGCGCAAGAACCTCCGCGACAACGACGGCGACGGCCAGATCACCGGCGTCGACGGGGTCGACCCCAACCGCAACTACCCCACCAAGTGGGGATACGACGAGGAGGGCTCCTCCAGCGTCTTCAGCAGCGAGACCTACCGCGGCACCGCCCCCGCGTCGGAGCCGGAAACCCGGGCCCTGGACGGCCTGCTCAAGCGGCTGCGCTTCAAGGCCCAGGTCAACTACCACTCGTACGGCCCGCTGCTGCTCTATCCCGAGGGCTGGCAGGTCCAGACGACGACCGCGGACGATCCCATCTACCTGGCCCTGACCGGGACCGACGAGAAGCCAGCCGTACCCGGCTTCGATCCCGGCGTCGGCGCCGAGCTCTACACCACCAACGGCGAGACCACCGACCACGCGCACAAGGCGTACGGCACGCTCGCCTGGACGCCGGAGCTGGAGGAGGGCTGTGACGGCTGCGGCTTCGTGTTCCCCGACGACGAGGGGCTGGTGCAGGCCGAGTTCGAGAAGCAACTGCCGTTCGCCCTGGACATCGCGAAGTCGGCGCTGAACCCGAGCGAGCCCGTCAGCCACCTCGGCAACACGGTCCCCGACTTCGTCGTCGACCCGTTCGACGTCAGCTACGGCACGGACCAGGTCGTGCAGGTCGACGCCAAGCGCAAGCTCGGCCCCGTCGTCCTCAACTACCAGATCAACGGCGGGCGGACGAAGATCGCGCCGACGAGTGAGTGGAAGGGCGGCGAGCGGTACGGCGAGGGCTACGACACCTACTTCCACCGGCTGAGGGGCACGGTGAAGGGCGCCAAGCCCGGTGACCGGGTGAAGGTCTGGTTCACCTCGCTCCTCAGGAAGAGCGACGACTTCACCTACACGGTGTCCACGGACATCGGCGGGAAGGTGCTGGTCGTCGCGGCGGAGGACGTCACGGGGATCAGCCCCGCGCAGGGCGCGACCGAGGCGAAGTACGCCGGGGCCTACACCACGGCGCTGACCGGGTCCGGCTACTCCTCCGACGTGTACGACGTGGACAAGAACGGCCGGAAGGCGCCCCACCCGCTCGGGGTCCTCAGCCACTACAAGGCCGTCGTCTGGGAGACCGGCGACGACATCATCCCCCGCGCGGCCGGGCAGCCCGGCGGCACCGCCGCGAACCTGGCCGAGGAGCTGGAACTCGCGTTCCGCGACTACCTCAACGAGGGCGGCAAACTGCTCGTCACCGGGAAGTACGCGTTGTACGGCCAGAACGTCGACGGCGCCTACTGGTACGAGCCGGACTATCCGGCGCAGCCCGAGTGCACGACGCTGAGCAAGCCGCCGTGCCTGGCGCTCAGCAACGACTTCGTGCAGTACTACCTCGGCGCCTACACCTTCGTGGAAGGCGGCGGCCAGGACGCGGACGGCGCCACGGTGCCGCTGCAGGGCACGAGCGGCGCCTTCGCCGGGTTCCTCGGCACGCTCAACGGCGGCGACTCGCCCGGCAACCAGAACCACACCTCCGCGTTCGTCACGACCTCGTCGGTGCTGCCGGTCGGCCGGTTCCCGCAGTTCGCCAGCGCGGCCCCGCTGAAGTGGCAGTACGCCGGGGGCTCGCCCTTCGCGCCGCACACCGGCGCGTGGGACGTGCAGAGCGGAGAGGCGGACCAGTCGTACAAGCGGCTCACGAGGACGATCGACCTCACCGGCAAGACCAGTGGCGAGCTGTCGTTCTGGACGTCGTACAACACCGAGCCGGACTGGGACTTCCTGACCGTCGAGGCGCACACGGTCGGCCAGGACGACTGGACGACGCTCCCCGACGCGAACGGGCACACCTCGCAGGAGCCCGGTGAGAGCTGCGCCGGCGGCTGGGCGGACCTCCACCCGTTCACCGCCCACTACCAGACGTACGACGGCGCCTCGTCGTGCACGGCGACCGGCACCACCGGCGCCTGGCACGCGGCCTCCGGCGCGTCGAACGGCTGGCAGCAGTGGACGATCGACCTGACGCCGTACGCAGGCAAGCAGGTCGAGGTGTCGATCTCCTACATCAGCGACTGGGGCACCCAGGGCCTCGGCGTCTGGCTGGACGACGCGACGGTCAAGGCCGACGGCGCGGTCGTCTCGCAGACCTCGTTCGAGGACGGCCTCGGCGGCTGGACCGTCGCGGGCCCGCCCCCGGGCTCGGCGGACGCGCTGAACGACTGGACGCGCAGCGACCAGACGCTGGAGGACGGCGCGGGCGTCACGACGAAGGACACGGTCTACTTCGGCTTCGGCGCCGAGGGTGCGACGACCCAGGCCATGCGGACCGACCTGGTCCGCCGGTCGATGCGGCACCTGCTCGGACCGGCCCTTCCGTAGGGCTGCGCCGGAGAACCCGTGGCCCGGTCCTCGCCGTACGGCGGGGGCCGGGCCACGGCCGCGCTCCTGCCGCGCCGGCTCTTGCCAACACCGAGCAGAACATGATTCGGTCTCCGTGTGTGGTCAAGCCCGATCGGGGAGGCAGGCATGCGGCAGCACGACACACTGTTCGTCGGCGGCGACTGGGTGGCCCCCGCGGGCACGGGCACGATCGAGGTGGTCTCCCCGCACACCGAGGAGGTCGTCGGCCGGGTCCCGGACGGCACCGCGGCCGACATGAACCGCGCGGTCGCGGCCGCCAGGGACGCCTTCGACAACGGGCCGTGGCCACGCATGACGATGGCCGAGCGCGCGGCGGTGGTGGGACGCCTCGCGGAGATCTACGAGGCGCGCCAGGCCGAGATGGCCGAGCTGATCACGCTGGAGATGGGCGCCCCGATCACGTTCTCAAGGCTCGCCCAGACCCCGCAGCCGCTGGGGATGCTGAAGTACTTCGCCGGTCTCGGCGCCGCCTTCCCCATCGAGGAGGAGCGGCCCGGCCTGTTCGGCCCCGTGACCGTCCGCCGCGAGCCGGTCGGCGTCGTCGCGGCCGTGGTCCCCTGGAACGTCCCCCAGTTCGTCACGATGAGCAAGCTGGCCCCGGCACTCGTCGCGGGCTGCACCGTCGTGCTCAAGCCCGCCCCCGAGACGCCTCTCGACGCCTACCTGCTCGCCGAGATGATCCACGACGCCGGGATCCCCGCCGGGGTCGTGAACATCGTCCCGGCCGGCCGTGAAGCGGGCGAGCACCTCGTCTCCCACCCGGGCGTCGACAAGGTCGCCTTCACCGGCTCGACCGCGGCCGGCCGCCGGATCGCCGCGATCTGCGGCGAGCGGCTCAAGCGGTGCACGCTGGAGCTGGGCGGCAAGTCGGCGGCGATCATCCTGGACGACTGCGACCTGCCCTCGGCCATGGGCATGCTGTCGATGGCCACGCTGATGAACAACGGCCAGGCGTGCGTGGCGCAGACTCGCGTCCTCGCCTCCCGCGCCCGGTACGACGAGGTCGTCCAGGCCGTCGCCCACATGGTGACGAGCCAGCGGGTGGGCGACCCCGCCGACCCGGCCACCGGCATCGGCCCACTGGTGGCCCGGCGCCAGCAGGAGCGGGTCGAGGGCTACATCAGGTCGGGCGTCGAGGAGGGCGCCAAGCCCGTCGTCGGCGGCCTCGACCGGCCGTACGACCGGGGCTGGTACGTCGCCCCCACCGTCTTCGCCGGCGCCACCAACGACATGCGCATCGCCCGCGAGGAGATCTTCGGCCCGGTCCTCACGGTGATCCCGTACGAGGACGAGGCGGACGCCGTGCGGATCGCCAACGACAGCGACTACGGCCTGTCCGGCTCGGTCTGGACCGGCGACGCCGAACACGGCATGGGGATCGCCCGCCAGGTGCGAACCGGCACGTACGGCGTCAACACGATGCACACGCTCGACCCGAACAGCCCGTTCGGCGGGTTCAAGGCCAGCGGCCTCGGCCGTGAACTCGGCCCCGAGGGCCTTTCGGCCTACCTGGAGCACAAGTCCATCGCCCGCCTGGGCTGATGCGTGCGTCCCTCCGGCCTGGTGCGGCACGCGTGCCGCACCAGGCCGGTGGACCGCCCAGCGCGCCCCCGCGACGCTGGAGGGGTTTCCCCTTCACCTCCACATAGACGACCCTTATGCGGGTTTGGTTCGCGAAATCCACCGACCAATTCTGCGAATCAGATCGGGGGTGGCCGCCGCCTCGGCGTGGCCGTAGCCGGGCTCGATCCAGAGCTCCTTCGGCTCCCCGGCGCTTTCGTAGAGCTGGTGGGCGTGTTCAATGGGGAAGAACGGGTCCCGGTCCCCGTGCACGATCAGCAAGGGTGTGGGGGCGACCATCGCCGCCGCCTCGTGCGGCGGGAGCGGCACGGGGTCCCATCCTTCGACCGCGATCCTGGTCCGCTTGGCCAGCCGGACAGCCAGCCGCCCGTGCCAGCGCTCGATCGCCCAGTGCACCTGGCGCATGGGCTTGGTGCCCCGGTAGTACCAGCGGGCCGGACCGCTCACCGCGACCACCGCGTCCACGCCCCCGTGCAGCGCGGCGTGCCGTACGACGACGGCAGCGCCCATCGAGAAGCCGAGCGTGACGATCCGGCGGTAACCGATCGAGCGGGCGAGCTTGACCGCCGCGTCCACGTCGAGGACTTCCATGTCACCGACCGTCGACCGGCCGCCGGAGCGTCCGTGGCCCCGGAAGTCGAACGACACCACCCCGCCGAACCTCGACAGGACGTGCACGATGCGCCGGGTGTCCGGCCCTCTCCACGTGCCGGTGAACCCGTGTGCGACCACGACGCCGAGGTCGAGAGAGCCGTTGGGCGTGTGCGCCGCGTCGATGCGGACGCCGTCCGCCGTGCGCAGCATCGCTCCGTAAGCAGCAGCGAGAGCCATGCCTCCGACCTTATTTCCCCCCATGTCACTTCTCTCCCGCATGCCTCCCCCACGCGACGGGAAACTGTCACAGGTCGGCGGTCGAGCGCAGCCGGTCCCAGGCGACCCCCAGCCTGACCTCGTCGTCATCGAGCGACTCGATCTGGTCCCACTCGGCGTACCGGATCTCGCCGTGCATGCGCCGCACGAGGGCGCCGAGCAGCGACGGCCGCCAGAGACCGGGACCGCGCTCGTACCCGAAGAGCCGCCCGGCACGCCGCCGGGCGATCAGCAGACCGGCGAGCCGGAAGGCCTGCCGGACCTCCGCGAGCAGCGGCCCGTCCTGAACGAGGCGGACGTCCGCCGTGTCACCGGCGACCTCCCCCGACGGGCCGCGGACCGTACGGCCGAGCAGTCCGCCGAGCCGCATCGTGTCCGGCCTGTCCTCCTCCCTCTCCCGCACCCTGAGGGTCTTCTCCGACGCGTCCCCCGCCGTATTTTCGGGAACATCCTGCGCCGTGCTTTCGGGAGCATCCTGCTCGGGTGTGCCCGCCGCTCCCGGGATCCGGCCGACGACGTTCCTGGTCAGCCAGCGCTCCAGCGCCAGGTCCTGCGGGTGGCCGGCCACCCGCACGGCGCTGCCGACGTCGGTCACCAGGCTCATGTCGATGCGGTACGGCCCGGGCCGCGCCTCCCCCCGGAACAGGCGGTCGGTTTCCGTCATCAGCCATCCCGGCAGGCCGCCGAGACGTGGACCGAGCGCCAGCGGCCCCGACAGGATCGCCGTGACGTACGGCCGGTCGCCGGGCCGCACCTCCAGGTCGTCCACCTTGCACAGCAGGCGGTCGTCGCTCTCCCTGACGACCTGCCGGTCGAGCAGGTGCAGGCGGGCGTGCAGCACCCGCGCGTGCTCGTTCACGGTTCCCTCGCCTCCCGGGTCGTCACTGGCCCGCCTTCGTCGCGATCATCAGGGGGATGGCCGCGAGCGCCACGACGAGCAGCAGCACCATGTAGAAACTGCCCAGCACGTTGCTGAATCTGCCGTTGACCTTCGCCCCCATGTAGTCGGGATCATTGGCGATCATGAGAACCGGCAGGTAGGTGAGCGGCAGGGCCGCGGCCGAGAAGACCAGCGAATACTCGGTCACCTTGATCGGGTCGATGGTGGTGAGGATCAGCGCGGTCGCGACGATCACCGAGGCGAGCACGGTCACGTGGAACCGGGCGGCGCGGCCGGGCACCACATACTTGCCCCACTGCCAGCCGAAATACTGGCTCAGCGAGTAGCCCGACGACAGGGCGGTCTCCAGCGTCGCTCCGAACGTGGCCGCGAAGACCCCGAGGATCACCACACCGAGCCCGACCTTGCCCAGTCCCTCGGCGACCGGCAGCACCATCTGCCCGAGCGAGCCGGGCTCGGCCTCGACCGGCATGAAGACGGTCGCCGCGCACGCCGCGATCGCCAGCGACAGCACGCCGCCGAGGGGGAAGCCGACGAACACGTTCGCCCGCGCGGTCACCAGGTCCTTGCGCGTCCACTTCTCCTCGACGCCGCCCGAGGAGAAGAAGAACACCTCGTACGGCGTCATCGCCCCGCCGAGCAGCGCGATCGCGTAGTAGAGGTAGGTCGGCACCCCCTCGTCCTGCGGCGGCCGGACCAGCTGCGTGGTCAGCTCGCCCCAGTCGGGCCCGAGCTGCCACAGCGCGACGATGAACACGACGAGCGCGAGCCCGGCGAGCCCGAAGACGCGTTCCATGGTCTCGAACTTCACCCGCCACATGACCAGCCAGGCGACCAGGGCCACCGGCGGCACCCACAGCAGGTAGTTGATCCCGGTCACCAGCTCCAGCGCGAGCGCGGAGCCGCCGATCTCGGCCGCGAGCGTGAGCACGTTGATGAAGAACGACGCGCCGAGGTTGACCAGCCCGGCACGCGGACCCATGCGCTCGCGGACGAGGTCGAAGACCGGCCGCTGCGACACCGCCGCGATCCTGCCGGACATCTCGGCGAAGACGCAGATCCCGACGATGCCGACGATCACCACCCACGCGAGGGACATCCCGAACCTCGACCCCACGACGGCGTTGGCGACGAGGTCGCCGATGTCCACGAAGCCGCCGAAGGCCGTCAGGATGCCGAGCGTGACCGCGAGGAGTCTCTTCATCTGTGCTTCTCCGCGAAGTCGCTCAGCTCGCTCGCGAGCCCGTCCAGCTCCCGTACGGCCGCCTCCGGGTCCTTGACCCCGTCGCGACGCCACTGGATGAGCAGGTCCGCCACCTCGCTCTCGGCCCTCTCGGTCAGGCGCAGCACCTCGTCCCTGACGCGGTCCGAGGAGTCCGAGGGCGGTTGCACGCCGCCGAACTGGTCGTTCACGCTGCTCAGGTCCCGCACCGCCTCGGTCAGCACCACCTCGGCGTACGGCCCGGTCATCCGGTCCCGGTGCGCCACGACGGAACGCGCGAACCGCACGGCCGAGACGGCCGACTCGGCCGTCTTCCCGGCCTTGAGCGCGTAGTCGTGGTCGTCCCACGCGGGGCTGACGCAGGCGGACAGCAGGAGTGCCGTCAGGAGGGCGAGCGGCGCCAGCCGAGCAAGCGGGATCATGTGCGCCGCCGCAGCAGGAGGTAGGCGAGGACGAGGAGCGGCACGAGCAACTCCGCCCAGGCGATCAGCAGCACGAGTCCTTCATCCGTCACAGCCGATTCACCTGCCCGGACGGCAGGCCTTTGAACGGAGTGGAATGCGGGCGGCGGCGCCGGCGTTGCCATCGAGGGCCCCGGAGCCGTCGGCGCGTGCCGGCGATCGGGATCAACTAAACTGGTATGGCCGCGTCTTGCGGCTGCTGTGCGTCTCGCTTCGGTCCCGGGACGCGGACGACACCCCGACGAACCAGAGCGAGACTTCCCTATGCCTATGAACACCCGCGACGACCTGCGGAACATCGCGATCATCGCGCACGTCGACCACGGCAAGACCACGCTGGTCGACGCCATGCTCTGGCAGTCCGGCGCGTTCCGGGCCAACCAGGACGTGGACGAGCGCGTCATGGACTCCAACGACCTGGAGCGCGAGAAGGGCATCACCATTCTCGCCAAGAACACCGCCGTCAGGCACGGCGGCATGACGCTGAACATCATCGACACCCCCGGCCACGCCGACTTCGGCGGCGAGGTCGAGCGCGGGCTGTCGATGGTCGACGGCGTCGTGCTGCTGGTGGACGCCTCCGAGGGCCCGCTGCCGCAGACCCGCTTCGTGCTGCGCAAGGCGCTGTCGGCCAAGATGCCGGTCATCCTGTGCATCAACAAGGTCGACCGCCCGGACGCCCGGATCGCCGAGGTCGTGGACGAGGTGTACGAGCTGTTCATCGACCTGGACGCCACCGAGGAGCAGATCGACTTCCCGATCGTGTACGCCTCGGCCAAGGCGGGCCGGGCGTCGCTGGCGCGTCCCGCCGACGGCGGCATGCCCGACTCGCCCGACCTCGAGCCGCTGTTCGAGACGATCAAGAAGACGATCCCGGCGCCGGTGTACGACCCCTCCGCGCCGCTCCAGGCGCACGTCACCAACCTCGACGCCTCCAGCTACCTGGGCCGGATCGCGCTGTGCCGGGTCCACCACGGCACCATCCGCAAGGGCCAGCAGGTCGCCTGGTGCCGCACCGACGGCACCGTCCAGCGCGTCAAGATCTCCGAGCTGCTGATGACCGAGGCGCTGGAGCGCAAGCCCGCCGAGGAGGCCGGGCCGGGCGACATCATCGCCATCGCCGGCATCCCGGAGATCATGATCGGCGAGACGCTGGCCGACCCTGACGACCCGCGCCCGCTGCCGCTGATCACGGTCGACGAGCCGGCGATCTCCATGACGATCGGCACCAACACCAGCCCGCTGGTGGGCAAGGTCAAGGGCGCCAAGGTCACCGCCCGCCTGGTGAAGGACCGCCTCGACAAGGAACTGGTCGGCAACGTCTCGCTGCGCGTGCTGCCCACCGAGACTCCGGACGCGTGGGAGGTCCAGGGCCGCGGCGAGCTCGCCCTGGCCATCCTGGTGGAGCAGATGCGCCGCGAGGGCTACGAGCTGACCGTCGGCAAGCCGCAGGTCGTGACCAGGACGATCGACGGGAAGCTGCACGAGCCGGTCGAGCGCCTCACCGTCGACTGCCCGGAGGAGTACCTGGGCGCGGTCACCCAGCTCCTGGCCGTACGCAAGGGCCGCATGGAGCACATGACGAACCACGGCACCGGCTGGATCCGGATGGAGTTCGTGGTGCCGTCGCGCGGCCTGATCGGCTTCCGCACCGAGTTCCTCACCGAGACCCGCGGCACCGGCCTGGTCCACCACGTCTTCGACGGCTACGAGCCGTGGTTCGGCGAGCTGCGCACCCGCAACACCGGTTCGCTGGTCGCCGACCGGTCGGGCCAGGTCACCGCGTTCGCCATGATGAACCTGCAGGAGCGCGGCACCCTGTTCGTCTCCCCCAGCACCGAGGTGTACGAGGGCATGATCGTCGGCGAGAACTCGCGCTCGGACGACATGGACGTGAACATCACCAAGGAGAAGAAGCTCACGAACATGCGCTCCTCCACCAGCGAGGAGACCGAGAAGCTGATCCCGCCGCGCGTGCTGTCGCTGGAGCAGGCCCTGGAGTTCATCCGCGACGACGAGTGTGTGGAGATCACCCCGCAGACCGTGCGCATCCGGAAGGTCGTCCTGGACTCCGCCCTCCGGGGCCGCGCCGCCGCCCGCGCCAAGCGCGCCAACTGACCTCGTCACCCGGCCGCCCGGCCCGCGACGCCAAGAACGGGTAAACGGCGGGCACAGACGGCGTCGTTCGTCCTCCTCGGCCCGGCTCACCGTGCTCTGCTGTCGGATGCGTCAAGCGTCTGAGGAGGACAGCGTTATGCCTCGCCCACCCCGTTTCGCCCTGGGTCTCTCGCTGGGACTCGCCGTGGCCGGTGGCCTCGCCCTGGGACTCGCCGCCACGGCCGTCCCCGGGGCGTCCGCCGCTCCCGCGACACCGTCACGCACCGGTGGGACGGCGGCCGCCGTCGTCAGGGACGCCTCCGGGCGCGTCCTGGGCAGCGTCCGGTTCGAGCGGTACGACCTGGAGAAGACCAGGGTCAGCGTCAGCGTGCGCGGGCTCGCCCCCGGGTTCCACGGCTTCCACATCCACGCGGCGGGCGTGTGCGACCCGCGTGCCGTCGACCGGGCCACGGGCACGCCGTTCTCCAGCGCCGGAAGCCACCTCGGCCCGGGCACGCACGGCGCCGGGGCCGGGGACATGCCTCCGCTGCTGGCCGCGGACGACGGAACCGCCTCCGCCTCCTTCGTGACCGACCGGTTCACGCTGGAGGATCTCGCGGACGCCAACGGAAGCGCGGTCGTGGTGCACGCCGGGCCGGACAACTTCGCCCACATCCCGAAGAGGTACTTCCACCGCCCCGACTCGATGGGGGCCACCGGCCCGGACCTGACCACCCGCAGGACCGGCGACGCCGGCGCGCGCGTCGGCTGCGGTGTCGTCAGGCCGCGCGCCTGACCGGCATGCCCGACCCGCGTGCCCGGGGTAGACGGACTGCGGGGACGCTCCCGGCGCCGAGCCGTCAGCGGTTCGTGTACGTCTTCCCCGGTGCGGGGCTTCCGAGCAGTTCGGAGACGGTGACGTACGTGAAGCCCTTGCGGTCGAGCTCGTCGAGCAGGTGGGGCAGCGCCTGCACGGTGGTGGGGTGGATGTCGTGCATGAGCACGATGTCGCCCGGCTTGGCCGCGGCGCTGCGCTGGGCGATCACGGTGGGATTGCGGTTCAGCCAGTCGAGGGTGTCGACCGCCCACAGGATCTGCGCGAGGCCCTCCTGCTTCGACTCCTCCTCCACCGACTTGTTCGTCGCGCCGTACGGCGGGCGCATGAGCCGCATCCGGACACCGGTGACCGTCCGTACGGCCTCCTGGGTCCGCTCCAGCTCACGCCGAAGGGCCTCGGGCGGGAGGCCGGACAGCGAGGCGTGGTCCCAGGAGTGGTTGCCGAGCTCGTGCCCCTCGGAGGCCATGCGGCGGACGAAGTCCCGGGTCTCCCCCGTGATCATCTGGCCGAGCATGAAGAACGTGGCCCGGGCGTGATGGGCGGCGAGCAGGTCGAGCACGTGCCCGGTGTACTCGGCGGGCCCGTCGTCGAAGGTCAGCGCCACGCACCGGTGCTGCCGGCAGTCGACCTGCCGGGGCGGCGGCACCGCGGGCAGGCGTGCGCCGGGCGCTCCCCGCTGCGCCCCGGCGAGCCGCCAGCGCAGCAGGTCGGCGTCGAACCGCCGCACGGGCCCGAAACGGAAGTGCGGCGCCACGGCCCGCACCGCCTTGCGCTCGGCTCCCCGCAGCGAAGGCCCGGACCGGCTCTGGGCGCATCCGGCGACCAGCGCCAACGACAGCAGCACGAATCCGATCCGCATACGACCCCCCGGAGCAGGCGGGGGGCGACGAACGTCACGGATAGCCGCCGGCGGCTCCCCCCCGCAGAACCCTGTCCAGCTCCTCCCACCAGGGCGGCACGTCCGCTTTCAGTTCGGCGTGTCTGCGAGCCACCCGGACGGCGCACCCTGCGGGATCCGTACCCAGGTGCCGGCACTTCACGGCACCCTCGCGCCAACGGTAAAACCCGTCACGGAAGGTCACGACGAGGCCTATCCACACCGAGAGGGTAGCCTCGTCGCCGATCTCGTACGCGTCGGCCACCCCGAGCGCGGCGAGTTCCGCGCGAAGTTTTTCCACCGCGACCCGCGACTCGCTCACCGGGCACCGCCCCCCTGCCCACCAGACACGTACAAAAAGGGATGTACCCAAGCTTGGGGCGGCGCCTTCCGATCCATTCTGTAATCATCGACCACTCAGCGTCACCGCGCAGCCCTTACTCGTGAGTCATGTGGCCCCAGGCGCGGCCGGATGGCCGCGATCTAGGGCGAGGGCTCCCTGGGTTCGGTGACGACCATCACGAACCGCAGCGGCGCGTCGCCCTCGTTGGCGTACCGGTGCGGGCGGTCGGCGCTGAACACGACCGCGTCGCCGGTCCCGACGACGTGGCTCCGGCCGTACACGCCGAGGGTGAGCCGCCCCTCCAGCACGGTGAGCATCTCGCGGGTGCCCGCGGGGTGCGCGTCGCCGTCGTGATGCTCGCCCGGCGCGAGGCGCCAGTCCCAGAGTTCGAGGATCGCGGGCGCGTCGGTCCCGACGAGCAGGCGGGCCGATCCTCCCCCGGGCTGCTCGAACGTCACGACCTCCGACTCGGGCACGATCCGGACGACCGGCGTGTCGGCGACCTCCACCAGCCGGGCGAGGGTGACGCCGAGCGCGTCGGCGATGCGCGTGAGCGTGTTGACGCTGGGGTTGGTGCGGCCCTGCTCGATCTGCACGAGCATGCCGCGGCTCACGTTCGACCTGGCCGCGAGTTCGTCGAGGGTCATCCCCCGGTGGGCGCGCTGGCCGCGCACGTTCGCGGCGATGGCCGCGGTGATCGTCCCGGGTTCCGGCATGCGTCCATTATATTGGTCTACTATTGCAGTCCATTGCACTATTCATGAAGTTTTCTTGGGGGTTGGTCGTGACGGCGATCACGCTCGCGACCGCATGCGCGGTGATCTTCGGTACGGCCGACTTCTTCGGGGGCCTCGCCACCAGACGATCGAAGGTGCTGGCCGTCGTCGTGCTCTCGCAACTGGGCGGCATGCTGCTGGTCGTCACCCTCCTCCCGATCCTGCCGGGGCACGCCAGTACGGCGGCGCTGCTCTGGGGGACGGCGTCGGGCGTCGCCGGGGCCTTCGGCATCGTGCTGTTCTACCGCGGCCTGGCCACCGGCATGATGTCCGTGGTCGCCCCCACCACCGCCACGACCGCGATGGCGGTCCCGGTGGTCTTCGGCCTGCTCACCGGCGACCGTCCGTCGCCCCTGGCCCTGGGCGGGGTCGCGCTCGGCCTGTTCGCCGTCCTGCTGGTCAGCCGGGAGCCGGGCGGCGGGGCGAGCCGTCCGAGGCTCGGCCCGGTCGTCGCCGCGCTGGTGTCGGGAGCGGGCTTCGGCGGGTTCTTCGTGCTGCTCAAGCTGGCCCCGGCCGACTCGGGGGCCTGGCCGCTGCTGGGGGCGAGGCTCGCGTCGATCACGCTCGTCGCCCTGCTCGCCCTCGCCACGCGCAGGGGCCTGCGCCCGGCGCCGGGCTCCCTGCGGGTGACGGTCGTGGCCGGCGTGCTCGACATGGCCGCCAACGTGCTGTATCTCTTCGCGGCGCAGCGGGGGATGCTCACCCTGGTGGCGGTCCTGGTGTCGCTCTACCCGGCGAGCACGCTGCTGCTGGCGAGGTACGTGCTGGGCGAACGGCTGAGTCCCGTGCAGATCACCGGCGTCGGCTTCGCGCTCGGCGCGATCGCCCTCATCGCCGCCGCCTGACCAGCCCCGCTGAGAAGGCCGGGCTCAGGCGGCGCGGCCCGGCTTGGAGAGGCCGGGCTCAGGCGGCGCAGGCGGGTTCGGGCACCCGGACGACGCCCTCCTCGCGGGCGTAGCCCTCGAGCATTCCCCGCAGCTGCCGGCGGCCCCGGTGCAGGCGGGACATGACGGTGCCGATCGGGGTGCCCATCCGGTCGGCGATCTCCTTGTACGCGAACCCCTCCACGTCGGCCAGGTAGACCGCCACCCGGAACTCCTCCGGCAGGGCGCGCAGGGCGTTCATCACGACGCTGTCGGGGATCAGGTCGAGCGCCTCGGTCTCGGCGGAGCGCAGGCCGGTCGACATGTGCGACTCCGCCGCGGCGAGCTGCCAGTCCTCGATCTCCTCGGCGGCCGACAGCTTGGGCGACCGCTGCCTCTTGCGGTAGTCGTTGATGAAATTGTTGGTCAGGATCCTGTGCAGCCACGCCTTGAGGTTCGTGCCCTCGCGGAACTGGTGGTAGGAGGTGTACGCCTTGGCGACCGTCTCCTGGACCAGGTCCTCCGCGTCGGCGGGGTTGCGCGTCAGGCGCATGGCGGAGGCGTAGAGCTGGCTCGTCACCGGCACGACCTCACGCTCGAACCATGTCTGCCGCTGCTCGTCGGTCGAGATCATCTCTTCCCCCTACGGAACTTATCCCCCGTTACCCGTCCGGCCCGAACACATGCGAGGACGACCGTTCATTGTTCTGCCAAGGACATCGTGCCGGTCGGGGCCTAGGCACGCCGTTAGCTCGTCCGGAGTGGTCATCCTCATCCCTCAGCCCCATCATTCAGCGCCATCGCTTCCGGGGGCCGGTCCCACGCGGCCAGGTCACGCGCAGGCCGAACAAGTCTCATTAGCGTAACACTGAAGCCTCAATCCGGCGTAAAATGTGGCGGAGTTCACTGGCTAAAGTGGCGCCATGAACCACCTGGACCGGCATGACGCCGCGACGCGGGCGTGGGTGGCCGAGGCCATCCAGGCCGTCGAGGCCGACGCCAACCGAAGCTGCGACACTCATCTTCACGCCTTCCCGCTCCCTTCGCACTGGGGTGTCGACCTCTACCTGAAAGACGAGTCGGTACACCCGACCGGTTCACTCAAGCACCGTCTCGCCCGGTCCCTCTTCCTGTACGGCCTCGCCAACGGCTGGATCGGCCCCTCCACGACGATCATCGAGGCGTCCAGCGGGTCCACCGCCGTGAGCGAGGCGTACTTCGCCCGCCTGCTCGGCCTGCCGTTCATCGCGGTGATCCCGACGGGCACGTCCCCGGAGAAGCGGGAGATCATCGAGTTCTACGGCGGCAAATGCCACCTCGTGGACGACCCGAGGGCCATCTACGACGAGTCGCACCGCCTCGCCGCCGAGACCGGCGGCCACTACATGGACCAGTTCACCTACGCGGAACGGGCGACGGACTGGCGGGGCAACAACAACATCGCCGAGAGCGTCTTCCAGCAGATGGCCCTGGAGCGGCACCCCGAGCCCGCCTGGATCGTGGTCGGCGCGGGAACCGGCGGGACCTCGGCGACGATCGGCCGCTACATCCGCTACCGCCGCCATCAGACCCGGCTGTGCGTGGCGGACCCGGAGGGCTCGGCGTTCTACCCGTCCTGGATCTCCGGCGAGGAGCGCGGCGGCGCCGGATCGCGGATCGAGGGGATCGGCCGGCCGAGGGTCGAGCCGTCGTTCCTGCCGACGGTCATCGACAGGATGTGCCAGGTCCCGGACGCGCTGTCGATCGCGGCCATGCACTGGGTCAGGGAGGTCACCCGCCGGGAGGTCGGCGGCTCGACCGGCACCAACATCGCGGCGGCCGTACAGATCATCCGGGAGATGCGCGAACGGGGCGAGCGGGGCAGCGTGGTCACCCTGATCTGCGACGGCGCGGAGCGCTACCGCGACACCTACGGCAGCCCCCGCTGGCTCGCCGACCAGGGCATCGACATCGGGCCCCACCTCGGCGACCTGCGCGCGTTCCTCGCGAGCTGACCCGAGCCGATCGAGCTGAGCTGAGCTGACCCGAGCTGAGCTGACCCGAGCTGTGCTGACCCGAGCAGAGCTGCGCCGACCCGAGCTGAGCCGGCCCGGCCGGGGCGACCCGGCTCCCGGCCGTGGCTCCTATCGGACGACGCGCAGCCAGATGGTCGTCGCGGCCGGCGTCTCGGTCAGGCTGAGGCGTTCCAGCCGGACCCGGGCGCCGCCCGCGTGCTCGAACAGCCGGACCCCGTCCCCGAGCAGGACGGGCGCCACGAACACGAGGATCTCGTCGAGAACCCCGGCCTCGACGCACTGCCGGGCGACCTCGGCGCCGAGGATGTTGACGTACTTGTCACCCGCCGCGGCCTTGGCGGCGGCGACGCCCTCCATCAGGTCACCGACGAAGGTGACACCCGGCACCGGCGTCGCCGGGGCGAGGTGGGTGAGCACGAACTGCGGCCCCTCCCACCCGCCGCCGAAGGGCTTGCCCTCCTTGTCGGTGCCCCGATGCGGGTCGTCGCCTCCGAACGTGCGGTTGCCGACGAGCAGCGCGCCGATGTCGCGGATCAGCCGATCCACCAGCGGGTTCGGCCCGATGTGCTCGGTCAGCCAGGACATGTCGCCGCCGGGCCCCGTGATGTAGCCGTCCACCGACATCGTGGCCGAGTACAGCATCTTCGCCATGACCTACCTCCACAGGATGGATCCTCGTCGAGGCAAGATAGCGAGCGGCCCTGACAAACAACCGGCCCTGACAAACAACCGGCCGTGACGACCACCGGCGGGTCCGGGGCGGGCCGCCGGGCCCGCCCCGCCCGCCGCTAGCTACTCGCCGATGAGGGCGTCCACGAAGACCTCGGGGTCGAACGGCGCGAGGTCGTCCGGGCCCTCGCCGAGGCCGACGAGCTTCACCGGCACGCCCAGCTCGCGCTGGACCGAGATCACGATGCCGCCCTTGGCGGTGCCGTCCAGCTTGGTCAGGGCGATGCCGGTCACGTTGACCACCTCGGCGAAGACCTGCGCCTGGCGCATGCCGTTCTGGCCGGTGGTCGCGTCGAGGACGAGCAGCACCTCGTCCACCGTCGCCTTCTTCTCGATCACCCGCTTGACCTTGCCCAGCTCGTCCATGAGCCCGGTCTTGGTGTGCAGCCGCCCCGCGGTGTCGATGATCACGGTGTCGGCCTTGTCCTCGATGCCCTTGGCCACGGCGTCGAACGCCACGGACGCCGGGTCGCCGCCCTCGGGGCCGCGTACGACGCCCGCGCCGACCCGGTCACCCCACGTCTGGAGCTGGTCGGTGGCGGCGGCCCGGAAGGTGTCGGCGGCGCCGAGCACGACCTTCCCGCCGTCGCCGACCAGCACCCGGGCGAGCTTGCCCGAGGTGGTGGTCTTGCCGGTGCCGTTGACGCCGACGACGAGCACGACGGCGGGCCGCTCCCCGTGCGGCCGGGTGTGGAGGGTGCGGTCGAGGTCCGGCGCGATCTGCGTGAGCAGTTCCTCGCGCAGCAGCCTGCGCACCTCGTCGGGGGTGCGGCTGCCGAGCACCTTCACCTTCGTCCGCAGTTCCTCCACCATCGCGCGGGTGGGCGCGACGCCGACGTCGGCGGTGATCAGGGTCTCCTCGATCTCGTCCCAGACGTCGTCGTCGAGCCGGTCCCGCGACAGCAGTTCGAGCAGTCCCCTGCCGAGGACGTTCTGCGAGCGGGCCAGGCGGCTGCGCAGCCGGACCATCCGTCCCGCCGACGGCGGCGGGACCTCGATCTCCGGAGCCTTGATCAGCTCCTCGATTGGAGGAGGCAGCGTGGTCGTCGTGCCGCCGTCCTCCTCGCCCAGTCCCGCCTTGAGCGGCTCCTCCACGACGGGAGCCTTCGGCTCGGGCGGGGCCGGCGGCGCGGGCGGCAGGTCCTTCGCCTTCGGCCGGAACAGCAGCCACAGGCCACCCACCGCCAGTATGGCGACGATGGCCACGATCACGATGATGCCGAGGTAACCGTCCACACCATGCAGTTTCCCAGACAACCGGCAGTGCTCGGTCGCGCGGACCTGCCCGCCGCGCGCCTCCGGCACGCCACGGCCGTCACCGGATCGGGGCGCCCGAGGACCGGGCGGGCTAGACCTTCTCCCGCAGGCGCTGACTCACGACCTGGGTGACGCCGTCGCCGCGCATCGACACGCCGTACAGCGCGTCGGCGATCTCCATGGTGCGCTTCTGGTGCGTGATCACGATGAGCTGTGAGGTCTGTCTCAGTTCCTCGAAGAGAGTCAGCAGCCGCTGGGTGTTGGTGTCGTCCAGGGCCGCCTCGACCTCGTCCATGACGTAGAACGGCGACGGACGGGCCTTGAAGATCGAGATGAGGAACGCCACCGCCGTCAGCGACCGCTCGCCGCCGGACAGCAGCGACAGCCGCTTGACCTTCTTGCCCGGCGGCCGGGCCTCGACCTCGACTCCGGTGGTCAGCATGTCGGAGGGGTCGGTCAGCAGCAGGCGGCCCTCCCCGCCGGGGAAGACCCGGCCGAAGATCTGCTCGAACTCGCGCGCCACGTCCTCGTACGCCGCCGCGAAGACCTGCTCGACCCGGTCGTCGACCTCCTTGACCACGAGCAGCAGGTCGCGCCGGGTCTTCTTGAGGTCCTCCAGCTGGGAGGTCAGGAAGGCGTGCCGTTCCTCCAGCGCGGCGAACTCCTCCAGCGCCAGCGGGTTGACCTTGCCGAGCTGGGTCATCTGCCGCTCGGCCGTCCTGGCCCGTTTCTCCTGCTCCTCCCGCACGTACGGCACGGGCGGCTCGCCCGGCACCGGCGCCGTGGGGCCGTACTCGGCGATGAGGGGTTCCAGCTCGATGCCGTACTCCTCCAGGGCCCGCTGCTCCATCTGCTCCAGGCGCAGCCGCCGCTCCGTCCTCGCCATCTCGCTGCCGTGGACCCGGTTGACGAGGGCGTCCAGCTCCGAGCCGAGCTCGCGGACGCGCAGGCGCACCTGCTTCAGCTCGGCGTCGATCTGCCCGCGCGCCCGCTCGGCCTCGTCGCGCTCCTCGGCGGCCCGCGCGAGCGAGCCCTCCAGTGCGGTCAGCGCGGTGCGGGCGCCCTCGGCGACCGCGGCGGCGATCTCGGCCTGCCTGCGCCGGCGTTCCCGGTCCGCCGCGGCCCGCGCGCGGTCCTGCCGCTCCCGCTG
>QFZU02000126.1 GCA_003260025.2 Microbispora triticiradicis | reverse complement strand
CCCGGCGGTCCGGGACGGCCGGGGGTGCCGGGCGCCGACGAGCGCACGCAGGCGCTGGGCATGCCGGCGGGCGGCCCCCGCCGCGACGCCGAGGGACAGCCCACCGAGTCGATGCAGACCGGCGGCCAGACCGGCGGACGCCGCCGCAGGCCGCCCGGCCGCGGCGGACGCGGGCCCGGTGGTCCAGGGGGACCGGGTGGGCCCGGTGGTCCGGGGGGACGTGGTCCGCGTGACTTCGACGACTTCGACGAGGACGACGAGAGGCCGCGCCGTACGGGCTGGAGGCGCTTCGTCCCGAGCTGGAAGATCGTGGTGGCGGCCTTCACCGTGCTGGCCGCCGGCACCTTCGGCATGATCGCGGTCGCCTACGCCAACACCCCGCTGCCCGCGACGACGCAGGCGGAGGCCGTGGCGCAGGGCAGCGCCATCTACTACAACGACGGCAAGACGCTGATCGCCAAGGTGGGCACCCCGCGCGTCATCCTGGACGACATCAACAAGGTGCCGCGGCACGTCCAGGACGCCGTCATCGCGATCGAGAACGACACCTTCCGCGACGACAGCGGCATCTCGATCCCCGGCATGGTCCGGTCGGTCTACATGACGGCGACCGGGCAGCAGCTCCAGGGCGCCTCGACCATCACCCAGCAGATGGCCCGCAACTACTACGACGGCCTCAGCCAGGAAGTGTCGATCAAGCGAAAGATCAAGGAGATCTTCGTCGCGGTCAAGCTCGACAAGTCGATGACCAAGGACCAGATCCTGCTGCAGTACCTCAACACGGTGCCCTTCGGCCGTGCCTACGGCATCGAGGCCGCCGCGCAGGCGTACTTCAAGAAGCACGTCGAACAGCTCACCCCGGAGCAGGGCGCCTATCTCGCCGCGCGCATCCAGACGCCCGCCCTGGACGCCGACTCCCCCCGGCTGCAGAGCCGGTTCAAGGACGTCGTCAACGCCATGGCCAAGCTCGACCCGGCCAAGTACGGCAAGCTGCCGAGCACGGCCAAGTTCCCCAAGACCGTCCCCGAGCGCAACAACAACGAACTGGGCGGTCTGAAGGGTTACATGGTCGTCCAGGTGCTGCAGGAGCTGAAGACCCGGATGAACCTGTCGCCCGACAATGTCAGGAGCGGCGGCTACAAGATCGTCTCGACCTTCGACAAGAAGCTCATGCAGGCCGCCAGGAAGGCGGTCATCGGCACCACAGCCAGCCTGCCGAAGGAGATCCACGCCGGCCTGGCCGCGGTGGACCCCAAGACGGGGCGGGTCCTCGCCTTCTACGGCGGCGAGGACTACGTCAAGGACAACTGGAACGAGCCGTTCGACTCCTACAAGCAGGCCGCCTCGGCCTTCAAGCCGTACGTGCTGGCCGCCTGGCTGGACGCCGGATACAGCCTCAACAGCTTCGTGCCCGGCAACAAGACGGTGCCGGAGGAGCTCCCCGGCACCAAGCCCATCGGCAACAGCCACAACGTCGGGTCGGCGATCAATGTCACCACGGCTACCGCCGACTCGGTCAACACGGCGTTCGCCTCGATGGCGTACAAGCTGGACGAGGCGAACGGCACGATCGGGCAGCTCAGCGCGGTGAAGCAGATCGCGGAGGAGGCCGGGCTCGGCAAGCAGCGCATGGAGGACGACGTCAAGGAGCACAAGTACGCGTTCTCCATCGGCAGCGCCCTGGTCACCCCGGTCGAGCAGGCCGCCGGCTACTCGATCTTCGCCAACGAGGGCAAGCACGTCGACTACCACGTGGTCAAAGAGGTCCGGAAGGACAAGTCGGTCGTCTTCGCCGAGCGCCGTGAGGTCAAGCAGGTGATCACGCCCGAGGCGGCGGCCGACTCCGTGGCGGCCATGGAGGAGGTCCTCAAGTCGGGTACGGCGCAGGGCAAGGGCATCGGCCGCCCGGCCGCCGGCAAGACCGGCACGAACAACGACAACAAGGAAGCGTGGTTCGTCGGCTTCACCCCGCAGATCTCCACCGCGGTCGGGATGTACCGCGAGCAGTGCGTCACCAAGACGGGCAAAATCGTCCAGCCTGTCGATGCGAACTGCCCGGAAAAGCCCAACCCCAAGAGCAAGAAGTACGGCCCGAACAACCCGTACTCCAAGCCTCGTGAGATATCGCTCGGCAGCGGCATCGAGGGCGCGACCTACCCGACCACCATCTGGCGGAACTTCATGATGGAGGCGCTCGCGGGTAAGCCGGTCGAGCAGTTCCCGCAGAAGGCCGGGCTGGGCAGTTCGGAGAACATCGTGCCGAGCCCGACGCCCACCCCGTCTCCCAGCCCGGAGGACGGCGGCGGCGGGTTCCCCAACGAGATGCCTACCGACTTCCCGGACGGCGGCGGCGACGGCGGCGACGGTTCCTGTCTCCCCGGCGACCTGTCCTGTGACGGCAGCGTCGGCGGTGGCGACGACGGCGTGGGTCTCGATCTCGGCGACAACGGTCCCGGAGGACAGGGGGGCCCGGGCGGCCAGGGGGGACCAGGGGGACAGAACGCCCCGGCGGACGGCACCGGCGCCCCCGCGTCGGCACCCGTCGCGCAGCAGTCCGGAACCAGTCCCTGAGTCCGGACCGAAACTTCGTGAGACCGTGACGAGGGGGCCAGCGGCGGCGCGCCGCGGGCCCCCTCGAACCGTCTGAGTCGCCAACTCACGGGGTTCGATGGTGCAATACCCACCATGACGACCCGGACCACGAACGACTCCGCCCCGCTGCCCGGGGTCGCCGCGCGGGCTGTGCCGTACCTGCCTCTCGGGCTTCTCGCGGGACTCGGCGCCGTCCTCGCCTACCTGTGGAAGTATCCGTGCCGGTTCGGCGGCGCCTGGGACGGCGGAATCGGGCAGTACACGCACTTCTGCTACACGGACATCTATCCGCTGTTCTGGGCGGAGAAGCTCAACGAGGGCAAGGTCCCGTACGTCGACTACCCGGTCGAGTATCCGGTCGGCATCGGCGGGATCATGGAGTTCGCCCGGCGTCTCGCCGGCGGTGACGGGGTCGTGTTCTACGACGTCACCGTGGTCCTGATGGGCATCGCGCTGGTCGTGGGCGTGCTGCTGACGGCCGCGCTCGCGGGCCGCCGCCCCTGGGACGCCCTCTGGTACGCCGTCGGCCCGGCCGTCATCCTCTGCGCGTACATCAACTGGGACCTCGCCGCGGGCGCGCTCGCGCTCGGCGGCCTGCTGGCCTGGGCCCGGCACCGGCCGTGGCTGGCCGGTGTGCTGCTGGCCCTGTCCGTGGCCACGAAGTTCTACCCGCTGATGTTCTTCGGCGCGTTGTTCCTGCTCACCCTGCGTACGGCCAGATGGATGCCGTTCCTGAAGACCGTCGCGGGGGCGGCCGGCGCCTGGCTGCTGGTCAACGTGCCGATCATGATGATCAACTTTGAGGGCTGGCAGCGGTTCTACGCCTTCAGCAGCGAGCGCGGCGCCGACTGGGGCGGCCTGTGGTTCTTCTTCCAGAAGACGCAGTGGTTCGGCCACGACAGGCCCGAGTTCCTGGCCTTCCTCGGCGACGGCGAGAAGCTGAACACGATGGCCATGGCGGCCCTGGCGGTGCTGCTGCTGGGCGTAGCCGTGCTCGCGCTCACCGCGCCGCGCCGGCCTCGTCTGATGCAGCTGTGCTTCCTGGCCCTGGCCGCCTTCATGATCACCAACAAGGTCTGGTCGCCGCAGTACGTCCTGTGGCTGGTGCCGTTCGCGGTGCTGGCCAGGCCGAGGTGGGGGGCCCTCGCCGCCTGGCAGGTGGCCGAGTGCTGGTACTTCTTCTCGATCTGGCTCTACCTGATCACCCAGATCCCCGACCAGGCCTCGCTCGGCATCGGCGACGACCCGTACTTCCTGTCGGTCTGGGCCCGGCTGCTGACGATCGTCGTCCTCATGGCGCTGGTCGTCTGGGAGATCCTGCGCCCCGAGCACGACGTCGTACGCCAGGGGGATGTGGACGACCCGTCCGGTGGCCCGTTCGACCAGGCCGAGGACCGTTTCGTGCTGCGCCGCGCGGTCCTCGCCCGGGGCGGCTCCGAGGAGCGTGACGGACCGGAGGAGCGGGGCGGACAGGAGCAGCCGGAACCAGTCTGAGGCATGAATCTTTCATCGGATTTCAGGGCCCGCGCGCGCCCTCTCCGGATGTCTCCGCGAGACGTGCGCGCGGGCTTCGCGTAACGTCGCTCGCAAGCGTGCGGCGAACGGGGAGGAGACGGTGATGCGCCGGAGGCCGCCATGGCTTCTGCTGCTCGTGTGGACGGTGACCAGGGCGGGGCTGTTCCTCGTCGCGACCCAGGCCATCCCGACCGGCCACGGCGACTCCTTCAGCAACGACGTCTCCCTCTACCAGGGCTGGTCGGACGTCCTGGCGCGCGGGGAGTTCCCCGCCGGGGACGACAAGTGGCAGTATCCGCCGTTCGCGGCGCTGCCGATGCTCGTCCCCCGGCTGCTGCCGTTCGAGTATCACGTCGCCTTCTACCTGCTGTCCCTGCTGTGCGACCTCGCGATCCTGTTCCTGGTGTGGCGGTTCTCGCGCTCCCCGCGCGGCGGAGGCCGCACCGGCCCGTGGGCGTGGACCATCGGCGCGGCCCTGCTCGGACCGGTGCTCCTCGGCCGGTACGACCTGATGGTCACGCTGGTGGCGGTGCTGGCGCTGACGGCCTCGGCGAACCCGGTGGTGCGCGGAGCGCTGATCGGCGTCGGGCTCATCGTCAAGGTGTGGCCGGTCGCGCTGCTCACCGGCCTGCGGCGGTGGCGTGAACTGCTGACCGCCACGGGCTCCACGCTCGTCGTCGCGGTGGCCGGCTGCGGCATGGCCGCGCTGACCCTGCCGCACGCGCTCGACTTCCTGACCGCGCAGCAGGAGCGGGGGCTGCAGATCGAGTCGCTCGCCGCGACGCCGTTCGCGCTCGCCCGGGCCCTCGGGTGGTGGGACGGCTTCACCTCCTACCAGCACGGCTCGATGGAGGCCGTGGGCGCCGGCGTGGACACCGCGACCGGGGTGAGCCTGGCGGCCACGCCCGTGGCGCTCGTGCTGATCGGGGTGTGGTGGCTGCGCGCGGCTCCCAGCCCGCGGTCCTACTACGACGCCGCGCTCACCACCGTGCTGTTCCTGGTCGTCACCAGCCGGGTGCTGTCGCCGCAGTACTTCGTCTGGGTGATCGGCGTCGCCGCCGTCATCCTCGCGGTGCGGCGCGCGGAGCCTGGGCCGACGCAGCGGCCGGCCGCCTGGCTCGTCATGGTCGCCGCCCTGCTCACCGGGATCATGTACCCCTGGGTGGAGCAGGACTACAGCTGGGAGGGCGCGCTGCCCGGCACCGTGGTGCTGACCCTCCGGAACCTGGTCTTCCTGGCCGCGGCGGTCACGTCGTACGTGCAGCTGTGGCGGGCCACGCGCAGGCCGAAGAAGGCGAAGGACGAGCAGGACGTTCCAGAAGCCCTACCCGTTTTCTGAGGTTCGCAATCCGCAGATTTATCCACAGGCTGTGGACGGCTTTCCGCGGGCGCCTCTACAGATGCTTGCGCAGGAACGCGATGTCCTCGGCCTGACCCTCGAACGGCGTCTCGACCACGATCGGCGCCCCGGCCGCGCGGCAGACCGCGAGGATCGACTCGGGGTCGATCTGGCCGGCGCCGAGGTTGGCGTGCCGGTCGGCGCCCGAGTCGAAGGCGTCCCGCGAGTCGTTGCAGTGCACGAGGTCGATCCGGCCGGTGATCGCCTTCACCCGCTCCACCAGCCCGGCGAGCTCCTCGCCGCCCGCGTGGAAGTGACAGGTGTCGAGGCAGAAGCCGACCATCGAGGGGTCCGGCGCGCCCGCCGTCGCGGCGTCCCACAGCCGGGCGATCCGCTCCAGCCTGCGCGCCATCGCGTTGCCGCCGCCCGCGGTGTTCTCGATCAGGACGGGAATCGGGCACTCGGTGCGCTCGAAGACCTTGCGCCAGTTGTCGAACCCGGTCTGCGGGTCGTCGCCCGCGTTGACGTGCCCGCCGTGGACGACCAGCCCCTTGGCGCCGATCGACGCCGCCGCCTTGAGGTGCGCGTCCAGGAGCTTGCGGCTCGGGATGCGGATGCGGTTGTTCGCGGTCGCCACGTTGATGACGTACGGCGCGTGCACGTAGACGTCGACGTCCGAGGCGCGCAGGGCGTCGGCCGTGGCCGGGAGCACCGGGCTCTTCCATCCCTGCGGGTCGCCGAGGAAGAACTGCACCACCTCGGCGTCGCGGGCCGCCGCGTGCGCCAGCGGGTCGTCCTGGTCGACGTGGGCCCCGATCCGCGGGCCGGCGCTGTGGCTGTCCATGGAGGTCCTCCAACACGTGCGTGCCTGGTGAGCGGCTGCCGGACGCGGAGGGCGAACTGTAGGCGCTCTCCAAGAGCGTTTCAAGAGGGTGCGCTGTTTCAAAAGAGCGCACCAGGGAAGTCGCGTGTCACGCGCCCTGAGACCCGCGCGCCGATCCTACTTCGTCAGGGAGACGAGCATGAGATATCGCTTAGGCAGCTTCATCCTTCTCATCTACATCCTCGTCGGCCTCTACGTGGCCTGGATCCACCACTACATCACCCCCACCCTCATCAAGCAGGTCGCCCAGGCCCTGATCGCCGTCTTCCTGTGGTTCCTCGTGCTCCTCGGCGTCGACCTGCACATCGGCGGCTGAGCCACCTCGGGTCGGAGCGGCGCCGTGGACGAGTCAGTTGCGCAGGGTGAACCCGCGGGGGAAGAAGCCGCCGTGCGCGATCCCCAGCGCCGCGCCGACGAACGACCCCACGATCCCCACGATGATCAGTGCCCGTTGCCTGCTGGTCGACGAGACGAACTGTGCGTAGAGGCCGCCCCAGAACCCGATCGCGCCGACCCAGGACGCGACCATGTGCGCCTGCACGACGAACCCCGTGACGAACGCCACCAGACCACACGCGAGCGTGGCGATCGTCAACGCGTTCTCCCGCGGGTGCGGACGCCCGTCGGTGTTCAGCGTCAGGTGACCGGGGCGCCTCCTTCTCCGGCCGATGACACGTGGCATCGCGCCTCCCCCCTCTCCGACCTCCAGTTTCGCTCTCCGTCCGGCGTACGGCCAAGGGGCTGGTAGCCTGGTTCGACTGCGTGTGACACAGCTGGGGCGGCTTGGCCGCCCGGCATCGCGCAGGTCCTCCTGTCACGGCAAGGCGTCGTGACCGCAAGAGTCCAGAGGAGGTTGGATAACACATGCGTCGCTACGAGATGATGGTCATCCTCGACCCGTCCCTCGACGAGCGCACCGTGCAGCCGTCACTCGACCAGTTCCTCGCCGTCGTCCGCAATGACGGCGGAAGCGTGGAGAAGGTCGACGTCTGGGGCCGTCGCCGCCTGTCCTACGACATCGAGAAGAAGTCCGAGGGCATCTACGCGGTGGTCGACCTGACCGCCGAGCCCGCCACCGTGAAGGAGCTGGACCGCCAGCTCAACCTGAACGAGGGCATTCTCCGCACCAAGGTCATCCGCCCCGAGCTGCACTAGACGGCTCCGAAGCCCGGCGGTTTGTCGGGCCCGAGCCGTACTCTGAGCCCCTGACGGCTCAGCTGACGGGATAGGAAGGCGAAAGCGACCGATGGCAGCAGGCGACACACAGATCACCATTGTCGGCAATCTTGTCGACGACCCGGAGTTGCGCTTCACCCCGACGGGGCAGGCCGTGGCCCGGTTCCGCATCGCGTCCACTCCGAGGTTCCTGGACAAGCAGACCAACGAGTGGAAAGACGGCGAGGGCCTGTTCCTCACCTGCAACGTCTGGCGGCAGGCGGCGGAGAACGTCGCCGAGAGCCTCCAGCGCGGCATGCGGGTGATCGTGCAGGGACGGCTGCGCCAGCGTTCGTACGAGACCAAGGAAGGCGAGAAGCGCACCGTCTACGAGGTCGAGGTCGACGAGGTCGGCCCTTCGCTGCGCAACGCGACGGCGAAGGTCAACAAGACCTCGCGCCAGGGCGGAGGCGGCGGCTTCGGCGGCGGCCCGGCCAACGACCCGTGGGCGTCCGCGGCTCCCGCTCCGCAGGGTGGCTACGGCTCCGGCGGAGGGGGTGGCGGCGGCTTCGGCGGCGCTCCCCAGGGTGGTGGCGGCTTCGGCGGCGACTTCAGCGACGAGCCGCCCTTCTAGGGAAACGACCTTCGGGAACGACCCGGTCCCGGGCCTTCCGGTTCCACCAACTGTAAACACAACCGAGCGACCATTCCCGCGAAACGCGGGGCTCTGAAAGGAGCACCACGATGGCGAAGCCGGCAGTGCGCAAGCCCAAGAAGAAGGTTTGCCTCTTCTGTCACGACAAGATCTCCTACGTCGACTACAAGGACACGGCGCTGCTGCGGAAGTTCATTTCCGACCGCGGCAAGATCCGTGCTCGCCGGGTGACGGGCAACTGCACCCAGCACCAGCGCGACGTGGCCACCGCTATCAAGAACGCTCGTGAGATGGCCCTGCTGCCGTACACGAGCACCGCGCGCTGAGAAGGGAGACCCAGGACATGAAGCTCATTCTCACCACTGAGGTCTCCGGGCTCGGCGCTCCCGGCGACGTTGTCGAGGTCAAGGACGGCTACGGCCGCAACTACCTCATTCCCCGTGGCTTCGCCATCCGCTGGACCCGCGGCGCCGAGTCGCAGGTCGCCTCGCTGAAGAAGGCCCGCGCCTCCCGCGAGATCCGCGACCTCGGCTCCGCCAAGGAGGTCGCCGGCCAGCTCGGCGCGCTCAAGGTCAAGCTGAAGACCCGCGCCGGCGAGTCCGGCCGGCTGTTCGGCTCGGTCACGACCGGTGACATCGCCGACGCCGTCAAGGCCGCCGGCGGTCCCCAGCTCGACCGCCGCCGGATCGAGATCGGCAACGCGATCAAGAGCGTCGGCACCCACAAGGTCAGCGTCCGGCTGCACCCGGAGGTCGCCGCCACCCTCGATGTCGAGGTGGTCGCGGGCTGACACCCGCCGCAGTCCGTCGAGGGCCCTTCTCCGTCCGCGGAGAGGGGCCCTTCGTCGTCCGAGCCGTGTGGGCGAGCGGAATTCCGAGATCTCCCCAGGTAAAGGGGGGTTCTACGGAACGCTAGTATCATCCC
Organism: Microbispora triticiradicis; assembly: GCA_003260025.2. Classification (GTDB taxonomy): domain Bacteria; phylum Actinomycetota; class Actinomycetes; order Streptosporangiales; family Streptosporangiaceae; genus Microbispora; species Microbispora triticiradicis. Next base: position 28,803 of record QFZU02000126.1, on the reverse strand, counting down.
ATCCGTTTTGACGGATTTCGTGGAAAGACCCCTTGATGGAGGCTGTGATGCGCCGTCCCTCTCTGCTGCTGGCGTCCGGTGCCCTCACGCTGGCGGCCGCCGCCTGCGCCCCGGCGAACGACGCCTCCACCACCGCGAGCTCCTCGGCGGGCACGTCGGCGGGTGCCTCCACGGGCGCCGACACGTGTGCCAAGGAGAGCCTGAAGCTCACCACCCCCGGCAAGCTCACCATCGGCACGGACAAACCGGCGTACGAGCCGTGGTTCAAGAACGACGACCCCTCCAGCGGTCAGGGGTTCGAGAGCGCCGTCGCCTACGCGGTGGCCGGGCAGTTGGGCTTCACCAGGGACGAGGTCGCCTGGACGGTCGTGCCGTTCGACTCGTCGTTCGCCCCCGGGCCCAAGCAGTTCGACTTCGACGTCAACCAGATCTCCATCACCCCCGAGCGGGCCAAGGCCGTCGACTTCAGCCAGGGCTACTACACCGTCAAGCAGGGCGTGGTCGCCCTGGAGGGCGGCGAGTACGCCTCCGCCACCAGCCTCGCCGATCTCAAGGACGCCAAGATCGGTGTGCAGGCGGCCACCACCGCGCTGCAGGCCGTACGGTCGGTCATCCAGCCGGCCAAGGACCCGAGCGTGTTCAACCAGCAGGTCGACGCGATCACCGCGCTGAAGAACAAGCAGATCGACGCCATCGTCGTCGACCTGCCCACCGCCTTCTACGTCACGGCCGCGCAGGTGAAGGGCTCGAAGATCGTCGGCCAGTTCGCCGCGACCGGCGGCGAGCCGGAGGAGTTCGGCCTGCTGTTCCAGAAGGGCAGCTCCCTGGTGAGCTGCGTCGACAAGGCGCTTGGCGAGCTGCGGAGCTCCGGTGAGCTGGCGAAGATCGAAGGCGAGTGGCTGACCGCCGCCGCGGGCGCGCCGGAGCTCAAGTGACCGACGGGCACGCGGCGGCGCCGTACGGGCCGCCCGGCCGGGAGGACGATCCCGATCGCGGTCCGGACGGGCCGGGCGATCCGCCGGAGTGGGTGAAGAGCGAGCGGCAGCTTCGCCGGGAGGCGGAGCTGCGCGCCCGCGGGCGGCGGTCGGTGTCCATCGCCACCGCCTCCACCATCGTCGTGGTGGTCGCCCTGGTCGTCGGGATCACCAAGTCGCCGGGGTGGCCGCGCGTCCAGGAGACCTTCCTCAGCCCCGAGGCGTTCGTCGCCGCGCTGCCCGACGTGCTGCGCGGGTTCCTGCTCAACATCAAGATCTTCCTCATCGCCGAGGTGTTCATCCTGGTGGTGGGCCTTCTCGTCGCGCTGGTGCGCGGCCTGCGCTCGCCGGTGTTCTTCCCGCTGCGCGCGCTGGCCGTGCTCTACACGGACATCTTCCGCGGCGTCCCCACGATCCTGCTGATCTACCTGGTCGGGTTCGGCGTTCCGGCGCTCCAGTTGCAGGGCGCGCCGAGCGACCCGGTCACACTCGGCATCATCGCCCTCGTGCTGTCCTACGGCGCGTACGTCGCGGAGGTGTTCCGCTCGGGGATCGAGTCGGTGCACCCCAGCCAGCGGGCGGCGGCCCGGTCGCTGGCCCTCACCCACGGCCAGACCATGCGCTACGTGGTGCTGCCCCAGGCCGTCCGCCGGGTGGTCCCGCCGCTGCTCAACGACTTCGTGTCGCTGCAGAAGGACACCGCCCTGGTGGCCGTGCTCGGTCCGCTGGAGGCGCTGCGGCAGGCGTCCATCCACGCATCCTCCGACTTCAACTACACCCCCTATCTCGCCGCCGCGCTGCTGTTCATCGCGCTGACCGTGCCGATGGCCCGGCTCACCGACCATCTCGCCGCGCGGGCGGCCCGGCGCCGTACGGGAGGCGGGGACGCATGAGCCTGCTTAAGGTCGAGGGTGTCTGGAAGCACTACCACCGGCAGAGCGTGCTGCGCGGCGTCGACCTGGAGGTCGCCCCGCACGAGGTGGTCTGCCTGATCGGCGCGTCCGGCTCGGGCAAGTCGACGCTGCTGCGCTGCGTCAACCTGCTGGAGACGATCGACGACGGCGCGATCCACCTGGACGGGACGGAGATCACGGACCCGCGGGCCGACCCGGACGACGTGCGCCGCCGCATCGGCATGGTGTTCCAGGCCTACAACCTGTTCCCGCACATGACCGTGCTGGACAACATCACGCTCGCGCCGCGCAGGGTCCACGGCGTACGGGCGGAGGAGGCCGAGGCGCGGGCGCGTGAGCTGCTGGACCGGTTCGGGCTGGCCGGCAAGGCGGACGAGTATCCCGACCGGCTGTCCGGCGGACAGCAGCAGCGCGTCGCCGTGATCCGCGCGGTCGCGACCACGCCGCGCCTGCTGCTGCTCGACGAGGTGACCTCCGCGCTCGACCCGACGCTGGTCACCGAGGTGCTGGGGATCATCCGAGAGCTCAAGGACACCGGGATGACCATGATCCTGGCCACCCATGAGATGGGCTTCGCCCGTGACATCGCCGACCAGGTCTGCTTCCTCGAAGGCGGCGTGCTGCTGGAGAGCGGTCCGCCCGGGCAGATCTTCTCCGAGCCCCGGCATCCCCGCACCCGCGCGTTCCTCCAGCGCGTGCTGGAGGCCCGCCGCATGTGAGTCAGGTCGCCGTCCGCGAGGTGCCGGTCACCATCCAGGCGGTGCCGTACGCTCGGACGCCGAGCGTGACCAGCCGGGCGGCCATCCACGCGCCGAGCGCGAGCCACAGGGCGACCAGGGTGCCCGCCACCGCGGCGAACGGCAGGAAGGCCAGCGTCGTCCACAGCCCGGCGTGGGCGAGGTAGCGCTGGTCGCCGGCGCCGATGAGCACCCCGTCCAGCACGAACACGACACCCGCGACGGGCTGGAGGAGGGCCACCGGCCACAGCACGGCCAGCAGTTCGGCGGCGGCCTCGCCCCGCGCGTCGAACAGGGCCGGGACCAGCGGCCGGGCGGCCAGTACGAGCGCGCCGAACACCACGCCGCAGGCGACGCCCCAGATCAGCATGCGCCGGGTCGCCGCGCGGGTGCCCGAGGTGTCTCCCGCGCCCAGCGCGCGGCCGGTGATGGCCTGACCGGCGATGGCGATCGCGTCGAGGGCGAAGGCGAGGAAGGTCCAGATCCGGGTGGCGATCGTGTGCGCGGCGATCTGCTCGTCGCCCATGCGGGTGGCGATCCCCGCGGCGACGAGCAGCACCGCCTGCAGGCACGCCGTACGGACGACCAGGGCCAGCCCGGCCGCTCCGGCGGCGCGCAGCCCCGCGAGGTCGGGCAGCAGCGAGGCGCCGTGCGCGCGGGCGGCGCGCACGACCATCACGAGGTAGGCCGCCGCCGCGAGGGCCTGGGCGAGGACCGTGCCCCAGGCCGACCCGGCGAGCCCCCAGCCGAGCCCGAGCACGAACCAGGCGTTGAGCAGCCCGTTCAGCGCGAACGACGCCACGGAGACCACGAGCGGCGTGCGCGTGTCCTGCATTCCCCGCAGCACGCCGGTGCCGGCGAGGACCAGCAGCATCGCGGGGATGCCGATGAGGCTGATGCGCAGGTAGGTGACGGCCTCCGTGGCGAGCTGGCCCACTGCTCCGAACAGGTGTACGATAAACGGAGCAAGAGGCCAGCACGCCACACCGACGGCCAGGCCGATGATCGCGGCCAGCCACAGGCCGTCCATCCCCTGGCGCATCGCCTGCCTGACGTCCCCCGCCCCAAGCCTCCGCGCGACCGCGGCCGTGGTGGCGTACGCGAGGAACACGCACAGCCCGACGAGAGCCGACAGGGCCGCGCTGGCCACACCGAGCGCGCCGAGCGCTGGATCGGGGAGGTGGCCGACGATGACCGAGTCGGTGAGCAGGAAGAGCGGCTCGGCCACGAGTGCCCCGAATGCCGGGATCGCGAGCCTCAGGATCTCCCTGTCGTGGGCACGTCCGCGTCCTGTTCTGGAGGTAAGGGACATACGCCTATTTTGCGGCTTACGGGGTCATGCTCGATCAGTATCGGGAATCCCTCTGCGACTTTCTTTCCTCCACAGGCGGTGGACAGTGAAACCGCAGGTGACGATGGATTCCCCCGATGCGGCCGCGCGGCTGTCCACAGGCTCGTCCCCAGGCTTCCCACATGTCACGGGCGTGCCTGCACACGTTGTCCACAGGCTTGTCCACCGGCCGGGTTGCCGCCCCGCCCCGAGGTTGGGGAGACTGTCGCACCGGGTTGGGGATGCTGTGACCGCTGGGCAGGGGGTGTGAGGTGAGCGTGCTCGACTTCCCGGGAGGCCCGGGAGGCTCCGAATCGACGTTCGAGCGGACGCCGCCGCACAACATCGAGGCCGAGCAGTCGGTGCTGGGCGGCATGCTGCTGTCCAAGGACGCCATCGCCGACGTCATCGAGGTGCTGCGCGCCGACGACTTCTACCGGCCGGCCCACCAGATCGTCTTCGACGTGATCACCGATCTCTACGGCCGGGGCGAGCCCGCCGACTCGGTGACCGTCTTCGACGAACTGCAGAAGCGGGGCGAGGTCGCCCGCGTCGGCGGCGGCGCCTACCTGCACACCCTGACCGCGATCGTGCCCACCGCCGCGAACGCCGGCTACTACGCGAAGATCGTGCGGGAGCAGGCCGTCCTGCGGCGCCTCATCGAGGCGGGCACCCGCATCGTCTCCTACGGCTACGGCGGTCAGGGCGAGGAGGTCGACGACCTGGTCGACCGCGCCCAGGCCGAGATCTACAAGGTCACCGAGCGCCGCACCTCCGAGGACTACCTCCCGCTGTCGGACATCATGCCCGGCGCCCTGGACGAGATCGAGGCCATCGGCAGCCGCAGCGGCCAGATGGTCGGCGTTCCGACCGGCTTCCAGGACCTCGACGTCCTCACCAACGGCCTCCACCCCGGCCAGATGATCGTCGTGGCCGCCCGCCCCGCGATCGGAAAAAGCACCCTAGGTCTGGATTTCGCCCGGTCTGCAGCGATCAGGCATGGGATGACCACGGTCATCTTCTCGCTGGAGATGTCGCGCAACGAGATCACGATGCGCCTGCTGTCGGCGGAGGCGCGGGTCCCGCTGCACACGATGCGCTCGGGCACGATGAGCGACGACGACTGGACCCGGATGGCCCGCCGGATGGGGGAGGTCGCCGAGGCGCCGCTGTTCATCGACGACTCCCCGAACATGTCGATGATGGAGATCCGGGCGAAGTGCCGCCGCCTGAAGCAGCGGCACGACCTGCGCTTCGTGATCGTCGACTATCTGCAGCTCATGAGCTCGCCGAAGAAGACCGAGAGCCGGCAGCAGGAGGTCTCAGAGCTGTCCCGGGCGCTCAAGCTGCTGGCCAAGGAGCTGGAGGTGCCGGTCATCGCCATCTCCCAGCTCAACCGTGGCCCCGAGCAGCGTACGGACAAACGCCCGCAGGTGTCGGACCTACGTGAGTCTGGATCTATCGAGCAGGACGCCGACATGGTCATCCTGCTGCACCGGGAGGACGCGTACGAGCGGGAGTCGCCGCGCGCGGGCGAGGCGGACCTGATCGTGGCCAAGCACCGAAACGGCCCCACGGCCACGGTCACCGTCGCCTTCCAGGGCCACTACAGCCGTTTCGTCGACATGGCCACCCATTAGGCGACTCACGCACTGACCGGGTGGGCCGCGGCCCCGGGCGGCCGTCCGTCGGGAGGCCGCGCCGGGGCCGGGAGCCTCACTCGGCCGCGGCGGGCTCGATGGCTTCGGCGGGCGCGGTGAGCGTCTCGGTGAGCGTCTCGGTGGGCACGGTGCTCTGGTGGGGCAGGGCCGCGATCCGGGCGGCCGCCCACTCGGCCCAGTCACGCTGGGCGGCGGTCAGGCGCAGACCCCACTCCAGCGCGAGGTCTCCGTACAGCCGCAGCGCGTCCTCGCCCTGGCCGATGATCTGCTCGCGCACGCCGCGGAGCGCGGCGTGCTCCTTGCGGGCCTGTACGGCGAGCCTCTCCAGGTAGCCGTGGGCCTGGTCCGGCGTGACCGTGTCGAGGAAGAACACCCGCAGCAGCATGTCGCTGCGCCGGCTCTGCGTGGGCGGCTCCTCCACCAGCCAGTGGCGCAGCTCGGCGAGGCCCTCTCCGGTGATCCGATACTCCTTGCGTCCGCGCGGGCCCTCGGCGGCGACCTCGATCAGACCCTCGCGATCCAGGCGCGTCAGCTCCGAGTAGAGCTGGCTCTGGGTGGCCGGCCAGACGTTGGCCAGCGATATCTCGAACGTCTTCAGCAGGTCGTACCCGCTGGCCGGGCCGGCCGACAGGAGCCCCAGCAGTGCGTGACGAAGACTCATGCGCCAGATCCTACATTCCTGTGTTGACATGTCATCTCTGGAGCTTCTACTTTTGACATGTCACAACTGGAACGTCATCCGAAGGAACCCGCCGTGCTCCGTTACGTCCTCACCTTCCTCCCCTGGATCGTCTTCTCCGTGCTCAGCACCAACGGCGAGGCGAGGTACGGAGCCGGGGCCGGTCTCCTCGTGGCGATCGTTCTGCTGGCCGTCGACCGCCGCGCGGGGCGCGGCTGGGACGAGATCGTCCTGGAGCTCAGCTCGGGCGTCTTCTTCGCGGCCCTCGCGCTCGTCGCCTTCACGGTCACCCCGGCGCCGCTCGGCGAGTACGGACCGGCCGTGTCGGTCGGCTGGCTGGCGCTCACCGCCTGGGGGTCGCTGGCGGTCCGCAGGCCGTTCACGCTGGGCATGGCCCGCCGTTCCACGGCTCCCGAGGTGCACGCGACCGAGATCTTCTACCAGGTCAACGCCGTCATCACCACCGTCTGGGCCGCCGCGTTCACGCTCACCGCCGTCGCGCTCGCCCTGCTGCTCGCCTTCGAGCCGCAGGCCACCGCCGCCCTCGTCACCGTGAAGGTCTGTGGTCTCGCACTGCCCGCCCTGTTCACGGTCCGCTACCCCCGGATCGTCCGCGCCCGTTACAACGCCGCCTGAAGCCGCCTGAAAGCCGTCTGGAAAGCCGTTCTGAAAGGAGCCACGAGACACATGACCGCTTCCTACCTCTCCGGCCGCCTCGCCCCCGTACCCGACGAGATCGACGCGCTCGACCTGCCCGTGGAGGGCACGCTGCCGCCCGAGCTGACCGGCCGCTACTTCCGCAACGGGCCCAACCCCCGCCCCGGCGAAGAGCCCGGCCACTGGTTCGTCGGCCACGGGATGATCCACGGCATCCGGTTACGCGAGGGGCGTGCCGAGTGGTACCGCAACCGGTGGGTGCGCACCACCCGCCTCGACGGCGCGCCCTACCTCGGCGACAAGGGCGTCGACCTGGCCGCCGTCCCCGCGAACACCCACGTCGTCTCGCACGCCGACAAGATCTTCGCGCTGGTCGAGAACGGCCTGCCGTACGAGATGACGCCGGAGCTCGACACGGTCGGCCCCTGCGACTTCGGCGGCCGGCTCGCCACCGCGATGACCGCGCACCCCAAGGAGGACCCGGTCACCGGGGAGCTGCACTTCTTCGGGTACGGCTGGGCGCCGCCCTACCTCACCTACCACCGCCTGTCCGCCGCCGGTGAGCTGGTGGAGACCCGTGAGGTCGAGGTGCCCGGACCCACGATGGCGCACGACTTCGCGATCACCGCGAACCACGTCGTCTGGCTCGACCTGCCGGTCGTCTTCGACGTGAACCTGGTGGGCCGGAGCATGCCGTACCGGTGGGACGACCTGTACGGCGCCCGGCTCGGCGTGATGAGCCGGCGCACGGGGCAGGTCCGGTGGTTCGAGATCGACCCCTGCTACGTCTTCCATGTGGGGAACGCGAGCGAGGACGAGCAGGGGCGGATCGTCGTCGACGCCGTGCGTTACGCACCGGGGGCGTTCCAGGCCTTCTGGCCGACCATCGGCGGCACGGCCAGCCCCGCCGCGCACACCGGCGGCGCGGCGCTGCACCGCTGGGTGCTCGACCCCGCGACCGGCGTGTCGAAAGACGAGGCCCTCGACGATCGGGACGTCGAGTTCCCCACGGTCAACGAGACGCTGACCGGCCTGCGCAGCCGCTACCTCTACGCGGTCACCAAGGACGCGATCGTGAAGTACGACACGGGCGCCGGCACGAGCGTGGCCCACGAGACGGGAGACCGCACGCCCGGTGAGGCCGTGTTCGTGCCCGCCGCCACAGACGGCGCGGGCGGCACGGGCGGCTCCGGTGACGAGGACGCGGGCTGGCTGCTGTCCATCGCCGGCACCGACGACGGCGCCGAGCTGCTCGTGCTCGACGCGTCGGACCTGTCCCAGGTCGCGTCGGTACGGCTGCCGCGGCGGGTGCCCGCCGGGTTCCACGGCTCGTGGATCCCCGACGCCTGAGGCCGTCGTCGCCCGTACGGCCCGCGCGGGAGGATCCGGCGCGGGCCGTACGGCCGAGTGGCGCCGCGGCCTACGGGACGGGCCGGAAGTGGGTGGTGACCCGGCCGTCGTCGAGCACGTGCAGGGCGACGGCCGGAGGCAGGTCGTGGTCGACCGGCGGGTGCGCGGAGGTCTCGGACGGCAGCAGCCCCGTGCTCACCACTCCCGGCGCGATCAGCAGCGGCAGCCCGGCGAACGTCGTGGCCGCCGCGGTGTGCGCGTGCCCGGCCAGCACCGCGATGGCGTGCGGGTGACGGCCGAGGACCTCCGCCAGCCCCTCCGGCCGCTCCAGCCGGATGCCGTCCACGTACGGGATGCCGAGCGCGACCGGCGGGTGGTGCATGCCGACGAAGGCCGGGACGCCGGGGGTCGCGGCGAGCACCGAGTCGAGCCAGGCCAGCGTGTCGTCGCTGAGCTCACCCTCGGGCCGCCCGGGAACGCTGGAGTCGCACAGCGCGATCGTCGCGTGGTCGAGGTTGAGCGCCTGGTTCACCGGGTGGTCGCCGTCCTGCTCCAGCAGGACCTTGCGGAGGTGGGCGCGCGTGTCGTGGTTGCCCGGGCACAGCACGAGCGGCACGTCGTCACCGGAGACGAGCTCACGGACGATCTCGTACTCCTCCATCGCGCCGTGGTCCGCCAGGTCACCGGTGAGCACGATCGCGTCGGGCCGCAGCGACCTCGCGTAGGTGAGCGCGCGTGCGGCGCGCGAGGTGTTCCGCTCGCTTCCGTCGATGTGGATGTCGCTGACGTGCGCCAGCACGAGCATGTGATACCTCCGGCCATGGATGGGGGCTACAGCTTCTCACGTGAGAGCGCGGCGGACATGATCACGAGGCGCCGCCCCGGAAGCCGCCGCCCGCGTGCACATCCCGCGAGCCGCCGCCGGCGGGCCGCCGCTCGCGAGCGCCGCCCGCGACCGCACCGTACGCCGTGAAACCGCTTCCGTCAGGACATCCGGGCGGAACCCTCCGACAGCCGTTGGGCGAGGATACCGGCCCGGGCCAGTTGCACCTTCCGTGCCTGGCCCGCCGCGAAGCCCAGCAGAAACCAGGCCGCGCTCACGTCGAGCCGGTCGGCCACCCGGGTTCCGGGCCCCTCGGGGGACAGATCGAACCGGTAGCCGAGCCGGACTCCGCCGGGGCTGCGCACCTGTCCGCGTACGGACAGGCCCTCGGTGAGGAGTGTCACGGCGATGGGGTTGTCGTACCTGAGACCGAGGAAGCGGAACCGCTCGACGGAGGTGTACCGCACCACCCCCGGCTCGGACCGGTCGACGTCGCGTACGGCGACCACGAGCGGTGACAGGCCGACGTAACTCTCGGGCGTCGTGAGATGCGCGAAGACCTTCTCCGGAGCGGCGTCCACGTGGAACGTGTTGACCAGTACTCGTGTGGGCATTCCCGCCTCCTTCTGCTCAGGCACGGCCAAGGCACGTGTCGATGCACGAAGTGTGACAGAACGCCGGACGCCGGATGATCTCCGGACGATCACGAAGACGTGTCGCGCAGGAAGGCGGCGGTCGCGGCGTCCGCCGGGTAGAACGACTCGATGGCCAGCTCGGAGACCGTGATGTCGAGCGGCGTGCCGAAGGTGGCCACGATGCTGAAGAACGACAGCTCCCGCCCGGCCCGCCGCACCCGGAGCGGCACCAGGATGTCTCCGGGCCCGGGCAGCTCCACCTCGGGCTCGGGCTGGTCGCAGGGGTAGCCGCGCAGTTCGGCGTACAGCTCGGTGAGCCGGGGGTCGGCGGTGTGCGTGATCTGCCGCCGCAGCCGTCCGAGCAGGTGCGCCCGCCACTCGCCGAGGTTCAGGATGTGCGGCGCGAGACCCTCCGGATGCAGGCTCGCCCGCAGCACGTTGCCCATCAGGTCGGAATCGACGCCCTCGGCGAGCAGCGCGATCCCCTCGTTGGCGTCGACGAGGTCCCAGGCCCGGTCCACCACCACGGCCGGATAGGGGTCGTGGGCCGACAACAGCCGCCGGATCGCCTCGCACACCGCCGCCATCCCCGGCGAGCCGAGCGGCGACTCGGCGTAGACCGGGGCGTACCCGGCGGCCAGCAGCAGGTGGTTGCGCTCGCGCAGCGGGAGATCCAGGTGCTCGGAGAGGTGGAGCACCATGTCGCGGCTCGGCGTGGAGCGGCCGGTCTCCAGGAAGCTGATGTGCCGAGTGGAGATCTCGGCGCGGTTGGAGAGGTCGAGCTGGCTGAGCCGCCGGTGCTCGCGCCACCGGCGCAGGAGCTCACCGAACGGCCGCTGGTGGATCTGGGCGACGGTCACGCCCCGACGCTATCCCCGTCCGCGCGGCCCGGCGATTACCCCCTGGGTAACCACCGGGCCCCGCGTGACCGGTCGCGGCCCGTCCCGTGCCCCCGCCCCCGCGACGGGCACGGAACGGGCCGCCTTTCACCGCACGGCTCTCACCGCACCGGTCTCACTGCCAGCGGAACAGCCGGGCCGCGGCGAGCCCGGCGGCCAGCGCCCAGCCCGCCAGTACGGCGAGGTGGACGGCCTGGGGACCACCGCCGCCCAGCGCGTCGGTGAGCGCCTGCCCGAAGGCCCCGGTGGGCGTGAAGTCGCTGATCCGGCGCAGCAGCTCCGGCATGAGCGGCCTGGGCAGCCACATCCCGGCCAGGAACAGCAGCGGGAACATGAGCGCGGCCCCCGCGCCCTGGACGACCTTGGAGTTCGGCGCCACGGCGGCGAGGAGGAGCCCGATGGCGAGCATGGCGGTCGAGCCGAGGACGAAAACCCCGGCGAACGCCCAGGGCGAGCGGGGCGGCGGCACCCCGAGGAACAGGTGCCCCAGCCCCAGCGTCAGCGCCGTCGCGACCACGGCCACGCCCACATTGATCAGCAGTTGCGCGGACAGCAGGGCCCCGGGCCGTACCGGCGTCGTGGACAGCCGCCGCAGCACGCCGCGCTCGCGGTAGGTCACCAGGACCGCCGGCAGCGCACTGAGCCCGAGCGTCACGACCGACAGCAGCACCATCATCGAGGTGAAGGGCGCGTCCACGAAGCGCTGCCCGCCCAGGGACGGGTCCGCGTCGCGGAAGCCGGGAATCGTGGCGCCGAGGGTCAGCAGCAGCGCGACCGGCAGCACGACCGCGAAGAACACGGCGGCGGGCTCACGGAGGAAGAGCCGGGCCTCCACGGCCGCGATCCGGACGAGAACCCGTGTACGGGCGGTGGTCATGACTCCTCCTGGGAGGGCGCGTGAGAGGGTCCGTACGAGGGGTCGGTGAGGGCGAGGAACGCGTCGTCGAGGGTGGTCCGCTCCATGCGGAGGCCACGCATCAGGGACGCGGGCAGCACCGCCGTCACCGCGCTCAGCAGGTCGCCGGTGCCGGCGATGGTGACCTCCCCAGCGTCATCCCCGCCCTCCACAGTGGCCGACGTCACCTCGGGCAGCGCACGCAGGCCCGTGACCTGCTCAGCTGTCAGCGGCCTCTCCGTACGGAAGACCAGGCGCTGCTCGCCGCCGGCGCGGGCGACGAGCCCGGCGGGCGTGTCGACCGCGCGCACCCGGCCGCGCGAGATGACCGCGACGCGGTCGCACAGCCGCTCCACCTCCTCCATGAAGTGGGTGACGAGCAGGACCGTCACGCCCCGGTCCCTGATCCGGGTGACCAGTTCCCAGGTCTCCCGCCGGGCCTGCGGATCGAGGCCGGTGGTGAGCTCGTCGAGGATCGCGACGCGCGGGCTGCCCACCAGCGCGAGCGCGACCGACAGCCGCTGGCGCTGCCCGCCGGAGAGGGTGGCGAACGACGCGCGGAGGTCGAGCCCGGCGTCGGCGGCCAGCGCCCGCCAGTCGGCGGGACGGCGGTAGAACGACGCGTAGAGCGACAGCGCCTCCCCGACCCGGATCTTGTCGGGCAGCGAGCACTCCTGGAGCTGCACGCCGACCTGTTCCTTCAGGTCCGCGCCTGCGCCGCCGTCCGGGCCGACGTCCAGATCGATCGTGCCCGCCGTGGGGGTGCGCAGCCCGGCGACGCACTCGACCGTCGTCGTCTTGCCGGCCCCGTTGCGGCCGACGATGCCGAAGACCTCGCCCTCCTCCACGGAGAACGACACGTCCTCGACCGCCACGCGTGCCCCGTACGTCTTGCGGAGGTGGTCCACGGTGATGATTGCCATGCCGACGACGCTAGGAATCGGGCGGGCCGCCCGGAATGCGGCTGCGGACCCGGCGGGGGTGCACTTTTCCCCACCCCCGCCGGGGGCCCGGGGCCACTGTGCGGAACCGCCCGGAACTCGCAGACTGGACGCATGACCGCAGCTCGCCGCACCCTCGTCGCACTCGGCAGAGGCGCAGCCCTCGCCGGCCTCGCCCTGCTGGGCCTGGCCGCCGCCCTGGTGATGCTGACGGCGGCGCTCCTCACCTTCCTGCTCGGCCTGGTCTTCGCCCTGCCCCCGGCCGTACGGCTCACGCGGGCTGTGACCGGGCTGGCGCGCGATCTGTCCGGGCGCTGGTCGGGCGTGCCGGTGGACGACCCCTACCTGCCGGCGCCGTCCCCGCCGGTGCCACAGGCGGACGGCTGGTACCGCGACGGCCGCACCCTGTACAAGAAGCCCACGATCCCCGCCTTCAACAAGCGGTGGAACTGGATGATCAAGGACCCGGCGACCTGGCGCGACCTCGCCTATCTGCTCGCCGCGCCGGTGACCTGCGGACTCGTGGCCGCCGCGCCGCTGCTCACGGCCGCGTACGGCGTGCTGCGGCTGGCCGGGGGCGACCCCCTGGGTGTGGTGTGGATCCTGCTCGCGGCGGGCGTCGCGTACTGGTACGCGCCGTGGGCCCTGCGCGTCCACGGCGGCGTCGCCGCCGTGCTTCTCGGGCCCACGGAGAAGACGCGGCTGGCCCGGCGGGTCAGCCACCTGGACGCGGCGCGCACCGAGGTCGTCGACTCGCAGGCCGCCGAGCTGCGGCGGATCGAACGCGACCTGCACGACGGCGCCCAGGCCCGTCTCGTCGCGATCGGGATGACGATCGGCGCGGCCGAGCAGCTGCTGGAGACCGACCCGCGGGCCGCCCGGGCGCTGCTGGACAAGGCGCGGGACGCCTCGGCGGCCGCGCTGCAGGACATCCGGCGGCTGGTGCGCGGCATCCATCCCCCTGTGCTCGCCGAACGCGGCCTCGGCGACGCCGTACGCGCGCTGGCCCTGGACAGCCCGCTGCGCGTCCATGTGACCGTCGACGTGCCGGAGCGCGCGTCCGCGCCGCTGGAGTCCGCGGCGTACTTCGCGGTCAGCGAGCTGCTGGCCAACGCCGCCCGGCACGGCGACGCGACCGAGGCGTGGGTGGACGTGAGCGCGCGGGGTCCCGCGCTGCGGGTCACGGTGACCGACGACGGCCGCGGCGGCGCGGACCCCGGGCGTGGCACCGGCCTGCGCGGCATCGAGCGCAGGCTCGGGGCGTTCGACGGCGTGTTCGCGCTGAGCAGCCCGGCGGGCGGCCCGACCACGGCGGTCGTCGAGCTGCCGCGGGCCTTCCCGCTGCGGGTGGCGCCCCGGTCCCCGTGGCGCATGCTCGGCGGCGTCTGCTGGGCGCTGTGGCCGATCGCGCTGTTCCCGCAGGGGCTGGTGGCGATGGTGCTCAAACTGGCCGGTTCGCCGGTGAGGTCCTGGTTCCTGGGGCTGTACATGCCCGAGCCCTTCCAGTGGCCGGTCATCGTCGGCATGATGCTGCTCGGCGGCGGCCTGCTGACCGTCGCGCTGACCACGACGGCACGGGCCATGCGGGAGAAGGAGAGCGGGTGCGGGTAGTCCTGGCGGAGGATCTGCACCTGCTGCGGGAGGGCCTGGTCCACCTGCTGCGCGCACACGGCTTCGAGGTCGTCGCCGCGGTCGAGTCCGGCCCGGAGCTGCTCGCCGCGCTGGTCGGCGAGCGTCCGGACGTGGCCGTGGTCGACGTACGGCTGCCGCCGACGTTCACCGACGAGGGGCTGCAGGCCGCGCTCGCCGCGCGGCGGCGGGTACCGGGGCTGCCGGTGCTCGTGCTCTCCCAGCACGTCGAGCAGCTGTACGCCAGGGAGCTGCTGGCCGACGGCTCGGGCGGGGTCGGCTACCTGCTGAAGGACCGGGTGTTCAACGGCGAGCAGTTCGTCGACGCCGTACGCCGGGTCGCGGCGGGCGGCACGGCGATGGACCCGGAGGTCATCGCGAGGCTCCTGGCCAGCAACTCGCGCAACGAGCCGCTCGGCCGGCTCACCCCCCGGGAGCGGGAGGTGCTGGAACTGATGGCGGAGGGCAGGTCGAACGCCGCCATCGGGCAGCGGCTGTTCCTCAGCGACAGCGCGGTGGGCAAGCACACCGCGAACATCTTCGCCAAGCTCGGCCTGGCGCCCTCCGACGACGACAACCGCCGGGTGCTCGCGGTGCTGGCCTTCCTCGGCAGCAGGCCCAGCTGAGCCGTGCAACCGGCCCCTGGAATGTCGGTGCGGGGCGCTACCTTGGGGAATCGAGTCGTGGCACAGGCAGGAGGTCGGGATGAAATTCCAGGTGAACCGCGACGTTCTCGCCGAAGCGGTGGCGTGGGCGGCCCGGGTGCTCCCGGCCAGGCCCGCGGTGCCCGTCCTCGCGGGGCTGCTGCTGGAGGCGGGGGACGACCTGCGGGTGTCCGCCTTCGACTACGACGTGTCGGCGCGGGCCGACGTCGAGGCCGAGGTGGCGGAGCCGGGGCGGGTGCTGATCCCGGGGAAGGTCCTGGCGGAGGTCACCCGCAGCCTTCCGGCGCGCCCCGTCGAGATCGCCACCAGCGGCTCGGAGGCCGTGCTCACCTGCGGCAGCGCCGAGTTCGGCCTCCTGACCATGCCGGACGAGGACTTCCCCGCGATGCCGCCGATGCCGCCGAGGGTCGGCGCCGTGGGCGGGGGCGTCTTCGCCACCGCCGTCAACCAGGTCGCGCCCGCCGCGAGCCGCGACGACACGCTGCCCATGCTCACGGGCATCCGGATGGACATCGAGGACGTTCGGGTCTCCCTGGCCGCCACCGACCGCTACCGCATCGCGGCGAGCGAGTTCCTGTGGCACCCGGAGCGGCAGGAGGAGCGGCACGGTGTGGTCGTGCCGGCGCGGGTGCTGGTCGAGGTGGCGCGCTCGCTGCGCGGGGGCGAGGTGGCGGTCGGGCTCGGCGACAACGTGGCCGGATTCGAGAGCCAGGGCCGCACCACCACCGTCCGGCTGCTCGACGAGCAGTTCATCGACTACCGGGCCCGGCTGACCGAGCAGTGGCCGATCCACGCCGACGTCCCGGTGGGGCCGTTCGTGGAGGCCGTCAAGCGAGTGACGCTGGTCGCCGAGCGCAACACCGCGGTCCGGCTGTCGTTCTCCCCGGGACAGGTGCTGATCCAGGCCGGCGGCGGCGACATCGGCAGGGGCGCGGAGGTCGTCGAGGCCGAGCTGGAAGGCCCGGACATCCAGATCGCCTTCCAGCCCCACTTCCTGCTCGACGGTCTCGCGGGCGTCGGGACCGAGCGGGCGCGCGTCCACCTGGACTCGCCGACCCGGCCCGCCCTGGTCACGGACGAGGGCGACGACCCCGGCTACCGCTACCTGGTGATGTCCCTGCGGCTCGGCTGAGCTCCCGGTCCCGGTTCTGGGAGCCGGGGGCGGCTCAGGAGGTCAGCGTCGCCGACTCGGTGAGGGCGATGAGGATGTGCTCCATGCACGCGTGACCCGCCCGCTCCGCCGCGGTGGCGTCACCGGCGACGATCGCGCGGACGATGGCGTCGTGGGGGATGTAGTTCTGCTCCAGCGAGCCGCCGGCAGCGGCGATGCTCGCCCGGAGCGCCGCCGAGAAGTCGACGTACAGGTCGATCAGCACCGTGTTGTGCGTGGCTTCGACGACCGCGACGTGGAAGGCGAGGTCGGACTCGACGAACGCCTCCGCGTCGCCGTCCGCCCACGCCTTCTCCCGCGCGGCCAGCGCGGCCTCGATGGACGCGATGTCCTGGTCGGTGCGCCGCGTCGCGGCGAGCCGGGCCGCCTCGACCTCCAGGGCGCGACGCACCTCAAGGATCTCCAGCTGCTCGGCCGCCCGCAGCCGCCGGGCCATCGCGCCCGAGAGCTCACTTGTGGCCCGCACGTACGTGCCGTCGCCCTGGCGGCACTCCAGCAGCCCGGCGTGCGTCAGTGCCCGCACCGCTTCGCGGACGGTGTTCCGGCCGACTCCGAGATGCTCGGCGAGCACGGTCTCGGTGGGAATCTTGGCATGCATCTGCCAGGAGCCGGAGGTGATCTGCTCCTTGAGCTGGTCGATCACCTGGTCCACGAGAGACGCCCGCTGCGCCGTCCGCAGGCTCACAGTCAGCCTCCTTTGGGTAGCCAATCATCCGATGATGGAATGAGTGGTCGACCCTAATTATTCCAGAGCTTCCAGAACAAATCCGGAGCTCCAGGGAGGCTACCGAGCGAGCGCCGCCGCGGTGGTGGAGCCCGGTATGTTCACGCGGATCCCCACGGCTTCCAGGGCTCTACGATATGCCTCCGTCTGCTGGTTGAGAGCACCGGCCTGACCCCACAGGTCGCCGAGCGTCCGCCAGGCCCGGGCGGTGTCCCGGTCCGGCGTCTCGCCGCCCAGCAGGTCATGGGCCCGGGTGAGCGCGGGCGCCGGGTCTTCGGACCGTGCCAAAGCGATCTCGGCGAGCACCATGTTCGCGGTGGCCGCCGTGGTCCCCCGGGCGTCGCCCAGCCGAACCAGTGCCTCGTCGGCGAGTTCGAGTGCGGATTCCGTGTCTCCTGTCCGCAGCCGTACCGAACTCAGCACCACGAGGCCCCTCGCGTGCTCCCGTCGCTCGGCCGGGAATCGGGCGAAAACCCCCACGGCGGACGCCGCCAGCTTGTTGGCTCGATCCAAATCCGCACCTTCGGGATCCGCCGCTGTGATCCGGGCCCAGTGCATCGCGATGCGGGCGCACCGGAGGGCGATCCGGGCCGGGCGGCCGGCCGCGAGGGCGTCCTCGGCGAGCTGCACGGCCAGCGCCGAGTCCTCGCCTTCACCCGCCGTCACGCTCGCCTGCCACAACGCGAGGATCTCTCCGCTGCGGTCGGCGGCCTGCGGCAGGCCCGCGCTGTCCAGCACCCGCTCGACGTACGGCAGGCCGGTCTCGGCCTCCACCAGCGCCAGCGCGAGCTCGACGGCGAGGTCGCCCTCGATCACGCCGAGCCGGTCGACCTGGCCGAGCGCGTGGGCGCCGAGGTCGCGGGCGCGCAACCGGTCGCCGGCCCGCTGGTAGCAGCGGCACAGCGCGACGGTCAGCGGGAGGTCGGCGAGGCGCTCGGGATGCGCGGTGGCCTCACGGCGCAGCCGCTCGTACGCCTCGACGGCCCGGCCGACGCGGCCCTGGGCCTCCAGGGCCCGCGCCACGCCGAGCCGCGCGTGCGCGGCCAGCATCGCGTTGTCCTCGCCCGCCGCCTTGGCGATCTCGCCGAAGCGGTCGGCGGCCACGGCGGGGTCGCCGTGGTACAGCTCCAGCTCGGCGTGCCGGAGGCCGAGCTCGGTGTCGATGCGCTGCCGAGGCTCTATCCCGTGAAGCAGGAACTCGGTGGTGCAACCGAGACGCTCGGCGAGCAGCCGGGCGACGACCGGCGTTGGCGTCCGCTTTCCGGACTCGATGAGTGAGACATAACTGTCGGATAGGTCGGGTCCGGCCAACTGGGCCTGCGACATTCGCCTGCTCAACCGCAGTCCGCGGACGCGGTCACCGATGGTTCCCTGACTCGGCATCTGATCTCTCAGGGCGGGGGAAGGGTCAATAGTGTCGCCATAATGGCACGAAGCGACCGATTCGTGTAACCCTCCGTCAAGAATCACGACGGTGAAGGTTCGATCACGGTGTCGAGATAACGGACGGCCGAGGCCGTCAGTCGTCGTCCCCGTCCTTGCCGGGGAAGATCATCTGACAGACCTCTAGATACAGGGTCTCCGGATACGGGATGTGGGGAACGGTGCGGAAGGCCTGATCCTGGCCGGCCGACTCCAGTACGAACTCGCCGTAGCCGAGCATGCGGCCGAGGAGCGAGCGCTGGAAGCTCATGTCGGTGACCTTGCCCAGGGGCATCATCGCGACCTTGCGCGTGATGAGGCCGGTGGTGAGAAGCATGCGCTGGGAGGTGACGACGAAGTAGTCGACCGACCACTCCGCCACCTTCCATACGAAGCGGACGAGCAGCAGCAGCCAGGCCCACCAGACGATGGCCAGGGCCTGCGCGGCGCCGCCGTCGCTCAGGAACTTGCTGAGAACTCCGGCGAGGATGAGCCCTCCGAAGATCTCGGCGACCGGGCGCAGGAGCACGGCAGGGTGCCGCCGCACCATGATGACCTGTTGTTCGTGGGGGAGGAGGTAACGGTTGACCGACGACGGGGCGGAGTCCCCGTGGGTCACAAGTCTCATGTCAGGGAGGCGAAGAACTGCGCCATCGAGTCGGCCGCGTTGATCATTCCGTTGAGGGCTCCGTGGACCGTGTGGGCCGCGTCAGTCGGCCTCGTGAGCAAGTAGAAGGCCACCACGACAATGACCGTCCACTTGAGGATCTTCTTCCCCTGCACCGCCGTCACCACTCCCATGACCAATACATTACCCAGTCACCCCGTTTGGTAAAGCGGCGAACCGCGAACGGGATCAGTGATCGTGACGGTGTCAGCCCCGCCCCTCGGCGGCGGTCGCGAGCACCCGCAGGTGTTTGCGGGCGATCCGCTCCACGAGCCCGGCGGGCGCGTGGCCGATGACCTCGACGGCGCCGTGGTGGGCGGCCTGCACGCACCGGGTCACCGTCGCGGGGGGATGCACTCCCGCGAACTCGTCCCTGAGCAGGGCTTCGAGCTGCTCGTAGTGCTCGCCGCCCGGATGCTGGCTCAATCGCTCTCCCTGTGGCGCCCCGCTCGCGTGAGCGCGAGGTGACGTCGTCATCACACTGCGTACCCTAGCGGGAGCGGTGCGTAACCAGGGAGAGAAGGGTCGCGGAGCGTGCGGAAGGAGAGGGAAATCAGACCACGCCGTATAGGCGGTCGCCGGCGTCGCCGAGGCCAGGCAGGATGTAGCCGTTCTCGTTGAGCCGCTCGTCGAGCGCGGCGGTCACCACCCTGATGGGCCGGTCGCCGCCCTGGAACGCCTCGTCCAGGTACGCGATGCCCTCGGGGGCGGCGAGCAGGCAGATCGCGGTGACGTCCCGCGCGCCGCGGGCGAACAGGAACTCGATCGCCGCGGCGAGCGTGCCGCCGGTCGCCAGCATCGGGTCCAGCACGTAGCACTGACGCCCGGAGAGGTCCTCGGGCAGCCGGGTGGCGTACGTCTGGGCCTTGAGCGTGGACTCGTCGCGGATCATTCCGAGGAAGCCGACCTCGGCGGTCGGCAGCAGCCGGGTCATCCCGTCGAGCATCCCCAGCCCGGCCCGCAGGATGGGCACGACGAGCGGCACGGGACGGGCGAGCCGTACGCCATGGGCGGGGGCGAGCGGCGTGGCGACGGTGACGTCGGTCACCCGCACGTCGCGGGTCGCCTCGTAGGCGAGGAGCGTGACCAGTTCGTCGGCCAGGCGGCGGAACGTCGGCGAGTCGGTCCGCACGTCGCGCAGCGTCGTGAGCTTGTGGGCGACGAGCGGGTGGTCGACGACGAGGGTCTGCATGGGAACAAAAGTTACCGTCTCCGACCTCGTGCCTCGGCGCCGCCTGACTCTTTGATCACGATTTGGCGTGAGCACCGTACGGCGGGAGCCCGATTCTGCGACGATTCCGTGCGTGAGGACCGTGCGGTGGGGAAGACGATGACAGACGTGGACACTCTTGACTTCGCCATCGTTGTGTATCGGGAAGAGGACCGCTGGGAGGCCGAGATGCTTCCGGTGGCCCTCACCTCCGACCTGGACGGGCTCATTCACGCGCTGCGGCAGACGCCGAGCATGGGGACCACGATTGGCATGGTCGCCGTAGGGGATGACTTCTTCGTGGCGTTGCGGGTCTTCGGCGAGCAGGTCGACGTCTTCCTCTCGGATGTCACGGCCGCCTGGGAGTGGCCGCTGGCGCAGCAGGCCCTCGAGTACCTCGAGGTGCCGGTGCCCGAGGAGGAGGAGCTCGACAGCGTCCTTCCGGCCGGCGACCTGTCCATCTTCGCCGACCTCGGGCTCGACGAGATGGAGCTGGGCGCCCTGTCCGGCGACCTCGACCTGCTGCCCGACGAGGTGCTGTCGAGCATCGCCGCGCGGCTGGGCTTCTCCCAGCCCTTCGAACGCGCCGTCGACGCCGCCATCGGCTGACCTGGGGAGACGGCAATGCCCTCCAGATCCAACCTCTTCTCCGCCGGTTTCGCCCGCATCGACGGCCGCTGGGCCGGCGCCGAGGTCGACCTCGGCGAGGCCGAGATCGCCGACGACCTGGGCGACGCCCTGCAGGAGGCGCTCGGGCTCAACGGCGACGAGCTGGCCCTGCTCTGCGTTGAGGTCGAGGACGAGTGGTTCGCGATCATCCGCTACGAGGACGATCTCGATCCGCGCGTGTTCATCTCGGACGCGCACGCGGCGCAGCACGACCCGCTCGGGGAGATCTTCGCCGAGCTCGCCGGTGTGGTGGTGGACAAGGACACCCCCGATCTCGGCATCCGCCCGGTGGGCGACCTCGAACTGCTCGCCGACTTCTCGCTGAGCGCGGAGGAACTGCTGGAGCTGAGCATGGAGGAGGGCGTGCTGCCCGCCGACATCCTCTCCCTCATCGCCGAACGGCTCGGGTTCGCCGACGAGCTCGAACGCCTGCGGTGACCGGCTCGCCGCCGGGGCCGTACGAGGCCGCCATGCGGCTGGCGCTGGCGGAGGCCGTACGGGCGGGTGAGCGCGGGGAGGTGCCGGTCGGCGCCGTGCTGCTCGGTCCCGCGGCGGCCGGTCGTTCGGAGGCCGGTGATCCGGAGCTCGGTCGCGTGCTCGCGGCGGCGGGCAACGACCGCGAGGCGAGCGGCGACCCGACCGCGCACGCCGAGGTGCTCGCCCTCCGGGCCGCCGCGGCCGCCCGGGGCGACTGGCGGCTGACCGGCTGCACCCTGGTCGTCACGCTGGAGCCCTGCACGATGTGCGCCGGCGCCGCCGTCCTCGCCCGGGTCGACCGGGTCGTGTACGGCGCGGTGGACGAGAAGGCGGGCGCCGCCGGCTCCCTGTGGGACGTCCTGCGGGACCGGAGGCTCAACCACCGGCCCGAGGTCGTCATGGGCGTGCTGGCCGACGAGTGCGCGGCGGTGCTGAGCGGGTTCTTCTCCGGCCGCCGCGCCTGATCGCGGGGTGCGCGCCGGAAACGGGTGCGCGGGCAGTGGTGTTCGTCCGGTAAGCTGCTGCGCGGTGGAGTCGCCTAGTGGCCGAGGGCGCACGCCTCGAAAGCGTGTGTAGGGCAACCTACCGTGGGTTCAAATCCCACCTCCACCGCCACTGTCCTAGGACACGGAAAAGAGCCGCCGACCTGGTCGTCCAGGTCGGCGGCTCTTCTCGTATGCCGGTCCGGCGTCAGTCCTGCAGCTCCAGCACGCGGGCGTGCAGCACGGAGCGCTGGTGCAGCGCGGAGCGCAGCGCGCGGTGCAGGCCGTCCTCCAGGTACAGCTCGCCCTGCCACTGCACCACGTGCGGGAACAGGTCGCCGTAGAAGGTCGAGTCCTTGCTGAGCAACGAGTGCAGGTCCAGCACCGCCTTCGTGGTGATCAGCGTGTCGAGCCGGACCTGCCGGGGCGGGATCTGGGCCCACTCTCGGGAGGACAGTCCGTGTTCCGGGTAGGGCCGTCCGTCGCCGACCAACTTAAAGATCACGCTATGTAGTTTAGGAGACGTGGCAAACGGCCGGTGTCCGGAGCCGCCGCAGGCTGTCCGGCGGCCCTCACATCGGCCTCAGATGCTTCCGGAGAAGGTGTCGCAGCGTGCGGGGTCGCCCGACCCGTAGCCGTTCTTGAACCACTTGGTCCGCTGGGCCGACGTGCCGTGGGTGAACGCGTCCGGGTTGACCCGGCCCTGCGCCTGCTCCTGGATGTGGTCGTCGCCGACCGCCGCGGCGGCGTCGATCGCCTCCTTGATGTCGGTGTCGGTGAACTCCGAGGCGTAGAAGCCCGTGCTCACCGCGTTCTTCGCCCACACGCCCGCGTAGCAGTCCGCCTGCAGTTCGAGCCGTACGGAGCCGCTCTCCGCGCCCTGCTCCTGGCCGACCTTGTTCATCGTGCCGAGCAGGTCCTGCACGTGGTGGCCGTACTCGTGGGCGATCACGTACGCCTGCGCGAACGGGCCGCCCTTGGCCCCGAACCGCGACTGCAGTTCGTCGAAGAACGACAGGTCCAGGTAGACGTGCTTGTCGTTCGGGCAGTAGAAGGGGCCGACGGACGAGTCGGCCGCGCCGCACCCGGTCTGCACCCCGCCCGAGAACAGCGTGGTCTTCGCGTTGGTGTAGCCCTGGACCTGGTCGCCCCAGTACTTCTGGATGCTGTTGACCACGCCCACGACGCGGCACTTCTCCGACTGGTCGGCGTCGGCGCCGCTCTTGCACTGGGCGCTCAGGTCACTGCTCGGCTGCACCCCGGTGGGCTCGTCTCCGCCGCCCGTGATGTTCCCGGGGTTGATGCCGAAGATCAGGGCCACGATGAGGGCGATGATGCCGGCGGCGCCGCCGCCGACGGCCAGGCCGCCGCCCCGGAATCCGCCACCTCCGCCGACGTCCTCGACCTGCGAGGTGTCGAGTTGCGCTCGATCATCGAAATCCATCTGCGACGCTCCCGATGGCGTTGCCGTCACTCATTGCCGTCACTGCGTTGCTCGCCGGGCCTACTGCCCCGCATGTGAGTGATCATGCCTTAACCGGGCGGGTTAGGATGCGCGCGTGCCTCGGAGCGCCGCACACCGGCTGGTGCCGCCGATGCCGGGCGGGCTCGGCTGGCTCGGCCCGCTGGCCGTGGCCGCGTTCGGGGGGTTCCTCCGGTTCGATCGTCTCGACGTCCCGCACGCCTTCGTCTTCGACGAGCTGTACTACGCCAAGGACGCCTACTCGCTGATCACGTACGGGGTCGAGCGGCAGTTCGCCGACGGCGCGGAGCAGACGATCCTGCGCGGCGGCCGGGACGTCTTCCGCGCCTGCGCCCGGCCGGAGGACTGCGCCGCCTACGTCGCGCATCCCCCGCTGGGCAAGTGGCTCATCGGCGCGGGGGAGTGGCTGTTCGGCCTGACGCCCTTCGGATGGCGCTTCGCCGCCGCGCTCGCCGGGACCCTGAGCGTGCTGGTCCTGGCGCGGGTCGCCCGCCGGATGACCCGTTCGACGCTGCTCGGCTGCCTCGCGGGCCTGCTGCTGGCGCTGGACGGCCTGCACCTCGTGCTGTCGCGGTCCGCGCTGCTCGACGTCTTCCTCATGTTCTGGGTGCTCGCGGGCTTCGCCTGCCTGGTCGCCGACCGAGACGCCGCCCGCGCCCGCCTGGCGGAGTGGCACCGCACCTCCGCCCTGGAGGAACCCGGCCCCCGGCTCGGCCCCCGGCTCTGGCGGCTGGCCGCCGGGCTGTGCCTCGGGGCGGCGACGGCCACGAAGTGGACCGGCGTGCTCTTCGTCGTAGCCTTCGCGGTCATGGCGTTCGCCTGGGACCGCGGCGCCAGGCGGGCGGTCGGCCTGCGCCGCCCCGGACGGCAGGCGGTCCGCCTCGACCTGCCGCTCGTCCTCGCGTGGCTCTGCGCCGTCCCCGCCGTCGCGTACGTCGTGTCGTTCGCCGGGTGGCTGGCCTCGGCCGGCGGCTACGGCCGCAACTGGGACCGCGCGAGCGCGAACGGCTGGGCCTACTTCGTCGTCGACTCGCTGCGGTCCTTGATCGACTACCAGAGCCAGGTGCTGGGCTTCCACCAGGGCCTGCGCGCTCACCACGACTACCAGTCGGACCCCTGGGGCTGGCCGCTGCTGGCACGCCCGGTCCTCTTCTACTACCGCTCGTCCACCGGCGCCTGCGGGGCGCGCTCCTGCAGCCAGGCGATCCTCGGGACCGGCACCCCGGTCGTCTGGTACGCCGGACTGCTCGCGCTGCTCGCGATGGTCGTGTGGCATCTGACGACGCGCGACTGGCGGGCGGGGGCCGCGGTGCTCGGCTACGCCGCGGGCTGGCTGCCGTGGTGCTACTTCGCGCTGGCCGACCGGCGCACGACGTTCCTGTTCTACCTGCTGCCCGCGCTGCCGTTCCTGATCCTCGCGATCGTGCTCGCCTGCGGGCTCGTCCTCGGGCCGCCGGGCGCCTCGGCCGTGCGGCGCTCCACGGGCGCGGCGCTGGTGGGCGCGTTCGCCCTGCTGGCCCTGGCCGACTTCTGGTGGCTGTCCCCGGTCCTCACCGCGGTCCCCGTGCCGTACGACGCCTGGCTGAGCCGCATGCTGCTGCCCGGGTGGGTCTAGGCGGCTCCTACCGGCGGCGGAAGAGCCGGTCGGTCCACTCCCGCACCCGCGTGGCGATCGCCGGCAGCAGCGTGATGTGGTCGGCGCCCTCCACCGGCACGAACGTGACGTCGGTGCCCGCCGCGCGGAGCTGTCCGGCCGTGAGACGGCTGAGCGCGATCGGGATGACGTCGTCGGTGCCGTGGACGACGTACACCGGCCGCGGATAGCGCGACACGGGGATCTCGTCGTCGGCCAGCGACCGGGCGAACACCGCGTTGGCTGCGGCCGGGTCCTTGAGCACGTCGCCGTTGGTGAGCCCGGCGACCGCCGCGATCATGTCGCCGATGCAGGCCCGCCCGGCCAGGTCGACCAGCTCCATCCCCTTCGGGGTGAACCAGTCCGCCGCGCGGAAGCCGGGCGTCGTCAGCGGCATCGTCCGGCCGTTGTAGGGGACCGTGTGGTTGACGGGACGCGCGGGGTCGGAGAACGCGGGGTCCTTCGTCTGCAGCCCCCACTGGGTGATCGGGGCCATCGCGATCGTGCCCCTGTGCCGCAGCGAAGGCGCGTACGAGGAGGTGAGGGCGGCGGCGAACAGGGCCGCGTGCCCGCCCATCGAGTAGCCGACCGACGCCCAGTCACGCCCGACGGGAGCCACGCGCCGGGCGGCGCGGACGATGTCGATCACGTTGTACGCCTCGGATCTCCCGTCGATGCCCGGGCTGTCCCCGGGGGTGCCGAGCCCCTCGTAGTCGGTGACGGCCACGGCGTACCCAGCGGCGAGCAGCGTCTCCTGCACCGCGCGCTCCCAGGGGCTCGGGCCGGTGCGGGAGGGGGCGCAGGCGTCGGCGATGCCGCCGAAACCGTGCCCGAAGCTCACCACCGGCCAGCCGCCCGCCGGAGGACGTCCGGACGGCACCGCCAGCGTCCCGCTGACCACGGCAGGACGTCCGTCGTGGCCGGTGGAGCGGTACCAGAGCAGCAGCGAGGTCCCCGCTCCGGCGAGCCGCAGCTCCTGCGCCAGGGGCTCGGTCCGCACCGGAGTGCCCACTTGCCTGTCCGCCGGTGGAGCGGCGGCCGCGGCCGCGGGTGCGGGCAGGGCGAGGGCGAGCACCGCGGCGAGGGCCGCCGTCGTACGGGAGATCACCATGTGTTTTCCTGACTCGTCGGCCGGCCGTTGCGGGCTGCGGTGTCCGCGAATCCGGAATCTCCCGAGGGGCCAGGCCGTGTCAACCGCCGCGCCCGCCCTCCGGCGGCGGCCTGCCGAGACGTCACACCGGGGCTGAAATTTTCGCGGCTCAGCGGACGTGGACGATGAAATCGGGATAGACGTGGACGCCGGGCCGGCCCCCGATCTCGGTCACCGCGTGGCGGATCTCCCGCAGGTGCCCGGCCGTCATCTGCAGCGGCGGTTCGTCCGGCTGATAGGTGGTGCGGATCGGGTAGTCCTCGCCCGGCACGCCGGTCATCTCGATGTGGCAGCCGAGCACATGGGTGACGGGCCGGTCCGCGGCGAACCTCACCAGGCGGTCGATGGTCCGCCCGAACTCCGGCCAGTCCTCGACGTACAGCCGTCCGCGGTAGACCGTGTCGCCCGTCAGTAGCAGGCCCGTGGACCGGTCGTAGAAGGTCACCGCCGCCCTGTGGTGCCCGGGGCTCGCCAGCACGTCCAGGACGCGGCCGCCGAGATCGAGGGGAGCGGGCACGTCCAGGTCGTCGCCGAGCCCGAAGAACTCGCGCACGCGCTCCGGCGCGGGGTCCACGACCACCGTGTCCGGGCGGCCGGCGAACTGGCCGTCCCCGGCGATGTGGTCGCCGTGGCCGTGGGTGTGGGCGACGAGAAGCCCGTAGCGCTCACGCGGGTGCTCGCCCAGCCAGTCCCGTACGAGGGCGTCCACCGTCCGGCGTAGCGGGAAGTACGCGGGCGACGCGGTCGCGCCGGTGTCGAGCAGGAGGGCCCGGTCGTTCCCGAACAGCAGGAACATGAACGGCGCCTCGTAGTTGATCGCCTTGTTCTGCCGCAGGATGACGGTGTGCTCGTCGTACCGGTGGACCTGGATGTCCGGATCGGTGTTGTGCTTGGCCGACTCGGACCCGTGGATCCAGCGGACGCCGAGGTCTCCCGGACGGGGAGAGCCGGAGAAGTCGATGAGGTCCATCCCGTCAACCAACCACCCGCCGGCGGAGGTCGTCCACGCCATGGCAGTTCCGTGGGAGTGGCAGACCGCGAAGCGGGGCCGGGCGGCCCGAAGGCGGCCCGGCCCCGCAGGAGTCACGCCGTCCTCAGCCGCCACCCTTCGAGGTTGGTCGGAGCGATGGTGTTCCGCGGGTACCAGCCCCACTCCTCGCACCGGTCGCCGGGTGAGGGCGTCCCGCTGCCGGAAGAGCGGCCCCGGCCTGCCGACCTCGACTGCGCTCCGGACGTGCGGGACCCAGACACGCAGGGCCCGGACGCGCGAAAGGCCCGGCTGGATGGACCGGACCTTTCGCGTTCTTGCTGCTCAACCAAGCGCGGAGGATAGGAGATTCGAACTCCTGAGGGGTTGCCCCCAACACGCTTTCCAAGCGTGCGCCCTAGGCCAACTAGGCGAATCCTCCGTCGGACAGCTTAGCTCACTTCGGGTGTGGTTTCGACGGTGATGGCGAGGTGTGGTCAAGCGTCCCGCGCACCCCCGCCTAGTGGCTAGACTGTCCAGCGGACCCCTCGCGCGGCGTCATCCTGTGAACCTCCCCAGGGCCGGAAGGCAGCAAGGATAAGCGGGCTCTGGCGGGTGTGCGAGGGGTCTCTCAGTTAGCGGGTACGCCGGCCGGGTCGACCCCCCGAGGAGGCGGCATGAGTCTTGCGCTGTACCGCAAGTACAGGCCCGGGACGTTCGCCGAGGTCAAGGGGCAGGAACACGTCACCGACCCGCTGCGCCAGGCGTTGCGCAGCGGCCGGATCCACCACGCCTATCTCTTCAGCGGCCCGCGCGGCTGCGGCAAGACCTCCAGCGCCCGCATCCTCGCCCGCTCCCTGAACTGCGAGAAGGGCCCGACGCCGGACCCCTGCGGGGAGTGCGAGTCCTGCGTGGCGCTGGCGCCCACCGGGCCCGGCCACCTCGACGTGATCGAGATCGACGCGGCGTCCCACGGTGGTGTGGACGACGCGCGTGACCTGCGCGAGCGGGCCTTCTTCGCCCCCGTCTCGGCGAGATACAAGATCTACATCATCGACGAGGCCCACATGGTCACCCGTGAGGGCTTCAACGCGCTGCTGAAGCTGGTGGAGGAGCCGCCGCCGCACCTCAAGTTCGTCTTCGCCACCACCGAGCCGGAGAAGGTCATCGGGACGATCAAGTCCCGCACCCATCACTACCCGTTCCGGCTGATGCCGCCCGCGACGCTGCGCCGGCTCATGGAGGAGATCCTCGAATCCGAGTCGGTGCCGTACGAGCCGGCCGCGTTACCGCTGGTCGTCCGGGCGGGCGCCGGGTCGGCCCGCGACACGCTGTCGATCCTCGACCAGCTTCTCGCGGGCGCGGACGAGGCCGGCATCACCTACCCGCGGGCCGTGTCCCTGCTCGGCTACACCGACGGCGACCTGCTGGACGAGGTGGTCGACGCGTTCGCCAAGAGGGACGGCGCGGCCGTGTTCCACGCGGTGCACCGGGTGATCGAGGGCGGCCACGACCCCCGCCGCTTCGCCACCGACCTGCTCGAACGCTTCCGCGACCTGGTGATCCTCTCGAACGTCCCCGAGGCCGCGGGCAGCGGCCTGCTCGACCGGCCGGCCGACGAGCTGGAGCGCCTCCAGGCGCAGGCGGCGTCCATGGGCCCCGCCGAGCTGACCCGGGCGGCGGAGGTCTTCAACGCCGGGCTGACCGAGATGCGCGGCGCCACCTCTCCTCGTCTGCTGCTGGAACTCGTGTGCGCCCGCGTGCTGCTCCCGGGGGCCGATCAGGGCGAGGCGGCGCTGCTGACCCGGCTCGAACGGCTGGAGCGCGGCGTCGTGGCCGGGACACACCCCGTCGCCGCCGCCCCGCCACCGGCCGCGCCTCCTACGGCACCGCCGGCGGCTCCACCCGTCGCCCCACCGGCCGCCCCACCTGCGGCGCCCTCCGCGGAGAGCGCGCCGG
>QFZU02000125.1 GCA_003260025.2 Microbispora triticiradicis | reverse complement strand
CCGCGGCACGGCTGGTGAGCCGTGCCGCGGCCTCCGGGTGGTGACGGTGACCGGTGGCCGGGGCGGGATCAGCCGCCGATGGCCACGGCGAAGATGTGCATGGTCGCGACGTTGGTCGCCGCCCGTGCGCTGATGTTGGGCAGGTCGACGCGGGAGATCTCCTTGTTCTGCAGCGGCACGCCGACGTAGTAGATGGTCGCGGCGGTGTTCTGCCGCTGGTTGTTCGGCCGGTTCTGGTAGGGGGCCACGACGGCCGCGTCGCCCTCGGGCCTCGGCGCGCCGTACCAGTCGGGCGAGCTGAGGGTGAAGGTCTGCCTCGTGCCGTCCTTGTAGACGATGGTGGCCGGTCCGGACACCGCGCCGTAGGTCCCGGTCAGCAGGAAGCCGAGCGTCTTGCCGGTGCCGGTGATCTTGAGGGACTGTCCCGAGGCGATGGCGTTGTCAGGGGTGCCCACCGGGACGTTGGGCCACTTGAAGTTCACCCCGTTCTTGGTGACGGTGGCCCCGGGGGTGACCCCGACCGACGCCAGCGCCTGGGCGGAGATGCTGGCTCCTCCGGTGCCGTCGAAGCCCCCGGGAGCGGTGTTGTTGTCGTCGGTGATGCCGACGTTGCTGAACAGCTCCTCCAGCGGCTTCTCGCCGCCGCTCCACACCCGCACCGTGGCCTGCGTGGACGCGGTCCAGTCCTCGCCCGCCTGGGTGCCGCTCACCACCGCGGTGAGGACCGCGGTGCCGCTCGCCGCGCCGGCGGCGGGGGTGACGGTGAACTGCACGGTGGCCTTCGCGTACGGCGCCAGGGGCCCCACCTCGGCCTGTGCGGGGGTGACGGTCCACCCCTCCGGCGCCTGGAGCGTCACGGTCGCATTGGGCGCGATCGGCATGTCGACCGCCTTGACGGTGACCTTGACCTTCCCTCCCTGTCCCGGGCTCACCTCGACGGGCGCGGTCATCGTGATCTTCTGCAGGGCGACCGCCTGGTACGTGTGGCGGGCCTGCGCGTTGATCTCGATGGCGTCGGGCTCGACCCTCTTGTACTGGGCCGTGCCGCCGCCGGTGGTGTCGAGGAGCTTGAAGCGGCCCGCGAAGATGTCGCCGCGCAGCTTGACGACGCCCTCGCGGTCCGGCCTGACGCGGTAGTCGTCGGCCTGGCCCTCGCTCCACTCCACGCTGACGGTGTGGCCGCCGCGGCCCCGCAGACCCTTGACCCGTCCGTTCGTCCAGGCGGGCGGCAGCGCGGGCAGCAGGTGCAGCTCGCCGGCGTGGCTCTGCAGCAGCATCTCGGCGATGCCGGACGTGGCGCCGAAGTTGCCGTCGATCTGGAACGGCGGGTGCAGGTCGAACATGTTCGGCGCGAGCCGGGCCGGCGTCACGAGGAGGCGGACCAGGTCGTGCGCCCGCTTGCCCTCCTCCAGCCGCGCCCAGTAGTTGATCTTCCAGGCCAGGGACCAGCCGGTGCCGTCGTCGCCGCGCAGTTCGAGCGTCCGCCGCGCCGCGGTGTAGAGCTCCGGAGTGCCGCGCTTGGTGATCTGGTGGCTGGGGTGCAGGCCGTACAGGTGCGAGACGTGCCGGTGGTTCCGCTCGGTCTCGATCCAGTCGTACAGCCACTCCTGGATGTTGCCGCGCGAGCCGATCTTCATCGGAGGGAGCCGGTCCTTGGCGGCCAGGACCTGCTCCCGGAAGCTCGCGTCCACGCCGAGTACCTCGCTGGCCTCGGCGCAGCCGGTGAACAGGTCACGCAGGATCTGGTTGTCCATCGTCGGGCCCGCGGCGACGCTGACGTTCGGGTGGTGCGGCAGTTCGGGCGAGTTCGACGGGTTCGTGACCAGATACCCGAGCTTCGGCTCCTCCACGAGGGTGTCAAGGAAGAACTGCGCCGAGCCCTTCATCGCCGGATAGTTCTTCCGCAGGAACTCGACGTCGCCGGTGAACAGGTAGTGGTCCCAGATCATGGTGGACAGCCACGCGCCGCCGGTCTGCCACATGCCCCAGAGCGCGCCGTCGACGACCGAGGTCGCCCGCCACGCGTCGGTGTTGTGGTGGGTGACCCAGCCGCCGGCTCCGTACTGCACCTCGGCGGTGCGGGCGCCGGTCTCGGTGAGGTCCTTGATCATGGAGAACACCGGCTCGTAGCACTCCGACAGGTTCGTCGTGTCGGCGGGCCAGTAGTTCATCGGCAGGTTGGCGTTGATGGTGTACTTCGAGTCCCACTGCGGGCTCAGGGAGTCGTTCCAGATGCCCTGCAGGTTTGCCGGTTGCGTTCCGGGCCGCGAGCAGCTGATCAGCAGGTAGCGGCCGAACTGGAACAGCAGCGCGGAGAACTGCGGGTCGTCGACGGCCCCGTGCTGGGCGATCCGGACGTCGGTCGGCTGGTCGGCCGCGTCGGTGCGGTCCAGTTCGAGCGTCGTCCGCTTGAACAGGCCCTGGTAGTCGGCGACGTGCCGGCTGCGCAGCTGGTCGTACGGTGTCTGCTGGGCGGCCTCGAGGTGCTGCCGAGCGATGCCCTGGTAGTCGCCGCTGACGTCCTTGTAGCTCACGTAGCTGGTGCCGATGGAGATCAGCAGCGTCACGCTGTCCGCGGCGGCGACTTGGAGCGTTCCGCCGGTGCTGGTGACCGCGCCGCCCTCGGCGACGACCTTGGCCAGGGCCAGGAACTTGACCTGGCCGGGGATGCCCTCGAAGGTGCCCGAGACACCGTCGAGCGCCACCGTGGTGCTGTCCGGGCTGGTGCGGGTCGTCGTGCGCTGGGGGGTGTCGAAGGTCGCGCTGAACGTGATCGAGCCCGGCTTGTCCGCGGTCAGGCGGATGACGATGACCTGGTCGGGCGCGCTGGCGAAGACCTCGCGCTTGTACCGCACGCCGTTCAGCAGGTAGTTGACGGACGTGACGGCGGTGGTGAGGTCGAGCTGGCGGTTGTACTCGGTGAACCCGCTGGTGCTGGGGAAGGTCAGCCTGATGTTGCCGACCGTCTGGTAGGCGAGCTGGCCCGCTGGCTTGCCCAGCATGTTCTGGTCGATCAGGGTCTGGGCCTGGCTCCACTGGTCCGCGAAGACCAGGCGCTGGATCTCCGGCAGCGCCGCCGCGCCCTTGGGGTTGCTCTGGTCGTACGGTCCGCCGCCCCAGACGGTGTCCTCGTTGAGCTGGAGCCGCTCGACGTCGACGTTGCCGAACACCATGGCGCCGAGGCGCCCGTTGCCGATCGGAAGGGCGCGGAGCCAGTCCGTGCCGGCGCCCCGGTCGTACCACAGGGCCATGTCGTTGGCGGCGCGTACCTCCGGGGGTGCCAACGATCCGGCGCGGGCGACCGCTGTCCACTGCATCGGCAACATCAGAGCTCCTGCTCCGACCGTGCCGATCTTCATCAATTGCCTTCGCGTCAGGTCTGGCATCGGTTCTCCAAACGCGCTCCGGCCTTGCCGACGGCCCGGCGCACGCCGATACGCCTGATCCCGGCGGTGGCGGGGGCAGACGGGCTCGGCGGGACCGGCACTGTGACGAGGCGGTGTAGGGGGTGAGCGCAAAGCTACAAAGATTTGATGTATGGGTCAATGGTTGTTATCAAAACGCCCGAAAACCCGCCATCTTGCCCCCTTGGCACTCGAGAACATCTGACCTTTGGCCTTAATCCTGTCCGGAACGCGTTGACTTGGGCCGATCTTGCGGGTGGACTGGACGAACGCCCCGGCGTCCGCGTCGCCGTGACTGTGGCATCACGCACGGTGATTGCAGCGCCTGTCGCGATCACGAGCCCCGGCGTCCGGAAGGTCCGGCGTTCGGGGAGGGGCGCAGGGATGCTCAGGGGATGCGGCGGCCTCGGGCGTCGGGCACGCCCGACTTGCGGAGGAAGTACGCGTTGACCTGGTCGCGCCACTCCTCGGCGCAGCGGAGCTGCTCCGCGAACAACTCGCGTACGCGGGCGTGCGGGGCGTCGGGCACCAGCCCGGCGAGCTCCGCCCAGCGCAGCCGCGCCCGGTCCACCTCCTCTACGCCGGCGAAATGCGTGTCGTAGATGTGCTGGATGACGGTGGTCCCGTCGTGCAGCACGTGCCCGTACGGAACGTGGTGGAAGAACAGCAGCAGTTCGTCGGGGCACCGCGCGAGCGACTCGTAGACCTCCGACCACGGCGGCGGATACTGGCCCGTGAACCCCGTGCCGGTGGCGCGGGTGCGGTCGACGCCCACGCCGTCGCGGTCGGCGAAGTGGTAGGTGCCCCACGGCGTGTACTCGTACCCGTCCACGTCCGGGCCGTAGTGGTGGCCGGGGCGGACCATGAACCCCACGCCGAGCGGTACGGTGTACCGCTCGTACGTGCCGCACGAGTCGTCCATGATCTCGTGCAGCGCCTCCCGCAGCCGCCCGCCGTCCCCGTCGTCCCCGCCGGTCGCGTCGTTCCCGCCCGCCGCCGGGAACGTGAGGCCGATCCACTCGTCGAGGATCGCGGCCGGGTCGGAGGACGGCGCCCAGGCGAGCCGGCCGAAGGCGTACAGGTTGGCCTGGGCGAGCGGGTGGCCGGTCCAGTAGGGGTCGTCGCCGACGTTGGAGACCCCCACCAGCCCCCCGCCGGCCGCGCCATCGGCGACGTCACCGGCCACCACGTGGGCCACCCCGGGCCCGGCGGGTCCCCACGGGCGGAAGCCGAGCACCTCGCTCCACATCGGCGCGAGGTAGCAGACGTGCCGCTGCTGGCCGGTGTACTCCTGCGTCACCTGAAGCTCCACCGCGACCCGGGTGCGGGGCATCGCCGCGATCACCGGCGAGACCGGCTCGCGCACCTGGAAGTCGATCGGGCCGTGCTTCACCTGGAGGATCACGTTGTCGCGGAAGCGCCCGTCGAGCGGGGTGAAGTGGTCGTACGCCGCGCGGGCCCGGTCGGTCGACCTGTCGCGCCAGTCCTGCCGGTGGTTGTAGACGAAGGCGCGCCAGTGGACGACCCCGCCGAACGGCGCCAGCGCCTCGGCGAGCAGGTTCGCGCCGTCGGCATGGTCACGTCCGTACGCGTGGGGCCCCGGCTGCCCCTCGGAGTCGGCCTTGACCACGTAGCCGCCGAAGTCGGGGATCGCCTCGTACACCCGCGCGGTGACGGCGGCCCACCACGCCCGCACGTCCTCGTCGAGCGGGTCGGCGGTCGCCGTCCCGCCGAGGGCGACCGGCGCGGCGAAGTTCACCGACAGGTGTACCCGTACGCCGTAGGGGCGCAGCCGGTCCGCGATCGCGGCGACGTCGCGGAGACGATCGGTGAGCAGGAGGGTCTCCGTGGCGTGCACGTTCACGTTGTTCACCGTGACCGCGTTCACCCCGCAGGCGGCCAGCAGCCGCCCGTAGGCGCGGACCCGCGTCAGGTCGTCGCGCAACGCGCCGTCGCGCCAGAAGATCGACCCGCCCGCGTAGCCGCGCTCGACCTGGCCCATCACCGGGTGCACGTCCACGTTGTCCCAGTGGTCGAGCATGCGCAGCCGGGCCGCGGGCCGGTGGTGCTCGGCCGGCCGCGCGGCGCCGAACGCCTCCTCGCCGAGCCGCACCAGATGGAACAGGCCGTAGAGCAGGCCGGTCGCCGAATCGGCGAGCACCACCGTGACGCCTTCGTGCCGGGCGACGACGTAGCCCTCGTCCCCGATGCGCTCGTCCCCGCCGGCCGTGCCGATCACCGGGCCGATGTCCGGGCCGACCGCCGGGCCGTCACCCGGCGCGGGCCCTCGCCGGAACCCGGCCAGGGCCGTCTCGGTGACGGCGGGCAGGGGCCCGGCCGTGGTGAGCGCGAGCACGAGGTCGTACGGCCCGCCCTCGTCCGCGCCGTCGCCCGCGCCGTCGTCCGCGCCGGCCTCCGGGGCCTCG
>QFZU02000124.1 GCA_003260025.2 Microbispora triticiradicis | reverse complement strand
CGCCGGGCCGCTCGCCGATGCGGGGGTGCGCCGCCAGCGCCTCCAGCACGTCGTCCCAGGCCAGCGCGGCGAGCGCCGGGCCGCTCGCGCGGCGCAGCCCGTCGAGATCCCGGTACGGCCCGCGCGCGGCCACCTCCTCCACCCATCTGGCGGAGGCGCAGCAGGACCGCAGGTCCTCCCGGCTGAGTTCGCGCATGCCCGTCAGTCAACCGCCGGGCCCGCGGCGGGGTCCAGCGGCGTGAGGTCCGAACCGCGTGCCCTGCTCGGGGGGCCGCTTTGTACGTTGTGACAAAGGGGTGGCACGTGAGAGGCCACGAGGTGCGCGACTAACCTGGAGGTCATCATGACTCCCAGCAATCTCATCGGCGGTCACGTCTTCGTCGCGGGCGGCCTGGCCAAGGGCGGGCTGAAGTACGCGTCCGAGATCGGCGCGGAGATGATCCAGGTCTTCGTCACCAATCCGCGCGGCTGGGCGCTCAGCGCGGGCGACCCCGCCGAGGACGCCAGGCTGCGCGAGTCGGGCGTGCCGGTCTTCCTGCACGCCGCCTATCTCGTGAACTGCGGGTCGCCGACCCCGGCGACCCTGGAGAACTCGATCGCGGTGATCCGCCACACGCTGCGCCGGGGCGCCGAGACCGGCGCGCGGGGGGTGGTCGTGCACACCGGCTCCGCCGTCAGCCAGTCGCGAGAGACCGCGATGCGCCAGATCCACGAGCACCTGCTGCCGGTGCTGGACGAACTGCCCGACGACGGCCCCGACCTGCTGCTCGAACCGATGGCGGGGCAGGGCCGGATGCTGTGCGCCACGGTCCAGGACCTCGGACCCTATCTGGAGGCGCTCGACCACCATCCGAAGGCGGGTGTGTGCCTGGACACCTGCCACGCCTTCGCGGCGGGGCACGACCTTTCCGCGCCGGGCGGGGTGAAGGAGATGATGGACGCGCTGCACGAGGTCGCCCCGGGACGGCTCAGGCTCATCCACGCCAACGACTCCAAGGACCCGTGCGGGTCCAAGAGGGACCGGCACGAGAACATCGGGGCCGGGCACATCGGCGCGCAGGCCTTCGGCGATCTCATGCGGCACCCGGCGGCCGCCGGCGTGCCGCTCTGCATCGAGACCCCCGGCAAGGCGGACAAGCACCGCGAGGACATCGACCTGCTGAAGAAGCTCCGGAGCGCCTGAGGAGCGGCCGACTCGCGAGGATCGCGACTGCCGGCGTCGCGCGTCGTGGCCGGTCGGAGGCGTTCGCGGCGATCCGGCGCCCCCGTATGGCCGGATCGCCGCGTCCCCCGGTAACGCGCGGGCGGGGCCCTTCCCCCCCGAGTAGGGCCCCGCTTGATAACCACCTGGTGAGAATCGACTCACTTTGTGATTACCCCGCGTGTCTTGCGACGAGCGAAAGACTACGAGGTGTAGTCGGGCCTCCGGGTGGCCCTTCGGACGAGCGGTCCCTAGCCAGCGCCATGCGGCCCGTCCTCACACGACGAGCGGAGCCCCGTGAGCGACAAGCGGTCGCCCCGGACCCGTCGCGGCGGCCCGGGCCTCGGACGGTCCCGCATGCGCCATGGGACGAGCCGTTCCCGGGCCCGCTCCCGGGGCGCCGGGGGCGAGCGCGGGTCAGGGGCCGATCAGGGCAGATCAAGGGCGATCAGGGCAGATCAGGGGCGGAACTGCCGGACGAGCTGCTCCCGCACCTGCCGGGTCAGCCTCCGGCTCACCGGCAGCGTCTCCCCGCCCACCTCAAGGACCACCCGCCCGGCGTCGAAGCGCAACTCGCTGACGTGCCTGACGTTGACGAGCGTGCTGCGGTGGACCCTGACGAACCCCGACCCCGCCCAGCGCCGCTCCAGCGCCGCGAGGGACATCCGTACGAGGTAGACGGCCCCGGCGGTGTGCAGGCGGACGTAGTCGCCGTGCGCCTCGGCGTAGCACACGTCCTGCCGGGCGACGAACTTCGTGCGGCCCGCCAGCTCGACCGGGATCGTCTCCAGGTCCTCGTCCGCGCCGGGGGGCGCCACGGCGGTCAGCAGCCGGCGTACGGCCTCCGCCAGGCGTTCGGGGCGCACGGGCTTGAGCAGGTAGTCGACCGCCTCC
This sequence comes from Microbispora triticiradicis, assembly GCA_003260025.2. GTDB lineage: Bacteria > Actinomycetota > Actinomycetes > Streptosporangiales > Streptosporangiaceae > Microbispora > Microbispora triticiradicis. The sequence continues at coordinate 8,092 of QFZU02000124.1, read as the reverse complement.
AGCTCGAACGCCTGCACGGCGCAGTCGTGGGCGCTGACGAAGACCAGCTTCGGCGGCGTGGGGAACCCGCCGATGAGGCGGGCCAGGTCGAGGCCGTCGAGTCCCGGCATGCGCACATCCAGGAACACCCCGTCGAGACGCTCGCCGTCGGCGATCATCTGGACCATGTCGCGGAGCGCGGCCCCGCTGTCGGTGGCCGTGCTCACGTGCTCCACCCGGGTGTCCTGGCGCAACAGGAAGGCAAGCTCGGACAGGGCGGGGACCTCGTCGTCCACCGCGAGCACACGCAGCATGGCGTCCACCGTGCCGTGTGCCCGCCTCTCCGCGCAAGGGGTGACCGGACGATAGGTGACGGACCCGTCACGCTGGGGCGTCGCCGGTGTCCGTGCGCGGAGCCCACCGGTTCCGGCGACGGTTCACCCGCCGGCGGGGCCGGCCTCGGGCGTCCTGTCCGCACCTCGCCCGCACCGGCAAATCGCCGGCTCCACGAACACCAGGTCAAGCCGAGGGAAGCTTTTGGGGGTATATATCCACATTTACTCTATTATCCGCCTTTCCGTCCCATGGCTGCCTACCATGGCGGGGGAGAACAGGCCGAACAAGGATCGTCGATGGGCATCAGGCGGGGCGCCCTGCCTCTTCCCCGTTCCGGCTCCATCCGGGTACGGGTGACGCTGACGGTGGCCGGGCTGTCCGTCCTCCTCGCCGGCGTGATCGCGGCCGGTCTCTGCCTGCTGATCCGTCACCGGGTCGAGACCGAGATCTTCAATGAGACGCGCCGTGTCGCGAGCGAATGGATCGGTTCGATGCGGCGCGACCACATACCGCCACCGGCTCCGACGGCGCGCGTCCCCCTCGTCCAGCTCACCGACTCCCAGGGCCGGGTGGTGCTGGCCAACCCCGTGGCCGGCGAGCAGCCGATGAGCACGGTCCGGCCCACCAGCGACGACCGCTTCCAGGATGTGACCGAGTGTTCCGGCGACCGGTGCGTCGTGCTCACCGCCGCGCGGGTCCCGTCGCTGCAGGCGGCGGAGATCTGGCAGGGCGAGCCGCACTACGTGTACGCCGGCACGGACCAGCCGCCCGCCCTGCGCGGGCACCGGCTGGAGCTCCTCGTCGGCGCCAGCGGGGCGGTGCTGGCCGCGCTGTGGACGTGGACGACCTGGCGGGCGGCGGGCCGCATCCTGCGGCCGATCACGGCGATCGGGCAGCGGATGTCGGAGATCACCGCCCACGACCTGTCCCTGCGGGTGCCGCAGCCGCCCGGCCGGGACGAGATCGCCCGGCTCGCCCGCACGGCGAACCAGACGCTCGACCGGCTCGAATCAGCGGTCACACAGCAGCGGCACTTCGCCGCCGTGGTCTCGCACGAGCTGAAGTCCCCGCTCGCCGGGCTCCGCGCCGGCCTGGAGGAGGCGCTGCTCTACCCGGAGGTCGACGCGCGCGAGGCGATCGCCGGGGCCCTGCCGGTCACCGACCGCCTGCAGCAGATCATCGACGAACTGCTGGCCTTCGCCCGGCTCCGCAACACCCCCTGCGTGTCCGAGCCGGTCGACCTCGGAGCTCTCGTACGCGCCGAGGTGGCGGCGCGCGGCGGAGAGGTTCCGGTGCACGCCAGGACGGAGTCCGGGCTGTGGGTCCTCGGCAGCCGCGTCCAGCTGGCCAGCATCGTCACGAATCTGCTGGTGAACGCGCAGCGGCACGCGACCTCCAAGGTGGACGTGACCGCGGAGCCCGTCGGCGCCCAGGCGCTGGTCACGGTGCTGGACGACGGCGCCGGCGTCGCCGAGGAGGACCGGGAGCGGGTGTTCGAGCCCTTCGTCCGCCTCGACGCGGGGCGGCACCTCGACCCGGGTGGCAGCGGGCTCGGCCTGGCCCTGTGCCGGGCGATCGCGGTCGCCCACGAGGGCAGCCTCCGCATCGAGGAGTCCCCGCGCGGCGCGCGGTTCGTCCTGAGGTTGCCGCTGCTCACCGACGTCTCCCCCGGCCAGGAGGCGGCCTCGGGCAGCACGGCCGTGTGACGACGGCGGCGGCCGGTCAGGGACGGGCCGGGCTCGTACGGGGACGGGTCTTGGGGATCCGCAGCCCGATGCGGGTCCCCTTGCCCGGCGCGGTCTCGACGACCAGGCCGTGACCGGGGCCGTAGATGTGCCGCATGCGCACGTCGACGTTGCTCAGCCCGATGCCGGTCCGCTGCTCCCGCAGCGCGGCGTGCAGCTGCTCGGGATTCATCCCGACGCCGTCGTCCTCGACCCAGATGTGCGCCTCCGACCCGGCGTCCCTGATCACGACCCGCACCTCCCCCGGCATGCCGTGCTTGATCGCGTTCTCGACCAGGGGCTGCAGGCACAGGAACGGCACGTCCACCCGCAGCACCTCGGGGGCGACCTGGACGGTGAACCGCAGCCGGTCGCCGAACCTCGCCTGCTCCAGCAGCAGGTAGCGGTCCACGCAGGTCAGCTCGTCGGCGAGGGTGGTGAAGTCGGCGGCCCGGCGCAGCGCGTACCGGATGAAGTCGGCGAAGTCGAGCAGCAGTTCGCGGGCGCGCTCCGGATCGGTCCGGACGAACGAGGCGATCGTGGTCAGCGAGTTGTAGATGAAATGAGGGGATATCTGGGCCCGCAGGGCCCGTGCCTCGGCCTCCAGCGTCCGCCTGCGCGAGGCGTCGAGTTCGGCGAGTTCGAGCTGGCCCGACAGCCAGCGGCCCACCTCGGTCGCGGTGCGCACGAGCGCAGTGCCCACCCGCGCGTCGTACGCCGCCAGGGCCCCGACCACCCGGCCCTCCACGGCCAGGGGGACGACCACCCCGCGCCGGCCGCCTCCCCGGGACGCCGGGACGACGCGTGGCCTGCCCCCGGCCGCCGCCGCCCGCACCTCGGCGAGGACGGCCTCGTCCCCCGGCACGTCCGCGCCGCCCCTGGCCAGCACCCGGTCGGGCGTCGCGACGACCAGCCCGGCGGTCCCGAGCAGCGTCCGCAGGTGCCGTACGGCGCCGCGGGCGGAGGCCCGGGTGAGCCCGGCGGCGCGCAGCGAACGCGCGGCCAGACCGGCGGCGCGCAGGGCGCGGAACGCCGCCTCACCCGGCCATTCGCCCCGCGCACGACCAGGCGCGTCGCGCCACGCGTCACCCGGCGCGTCACACCCCGCCGCGCCCGCCGTCCCGTACGGCAGCCCGGCGCAGGACCTCCCCGGACGTTCCCCGGACGGCGGCTCCCTGCGGGGCAGGACGCGGCCGAGCACGCCGCCGCAGACTCCGCAGAGCGCGCACAGCGTGACCCACACGGCTGTCGACACGCCGGACACCGTAGCCCTTCGGCGGCCTCACGGTGGGCCCTCGCCCGGCTCCTCCTGGTATGAGTAGCGCTGCTCCTTCCAGGGGTCGGCCACGTTGTGGTAGCCCCGCTCCTCCCAGAAACCACGCCGGTCCTCGGTCAGGTACTCGATGGCGCGCACCCACTTCACGCTCTTCCACGCGTAGAGATGCGGCACGACGAGCCGGACGGGGAAGCCGCGCTCGGCGGAGAGCGGCTTCTCGTCGAGGTGCGTGGCGAGCAGCGTCGTCGGGCGGTCGAAGTCGCTCAGGCGCAGGTTCGCGCTGTAGCCGTACTCCGCCCAGACCATCACGTGCCGTACGCCCGGCCCGGGCGGGACGCGGGCGAGCAGGGCCGAGGCGGGAAAGCCGCTCCACTCGTTCCCCATGATCGAGAACTTGGTGACGCAGTGGAAGTCGGACACCATGGTGGTCATCGGCAGCGAGGAGAACTCCTCCCACGAGAACTCGTGGATCCGGCCGGTGGCCGTCTCGCCGAACACCTGGAAACGCCACGTCTCGGGGCGGAACGCCGGCACCCTGCCGTAGTGGACGACGGGCCGTCCGCGCGGGACGTACTGGCCCGGGGGCAGTCGCGTCTCCTCGTCAGGTATCTCCGGCACGCAGGCCATCCTGCCACCCGCCGGAAAGACGGCCCGCACCGGATCCCGGGCGCGCGGCCCGGCTCCGGTCGCGCTCCGGTCGCGCCCGCGCGGAGCCGTACGGAACACGCCACGGACACGAGAGGTGGACGCGAGCGTCGAGATGTGCGCTATATTGCGTCACATGCGTACCGCTTGGTCGTTTTGGTATGGCGACGGACCCGTGAGGACCGATCGCCTCCAAGCGCTGCGCTGACAGCCAAGGAGAACGAAGGCCCCGGGTCCCACGGACCCGGGGCCTTCGTCGTTTTCCGGACCGGAGACACCCGGCCACACCGTCCGTCCGCACCATCGAGAGCACGAGGAGACACCATGGTCATCGTCATGACCCCCGAGGCCACCCAGGACGACGTCGAGGCGATCACCGACCTCGTCGCCGCGGCCGGAGGGGAGGCGTTCGCGAGCCGCGGCGTGAACCGCACGATCATCGGCCTCATCGGCGACGTCGAGCAGTTCGCCACGCTCAACCTGCGCGCCATGCCGGGCGTCGCGGACGTGGTGCGGGTCTCCACGCCGTACAAGCTGGTGAGCCGCGAGAACCATCCCGATCGCTCCACGGTGACCGTGCGCGGCGTCCCCATCGGACCCGACACCGTGACGCTGATCGCGGGCCCGTGCGCGGTGGAGACGCCGGAGCAGACGCTGGAGGCCGCGCTGATGGCCAAGGCGGCGGGCGCGACGCTGCTGCGCGGCGGGGCCTTCAAGCCGCGCACCTCGCCGTACGCCTTCCAGGGGCTGGGCGAGAAGGGCCTGCGCATCCTCGCCGACGTACGCGAGCAGACCGGGCTGCCGATCGTCACCGAGGTCGTGGACGCCCACGACGTGGCGCTCGTGGCGTCGTACGCCGACATGCTCCAGGTCGGCACCCGCAACGCGCAGAACTTCGCGCTGCTGCAGGCCGTGGGCGCCGCCGGGAAGCCGGTCATGCTCAAGCGCGGCATGACCGCGACCATCGAGGAGTGGCTGATGGCGGCCGAGTACGTCGCCCAGCGCGGCAACCTCGACATCGTGCTGTGCGAGCGCGGCATCCGGACCTACGAGCCCGCCACCCGCAACACCCTGGACATCTCGGCGGTCCCGGTCGTCCAGCGGCTGTCGCACCTGCCGGTGATCGTCGACCCGTCGCACTCCGGCGGCCGGCGCGACCTCGTCCTGCCGCTGACCCGCGCGGCCGTCGCGGTGGGCGCCGACGGCGTGATCATCGACGTGCACCCGCATCCGGAACAGGCGCTCTGCGACGGCCCGCAGGCCCTCGTCGACGGCGACCTGGACCGGCTCGCGGCGATCATGCGCGACTTCCCCCCGCTGGTCGGCCGCACCGCCGCCGTCACCGTGGCGGCCACCACCGGGGGAGCCGCGGCCGCCGCTCCCGCTCTCGCCTGACCACGCCGGGTCCGGTACGGCCCGCGACCGCGGGCCGTACCCGGGCTCAGACCTCCAGCTTGTACGGCTGGATGGAGTCGGCGAGCTGGGCGGCGAGGTCCTCGGCGTCCAGGCGCCGCTCGATCAGCTTGAGGTCCTCGATCTTCGCGCGGGTCTCGGCCTGCCGGGACGCGAGGAGCGTGCAGCAGTCCTCGTCGGGCAGCTCGGAGATCTGCAGCGTGCCGATCCTGCGCGCCTCGGCCATGATCTCGGTCTTGTCCAGGCCGATCAGCGGACGCATGATCGGCATGTCCACGGCGTGGTCCTGCGCGGTGATGTTGGTGAGGGTCTGCGAGGAGACCTGCCCGAGGCTGTCGCCGGTGACCAGCGCCTCGGCGTGGATGCGGTGGGCGACCTCCTCGGCCGTCTTGAGCATCAGCCGCCGCTGGGCGATCACCGCGAGCCGGTCCTGCCCGGAGTTCCTGATCGACTGCTGCGCCTTGCCGAACGGCACCACCCACAGCCGCGACTTGCCCTGGAACCTGTCCAGGTTGCGCACCAGCGCGTACGCCTTGTAGATCGACTCGGAGGTGGTGAACGGGATGCCGGAGAAGTGCAGGAAGTCGACCCGCAGACCGCGCCGCATCATCCGGTAGGCCGCCACCGGCGAGTCGATGCCGCCGGACAGCAGCACGAGCCCCCGCCCGCTGGAGCCGACCGGCAGGCCGCCCTGGCCCGGCCGGCCGTCGGTGAACAGGAACGCCTCGTCCTTGTCCACCTCGATGTGCACGGTGAGCTCCGGGCGGCTCAGGTCCACCGGCAGGCCGAAGGTGTCGTTGATCGCCCCGCCGACCAGGTGGTCGAGCTCGTTGGAGCGCAACGGGAACCGCTTGTCGCGGCGGCGCGAGCGCACCGCGAAGCGGGCCGAGCGCGCCACCTCGTCGCTGTCCCTGATCAGCTCGATGGCGGCCTTGGTGATCGTGTCCGGGTCCTTCGGGATCCGCCACGCGAGGTGGACCAGCACGATGCCGGGCACGTCGGACACGCGGGCCGCCACCGTCTCGGCCACCTCGACTTCGGTGCCGGCGGGCAGGAACAGGGCGATCACGCCGTGCCGCTGGCGGATGTCGACGCGGTGGTCCTTGAGCGCGTGCTTGATGTTGGCCCGCAGGCGCATCTCGAAGATCTCGCGGTTCCGGCCTTTCAGGACCACCTCGCCTAACTTGAGCAGCACACAGGGCTCTCCCAGGGCGGTCATGGTCATGGGTGGAAACCTCCGGACGGACAGGGACGGCCACGGCGCCGGGGTGAGGCGCGGCCGGGAAAGGGTTCGCTGGTTCGCTGAGAGGACAACGCGTCGCCCACGTGCGGGCTTCCCACTGTAACGCCGCCGCCGAGCGGCGCACTCCCTCAATCGAGGTCGGCCAGGCCCTTCTCGATGGCGTAGCGGACCAGCTCGACCCGGTTGTGCAACTGGAGCTTGCTGAGCGTGTTCTGCACGTGGTTCTGCACCGTGCGGTGCGACAGCACCAGACGCTCGGCGATCTGCCGGTACGACAGGCCCTTGGCGACCATGCGCAGCACCTCGGTCTCCCGCTCGGTCAGCCGGGGACCGTCCCGCTGCTCCTCCTCCTGGACGCCGGGCCGCCGGTGGGCGAGCCTGCGGTACTCGCCCAGGACGAGCCCGGCCAGGCCGGGCGTGAACACCGCGTCGCCCTCGGCGGTCCGCCGGACCGCGTCGAGGAACTCCTCCCGCCCGGCCGACTTCACGAGATATCCGGAGGCGCCCGCCTTGACCGCCTCCAGCACGTCGGCCTCCTCCGCGCTGGCCGACAGGACGAGCACGCGCGGAGGGAGCGCGGACGCGCCCAGCCCGCGGGCCACCTCCACCCCCGGCAGATCGGGCAGGCGCAGGTCCAGCACCACCACCTCCGGCCGGACCGCCGCCGCCACCCGCAGCGCCTGCCGGCCCTCGCCCGTCGCCGCGACCACCTCGTATCCGGCCTCGGTCAGGTCGCGGGCGACCGCCTCCCGCCACATCGGGTGATCGTCCACCACCATGACCCGCACCGGGGACCGCTCGGCCCCCTCGCCTCCGGCCACGTTCACGCCCTCCTCCGCCCTCACCACGTCCAGGGCCTGTTCACCACCTTCACACCCGCCCGCGAGCTCCGCCCTGCCCGCGTCCGGCGACCGTTCACGCCGAGCCGCACGCTCCACCCTCATCAGGTCCAGGGCCCGCCCCGCCCGCATACTCCCTCCGCCGGCGGGCCGAGGTCACGCCCGCTCCCCCGCCGGAACCGACAGCTCGATCTCCGTCCCCGACGGCGAGGAGGTGATGGCCGCCGTGCCGCCGAGGTCGGCCAGGCGTCCCCGGATCGATCGGGCGACGCCCATGCGTCCCTCGCGGGCCGCCTGCTCCAGCCGTCCGTCGGGGATGCCCGGCCCCTCGTCGCGGACGGTGACGACCACCGCGTCGTCGTCGTCCTCCGCGAGTATCCACGCCCGCGTGCCCTCCGGGCAGTGCCTTACGACGTTGTCGAGGGCCGCGCCGACGGCCGCCGCCACCTCCCGTGCCGTCGCGGCGGGCAGCGGCAGCGGCGTCGCGGGCGCCGACACGGTCACCCGGGCCGTGCCGAACGGCCGCAGGAGGTCACGCAGGTCGGCGTACGGCTCTGCCCCGGGATCGGCCCCGGGATCAGGTTCGGGCGCGGGCTCCGCGCCGGGGCGGGCGGGGCGACGGAGGCGGCCGGCGGAG
>QFZU02000123.1 GCA_003260025.2 Microbispora triticiradicis | reverse complement strand
CCCGACGCGGCCTTCGACGCCGCCTTCTCCTCCGAGTGACGTCTCACCCCCAGGCGGCGGCCGCGGTGACCCCACCGCGGCCGCCGTCTTTTTTCACGGAGACGTCTTTTCCCGGAGACGTCTCATTTCGCGATGAGCACGACCGCCAGCAGGATCAGCACCACGAGCCCGGCGAGCACGACTCCCATCGTCACCAGCACCCGCACCCGCGTACCGGCGTCCGGGCCGGAGGGGCCGCGCATCGCGAACAGGTCCGTGCCCAGGCTGCTCGACCCGGGTACGCCGTCCACCGGAGCACCATGACCCCCGGCACCCTCCAGCGGCCCCCCGGGACTCCCGGGATGCGCCGAGGGATACGGGCCGAAAGGCGGGCCGGAGTGTTGTGGACCGGACTGTTGTGGACCGGAGTGTGGACCGGGAGGAGCCGGAGGCTGCGCGGCGGGCAGGGGAAGGCTCCCCGCGCCGTGCTGCCCCGCGCCGTGCTGCCCCGCGCCGCCCATGGCGGCGTTGCTCGCGGCGGCGTGATCGGGGGCAGAGGAGAAGGGCGGGGCCGCCGCCGGCCCCCGGTCCGGCGTCCCCGGCAGCCTGCCGGGAACGGTGGTGTCGTGCCTGCCCACGGGATCGGGACCGGGTTCGGGTCGCGGCGGGGCAGGAGGGACCCTGGGCACGCCCGTCGGGCGGGGCACGACCATGGTGCGGTTCACGTCCTCCTCGCCGTCGCCCGGAGCCACGCCGCCTGGAGCTGCGCCGTACGGAGCCATGCCGCCTGGAGTCGCGCTGTGCGGAGCCATGCCGCCCGGAGTCGCGCCTGACGGGACAGTGTCGGGAGACCCGGCGGCGGGGGACGGGGCGATCATCTCGATCTCTTCGGGCCGGGCCTGCTGATCCGCCCTGCCGTCCGCCCTGCCGTCCGCCCTGCCGTCCGCCCTGCCGTCCGCGCTGCCGTCCGCCTGGACGTCCGCCGTCCCGGCCGGACGCGCGGGGGGAGCCGGAGCGGGCGCGGGTGAGGCGCCCGTCGGCGTGTCGGCGATCATCCGCAGCATCGCCGCCGCGCGTTCGGGCGTGAGGCGCGCCCTGTGGTCCTTCTCCAGCAGCCCCTCCAGCACCGGGCGCAGCGGCCCGGCCTGCGCGGGCGGGTCGGCGCTCTCGGTCATCAGCGCCGCGAGCGTCTCGCCCACCGTGGCGCGTTCGTACGCCGGTCGCCCCTCGACGGCGAAGTACAGCGTCGCGCCGAGCGACCACAGGTCCGACTCCGGGCCGGTGTGATCGCCCCGGGCCCGCTCCGGGGCGGTGTAACCCGGGGAGCCGATGACCATGCCCGTCTGTGTGAGGGCGGTGTCGCCCAGGGCCTTGGCGATGCCGAAGTCGGTCAGGACGACCCTGCCTGTCTCGGTCAGCAGGACGTTCGCCGGTTTGACGTCCCGGTGCAGGATGCGCTGCGCGTGCGCGGCGCGCAGCGCGCTCAGGAGGTCACAGCCGATCTCCGCCACCAGGCGTGGCGGCAGCGGCCCCTCCTCGTCGATCACCTGCTCCAGCGACCGGCCCTCGACCAGCTCCATGACGATCCACGGGATGCCGTCGGCGAGGATGACGTCGTGGATCGTGGCGACGGAGGGATGACTGACGCGGGCCGCCATACGGCCCTCACGCAGCATGCGTTCGCGCAGCTCCTGGCGTTGCCGGGGGCTGAGTGCCGGGTCCTGGCGGATCTCCTTGACCGCGATTTCCCGGTCCAGCGAACGGTCGTACGCTCGCCAGACCGTGCCCATGGTTCCCCGACCGATGCGGACGCGCAGCTCGTAGCGATCAGCGAGCATCCGCCCATGCTGTTCCGGCATGAGAAGAAAGATAGCGATTAAGCCTTGAAACGCGCTTTCCTGTTACTTGATAAAAATCCTCGGCCAGTACCGGCGCGGTAGCAGAATCTTGATCATCTTCGCCACGTGCCGCATCATGGGGATGCGCACGACCTGCTGGAAAGCGGGCTCCGGCGGCTTGCGGTGCAGCCCCTCGCTCGGCCGCCGCCGCTGGGACGGCACGGCGGCGACGTCGCCTCCCAGGTCGCGCGGATAGGCGAGGTGCCGTCCGGACTGCCCGTACAGGGTGTGCGGCCCACTGTGCCGGAACTGGCCGCTGTGCCCATAGGGCCCGGTCTGTCCGTACGGCCCGGTCTGTCCGTAGGGATCGGTCTGCCCGTACTGGCCGCCGGACGGGAAGGACGGCCCGAGCGGCCCACTCGGCCCGTACACCCCGTAGGAGCCGGACGGATCGTACGGCCCGCCCGCCTGGTACGGCTGGCCGTACGGCCCCGACTGCCGGTGCGGCCCGGAGTCGCGGTCGCGCGGGGCCACCTTGGGGGCCGGTCGCGACTCGGCCCGGTGCTGACCTCGGTGCTGACCCCGGGGCGGGTTGCGGTGCGGCGGCTTGCGGCTGCTGGGGGGAGCGGGCGCGGTGGGCGGCGGCGAGGGACGTCCGCCGCGGAAGGGAGAGGCGAGCGGATCGTCGACCACGCCTCCGGCCGCGACCCTGGACAGGACGTGCGCCGCGCGGACGCCGTCGATCCTGGCCGCCGGGTCGATCTGCAGCAGTCCCCGCAGGACCGGGGCGAGCGGGCCCGCCTTCTCCATCGGGATGGGCGCCCCGCTGGTCAGCGCCGCGAGCGCCGCCGCCGCCGTACGGCGGCCGTGCAGTCCGCGCCCCTCGACGGCGGTGTAGAGGGTCGCGCCGAGCGACCACAGGTCGGCGGCCGGGCTCGCCCGGTCACCGAGGACGCGTTCGGGGGAGATGTATCCGGCGGAGCCGAGCACGATCCCCGCCTGGGTGATGGAGGCGTCGCCCTCCAGGGCGGCCAGCCCGAAGTCGGTCAGCACCGCCCGGTCGTCGTCGGTGACCAGCACGTTGCTGGGCTTCACGTCGCGGTGCAGGATGCCCTTGGCGTGCACGGCCCGCAGCGCGCCGAGGACCTGCCGCCCGATGTCGGCGACCCGGCGCGGCGGCAGCGGGCCCTCCTGGCGGATGAGCTCCTCCAGCGACCGCGCCCGGAGCAGTTCCATCACGATCCACGGCCGGTCGTCCTCGGTGATGACGTCGAAGACCGTGATGACCGAGGGGTGGGCGACCATGGCGGTCGCCCGGCCCTCGCGTTCGGTGCGCGCGCACAGCTCCGCCCGCAGTTCCTCGTCGAGGACCAGCGGAAGCCGGACCTCCTTGACCGCCACCTCGCGATCGAGCAGTTCGTCACGCGCCCGCCACACAGTGCCCATCCCGCCGCGCCCGACCGGCTCGATAAGCCGATAGCGCGCGGCTAGCAGGTATCCGGAGGGCGCACGCATGGGTGGCAGCTTACCGATTTGTGCCATGCGACCTGTAGAGACATGCCGGGAAATTGTTGAGATCTTCTGTCAAAGATCCTGACAACGTCCCCGCAGGGTCAGCGGCGGCCGATGGTAAGGACGGGCCCGGTGGTGTCGGTGAAGAAGTCGTCGCCCTTGTCGTCGACGACGATGAAGGCGGGGAAGTCGACGACCTCGATCTTCCAGACCGCCTCCATCCCCAGCTCCGGATATTCCAGGACTTCGACCTTCTTGATGCAGTCCTGAGCCAGCCGGGCCGCCGGGCCGCCGATGGAGCCGAGGTAGAAACCGCCGTACTTCTGGCACGCCTCGGTGACCTGCTTCGACCGGTTGCCCTTGGCCAGCATCACCATCGAGCCGCCCGCCGCCTGGAAGCGCTCGACGTACGAGTCCATCCGGCCCGCCGTCGTGGGGCCGAAGGAGCCGGACGCGTAGCCCTCGGGTGTCTTGGCCGGGCCGGCGTAGTAGACGGCGTGGTCCTTCATGTACTGCGGCATGTCCTCACCGGCGTCGAGCCGCTCGGCGATCTTCGCGTGCGCGATGTCGCGGGCGACCACGAGCGGCCCGGTGAGCGACAGCCGCGTCTTCACCGGATATCTGCTCAGTTCGGCGAGGATCTCCGGCATCGGGCGGTTCAGGTCGATGCTCACCACGTCACCGCCGAGGTGCTCGTCGGTGGTGTCCGGGAGGAACCTGGCGGGGTCGGTCTCCAGCTGTTCGAGGAACACGCCCTCCGGCGTGATCTTCGCCAGTGCCTGCCGGTCCGCGCTGCAGCTCACCGCGATCGCGACCGGGCAGGACGCGCCGTGCCGGGGCAGCCGGATCACCCGCACGTCGTGGCAGAAGTACTTGCCGCCGAACTGCGCGCCGATGCCCAGCTTCTGGGTCAGCTCGAAGACCTTCTTCTCCATCTCCAGGTCGCGGAAGCCGTGGCCGCTCGCCGAGCCCTCGGTGGGGATGGAGTCCAGATAGCGGGCCGAGGCGTACTTCGCCGTCTTCAGCGCGTACTCGGCGCTGGTGCCGCCCACGACGATCGCCAGATGGTACGGCGGGCAGGCGGCGGTGCCGAGCGAGCGGATCTTCTCCTCCAGGAAGGCGAGCATCCGCTTCTCGTTGAGCACCGCCTTCGTCTCCTGGTAGAGGAACGACTTGTTGGCCGAGCCGCCGCCCTTGGCCATGAACAGGAACTTGTACTCGTCGGGGTGGCCGTTCGGGTCCTCGGCGTAGAGCTCGATCTGGGCCGGCAGGTTGGAGCCGGTGTTCTTCTCGTCCCACATCGTCAGCGGGGCCATCTGCGAGTAACGCAGGTTGAGCCGGGTGTACGCGTCGTACACGCCGCGGCTGAGGTGCTCGGCGTCGCGGCCGTCGGTCAGCACGTGGCGGCCGCGCTTGCCCATGACGATCGCGGTGCCGGTGTCCTGGCACATCGGCAGCACGCCGCCGGCCGAGATGCTCGCGTTCTTGAGCAGGTCGAGGGCGACGAAGCGGTCGTTGCCGCTGGACTCCGGGTCGTCGACGATCTTGCGGAGCTGGGCCAGGTGGGACGCGCGCAGATAGTGCGAGATGTCGTGGATCGCGGTCTCGGTGAGCAGCCGCAGGGCCTCCGGCTCGACCTCCAGGAACCTGCGCCCGGCCGCCTCGGTGACCCGCACCCCCTCGCGGGTGATCAGGCGGTACTCCGTCTCGTCGGGTCCCAGCGGGAGCAGGTCGGTGTAGTCGAACTCCGGCATCGTCCTCGGTCCTCGTGGTCTGCCTCGTCGGGCGCGCCCGCCGCGCGCGGGCCGTCCATGTCCCTGCACAGCGTACGGCGAATGAACAATGGTCATTATGCCTGGGGCATGAGTAGGTTTTGAATAAATTCAACCAGACGATATGCGCACAAAGCGGGATAATCGAGACAGGACGAGAGGAGGGGCCATGAACGGCGAGGTCATCGTAATGATCATATTCGCGATCGGCATCCTCGTGGCCCTGGCCCTGTCGCTGCTCGCGCTCGTGCTGCGGCAGGTCAAGGAGGGCGACATCACCTGGTGGGTTCCGTCCGGTGCGGCACGGCAGTCGCGCGACCGGTCACGCGACGGCTCACAGGACGGCTCGCGGCCTCCGGCGCCGGACGCCGGGGCCGGGGTGAACGGAGCCCGAGAGCGATCCCGCTGACCACGAGGGCCGTTCCGGCGAGGTCGGCCGGGGTGGGGACGGCGGTCCCTAGTAGGGCGGCCGTGGAGATCGCCCCGATGGGGACCATCCCGGCGAACAGCCCGGCCCGGCCGGGCCCCAGGCGGGGCAGCGAGCGGTACCACAGGAAGAACGCCACGCACGTGACGACGAGGGCGAGGTAGGCGAGGGCCGCCGCCTCGGCGGGGGTGGGTGTCCGCAGCACGTTCCGGCCGTCCAGGGCCAGCCCGGCGGCCAGCAGGAGTGGCACCGCGAGCAGGGCCGACCAGGCCGACAGCCGGACGGGTCCGATCAGCGGCAGCAACGGCAGGGCCAGCAGCGAGAAGCACAGCTCGCAGGCGAGCGCTCCGAGCGACCACAGCAGGCCGGGCAGGTTCCCGCTGCCCGCGCCCGTCGCCACGGAGGCGCCGGCGACCACCACCAGACCCGCCGCGACGACGCGCGGCGACGGCCGTCCGCCGGTGGCCATCGGGCCCACGAGGGCCAGCGCCAGCGGCACGGTGCCGAGGACGATGCCGGGCAGCGCGGGGCCGGACGCCCGGGCCGCCTCGACGACGCACACGTTGAACAGCACCAGCCCGGTCAGCGACAACGCGGCGAGCAGCCCCCACTGACGCGGCCGGAGCCGTACGGGTCCGAGGCCGCGTGCTCGGGCGGCGGCGAGCAGCACCACGGCGGCGAGGGCGTAGCGGATCGCCTGGCCGCCGTAGACCGGATAGTCCTCGATCGCGCCGGATACCGCGGCCAGCGTCCCCACGAGGAACATCGCCCCCGCGGCCCCAGTCGTGTAGGTGTTCACGTCTGCCGATCCTAGGAAGCGGTTGGTCTCCGCCACCGGTCCAATCGGATGGCATTATGGTGGTCCAATGGGCGATCTTCACCTGGTGGTCGACCGGAGCGCGGGCGGGCTCGCCGCGCAGATCGCCCGCGAGGTGCGGGACGCGGTACGCTCCGGGCGGCTCGGCCCGGGTGCCCGCCTGCCGGCCACCCGTGACCTCGCCCGCGACCTCGGCCTGTCGCGGGGCGTCGTCGTGGAGGCGTACGAGCAGCTCGTGGCCGAGGGGGTGCTCGAAAGCCGCACCGGCGCCGGGACCCGTGTCGCGACGGGGGCCGGGCGGCACGCGGCCGAGGAGCCGGCCGGGCGCGAGGGGGAGGGCCGGCCCCACTACGGGCACCGGCCCACGTCGCCGGACCTCGGCGCCTTCCCCCGGCAGGCCTGGCTCGCGGCCGTCCGCCACGTCCTCGCCACACTGCCGAACGACGCGCTCGACTACAGCGATCCCGGCGGCGTGCCCGCCCTGCGCCGCGAGCTCGCCGCGTACCTGGGCCGGGTTCGGGCGGCCGACGTGACGCCGGAGGACGTCGTGATCCTCACCGGGATGGCCCAGGGGCTCAGCCTCGTCCTGCACGCCCTGGCGCGCGAGCGGGGCCGCGGCGCCGTCCTGGCCGTCGAGGACCCGACGAGCGCGCGGCAGCTTCCGCTGCTCCGCCGGACCGGGGCGCGGCTCGTCCCGGTGCCCGTCGACGGGGAGGGGATCGTCGTCGAGGACCTCCCGGCCGGGGCCGACGCCGTGCTGGTGACCCCCGCGCACCAGTACCCCACCGGTGTCGTGCTGTCCCCGCGCCGCCGCGCCGCCCTGGCCGGCTGGGCCGCCCGCACCGGCGCCCTGGTGCTGGAGGACGACTACGACGCCGAGTTCCGCTTCGACCGCGATCCCGTCGGGTGCCTGCAGGGCCTCGCGCCCGGCCGGGTCGTGCTCGCGGGCAGCGTGAGCAAGGCCCTCGCGCCGGGGCTGCGGCTCGGCTGGATCGCCGCGCCGCCGGGCCTCGCCCGCGCCGTACGGCTCGCGCGTGAGGAGTTCGACCTCGGTTCCCCGGTTATTGAGCAGTACGCGCTCGCCCACCTGATCGCGAGCGGTGCGTACGACCGGCACCTGCGCCGGATGCGCCGGGAGTACCGGCGGCGCAGGGACGCGCTCGTCGGCGCGCTCGCCGAGCACCTGCCCCGGCTCGCCGTACGCGGCATCTCGGCCGGGCTGCACCTCTACGCCGTGCCGGACGCCGTGCCGGACACGGTGCCGGACGCAGGGACGGACACGGTGCCGGACGCGTCCGCCCTGGCTGCGGCGGCCCGGGCGGCCGGCCTGTCGGCCGAGGTCGCGACCCCGGCCCTCGGGACCGCGGAAGGGCGGCCGGTGGGGCTCGTGATCGGGTTCGCCCGCTTGCCCGTCCACCGCGTCAGGGAGGCCGTACGCGCGATGGCCGAGGAGGTCAGGACGCGATAGGGGCCGTGGTGGCGGCGCTCCCGGCCGTACGCGGCTGGAAGCCCCGGGCGAGCAGGATGATCGCGGCGGCCAGCACGAGCGGCGCGGCGAAGGCGACCTGGTAGCCGGAGGCGTCGGCGATGCCGCCCACCAGGGCGGCGCCGACGATGAACCCCACGTAGTTGAACATGTTGACCCGGGCGATGGCCACGCCCGTGCCCGCCGGGTCGAGGCGGCCGGCCGCGCTGAACGACTGCGGGGCCACCACCGACAGGCCGATCCCGGTGAGGGCGAAGCCCGCGATGGCCGCGGGCGCCGACGGAGCCGCCACGATCGCGACGAAGCCCAGCGTGGCCACTGCGCCGCCCGCGCGCACGATCGCCGCGGGGCCGAACCTGCGCACCGCGAGATCGCCCCCGACGCGGACGAGGAACGTCGTGAGCTGGTACGCCCCGAGAGCCAGCGGGATCACGGGCGTCGAGGCGTGCACGACCCTGTCCATGAAGACGGAGCCGAAGTTGGAGATCGACGAGTCGCCGACGTAGAGGAACGCCATCGCGAGGCAGAGGGGGATGATGGGACGCCACGCCACCCCCGCCTTGACCGTCGCCTGCCCCGGCGTCTCCGCCGGGGTTCCGGTCCGGTGGCGGTGCTCCTCACCCGGGAGATAGAGCCACGCCGAGGCGACCAGCGCGACGGCGACGGCCGGGATGAGGGCGATCGCGAAGGTGGCGGGCAGCCCGAGGCCGATCCCGGCCGCCGCCGACGCCCACAACGCGCCGGCGACCGCCGCCGCGCTCCACAGCGCGTGGAAGCCCGTGAGCACCGCCCGGCCGTACTCCCGCTCGACCGCCACACCCTGCATGTTCATGCCCGCGTCCACCCCGCCGAGCCCCAGGCCGAACAGGACGTTCGCCACGACGAGCATGGGGACGTTCGGCGCGAGCCCGGCGAGCACCACGGCCGCGCAGGCGAGCGGCTGCGCCAGGCGCAGAACCAGGCGGCTGCCGTACCGGGAGGCGGCGGTGCCCGCGAGCACGCTCCCGGCGCCCGCGATCACCGGCACGACCAGGAGCAGGATGGACAGCTCGCCGTCGGTGAGACCGTGCTTGCGCTGCAGCGTGGCCACCTGGGTGAGCAGGGTGGCGAAGGTGAGGCCCTGGACGGCGAACACCGCGAAGGCGGCGAGCCGCGCCCGCCGGTCACGAGGCGTGGGCACCGTGTTCCCTACCGTGCTGCGCACTGTGTCCCCAAGCGTGCTGGGCGCCGTGTTCCCAAGCGTGCTGGGCACTGTGCTCCCAGCCGTGCCTCCGCAGGCGGCGCTCGCGACGGCGGCGAGTCCCGCGGACGGCGACCCTCACGGGCATCGCGACCCTCACGGACATCGCGGCCTCCACCAACATCCCAGGCCTCCAGGAACATGAGGAGAGTTCAGGTTTTCGCCAGCGTAGGAGCAGCGCCGCGCCCGGTCAATGGTCCGGTCCGCGGCGCGACCGGAGCCGCGTGGCCGCGGAGACTGTGAGGCGTGCCGCGGACCGCATACCCTCGAAGATGTGAGCAGCGAGTCCTCAGCCGCGAAGTGGATCTCCACCTTCCTCGCGTCGCGCGCTCCCGGCACCCCGGGCAGCCCCGCGACGCCCGATCCCGGGCTGATGCGCGCGTCGGACGCCGACCGGGAGCGGGTCGTCACGGTGCTGACGGACGCCGTCATCGACGGGCGCCTGACCCCGCTGGAGCACGAGGAACGGGTGGAGCGCGTCTGGGCCGCCCGCACCCTCGGCGAGCTGGCCGAGCTGACCGTCGACCTGCTGCCGCCGGAGAGCCAGCCGTTCCGCATGGACAACCGTCCCGTCACCGCCTTCTTCCGTACGGAGACGCGCGGCGGCCGGTGGGTGGTGCCCTCGCAGATCCCGGTGACGTCGCTGGGCGGCACGGTCTCGATGGACCTGTGCGAGGCGCTCCTCCAGTCGCGGCACGTGGTGGTCCAGCTCGCCGTCATGGCCGGCACGGTCACGCTGCTCGTCCCCGAGGGCGTGCGGATCGTGACCGCGCCCACCGCCCGCGTGCGGTCCTTCCGCAACGAGGTGCGGCTCCCGGCGGGCGCGACCGATCACGCCCCGGACGCGCCCGTGATCGAGCTGGCCGGGTTCGTCTTCGGCGGCAAGGTCGTCGCCCGCTCGCCGAAGCGCCCCCGCCGCCGCCTGTTCGGCCGGTGAGCCCCGCCGGGCCCGCTAGACGGCCGTGTCGAAGTTGATCGCGCTGTAGGCGCCGAGCTTCCAGAGCTGGTGCTCGCTCTCGATCTTGCGGATCGTCCCCGAGCGGCCCCGCATCACGAGGGAGTGCGTCACCGCCGCGCCGCCCTGGAACCGCACGCCGTGCATCAGTTCGCCGTCGGTGATGCCCGTGGCGGCGAAGAACACGTCGTCGGAGCGTACGAGGTCGTCGGTGGTGAGTACCTGGTCCGGGTCGAGCCCGGCGTCGAGGGCCCGGAGGCGCTCGGCGTCGTCGCGCGGCCACAGCTTGCCCTGGATCACCCCGCCCATGCACTTGAGCGCGCAGGCGGCGACGATGCCCTCCGGGGTGCCGCCGATGCCGAGCATGAGGTCGACGCCCGTGCCGGTGCGCGCGGCCATGATCGCGCCGGCCACGTCGCCATCGGTGATGAAGCGGATCCGGGCCCCGGTCTCGCGGATCTCCTTGACGATGCGTTCGTGCCGGGGCCGGTCCAGGATCACCACGGTCACGTCGGACGGCTTGGCGCCCTTGGCCCGCGCCACGGCCCGGATGTTGTCGGCCACCGGAGCGTCGATGTTCACCTGCCCGGCCGCCTGCGGGCCGGTGACGAGCTTCTCCATGTAGAACACCGCGGAGGGGTCGTACATCGAGCCGCGCTCGCTCAACGCGATCACGGAGATCGCGTTGTTCATGCCGAGCGCGCACAGCCGGGTGCCGTCGATCGGGTCCACGGCCACGTCGCACTCGGGCCCGGTCCCGTCGCCGACCCGCTCGCCGTTGTACAGCATCGGGGCGTTGTCCTTCTCGCCCTCGCCGATCACCACGGAGCCCTTCATCGAGACCGTGTTGATCAGCTGGCGCATGGCGTTGACGGCGGCGCCGTCCGCGCCGTTCTTGTCCCCGCGCCCCACCCAGCGGGCCGCGGCCATCGCCGCCGCCTCCGTCACCCTGACCAGCTCAAGAGCCAGGTTGCGGTCGGGTGCGCGTTCTCCCGCAGCCAGTGCCGCCGGTACGTGATCAGCCATTGATCCCCTCACGTCGCAAGCTCCGCTATGGGCGATCGTAATGTGCGAAGGGGGCTTCTGTCCGATTGGTCTGAACCTGTCGGGCCAGGTCGGAGGCGTTCGCGGTCGCGTGCCACGGGATTCGCGGGCGCGCGCCACGGGAGAGGACGGGTCGGGGATATCGTCGCCGCATGAGCGGCGACATTGGGCAACCCCCCGTACGGCCGGCCGAGCGGCCACTCGCGACGCGGACGTCGGACCGCGGGGCGGCCACGAGGGTCGCGCTCCTGGACGCCGCCAAGGAGACCTTCGTCACCAGCGGCTTCGCCGAGGCCGGCGTGACCGATGTCGTCGCCCGGGCCGGTGCCAGCGTCGGCAGCCTCTACCACCACTTCTCCGGCAAGGCCGACCTCTATCTCACGCTGTTCGAGGAGTTCCAGAAGCGCCAGGCCCAGCGCACCCGGCAGGCCGTGCAGGAGGCGAGGGCGGCGGGGGAGACCGGCCCGATGCCCCAGTTCCTCGCCGCCGCCCGCGCCTACCTGGAGGGCTGCCTCGCCGAGCGCGACCTCGCCGCGCTCTTCCTGCGGGGCGACGCGCCGCCCGGGTTCGAGGTCGTCATGCGGGAACGGCTCCGGCAGTGGGCCCGGCGCACCGCCGCCCTGTTCGAGCACGAGGACGCGCTGGTCCTGGTCGTCACCGGCGCCCTCGCGGCGGTCGTGCAGGAGGTGACGTTGTCCGACGATCCCGCGGCGGCCCGGAGGATGGCCGAGGACGCTCTTCGCATCATTGGCAATATCCGGCAACCCTGACCGCCGGTACGGCCGGCGGCCACCCCGGTGGCTAATCTGGCGTGACGTGGGACGATTCACCCAGGGCTTCTTCGGTTACGCGTTCGCGCTCCTCGTCTGCCTCGCCGGCGTCGGGTTGTTCCTGCTCGTCACGCCGCAGAGCCGCACCGAGCACATCCCGCGGGTGCAGTACGGCATCGACCAGGCCAACGCGGTCCGCGCGGCGCCGTACGAGGTCGTGGCGCCGAGGCAGGTCCCGGCGGACTGGGTGCCCAACAGCTCCCGGCTGACCCAGGACGGCGGCGTCGTGACGTGGCGGCTGGGATTCGCGACCGGTGAGCGGGAGCACGCCATGGTCGCCCAGAGCGACGAACGCCCTGTCGCGGGGTTCGTCAACCGCATGACCAACACCGACAAGCCCGGCGGGAGCCGCCAGATCGACGGTGTGACCTGGGAGGAGCGGGTGCGGCCGGACAAGAACCAGCGGTCGCTGGTCCGCGTTCTCCCCGATCACGCGGTGGTCGTCACGGGGACGGCCGGGTGGGAGGAACTGAGCGCCCTCGTCCGCACGCTCACCCCGCAGCCCTCGCCGCAGCCCTCGCCGACGCCCGTGTCCGGCTGACCGCGGACCTCGGCCGGAAGCGTACCGGCCGGCGGCTCGCCGCCCTCTGGCACGCCTGGTGCCGCGACCGCTGACGCCGTCACCACGTCCGCCGGTCGGGACGGCCGGTGGTCACAGCCCCCGCCCGGCGTCAGATGACGCCATCACCACGTCCGCCGGTCGGGACGGCCGGTGGCCGCAGCCCCCGCCCGGTGTCAGAAGGGGGCGTCCTCCGGTCCGTTCGGCTGGGGCTCCTGCCGCTGGGCCATCGCGGCGGCCAGCTTGGCGCGTGCGCCCTGGAGCCACTCCTCGCAGACGGCGGCCAGCCTCTCGCCGCGCTCCCACAGCTCGATCGACTGCTCCAGCGTGAGCCCGCCGTTCTCCAGCCGCCGCACCACGTCGGTCAGCTGCTCGCGGGCCTGCTCGTACGACGGGGTCTGCCCGTCCTGCGCGGAAGCCGGTCCGTCCTGCGGGGGAGTCTGCCTGTCCTCGCTCACGCCCTCCACCTTAGAGGCCGGGACCGACACTTCGCGGCCTCATAGCGATGCCCGATTTGGGCATAAAAGTCCTGATTGGGCCGTTGCTTAGGTGTACTAACCATCTGCGGGAGTGATGAACCGGGGGGTCATCTCCATGTGCGGAATCAGTGGCTGGGTGGACTACGGACGCGATCTCCGGGAGGAGCGGCAGACCGTCCAGGCGATGACGGACACGATGGCGTGCCGGGGGCCGGACGCCGAAGGGGCCTGGCTCGCCCCGCACGTCGCGTTCGGTCACCGGCGGCTCGCCATCATCGACATCGAGGGCGGCCGCCAGCCTATGACCGCCGAAGCCGGCGGCGAGGTCCTGGCCGCCCTCACCTACAGCGGCGAGGTCTACAACTTCCAGGAGCTGCGCGACGAGCTCCTCCGGCTCGGCCACACCTTTCGGACCAGGAGCGACACCGAGGTCGTCCTGCGGGCGTACCTCGAATGGGGCGACGACTTCGTCTCCCGGCTCAACGGCATGTACGCCTTCGCGATCTGGGACACCCGGCGCGAGGAACTGCTGCTCGTGCGCGACCGCATGGGCATCAAGCCGCTGTACTACTACCCGACGCCCGACGGGGTGCTGTTCGGCTCGGAGCCGAAGGCGATCCTGGCCAACCCGCTCGCCGAGCGGGTCGTCGACGCCGACGGACTGCGGGAGATCCTCGCCTTCGTGAAGACCCCGGAGAGCGCGGTCTTCCGCGGCATGCGCGAGGTGCGGCCCGGCCAGGTGGTCAAGGTACGCCGCGAGGGGCTGAGCAAGCGCCGCTACTGGGAGCTTGAGGCCCGCGAGCACACCGACGACCTGCCGACGACCATCCGGACCATCCGCGAACTGCTCGACGACATCGTCGCGCGGCAGCTCATCTCCGACGTGCCGCTGTGCACGCTGCTGTCCGGCGGCCTCGACTCCAGCGCGGTCACCGCCCTCGCGGCCCGCGCGCTGCGCGGCCGGGGCACGGTGCGGTCGTTCTCGGTCGACTTCAGCGGCTACACCGAGAACTTCCAGCCCGACGACATGCGCGACACCCCCGACACGCCGTACGTGCACGACGTGGTGCGGCACGTGGGCGCCGACCACACGGACATCGTGCTGGACTCGGCCGACCTCATGGACCCGGCCGTGCGCGCGGCCGTACTGCGCGCGAGGGACGTCCCGCTCGGCATCGGCGACATGGACACCTCGCTCTACCTGCTCTTCAAGGCGATCAGGGAGCGCTCGACGGTCGCGCTGTCAGGTGAGTCCGCCGACGAGGTGTTCGGCGGATACCGGTGGTTCCACGACCCCGCGGCGGTCGGCGCGCACACCTTCCCGTGGCTCGCCACACAGAACCAGACCGGCCTGACCACCAGGGGCGAGTTCCTGAACGAGGAACTGCTGAGCAAGCTCGACGTCCCGGCCTACCGCGCCGACAGCTACCAGCGGGCGCTGGCCGAGGTGCCGCGGGTGCCGGGGGAGACCGGGCTGCAGAGGCGGATGCGGGAGATCAGCTACCTGCACCTGACCCGCTTCGTGCAGATCCTGCTGGACCGCAAGGACCGCATGAGCATGGCCGTGGGGCTGGAGGTCCGCGTGCCGTTCTGCGACCACCGCCTGGTCGAGTACGTCTTCAACGCCCCCTGGGCCATGAAGACCTTCGACGGCCACGAGAAGAGCCTGCTGCGCGCCGCGACGGCCGACGTGCTGCCCCGCTCGGTGGTCGAACGGCGCAAGGTGCCCTACCCCTCCACCCAGGACCCGGCGTACGAGCACGCGCTGCGCGCCGCCGTGGCCGACCTGCTGAGCGGAGAGCCGGCCATCGGCTGCCTGCTCGACACCGGCAAGGTGCGGAGCATCCTCGACCAGCCGGTGGGCGCCGTCAGCCTCCAGGGCTCCCGTACGGCCCTCGAAGGGCTGCTCCAGGTGAACGCCTGGCTCGACGCGTACGGCGTCCGGCTCGCCCTCTGACACCGGAAGGACGGTCAGGGGCGGGCTGTCAGGCGGACGGGGCGTCGGGGTCGGCGGTCACCGCGACGCGGTCGTCGGAGAAGCGGACGGTGAGCTCGTCTCCCGGCTTGACGTCGGCCGCCAGGCGGACGACCTCACCCGACGGGCGCTGCGCGATGGCGTAGCCGCGTTCCAGGGTCGCGGCGGGGGAGAGCGTCACGAGCCGGGCCCTGAGGTGTTCGAGCGAGTCGGCCGAGCGGTCCAGGGACGCGGAAAGACACCGCCGAGACCGTTCGCGCAGCGCGTCGACCTGCTCGGCCCGCCGGTCGAGCTCCCGAACCGGATCGGCGAGCGACGGCCGCGAGCGTACGGACTCCAGCCAGGACAGCTCCCGCTCGACCCAGCCGCGCAGCACCCGGCGGCCCCGGTCCCTCAGCTGGTGGACCAGGGTGAGCTGCTCACCCACGTCGGGCACGACCTTCTTGGCCGCGTCCGTCGGAGTCGAGGCGCGCACGTCGGCCACGAGATCCAGCAACGGGCTGTCCTGCTCGTGGCCGATCGCGCTCACCACGGGGGTACGGCAGGCCGCCACGGCCCGCACCAGCGACTCGTCCGAGAAGGGCAGCAGGTCCTCCAGGGAGCCGCCGCCCCTGGCGATGACGATCACGTCGACCTCGGGGTCGGCGTCCAGCCTGCGCAGCGCCTCGGTCACCTCGCCCACCGCGTACGGCCCCTGCACGGCGACCTGCTCCACCCGGAACCGGACGGCGGGCCAGCGGCGGCGGGCGTTCTCCAGCACGTCACGCTCGGCGGCGGAGTCGCGCCCGCAGACGAGCCCGACCGTCCCCGGCAGGAACGGCAGCCGTCTCTTCCGGTCCACGTTGAACAGGCCCTCGCCCGCCAGCACCTGCCGCAGCCGTTCCAGCCTGGCCAGCAGCTCGCCGATCCCCACCGGGCGGATCTCCAGGGCGGTGAAGGCGAACGATCCTCTGTTGACCCAGAAGTCCGGCTTGACGTGCACCACCACGCGTGCGCCGTCCACCGGGCGCGGCACACTGGCCTCGTAGACGCCCCGGGCGCAGGTGACCCGCGCCGAGACGTTCGCCACCGGGTCGCGCAGGGTCAGGAAGACGGTGCCGCCACGTGCCGTCAGCTCGGTGATCTGCCCTTCGACCCAGACGGTGCCCAGCTTGCCGATCCACTGCGCGACCATCTGCAGCACCGACCTGATCGGCAGGGGCGCCTCCGGAGACGTCTTCGCGCTCAACCAGTCCTCCTCGCCCGGGCCCGGTGACCATCGCCCACGGTCATCGCTTACGGTCTTCGCCCACGGTCATCGCTCACCGTACGCTCGCCGTGCAGCACCTGCAGGCTAGCCGCAGCGCCCGACAATCCCGCGTCCCGACAATCCCGCCTCCCGACGAGCGCCCCGACAGTCCCGCGCCCCGACAGTCCCGCGCCCCGACAGTCCCGCGCCCCGACAGTCCCGCGCCCCGACAGTCCCGCGTCCCGGCGATCCCGCGGCCCGGCGGGGCCGGGCCGGACCTCGCCGGTGCTCAGGACACGATCGGCACTCAGGCGCCGCCGGTGCTCCGGAGGCGGCCGGTGTCAGGACTCCGACTGGAGCTTCGACAGCCGGTTCTGGAACATGCGGACCACCTCGGGACGGTTCGTGTGCGCCTTCTCGTAGTCGAGGAGCGCGTGCACCTGCTCGGCCGACTTGCCGCGCAGCCTCGACCGCAGCGACGCGATGGTGAGGTTGGCGTAACCCGGCATCGGCTCCGCCTGCTCACCCCCGCCCTCGCTCACGGCCTGCTCGCTCACGGCGGTCTCCGCGGCGGCGGGTTCGGTGCCGGTCTCGGCGGCGGCCGGCTGAGCGGCGGGCTGGGTGGCGGGCGCGGCCTCCGGGGTCGCGGCTGCCTCTTCGGCGGCGCTCTGCGGGGTCTTCGCGGTGGTCTTCCTGCGGGTTCTGGCGGGCTTGGGCGCGGCGGCCTCGGCCGTCTCTCCGCCCGGCGCCTCCGCCGTCTCCGCGGCGGTGCCGGTGGCGGGGCCCTCAGTGGTGGGGGCCTCGGTGGTGGGGGCCTCGGTGGTGGCCGCTGCGGCGGGCTTGCGGCGGGTGCGCGGCTTCTTCGCAGGAGCCACCGGCGCGGCCTCGGCTGCGGTGTCGGCGGCCGGCTGAGCGGCGGGCGCGGCCTCGGCG
>QFZU02000122.1 GCA_003260025.2 Microbispora triticiradicis | reverse complement strand
CGGGCGCCGTCGGCGCCCGGCCCCTCGGGGGAGCTCCGGCGGATCACGCCCGGCCGCGCGTGGCCCCGGGCGGAACTCGCCGGACTCCCGGCGCCGCGGGCCTCAGCCGTGCGCGTACAGGCGGTGGACGAACTCGGCGAGTTTGCTGTCGGGCAGTTCCTTGGCGAGGTCGGCCTCGCTGATCATCCCGACGATGCGATGGTTGTCGATCACCGGCATCCGCTTGATCTGGTGCTCCTCCATCTTCGCCAGGGCCTCCTCGACGCTGGCGCCGGCGTCCACCCAGACCAGGCCGCGGGCGAGTTCGCTCGCCGTGGTCTGGTCGAGGTCCTTGCCCTCCGCGACGCACTTGATGACGATGTCGCGGTCGGTGATGATGCCCTTGAGCCGGTCGTCGTCCCCGCAGATGGGGAGCGCGCCGACGTTCATGTCCCGCATCATCTCCGCGGCCGTCCGCAGGCTGTCGTGCTCGCCGATGCACTCGGCGCCCTCGTGCATGACCTCGCCCGCGGTCTTGTTCACTCCCTCTGTGGTCATGGCTAACCCCCGATTCTCTCTTCTAGGGTGTTATGCCCCGTTATGTCCGTGATGCTTCACAGTCGGGGCAGGAAGTGCTCCCCGCGCAGCGCGCGCTCCACGAGCGTGATCGACTCGGCCAGCCGTACGAGGCGGGGCCCCTCCCGCCGGTAGGCGTCCAGGACGGAGGCGACCGCGTGCGGCGGCAGGTGCTCCTTGAGATCGACGGCGGCGCCGCGGTATCCCTCCCTGGCCGCCTGGATCGAGGCGCCCACCTGCTGCCGGGCCATCCGGGCGAGCGCGAGCGGATAGCGGCGCAGCACGCCGTACGCGCGATAGTCCGGCGGCACGGCGTCGAGCAGCCACGACACGGCCGACGTCTCCCAGTCGGGGCTGCCCGGCGGGCGGACCTCCGGCGGCCAGCCGGGTGGCACGTACACCCCGCAAGCATACCGAACAGAGGTTCGATCACGACGTGGCGGCTCCGGTCGCGAGACAATGACCCACATGCTGTCGACAACCTTGGCGTCATGAGAATCGGGATCGTCGGTGCCGGCATCCTCGGCCTGGCCGTGGCGCGGCGGATGGCGCGCGAGGGCGCCGAGGTGACCGTCCTGGAGAAGGAGTCCCGCGTCGCGGCCCACCAGACCGGGCACAACAGCGGGGTCGTACACGCCGGGATCTACTACCAGCCCGGCTCGCTCAAGGCCACGCTCTGCCGGGAGGGCGTCGCGATGCTGCGCGAGTACTGCGCCGAGCACGGTCTGCCGTACGACGAGGTGGGCAAGCTCGTGGTCGCCTCGACCCGGGCCGAACTGCCGGGGCTGCGCCGCATCGCCGAGCGGGCCAGGGAGAACGGCGTACCCGGCGTCGCCGAACTCGACGCGATCGGCCTGCGGGAGATCGAGCCGTACGCGGCCGGGGTCGCCGCCGTCCACTCGCCGCACACCGCGATCACCGACTTCGCGGCCGTCGCGCGCCGCCTCGCCGCCGACGTGGCCGAGGCCGGCGGGTCCGTACGGCTCTCGCATCCCGTACGCGCGATCCGGCAGACCACGGACGGCGTGCTCGTGGCGGCGGGGCGGCAGAGGTTCGCCTTCGACCGGCTGATCTCCTGCGCCGGTCTCGGCACCGACCGCGTGGCGGATCTGGCGGGGGCCGGCGGCGACGTGCGCATCGTCCCCTTCCGGGGGGAGTACTACCGGCTCGCCGGACCGGCCGCGGGCCTCGTACGCGGGCTGATCTATCCCGTGCCGGACCCCCGCTACCCCTTCCTCGGCGTCCACCTGACCCGCCGGATCGACGGAGAGGTCCTGGCCGGGCCCAACGCGGTCCCGGCGCTCGCCCTGGAGGGCTACTCGTGGGGCCGCGCCTCGCTGCGCGACCTGCGCGGCATCCTGTCCTGGCCGGGCACCGGGAAGATGGCGGCCGAGCACTGGCGGACCGGCGTGCGCGAGGTGTACGGCTCGCTGGTCAAGCGGGCGTTCACCGCCGCCGTCCGGCGGTACGTGCCCGCGCTGACCTCGGCCGATCTCGTCCGCACCGGATCCGGCGTGCGGGCCCAGGCGGTGACCAGGGACGGCCGGCTCCTGGACGACTTCGCGATCGACGTGCGCGGGCGGATCGTGCTGGTGCGCAACGCGCCGTCGCCGGCCGCCACGAGCAGCCTGGCCATCGCGCGGCACATCGCCTTAACGGTTCCCTTAACCTCCTAGGTCTAGAGTTCTGGCGCCATGGTCGCTGAAACTTCCGAAGCCCGGCTGCTGATCGTCGAGGACGAGCCGAACATCCTCGAACTGCTCGCGGCCAGCCTGCGCTACGCCGGGTTCGAGGTCCACACCGCCTCCGACGGCGGCGCGGCGGTCGCCGCGGCCTACCGGCACCGCCCAGACCTGATCGTGCTCGACGTCATGCTGCCCGACATGGACGGGTTCGACATCGTACGGAGGCTCCGCGGCGGCGGCACCCACACTCCCGTCGTCTTCCTCACGGCGCGGGACGCGACCGAGGACAAGATCCGGGGGCTGACGCTCGGCGGCGACGACTACGTGACCAAGCCGTTCAGCCTGGAGGAGGTCGTCGCCCGCATCCGGGCCGTGCTGCGCCGCGCCGCCGGAGACCCGCTGCCGGTCCCGCCGCGGCTGACCTTCGCCGACATCGAACTGGACGAGGAGTCCCACGAGGTCTGGCGCGGCGGCCACGTCGTGTCGCTGTCGCCCACGGAGTTCAAGCTGCTGCGTTACTTCATGGTCAACGCCGGCCGGGTGCTGTCCAAGGCGCAGATCCTCGACCACGTGTGGGACTACGACTTCCGCGGCGACGCCGGAATCGTCGAGTCGTACGTCTCGGTGCTGCGCCGCAAACTCGACAATGCCGAGTCCAGGGCTCATCCCCGGCTCATCCACACGCTGCGCGGCGTCGGCTACGTCATGCGCACCCCACCCACCCGCCCCTGAGCCGTAGCGGGGGCAACAATTGCCAACGATCAGGCGTGGACCATCGCGCCTTCCGGGCGGTCGTGCGATTATCGCACTATGAAAGAGCCTGGTGAGTGGGCGGACATAGGCGAGCGCGTACGCGAGTGCCGCCTGGCGGCCGACATGTCGCAGGAGCAACTCGCGGCGGCGCTCCGGCTCGACCGGACGATGATCGCAAAAATCGAGCGGGGGGTACGCCGAGTAGACGCGCTCGAACTCGCCAAGCTGTCCTCGGTGCTCAAGGTGCCTTTGACCTATTTCCTCGCTCCGGCACCGCTGGTCGTGTCTCGTCGTGCGGAACTGGCCGACGACACGCTTACGGACGCGGCGCGGCAGTCCTACCGCCTGGAAGTGGCGCTTTCCGCATGGCTGGCCGACATCCGTCAAATGATCGATGTAGGAGGCTTCTCTCCTCCGGGGATAGAGCGATATCCGGTCGCGATCCAGGACGCGTCGGACGCTCGGCGAGCGGCGCTGTGGGTGAGGGATCGGCTCGACCTCGGACGTGGGCCCATCGACTCGCTCATGAGCGTGTGCGAGCGGCTGGGGCAACTGGTCGCGGTGGTCGAAGTGCCGGGCGAGGGGGCCTCACTGGTTGAGGACGATCTGGCTGTTGCGGTCGTTAGCAGGCAGGGCGACCCCGGGCGCCGCCGGGCGACCGCGGCTCATGAGCTGGGGCACCTGATCGTCGGGGACGAGTACTCCACCGACATAGGCGTCCACGTTTCCCGTGACGATCGAGAGGCGTTGATCGACGCCTTCGCCGCGGAGCTGTTGATTCCGGTCGAGGCGTTCGCCGCTGTTCGTCGGAGCGAAGTGGTGAGGCGCGAAGACCTGGTGAGCCTCGCCGCGCGCTTCAGAACCTCCTGGTCGTTGACGATCCGGCAGGCCGTCGCATCCGGGGTCATCGACGGGAACGCGGCGAGAGAGATGCGCAGGAGAAATCCGACCCGGGCGGAATTGATGGAAGCGGTCGGGTGGGCTCCACAACCCGACCTCGAAACGATCCGGGTGCCGCCAAGCTACGCGCATGCGGTGGTGGAATCCTTCAAGAGGTCGCTCATCACGGCTTCTCGTGCCGTCGAGCTGATGCGTGGCCAGATCGTCGCAGCCGATCTTCCGCTGCCTGATGACGCGGAACCCGATCTGTGAGCCAGACCCAGCCCGCCCCCGTCTTCGTGTTCGACGCGATGTGTCTCAACCACTTCGCCCGCGCCGAACGCCTGGACGTGTTACGCGATCTCCTGGCCGGTAGCACCTGTCTAACCACTCATGTGGTGCGGGAGGAGATCCGTGCAGGAGTAGAGGATCACCCGGCCCTTCAGGCCGTGCTGGACACGGATTGGCTCAACATCGCGAGGCTGGACTCCTTGGAGGAGATCAGCTGTTTCGCGAAATGGGTGCAACGCATCGGATCCTCGGACCGCAATCTGGGCGAAGCGAGCGTGTTCTCAGCGGCTGAACTGGCTCGCGGCGTCGCCATAACCGACGATCGGGAAGCCGTAAGGGTGGGAAGGGCACATGGCCTGGAAGTCCATGGCACGATCTGGCTTCTCGCTCGTGCCGAAAGGGACGGGAAGCTCAACGAGGTGGCTGCCGGGAACATCGTGGATGCCTTGATCGCGACCGGGATGCGCCTGCCGTGCTCCGGCTCGACGTACGGATCCTATGTTCGCCGCACCATGAACAGGTGAGTCCAGACCGGGCCGCTTAGTTTCATGAACATGGCGCTGGGTCCCCGATGGTTCAGCGGGGGGCGGGGAAGCCTTCGTCGGGGAAGGCGGTGGTCGTCGTGGGGAGGACGACCCGGTCGCCTTCGGAGAGGCCGGTGACGACCTCCACGTAGGTGTCGCCGCGTACGCCGACTCCGACCGTCCGCCGGACCTGGGCGCCGCCGTCGGCCACCATGACCACCGCCGTGCCGTCGCTCTGGACGCGTACGGCCTGGGAGGGGACGTAGAGCGCGTCGGCCGCCTCGTCGGTGGTCACCCGGACGGTGGCGCTCTGCCCCAGCAGCAGCCGGGCCGGGCGGCTGTCGAGGTCGATGCGTACGCCGTAGCGGACGAGCCGGTCGGAGGTGGTCGCGGTCGGGTCGATGTGGGCGACCGTCCCGCTGAATTCCCGTCCCGGTTGCGTGGGCAGCGTGACGACGGCGGGCTGACCGGTCTTCAGGAAGCGGATGTCCGACTCGGTGAACAGCGCCTGCACCTGGAGGTTGTCGAGATCGCCCAGGGTGACGAAGGCGCCCGAGGTGTAGCGGGAGCCTGTGGTCCCGGCGATCGACAGCACGGTGCCGTCCGCCGGAGCCTTGATCCGGACGCCCGCGAGGGCCTCCTTGGCCTCGGCCAGTTCGGTTGTCGCCTGGCTGACCTGCGCTTCGGCCTGTGCCTCGGTGAGCCGCGCGCCGCCCTGACCCGCCTGTCCGCCTCGGCCGTCCTGCCCGGCCTGACTCGCCTGTCCGCCTCGACCGCCGGGCTGACCGCCGCCGAGGCCCCTACGTCCCTGAGCGCCGCGGCCTTCCTGTCCCTGCCGGTTCTGTCCCTGACCGCCCTGGCCGGGTGCGCAGGTGCCGGAGGGACGGCCGGGGGAGGGGCTCGCCGCGGCGGACGGCTTTCCCGAAGACTGCCCGGGTGACTGCTCAGGCGGTGCGGTGGGCGGAATCGAGATGCTCACCTCGGGATCGGGCCCGGTCCTGCCGTCGTGTCCGGGGTTCGGGCGGTGCGTCCGCGTCGGATGCGGATGCGGGTGCCGGCCCGGCGAGGACGTTGGCTTGGGTTCGGGCTTGGGTTCGGAACCGCCCCCCTGGTACGACACGAGCATGCTGCTCGCGGTGCCCGTCGTTCCGTTGCCCGCGTAGATCTCAGTGCCTTGGCTGGTCCTGAGGACGGTGCTCGTGCCGCCGGTCGGCGCGTACGCCGCGAGCAGGGCCGTGGCGGGCGCGGGCACCCGGTCCACATCCCAGGACGAAACGGCCCGCGCCCCGGTGCCGGACGAGGGCCGGGCGGACGGGCGGGCCGTGGGACGCGGGGACGGCTGGGCGGTCGGGTGCGCCGAAGGGTGGGCGGATGGCGTCGGGCAGGTGGCCTGGCCACCGCCGGAACCTCTCCGCCCGGCTGATCCGGTGCCCGCCCCGGTGGTGCCCGCCCCGGTGGTGCCCGTGCCGGTGGTGCCTGCTCCGGTGGTGCCCGCCCCGGTTGCCCCTGCGCCGGTCGTGCCCGGGCCCGAGCGACCGCTGGGGGCGCCGGCGTTCGGTCCGGCCGCGCCGGCTCCCGCTCCGCCTCCCGTCCCGGTGCCGGGGGCGGATCCGGCCGCGGCGGTTCCCGCTCCGGCGCCGCCCGAAGACGTGGCGGTCCCGTTCCTGACGTCGTCGAGGGTCTCGCGGGCGGCGGCGAGGGCGGCCTTGGCGGCCTCGTAGTCCTCCCGGGCGATGGTGTCGTCGATCCGGGCGAGGACCCTGCCCCGGCGGACCTTCTCTCCCACCTTGACGTAGACCTTCTCGACCACGCCCTCCGCCCCGAAGGCGAGATCGCGTACCCCCGTGTCGACGGTGTTGCCCGCGGCCGAGACGTACGCCGTGACCGTGCCCCGCCTGACCGAGGCGAGCGACATCCGGCCGGCGTCGGAGGGATCGCCGCCGGTGGCGGAGATCACGGCGACGCTCGCGATGACGATTCCCGCCAGCGCGAGCCCTCCGACGCGGTATGGAGCGCTCGATCTCATGGCGGTCATCCTGCTGGCGCCACGTCACCGATGGCTTGGCCGTACCTGAAAGTTGTCTGTGTATGCGGACTGCCAGCAAACCCTCAGCATCGGCCGAGGTTGCCCGAAGCGGGGTTTGCCAGGGTTCCACGTCGTGAAGCTGTCGACGAAGCGCCGGACGCTGGTCATCAACGGCGTCCTGGTGGTGCTGCTGCTCGGCGGGATCGCCGCGGCCTGGGCGTCACTGGGAGGCGACTCCTCCGCCGGGGCCGCTCCGCTGACGACCCGGGTGACCCGCGGCACCGTGCTCGCGTCGGTGTCGGCGTCCGGTTCCGTCGAGAGCGCCCGGACCCGGGCGCTCTCGTTCGGCACGAACGGTACGGTTGAGGCCGTGCTGGTCGAGACCGGCGACAAGGTCAGGAAGGGCCAGGTGCTCGCCCGTCTCGACGACACGGCGGCCCGGGAGAGCCTGGAGGCGGCCAAGGCGAGCCTGGACGCCGCCGATGACGCCGACACCTCGACGGCCTCGGGCTACTCGCAGTACATCAGCGCGAGGAACGCCTACCGGTCGGCGAAGCGGGCGCTGGCGGGAACGGTGCTCAAGGCGCCGTTCGCGGGGGTCGTCACGGCGGTCAACGGCGCGGAAGGCGGGTCCTCGGGCGGGTCCGGCGCCTCCTCCTCCCAGACCGGGCAGGGACAGTCCCAGTCACAGTCCCAGTCTCAGTCACAGGGCGCGTCCGCCGGTTTCGTCGAGATCGCCGACCCCGCGCGGCTGCGGATCGTGGGCGACTTCACCGAGGCCGACGTCACCAGGATCAGGACCGGCCAGACGGCGACGGTGACCTTCGACGCCCTCACCGGGGTGACGGCCGCCGGCAAGGTGTCCGTGATCGACCCGCAGCCGCAGACGAACAACAACGTCGTCCAGTACGCGGTGACGGTCACGCTGACCGGCGTCCCCTCCTCCGTACGGCTCAGGCAGACGGCCACGGTCCAGGTGACGGTGGGCAAGGCGGACGACGTGCTCACGGTGGCGTCCTCGGCGGTCACCACGGCGGGCGGCCAGTCGCTGGTGACCGTGCTGGAGAACGGCAGGCAGGTGGTGAGGCGGGTGGAGGCGGGCCTGCAGGGCGACACGACCACCGAGATCAAGTCGGGGCTCCAGGAGGGTGACCAGGTGGTCCGGCCCCAAGCCACGACCACCGGCGGAGGCGGCGGCATCCAGTTCCCGGGCGGCGGAGGCGGATTCGGCCGCGGCTTCGGCGGCGGCGCGGGTGGAGGCGCGGGGGGCGCGAACAGGGGCGGTGGCGGCCGATGAACCCCACCCCGCCGCCCGTGCTCGTCCTCGGCCAGGTCACCAAGGTGTACGGCGAGGGCGAGACCGCGGTGCGCGCGCTGCGCGGGGTGTCGCTCACGGTCGAGCGCGGCGACTACGTGGCGATCATGGGAGCCTCGGGGTCCGGCAAGTCGACGCTGATGAACATCATCGGCTGCCTTGACGTGCCGTCCGGCGGCACCTACCACCTGGACGGCACCGACGTCGGCGCCCTCGACGAGCGGCGGCTGGCGATCGTCCGCAACCGGAAGGTGGGGTTCGTCTTCCAGTCGTTCAACCTGATCCCCCGGATGAGCGCGCTCGCCAACGTCGAGCTTCCCCTGGCGTACGGCGGGGTCCACGCCGCGGAGCGGCGCCGCCGGGCGCTCGCCGCGCTCGACCGGGTGGGGCTCGCCGACCGGGTCCACCACCAGCCCAACGAACTGTCCGGCGGCCAGCAGCAGCGGGTGGCGGTGGCCCGCGCGCTCGTCACCGCGCCGACCCTGCTGCTCGCGGACGAACCCACGGGGGCCCTCGACAGCACGTCCAGCGGAGACATCATGAGCATCTTCGACCGGCTCAGCGCGAGCGGCCGGACCCTCGTCCTCATCACGCACGAGGAGGAGGTCGCCGCCCACGCCAAGCGGGTCGTCCGCCTGATGGACGGCCGGATCGTGGACGACGTGCGCACCACCCCGGTGGGCGGCCTGCCTCCGCGGCTCGCCGGGGTGGTCTCGTGAACGCCGCGGAGGTCCTGCGCTTCGCGCTGCGCGGCCTGGCCGCCAACAGGATGCGCAGCGCGCTCACCATGCTCGGCATCCTGATCGGCGTCGCCGCGGTGATCCTGCTGGTCGCGGTGGGCGAGGGGTCCTCCCGGCAGATCCAGCAGAACATCCAGCGGCTCGGGGCGAACTCGCTGACCATCACGCCCTCGACCTCGGGTGGCGGAGGGGGCCCCGGCGGAGGGTTCGCCCGGCTCCTCGGCGGCGGAGGTGGAGGCGGGGGCGGCGGTGGCCAGGGCGCGCGGCAGAACACCGGCCCCCGCACCCAGGCCAGGGACCTGACCCTGGACGACGCGCGGGCGCTGGCCGACCCGGCGAACGCCCCGTCCGTCAAGAGCGTCTCGCCGGTCGTGACCGCCCAGTCCCAGACCGCGACGTACGAGGGGGCGAGCCACTCGATCGGGCAGTTCGTCGGCACCTATCCGAGCTATTTCGAGACGTCCAACAAGCCGGTCGTCAAGGGCGCCTACTTCTACAACGACGACGTGCTCGCCGCCCGGAAGGTCGTGGTCATCGGGCACACGGTGGCCGAGGACCTGTTCGGCGCGGTCGATCCGGTCGGCCGGCAGATCACCGTGTCGGGCGTGCCCTTCACGGTCGTGGGCGTGCTGAAGGAGGCCGGCTCGTCGGGGTTCCAGGACGCCGACGACCTGGCGATCGCCCCGCTGCCCGCCGTACAGCAGAGCCTGACGGGGTTCGGGCCGCTGGGACAGATCCTCGTGCAGGCGAAGAGCGCCGAGACGGTGGACGCGGCGCAGAGCGAGGTCGCCGGGGTGCTCGACCAGCGGCACGGGATCACGAACGCGGCGAGCGCCGACTACCGCATCCTCAACCAGGCGACTCTGCAGGAGACCGTCAGCGCGGCGACCGCGACGTTCACGGTC
The DNA here is from genome assembly GCA_003260025.2 of Microbispora triticiradicis. Lineage (GTDB taxonomy): Bacteria > Actinomycetota > Actinomycetes > Streptosporangiales > Streptosporangiaceae > Microbispora > Microbispora triticiradicis. The sequence continues at coordinate 3,460 of QFZU02000122.1, read as the reverse complement.
CTGCTCGGCGCGGTGGCGGCGATCAGCCTGCTCGTCGGCGGCATCGGCATCACCAACATCATGCTCGTCACGGTCACCGAGCGGACCCGGGAGATCGGCATCCGGAAGGCGATCGGCGCGCCCAGGGGGGCGATACTGGGACAGTTCCTCGCCGAGGCGACGATGCTCAGCCTGGTCGGCGGCCTGCTGGGCGTGCTGATCGCGGTCATCGGCGCACAGTTCACGATCGCGGGCGTACGGCCGGTCATCGTCCCGGCCTCGATCGCGCTGGCGCTGGGCGTGTCGGTCGCGATCGGCCTGTTCTTCGGCAGCTATCCCGCCAACCGCGCCGCCGGACTGAGGCCGATCGAGGCCCTGCGCTTCGAATGACCCGGACCCGGACCCCCCAGCCGCAAACCCCAGCCGAAAACCCCAGCCGAAAACCCGAGCCGAGAACCCGAGCCCGCGGACCCACAGAAGGGAGACGGATGTGAGCAGACACGACACAGAGGAGCTTCTGGAGAGCTCGCCGTTCGGCGACGACCTCCAGGAGGTGCTGGCGGCGCATCCGGCGCGGGCGGGCGCGTCCAGGGTGACCCTGGCCCTGGCCGGAGGCGTCCTGCTGGTGGCCGGGCTGCTCCTCGGCATCCAGGCGCACAAGCTCTTCGGCGGTTCCGCGGCGGGACCGGGCCGCGCCGCCGGGGCGGGAGCGTACGGCGGCGGCCAGGGCCCCGCCGGTGTTCAGGCCGGCCAGGGCGCCGCCGGGGGCGGGTACGCGCGAGGCGGGTCCTTCGGCGGTGCGGGCGGGGGCACGGGCAGGGGCGCCGGAGCTGGAAACGCAGGCGGAGGCGGAGGTGGCGCGGGTGGCATGACCTTCGGCACCGTCAAACTGGTCGACGGCGACAAGATCTACGTCGAGACCATGAGCGGTGGGGTGGTCACGGTCACCATCTCCCGGGACACCCGCGTCCAGGTGACCCGGGCGGGCAAGCTCGCGGACATCGAGCCGGGCAGCTTCGTCACCGTCGCGGGGACCGCCGACGCGGAGGGGCAGGTGGCGGCCACGTCCGTCACCCAGGGCTCGCCCGCCGGCAGGAGGGCGGGCTCGTGACCACCGAGGGTCGTCTGCTGGTCGTCGACGACGAGCCCGACATCCGGGAGCTTCTGTCCGCGAGCCTGCGGTACGCCGGATTCGAGGTGATCACGGCGGCGACGGGGCGTGAGGCGGTGGAGCTCGCCGGACAGGCGCGCCCGGATCTGGTGGTGCTCGACGTCATGCTGCCCGACCTGGATGGTTTCGCCGTCTCCGACCGGCTCCGCCAGACGGGGCGGCGGATCCCCGTGCTGTTCCTCACCGCGAGGGACGCCGCCGAGGACAAGCTCGCCGGTCTCGGCCGCGGCGACGACTACGTGACCAAGCCGTTCAGCCTGGAGGAGGTGCTCGCCCGGATCCGGGCGGTGCTGCGCCGCACCCGTTCGGGCGAGCCGCTCCCCGCCCGGCTGTGCGTCGCCGACCTGGAGCTCGACGAGGAATCGCACCAGGTGTGGCGCCGTGGCGCGCCGGTGCGGCTCTCGCCGACCGAGTTCAAGCTGCTGCACTACTTCATGGCGAACCAGGGCCGGGTGCTGTCGAAGACGCAGATCCTCGACCACGTCTGGCGCTACGACTTCGGCGGGGACCGCAACGTCGTCGAGTCGTACGTCTCCTATCTGCGGCGCAAGGTGGACGCGGTCGAGCCGAAGCTGATCCACACCCTGCGCGGTGTCGGCTATGTCCTTCGTGCGCCGCGTGGGTGAGCGGCTCCGCGCCATGACCGGGGCGGGCCGCACGCTGCGCCTGCTCGGCGTCCGCGAGCTTCGGCGGCGGGCCGCGCGGACCCCGCTGTGGCTGCGGCTCGTCGCGGGGACGCTGCTGCTCGTGACGCTCGCGATCGCGCTGACCGGCGGTTTCGCCGTACAGCTCCTGCGCGGTTATCTGGTGGACCGGGTCGACGCGCAGCTCTCGGCGTTCGCCCGGCGCCCGTCGGAGCCGCCTTCCGTGTCGCGGCCGAGAGACCCGGACACGGAGACGTTCTCACGGCCGCCGAGGCAGTTCGGCTTCTTCTACATCGTCCTGCTCGACAATGACGGCAGGCTGCTGCACACGGTGCAGGAGCCGCCGAACTCCGATCCGCCCGTGCTGCCCAAGCCCAGGGCGGACCGCGGGCAGTGGCTGTTCACGGTGGAGTCCCCCTCGGGGGACCGGTGGCGGGGGATCGTCGTGCGCGAGGAGCGGCGCGCCCGCTTCCGCGTCGCGGCGGTGAGTCTCGCCGACATCGACGGCACGGTCTCCCGGCTCGCGATGATCGTCACCGGGGTGGGCCTCGCCGTGGTCGTCGCGCTCGGGGTCGCCTGCTACTGGCTCGTACGGCACAGCCTGCGCCCCCTCGGGGAGATCGAGCGGACGGCGGAGGCCATCGCGGCGGGCGATCTGTCGCGGCGTGTCCCGCTCCGCCACCGGCGTACCGAGATGGGCAGGCTCGGCCGGTCCATCAACGGGATGCTCACCCAGATCGAGACGGCGTTCCGGGAGCGGGAGGCGTCGCAGGAGCGGATGCGCCGCTTCATGGCCGACGCCTCCCACGAACTGCGTACGCCGCTGACCTCGATCAGGGGCTACGCCGAGCTGTACCGGCAGCAGCGGTCGCAGGATCCCGAGACGCTGCTGCGCCGCATCGAGGACCAGGCCGTACGGATGGGCCTGCTGGTGGACGACCTGCTGCTGCTCGCGCGGCTCGACCAGCAGCGTCCGCTCGAACGCCGCCCGGTCGACGTGCTCAGCCTCGCGGCGGGGGCGGTGCTGGACGCGCAGACCCTGGCGCCGGACCGGGAGATCGACCTGCTCCGGCTGGACGGGTCGGACGGGCCGGTGCGGGTGCTCGGCGACGAGGCGCGGCTGCGGCAGGTCGTCGGCAACCTGGTGAGCAACGTCCTGCGCCACACGCCCGACGGCACCGCCTTCCGCGTCGGCGTGGGCAACCTGCCGGGCCCGTTCGCGGTGATCGAGGTGGCCGACGACGGGCCCGGTCTCGCGCCCGGTGACGCCGGCCGCGTCTTCGAGAGGTTCTACCGCGCCGACCCCGCCCGCAGCCGGTCCGACTCCGGCGGAACGGGACTGGGGCTGTCCATCGCCGCCGCCCTCGTGCAGGCGCACGGCGGCACCATCACGGCGGACAGCGAACCCGGGCGCGGCGCGGTGTTCCGCATCCGCATCCCCGCCTGCCCACCCGTCGAGAAAGGCTGACAGATGCCAGGCACTTCGAGATCCGCCTTACGTCGTCCGTACGCCGCCGTGGTCGCGGTGCTCCTCACCGCCACGGTGGCCGGCTGCGGTGGTGGAGACGCCGGCGCCGGTGGCGCTGCGGCCGGTGGTGGCGCGGGTGGCGGTGGTGCGGGCGGTGCCGCGAGTGGCGGCGGCGCGGGTGGCGGTGGCGCGGGTGGC
>QFZU02000121.1 GCA_003260025.2 Microbispora triticiradicis | reverse complement strand
GTCATGCATGATTCATGCACTGGCTTTTAGCACACTGTTGAGTTCTCAAGAAACGGACGCGACCACCATCACCCGAAACCCGTGACGGGTCCCGAGATCCAGGGCGATTACTTCCGTCCGGCCGGCTCTTCGGCGATCACCGTGTCACAGACCCGAAGCGAGTCATGCGATCTCGGCCGATGCTCTTGTCAGAGTGACCTTCCCCTTTCGGGGCAACCACTCCATCTTAAACCCTCGCCCGCCTCACGTCAAACCTCTCGGTTCCGCCGTGCCGCAGACGACCCCGATCCGGCGCGAGCGCCTCGTCTGGGTGGTTGTCGGAGTGGCTTGCCCGTCGGGGCCCGGCCGCCTCTCGGCGTCCCGCTCTCCCCGGGGGCGAGGAAAACATTAGGCAACGTCCGCCCGGCCGTCAAATCACGCCGAGATGGCCAAAACCCCAGGCCAGACAGCGACTTCTGGCCATCGCTGCCGCCAAGGCCACAAGATTGTTACCTGCGCCACAAGAAACCTTGACCGCGAAAGAGCCGCCCCGGACCGGTCGGCCGGGACGGCTCCAAGCGATCGACGTACCGACGATCAGGCGACCTCGATGCCGCCGACCGTCTTCTTGCCGCGGCGGAGCACGAGGAACCGGCCGTGCAGCAGATCCTCCGCGGAGGGCACGTACTCCTCATCGGTGATCTTCGTGTTGTTCAGGTACGCGCCGCCCTCCTTCACGGCCCGGCGCGCCGCGGACTTGGACTCGACGAGCCCGCTCTGCGCGAGCAGGTCGACGTACGACGCCCCCAGGGCGGGGACGACCGCCTTCGGCACCTCCGCGAGAGCCGACTCCAGGGTGCGGGCGTCCAGTTCCGCGAGCGAACCCTGCCCGAACAACGCACGCGAGGCCGCGATCACCCGGGCGAGCTCGTCGGCGCCGTGTACCAGGGTGGTCAGGTCCTCGGCCAGCGCGCGCTGCGCCGCCCGGGCCGCCGGCCGTTCCGCCACCGCCTTCTCCAGCTCCTCGATCTCCTCCCTCGTACGGAAGGTGAAGACCTTGAGGAAGCGCACGACGTCCCGGTCGTCGGCGTTGAGCCAGTACTGGTAGAAGGCGTAGGGCGAGGTCAGCGCGGGGTCGAGCCACACGGCGCCGCCGGCTGTCTTGCCGAACTTGGTGCCGTCGGCCTTGGTGATCAGCTTGCCGGTGAGCGCGTGGACATGGGCGCTCTCCACCCGCCGGATGAGATCGACACCGGCGGTGATGTTGCCCCACTGGTCGCTGCCGCCCAGCTGGAGCGTGCACCCATGCCGGCGGTACAGCTCCAGGTAGTCGTTGGCCTGCAGGATCTGGTAGCTGAACTCGGTGTAGCTGAGTCCTTCACCGGCCAGCCGCGCGGAGACCGACTCCCTGGCGAGCATCCGGTTGACCGGGAAGTGCTTGCCGATGTCGCGCAGGAAGTCGATCGCGCTCAGCTCGGCCGTCCAGTCGAGGTTGCTGACCAGCGTGGCCGCGGTCGGCCCTTCCTCGAAGGTGAGAAACTTCTCCACCTGCACCCTGATGCGGGACACCCATTCGGCGACGATGTCGCTGGAGTTGAGCGCCCGCTCCGTGCTGCGCCCGCTCGGATCGCCGATCAGGCCTGTCGCGCCGCCGACCAGCCCGATCGGGCGGTGTCCCGCCCGCTGGAAGCGGGTCAGGATGAGCAGGGTCGCGAGGTTGCCCACGTGCAGCGAGGGCGCGGTCGGGTCGAAGCCCGCATACACGGTGATCGGACCGTCGGCCAGCGCCTTGCGCAGCGCGTCGATGTCGGTGGTCTGCGCGATCACATCGCGCCACTCGAGTTCGTCGAGGATGTCACCCATCTCCGACGTCGGCACGATATTGCCTGAAGTTACGGTCACGGTCGTGGCTTTCGCTTATCGATGGTGGGTGTACGGGCTTCCGTACAAGCCTGCCTGATCACGGAACCCTATCGCCACTTCTTGGCGACGCGTCAGCGCGCGGCTCGGCCACGGCGCCTGGGGACGTGCGCGCGGTAGGGAGAGACGGTGGGGTCACCGTCGATCCAGAACCTCCAGGGGGTGTCGGCGCCGGCGGACACTCCGGTGCGCGGGCCCGTCCTCACCTGGCCGGACGGCACCGGCCGGCCCTCGTGCACCTGGATGGGGCCACCCGAGCAGCAGTCCGTGCCGTTGTGCTCCTTCACCAGGCCGAGGGCCACCGCGAGCCGGGCCGGTCCCCTGGCGAGATCCCGGTCGGGAACCCGGCGGGCCAGGCCCTCCATCCCGGGACCGTCGGCGTGCGGCATGCGGCGGATGCGAGCGGTGTGCACGCCCGCGACCACCTCGCCCGCCCGTAACAGGACGGCAGAGCCGGTGCCCGCGGGCATGCACACGAGGTTCGCGCAGTAGTGCATGCCGTACGTGAAGTAGACGTAGAGGTGTCCCGGCTCGCCGAACATGACGGCGTTGCGTGGCGTGCGGCCTCGGTAGGTGTGGGAAGCCGGGTCCTGCCCCGGGCCGCCGTACGCCTCGACCTCGCTCAGCCGGACCGCCACCGACCCGTGCACGACCACCCGGCCGAGGAGATCGGGGGCGACCACCTCCGAAGGGCGGTCGAAGAAGTCGCGGCCGAGCGGCTCGCCCGCGACGTCGTCGGTCAGTTCTCGTTCGCCCATGCCGCCTGGCCGTCGACGATCTCCCGGAGACTCGCGACCTGGTCACGGACCCGGTCGGGCGCCGTGCCGCCGAAGGCGCTGCGGGCGGCCAGCGCCCCGTGCACGTTCAGCACGTCGCGGACGCTCGCGCCCGTCTCGTCCACCGCGAAGTGCGGCGAGACCTTCGCCAGTTCCTCGTCGGTCAGTTCACCGAGGTCCTTGTCGTTCACCTGGCACCACACCACCAGGTGGCCGACGGCCTCATGCGCGTCCCGGAACGGGACACCGCGGCGGACCAGCAGCTCGGCGAGGTCGGTCGCCAGCGCGAACCCATCGGGCGCGCTGGTCTCCAGCTTGGCCTTGTTGACCCGCATCGTGGCGATCATGCCGGACACGGCCGGGAGCACCAGGAGCAGGGTGTCGACCGCGTCGAAGACTGGCTCCTTGTCCTCCTGGAGGTCGCGATTGTAGGTGAGCGGCAGGCCCTTCAGCGTCGTCAGCAGTGACATCAGCGCGCCGATCAGCCGGCCGCTCTTGCCCCTGGCCAGCTCGGCGACGTCGGGATTCTTCTTCTGCGGCATGATCGAGGATCCGGTGGAGTAGGCGTCGTCCACCTCGATCCACCGGAACTCCTGCGAGGCCCACAGCACGACCTCCTCGCCGAGCCGGGAGACGTGCACGCCGATCATGGCCGCGCAGAACAGGAACTCGGCGGCAAAGTCACGGTCGGCGACCGCGTCCATCGAGTTCGGCGCGGGGGCGTCGAACCCGAGTTCGGCGGCGACGGCGGCAGGGTCGAGCGGCAGGGAGGATCCGGCCAGCGCGCCGGAGCCCAGCGGCGAGACCGCCGCGCGCCTGTCCCAGTCCCGCAGCCGGTCCACGTCCCGGGTCAGCGGGTGGACGTGGGCGAGAAGCTGGTGGCCGAACGACACCGGCTGGGCGTGCTGCAGGTGCGTCATGCCGGGCGCCGCGACGTCGGCGTTCTCCTCGGCCTGGCTGATCAGCGCGGTCTCCAGTTCGACCAGCCTGGAGACGATCGTGCGGACGTGGTCACGCAGGTAGAGGCGCAGGTCGGTGGCCACCTGGTCGTTGCGGCTGCGGCCGGCCCGGAGCTTGCCGCCCAGCGAGCCGAGCCGCTCCAGCAGGCCGCGCTCCAGCGCCGTGTGCACGTCCTCGTCGGCGACGGTGGGACGGAACTCCCCCTTCCGGCAGGCCTGGTCGAGATCGTCGAGCGCGCCCAGCATGCGGTCGAGTTCCTCCTGCGTCAGGAGGCCGGCGCGGTGCAGCACGCGTGCGTGCGCGCGCGAAGCCAGCAGATCGTACGGCGCGAGCCGCCAGTCGAACTGCACACTCACCGACAGGCGCGTGAGGGCGTCCGCGGGTCCCCCCTCGAACCTGCCACCCCAGAGCCGCATCGGCTTGTTGTCCGCCACCGTCTTCTCCCTCCGATTTCCATATCTCCGCCGGCAAAAGGCGACCGCGTGCGTTTCCGCGAGGAGCCCTCGTACGGAGATCTCACGCCTTTCCGGTCGTCCCCTGGACGAGCGCTCGGCGCGTTTCTCCGTATGAATCCTCGTGGTGGATCCTCCTGATGGATCCTCGTGCGGGACTAATCCGCGACCTTAGCCGACGGGTGGACCGGTCCCCGCACACGGACCGGCCCCGCACAGTCACGCTTCCTCGTCTCCATGAGAGTGATCATGGACGTCCGCGGTGAGCTTGTGCCTGGTCACGTCCGGCGTCCTGCGGGTGGCCAGGCTGAGCAGGGATTCCGCCAGCGCCTGCCCTCCCGTGGGGCTCCTGCTGATCACGAGGATCGTGTCGTCACCGGCCACCGTGCCGAGGATCGAGTCCCAGCCCGCGTGGTCGACGGCCGAGGCGAGGAACTGGGCCGCCCCCGGAGGCGTGCGGAGGATCACCAGGTTGGCGGACGCCTCCGCCGACACCAGGAGTTCCTCGGCGATCCTGCGCAGGCGCGCGTCGGGGTTCTCGGTGAATCCGTTGGCGGCGCCGGCCCGGTAGATCGGGATCCGGCCGCCGCCCTCACCGGGCAGCGCGTAAACCAGAGTGCCGTCGTCGGCCCGCAACTTGAGCGCGCCAAGCTCGTCGAGATCCCGGGAGAGGGTGGCCTGGGTCACCTCCACTCCCTGCTCCGCCAGCAGCCTGGCCAGCTCGGGCTGCGAGCGGACCTTGTGCCGGGTCAGCAACTCGACGATCCGGGCGTGCCGCGCCGCCTTGGTGAGCGGGATGCTCACAACCCCTCCGCGCTCCGCGTCACGAGCCAGTGCAGCAACGCCTTCTGCGCGTGCAGCCGGTTCTCCGCCTGGTCCCACACGACGCTGCGCGGTCCGTCGATGACGTCGGCGGCGATCTCCAGCCCCCGGTACGCCGGCAGGCAGTGCAGCACGATCGCGTCAGGGTCGGCCAGGGAGAGCAGAGCCGTGTTCACCTGGTAGGGCGTGAAGGCCGCCACCCGCTCGTCCTTGCCGTCCTGACCCATCGAGACCCAGGTGTCGGTGGCGATCACGTGCGCCCCGGCCGCGGCCGCCTCGGGATCGCTGAGCGCCACGACCGATCCCCCGGTGGACGCCGCGATCTCGGCGGCCCGGTCCAGCACCGCGGCATCGGGCAGGTAACCCGCGGGCGCCCCGATCCGGACGTGCATCCCGGCCATGGCGCAGCCCAGGAGGTAGGAGTGCGCCATGTTGTTGGCGCCGTCGCCGAGGTAGGCGAGTGTCAGCCCGCCGGCCGTGCCCTTGTGCTCCCGGATCGTCTGCAGGTCGGCGAGGATCTGGCAGGGGTGGAACTCGTCGGTCAGCGAGTTCACCACCGGCACCGACGAGTAGGCCGCCATCGTCTCGATGCGCTCCTGGCCTCCCGTCCGCCAGACGATCGCCGCGACCTGCCGGGACAGCACCCGCGCGGTGTCCTCGATGGGCTCGCCTCGTCCCATCTGCGAGGTGCCGCCGTCCATGATCAGCGGCAGCCCGCCCAGCTCCGCCACGCCCACGGAGAACGAGACGCGAGTCCGGGTCGACGGCTTGTCGAAGAGGAGGGCGACCGCCCGGGGGCCTTCGAACGGCCGGTAACCGAACCGGTCCTTCTTCATCGCCTCGGCGAGGTCGAGCACCTGCGCCTGCTCCTGGGGGGACAGGTCGTCGTCGCGCAGGAAGTGCCGGACCCGCGCGGCGGTGTTCACGAGGTTGTCGTCAGGCATCGGCGGCCTCCAGGATGCCGGGCAGCGCGTCGAGGAAGACCCGCGCGTCGGGTTCGGTGATCACAAGCGGCGGCGCGAGCCGGACCGCGTCGGGCTGCAGCGCGTTGACCAGGAAACCGGCCTCCTGGGCCGCGGCCTGCACCTGTGCAGACTTGGGGGCGGTCAGCACGGCGGCGAGCCACAGTCCGCGTCCCCTGACGCCCTTGAGCAGCGGGTGCCGCACGGCGGCGATGCCCTCGGAGAGGAGCGCTCCCACACGCGCGGCGTTGCCGAGCAGGCCGTCGCGCTCGATGGTGCCGAGCACCGCCAGCGCCGCGGCGCACGAGACCGGGTTGCCGCCGAAGGTCGAGCCGTGGTCTCCCTTGGTGAAGACCTCGCCGGCCTCTCCCAGGCCGACGCAGGCTCCGATAGGCATGCCCCCGCCGAGCCCCTTGGCCAGGGTCACGATGTCCGGGACGACTCCCTCCGCCTGGTGGGCGAACCAGTGCCCGGTGCGGCCGATGGCCGACTGGATCTCGTCGGCGACCAGGAGGGCGCCGGTGGCGGAGCAGATCTCCCGGGCCGCGCGGAAGTAGCCCTCGGGCGGCGGGACGACCCCGGCCTCGCCCTGCGTGGGCTCCAGGAAGACCGCGGCGCAGTCCTCGGTCACGGCGTTCTTGAGCGCGTCCGCGTCGCCGTACGGAACGAACCGCACGTCGAGCGGGAACGGGCCGAACTGGTCGCGGATCGACTGCTTGCCGGTGAGTGACAGCGCGCCGAGCGTGCGGCCGTGGAAGCCGTTCTCCGCCGCCACCATGTAGCCGCGGCCGTGGGTCCGGCCGTACTTGATGGCGATCTTCAGCGCGGCCTCGTTGGCCTCGGTGCCGGAGTTGGCGAGGAAGACCCGGGCCGGCTCCCCGAGCAGGGTGCGCAGCCTCTCGGCGAGCAGCACCTCCTGCTCGTGCAGGAACAGGTTCGAGGTGTGGGCGAGCGTGGCGACCTGCCGCGACACCGCTTCGACCAGGGCGGGGTGGCCGTGCCCGAGCGAACTCACCGCGATGCCGCCGATGAGGTCGAGGTAGCGGCGCCCGTCTACGTCCCAGACGGCGCAGCCCTCGCCGCGTGCCAGGGCGACGGGTGGCACCCCGTAGTTGTGCATGAACGCCGACGCGAATCGTTCGCGCAGTTCGTCGTTGCCGGTCACCTGGCATCCCCTCCGCTCACGACGCCGTTCGCGACTTTCACCGGGCTCCGGCCGTCCGTCCCCGGGCCCGCGTCCGGCTCGACCATCGTGCCGATTCCCTCGTCGGTGAAGACCTCCAGCAGCAGGGCGTGCGGCACCCGCCCGTCGAGCACGTGCGCCTGCGGGACGCCGCCGCGCACGGCCGTCAGGCATGCTTCCATCTTCGGCACCATCCCGCTGGACAGCGAGGGCAGCAGCGCGGCGAGTTCCGAGGCGGTGATCCGGCTGACCACTTCCAAGCCCGAGCCCGGTTCCTCGCCTTCGCCCGGAGGCTGCCAGTCCGCGTACAGCCCCTCGACGTCGGTCAGGACGATCAGCTTCGACGCCTTGAGCGCGACGGCGAGCGCCGCGGCCGCGGTGTCGGCGTTGACGTTGTAGATCCCGCCGTCGTCGCCGCGGGCCACCGACGACACCACCGGGATGCGCCCGTCGTCCAGCAGGGCCTGCACGGCTCCCGCCTCGACGCGGACGATCTCCCCCACCTGCCCGATGTCGACTTTGACGCCGTCGACCGTCACGTGCTTGCGCTCGGCCGTGAACAGGTGGGCGTCCTCGCCGGACATGCCGACCGCGAACGGCCCGTGCCCGTTGATCAGCCCGACGACGTCGCGGTTGACCTGCCCCACGAGCACCATCCGGACGACCTGCATGGCCTCGGGGGTGGTCACCCGCAGGCCGGACACGAAGTGGCTGTCGATCCCGAGCAGGTCGAGGTGCGACTGGATCTGCGGCCCGCCGCCGTGCACGATGACCGGGCGCAGTCCCGCGTAGCGCAGGAAGACCACGTCGGCGGCGAACTTGGCCCGCAGGTGCTCCTCGGTCATCGCGTTCCCGCCGTACTTGATGACGACGGTCGCGCCGTGGAAGCGAGCGAGCCAGGGCAGGGCCTCGATCAGTGTGTGCGCCTTGTCCAGGGCGCCGTTGCGTCGGACGCTCATGACGAGTACGCCGAGTTCTCGTGCACGTAGGCCGCCGTGAGGTCGGTGGTGTGCACGGTCGCGCTGTGCGGCCCGGCGGACAGGTCGATCGTGATGGTCACGTCACGCGGGCGCAGGTCGACCTTCGAGCGGTCGTCGCCGGCGGCGCCTCCCCGGCAGATCCAGATGCCGTTGACGGCCACGTTCACCCGCTCGGCCTCGAAGACCGCGTCGGTGGTGCCGACCGCGCTGACCACCCGGCCCCAGTTGGGGTCCTCGCCGTGGATCGCGCACTTCAGCAGGTTCGAGCGGGCCACGGCCCGGCCCACCGCCACCGCGTCGTCCTCCGACGCCGCGCCGACGACCTCGATCGCGATCGCCTTGGTGGCGCCCTCGGCGTCGACCAGAAGCTGCCGGGACAGGTCGGCGCAGACGGCGGTGACGACCTTCTCGAACTCGGCGAGGTCGGGGCGGACGCCGGACGCGCCGCTGGCGAGCAGCAGCACCGTGTCGTTGGTCGACATGCAGCCGTCGGTGTCGAGCCGGTCGAACGTCACCGCCGTCGCCTTGCGCAGCACCGTGTCGAGCTCCTCGGAACCGAGTTCGGCGTCGGTGGTCAGCACGCACAGCATGGTGGCCAGACCGGGCGCGAGCATCCCCGCGCCCTTGGCCATGCCGCCCACCATGTAACCCCCCTCGCCACGGCGGAAGGAGATCTTGCTGACGGTGTCGGTGGTCCGGATCGCGTCCGCGGCGGCCAGCCCGCCGTCCCGGCTGAGCTGGGCCGCGGCCGTTCCCACGCCGCCGAGCAGCGCGTCGAGCGGGAGCCTCTCGCCGATCAGCCCGGTCGAGCACACCGCGATCTCGGCCGCGGAGTCGCCGAGGACCTCGGCCGCCTTCTCGGCGGTGGCGTGGGTGTCCTGGAAGCCCAGGGGGCCGGTGCAGGCGTTGGCACCGCCGGAGTTGAGCACGACCGCCCTGACCCGGCCGCCGTCGAGAACCTGGGCGGACCACAGGACCGGCGCGGCCTTGAACCGGTTGCGGGTGAAGACCCCCGCCGCGGCCCGCGAGGGGCCGTCGTTCACGACCAGGGCGAGATCGCGGGCGCCGCCGCTCTTGATCCCGGCGACGACTCCGGCGGCTCGGAAGCCCAGGGGTGCGGTGACGCTCATGCACGCTCCTCGGAAGGGAAGGTCTTGCTCACGGGGCGACTCCATTGGTGGGAAGGCCGAGTTCTTCCGGAAGACCGAGCGCGAGGTTGGCGCTCTGGATCGCGCCGCCCGCGGTGCCCTTGGTGAGGTTGTCGACGGCGACGACGGCCACGATCCGCCCGGCCCGCTGGTCCAGGGCGACCTGCAAAACCGCGGTGTTCGCCCCGACCGTCATCGCCGTCGCCGGCCACACGCCCTCGGGCAGCAGGTGGAGGAACGGCTCGTCCTTGACCGCCGCCTCGTACGCCTCCCGCACGGCGGCGGGGGTCGTCCCGGAGGCGGCGGGAGCCGTACAGGTGGCGAGGATGCCGCGGCTCATGGGCGCGAGGGTCGGCGTGAACGACACGCGGACGGGCCGCCCGGCGACCGCCGACAGGTTCTGCTCCATCTCCGGCGTGTGCCGGTGGACCCCGCCGACTCCGTACGCACCGACCGAGCCCATGACCTCGCTGCCGAGCAGGTGGGCCTTGGGGGCACGGCCTGCCCCGGAGGTGCCGCTGGCCGCGACCACCACCACGTCAGGCTCGGCGAGCCCGGCCGCGAAGGCGGGGAACAGCGCCAGGGTCGCGGCGGTCGGGTAGCAGCCGGGCACGGCGATCCGCCGGGCGCCCCGCAGGATCTCCCGCTGGCCGGGCAGTTCGGGAAGGCCGTAGGGCCAGGTGCCCGCGTGGACGCCTCCGTAGAAGGCCGTCCACTCCTCCGCGCTGGCCAGCCGGAAGTCGGCGCCGCAGTCGACGACCAGCGTGCCGTCGCCGAGTTCGGCCGCGACGGCGGCCGACTGACCGTGCGGCAGCGCGAGGAAGACCACATCGTGCCCGGCCAGCGCCTGCGGGGTAGTCTGCTCGATGACCCGGTCGGCCAGGGACGGCAGGTGGGGCTGGTGCGCGCCCAGTCTCGTGCCGGCGCTGGACGCCGCGGTGAGCGCGCCGATCTCGACGTCGGGGTGGCCCAGCAGCAGGCGGAGGAGCTCTCCCCCCGCGTATCCGCTCGCTCCGGCGATCGCCGCCCTCATCGGCCCCCCAGACTCCCCTGCATGGCTATGCAGGCAACCTCATGTTCTTGCTTGTGTAGAGAGTATGCACCGCCGGGCATGGGCATGCAAGCGGCGTTTCGCGAGGTGGACACCTGGCGGCCATACCTACCGGTCGGTATCGTGAAACCTCCGGTTAACGTATTCATCCGGGAGCACGTCCATCATGACGATCACGCACGAACAGGTCCAGGCCCAGCTCACCGCGCCCGGTCAGCTCTTCGAGATGGAAGAGGTCGAGGTCGGCGGCAGCAGGATCCGGGCGTGGAAACACGCTCCCGCGACCTTCCGCGCGCTCCTGGAGATCACCCGCTTCCACGGGGACAAGGTGTTCGTCGTCTACGAGGACGAGCGGATCACCTACGAGGAGCACTTCCGGCTGGTCGCGACCCTCGCCAACCGGCTCGTGGACGACTACGGCGTACGCGCGGGCGACCGCGTCGCCCTCGCCATGCGCAACTATCCGGAATGGATCGTCTCCTTCTCCGCCGTGCTCGCCGCCGGCGCGGTCGCCGTCCCGCTGAACGCCTGGTGGACCGAGCAGGAACTAGAGTACGGCCTCGGCGACTCGGGCGCGAAGCTGGTGATCGCCGACGGAGAGCGCGCCGCGCGGATGTCCGGCATCGGCCTGCCCATGATCGTCGCCCGCGGGGAGGGCGCCAACTGGGCCGGCGTCCTCGGCGAGGTGCGCGCCGACGTGACGCTGCCCCCGGTCGACCTCCACCCCGACGACCCGGCGACCATCTTCTACACCTCCGGCACGACCGGCAGGTCCAAGGGCGCGCTCGGCAGCCACCGCAACCTCGGCCAGGCGCCGATGACCGTGGCGTACGCCATGATGCGCACCGTGGCCCTGGCGGGCAGAGACGTGTCCTCGGCGGCCGGGAAGCGCAGGATCACCCTGCTGACCGTGCCGCTCTTCCACGTCACCGGGTGCTTCGCCGTACTGATGACCACGATGTTCAGCGGCGGCGGGCTCGTGCTGATGTACAGGTGGGACCCCAAGCGGGCCCTGGAGCTCATCGAACGTGAGCGCGTCACCATACTGAGCGGCGTGCCGACCAACGCCTGGCAGCTGCTGTCCCATCCCGACCTGGGCGCCCACGACATCTCGTCGCTCGGCTCCATCTCGTACGGCGGCGCGCCCGCGCCGCCCAGGCTGCTGGAACGGATCACCGAGACGCTTCCCGAGCGCACGCCCGCGAACGGGTACGGCATGACCGAGACGACCGCGCTGGCCATCTACAACAGCGGCGGGGACTACCTCGCCAAGCCCGGCAGCATCGGCCGCCCGCTCGCGGTGGTGGACGTGAAGATCTGCGACCCGTCCGGGGCCGAACTGCCGCCCGGCGAGGTCGGTGAGCTGTGCGTGCGCGGGCCGATCGTGATCAGCGGCTACTGGAACCGTCCGGACGCGACCGCCGAGACGTTCGTGGACGGCTGGCTGCACACCGGCGACCTGGCCCGCGTCGACGAGGAGGGCTTCGTCTATATCGTCGACCGGGCCAAGGACATGGTCATCCGCGGTGGCGAGAACGTCTACTGCGCCGAGGTCGAGGCCGCCCTGTTCGAACATCCGGCGGTGGACGACGTGGCCGTGATCGGCGTACCCGACGACGAGATGGGCGAGCAGGTCGGCGCGGTGGTCCGGTTGAAGCCCGGCGCCGAGGCCACCGGTGAGGAACTGAGCGGCTTCCTGCGCGGCCGGATCGCGGCGTTCAAGGTGCCGTCGCGGTTCTGGTTCAGAGAGGCCGAACTGCCGCGCAACCCCGGCGGCAAGGTGCTCAAGACCCGTCTGCGCAAGGAGACGCTCGGTCTCTGACCGGACCCCAGGACGGTTCGAACCGGCGACCGCGTGGCGGGAGGGCAGGAGTCGTCGCCTGGGCCGCCGCACCCGGTTGGACCACGCGGGCGGAAGGCGAGCTGCCTACAGGGGCGGCCTCCGACAGCGGGCTTCCCGGGACGGCCTCCGCAGGGCCTTCTGGCGGCGTGAAAAGTTCATCGGTGTTTCAGCAGGCCAGACCTGCTTGATCGCACATAGGACTGAAATGTTTCTGGGGGTTCTTTGACACTTTTCGGCGACGGTTCCCAGAATGAGGCCTCGGCGAACCCCCGGGGCCGGGCGGCGCTCCCCACCAGGGCACCGCGCTACCCGGCCCGTCCCGCCTGCGCCTGAGCAGGGTTCCAACTGGAGGAGCGAAGATGGCCGACAGCGCCGTGCCCGTCGTCAGACATCCCGGTTTACGCAAGACTCTCGCCACGGCGCTCGCGAGCGTCGCCGCCGCGGCACTGGCGACCGTGGCACTGTCCCCCACCGCGGCCAACGCCGCCGACTGCAGCGCCGGATACGTCGGCCTCACCTACGACGACGGACCCAACCCCAGCAACACCACCAACCTGCTCAACACCCTCAAAGCCAACGGCCTGCGCGCCACCATGTTCAACATCGGCCAGAACGCCCAGAACAACCCCTCACTGGTCAGAGCCCAGGTCGACGCCGGAATGTGGGTCGGCAACCACAGCTACACCCACCCCCACCTCACCCAGCAGAGCAGCTCCCAGATCCAGTCCGAACTCCAGCGAACCCAGCAGGCCATCCAGCAGGCCACCGGAACCGCACCCAAACTCTTCCGCCCCCCATACGGCGAGACCAACAACACCCTCAAGTCCGTCGAACAACAGCTCGGCCTCCGAGAGATCATCTGGGACGTCGACTCCCAGGACTGGAACGGCGCCAGCACCGCACAAATCGTCCAAGCCGCCGGACGCCTCCAAAACGGCCAGATCATCCTCATGCACGACCAGTACGCCACCACCGTCTCCGCCATCTCCCAGATCGCCGCCAACCTCCGCAGCCGCAACCTCTGCGCCGGCATGATCTCCCCCACCACCGGACGCGCCGTCGCCCCCGACGGCAGCGGCCCCGTCACCCCATCCCCATCGATCCCGCAGTCCCCCAGCGCCACCCCCACCTCCGGTGGTGGCAGCGGGGCGATCCGGGGCGTGGCCTCCGGCCGCTGCATCGACGTGCCCAACGCCAGCCAGAACGACGGCACCCAGGTGCAGCTGTACGACTGCAACGGCCAGACCAACCAGACCTGGTCGTCCACCTCAGCCGATGAGATCCGCGTCTACGGCAGCAAGTGCCTGGACGCGGCCGGCACCGGCAACGGCGCCGTCATCCAGATCTACTCCTGCCACGGCGGCAACAACCAGAAGTGGCGGGTGAACTCCGACGGCAGCATCCAGGGCGTCCAGTCCAACCTGTGTCTCGACGCCGCCGGAGCCGGCACCGGCAACGGCACCAAGCTCCAGCTGTACTCCTGCCACGGCGGCAACAACCAGAAGTGGACCTGGACCAGATAGTCCCCCGCCCGTGGCCCGCGATGTCGGACACCCCGCCGCACCGCGGGCCACGGCCCTTGGGCCGGCAGTCAGTCTCCTGTCGCGTGGGCTGACCGCCGGAACGGTGCGGCGCTCTCCGGGAGTGCCGCACCTTCTCACTGTCCGGGCATGCTCCGCGACGTGGCGCCGGCACGGAAACCCGCGTTCCGGCAGGGGACAGCCGGGGAATCACTTCGCGTGACGCTCACGCGTTGCTACCGTGAGTGCATGACGGCTGAGGTGCGGAGCGAAGTGCCCATGAGCGATATATGCGGCGTTCCCCGTTGGGTTTTCCCTCCACCGGAAGGATTTCGGGCCACCGACCTCGACCACATACCGCAACTTCCTGCGCACACAGAGTTGATTGACGGAAGCTTGGTCTTCGTGAGCCCCCGAGCTTCCTTCCACACACTGATGCTGTTTCTCCTTGAGCGGGAACTACGCCGTTATGTCCCCTCTCAACTGCGCGTACGTCGCGAAATGAGCATCATTCTCGGCACTCGCCAGAGGCCCGAGCCCGACATGGTGATCATTCGCGCGGAGGCGGTGCAGGGGACGGGCGAGACCGCCTATCAGGCCGGCGATGTGGTCCTGGTTGTGGAGGTCGTCTCGCCCGAGTCCGAGGAGCGGGACCGCAAGCGCAAGCCGCAGCTCTACGCCGAGGCGGGGATCGCGCACTTCTGGCGGATCGAGAACCAGTCCGGGCGGCCCACGGTCTACGTGTACGAACTCGACCCCGCCACCACCGCGTACGCGCTGACCGGCATCTACCACGACCGGCTCAAGGTGTCGGTGCCCTTCGACGCCGACATCGACCTCGCCGAGATCGACGAGCTGTAGGCTCCGGAACCTCCGATCCCCACCAGCGACGGCCCTAGCCGAGCGCTCCGGCCCCGCGAGCGGCAGCGGGCCGTGCGTTGACTGCGATCGGCAGGTTCTGCCACGATCGCGGCAAAGTTGGCATTGCTCCTCTGGTTACCCCCGCGTATCGTCCAGAGTTGAGCCCCACTCACATTCACGCGCGTGACAGCACCATCCTGCCGTCCCTTCACCCCCTGACACCGCGAAGGGAAGTTCCCCCATGCACGCGCGCCTCCGACGGGCGATCACCGCTGCCGCCGCGCTGGTCCTCGTCTCCGTCGGCCTGCCGGCGGAGACGGCCACCGCCGCCCCCTATTACCCGCCCGACGACTACTGTCTGGGTCAGTGCGCGGACGTCCTGCCGCCCGGGCAGAACGGCAACGCCACGCTCGTGGACATCCTGGGCAACCAGACCCTGGGCACCTACCCGGCCCACAGCAGGGACCAGCTCGGCAGGTACGCCGACCTGATCTCCGGCTACACCGGGCTGACCGACGAGCAGATCTCCGCGTTCTTCGGCGACAGCGGCTTCGGCGTGCCGGCGAACCAGGTCGAGAGCACGGTCAGCCCGCGGTCCGACGTCACGATCGTCCGGGACAAGGCGACCGGCGTGCCGCACGTCACCGGCACCACCCGCGAGGGCACGATGTTCGGCGCCGGGTACGCCGGAGCCCAGGACCGCCTGTGGCTCATGGACCTCATGCGGCACGTCGGCCGGGGCGAGCTGACGCCGTTCGCCGGCGGCGCGGCGGGAAACCGGGAGCTGGAGCAGAGCGTCTGGCGCAACTCCCCCTACACGGAGGCCGATCTCCAGGCCCAGATCGACCGGCTGCGGGCCTCCGGCGGCCGCGGCGCCCAGCTCTACACCGACGTGCAGAACTACATCGCCGGGATCAACGCCTACATCGACCGGTGCATGTCCGCCCGCAACTGCCCCGGCGAGTACGTCCTCACCGGCCACCTCGACGCGATCACGAACGCGGGAGGCCCGCAGTACTTCAAGATGACCGACCTGGTCGCCGTCTCCGGGGTCATCGGCGGCCTGTTCGGCGGGGGCGGCGGAGCAGAGATGCGGTCCGCCCTCGTACGGGTGGCCGCGCGGGCGAAGTACGGCGCCACCGAGGGCGACCGGGCCTGGGCGGCCTTCCGCTCGCAGAACGACCCGGAGACCGTGCTCACGCTGCACGACGGGCAGAGCTTCCCCTCCGGCGCGGCGCCGTCCGGCGCGACCGGCGTGGTGCTGCCCGACGCGGGCACGGCGGCCCCGGTCGACGTCACGGCGAACGAGACCGGCAGCGCGACCTCCCCCACGACGGCGGTCACAAGCGCGCTGACCGGGCTGACGGTGGACAACTCCCGGCCCGGCATGTCGAACGCGCTCGTGGTCTCGGCCGCCAAGGCGACCGGCGGCCACCCGATCGCCGTGTTCGGCCCGCAGACCGGCTACTTCGCGCCGCAACTGCTCATGCTGGAGGAGCTGTCCGGGCCCGGCATCCGGGCGCGGGGGGCGGCCTTCGCCGGGCTCAACCTCTACGTGCTGCTCGGCCGCGGGACCGACTACGCCTGGAGCGCCACGTCGGCCGCCGAGGACATCACCGACACGTACGCGGTGACGCTGTGCGACCCGAACGGCGGCACGCCCGCCCTGTCGTCGGACCACTACCTCTACCACGGCACCTGCACCGCCATGGAGACGCTGAAGAAGACCAACTCCTGGAAGCCGAACACGGCCGACTCCACCGCCGCCGGCTCCTACGACCTGGTCATCAAGCGGACCAAGTACGGCCTGGTCACCTGGCGGGGGATGGCCGGCGGCGTGCCGACGGCGTTCACGGCGCTGCGCTCGACCTACCAGCACGAGACGGACTCGGCGGTCGGCTTCCAGATGTTCAACGACCCGGCCGAGATGGGCTCGCCGGCGGCCTTCACGAACTCCGCTTCCAAGATCGGCTTCGCCTTCAACTGGTTCTACGTCAACTCCGCCGACACGGCGTACTTCATGTCCGGCAACGTCCCGGTGCGGTCGGCGGTGTCCGACCCGAACCTGCCGATGGCGGGCGACGCGGCGCACGAGTGGAGCGGCTTCGACCCGGCGGTCAACACGGCGGCCTACACGCCGCCCTCGGCCCACCCGCAGGCCGTCAACCAGGACTACTTCGTGAGCTGGAACAACAAGCAGGCCAAGGACTACGGCGCGGCCGACGGCAACTTCAGCTTCGGCCCGGTCCACCGCGCCGACCTGCTGGACGCGCCGCTCCGGGCCGCCCTGTCCGCGGGCACGGTCGACCGGGCCGGGGTGGTGAAGATCATGGCCGCGGCCGCCGTGACCGACCTGCGCGGATGGAAGGTGCTGCCGAACCTGCTCCGGGTGATCGGCAGCGCGTCGTCCGTGCCCGATCCCGCCCTGGCCTCCGCCGTCGCCAAGCTGTCCGCCTGGGCCGAGGCGGGCGCCCGGCGGCAGGAGACCACCAAGGGCAGCAAGACGTACGCGCACGCCGACGCCATCCGGATATTCGACGCGTGGTGGCCGAAGCTGGTGCGCGCGGAGTTCCAGCCCGGCCTCGGCGACGGGCTCTACCAGTCGCTGACCGGCGCGCTGCAGATCAACGAGTCGCCGTCCGGGCACCAGCAGGGCGACGTCTCCGCGCTGCCCGGGTCGGCCAACGAGTCACAGCCGCACAAGGGCTCGGCGTTCCAGTACGGCTGGTGGGGTTACGTCGACAAGGACATCCGGGCCGTGCTGGGCGACCCGGTGACCGCTCCCCTGCCCGCCAGGTACTGCGGCGCGACCGTGGCGGCCTGCCGCACGGTCCTGCTGGACAGCCTGTCGGCCGCGCTGGCCGAACCGGCGACGACGACCTATCCCGGTGACGACTCCTGCTCCGCCGGGGACCAGTGGTGCGCCGACGCCGTGCGGCAGTCGCCGCTCGGCGGGATCAAGCACTCGCTGATCTCCTGGCAGAACCGGCCGACCTATCAGCAGGTGGTCTCGTTCCCGGCGCACCGGGGCGACGACGTGAGCGACCTCGCGCTGGGCCGCACGGCGAGCGCCTCCAGCACCGAGGGCTCCAACGCGCCGGGGCGGGCGGTGGACGGAGACCCGGCGACCCGGTGGGCCAGCGGATGGAGCAACAACCAGTACATCCAGGTCGATCTCGGCTCCGCGAGGACCGTGGGGCGGGTCATCCTGCGCTGGGAGTCGGCCTACGGCTCGTCGTACCGGATCCAGACGTCGCCCGACGGCACCGCGTGGACCACCGCCGCGCAGACGACGACCGGCGACGGCGGCGTGGACACCGTGACGTTCGCCCCGGTCAGCGCGCGGTACGTGCGCATGCAGGGGGTCAAACGCGCCACCCTCTTCGGCTACTCGCTGTACTCCTTAGAGGTGTACGGGAGGTGACGCGGCTCGCGGGCGGGCGCCGGCGACAGACCGGCGCC
>QFZU02000120.1 GCA_003260025.2 Microbispora triticiradicis | reverse complement strand
CAGGGCTGGGCCGGGGGAGGCGCCGGGGGCGGGGGCCGCGTGCGCGCCCGGCGCCGCCGCGGGGACGACGGCCGCGAGGGCCAGCAGCAGGGCCGCCCGCCGGGGGACATGCCTGATCAGGGGGGTCTGCACGTGCGTCGCTCCGTTCTGCGCCCGCGCCGGGCCGCCCGCCCGGAACCCGCGGAGGAGAGGCGGGGAGGCGGAGCGGGGTGCGCCTGCGGGGGACCGGCCAGGAAGGTTTCCTAACAAATCAGCGCCGCCACGGCGGTGTCAACGCCGGACGGCAACGCGGCGAGGTGCCGGCTCTGGGCGACCGGCGCGGAAAAGGCCGGCGGGAGGGGCACCTAGACTCCCGCTGTGGTGAGCGACGACCTGGAGTCGATGAGCGCGCTGGGCGATCCGGTGCGGCGGGCGTTGTACCGGTTCGTGAGCGAGCGGGGGCGGGACGTGGGCCGCAACGAGGCGGCCGAGGCCGTCGGGGTCCAGCGGACGCTGGCGGCCTTCCACCTCGACAAGCTGGTGGAGGCGGGCCTGCTGGAGGCGGGCTTCCGGCGGCTTACCGGCAGGACGGGTCCGGGCAGCGGGCGTCCGGCAAAGGTCTACCGGCGGGCGCGTGAGGAGCGGTCGGTGAGCCTGCCGCCCCGCGACTACCGCACGCTCGCGCTCGTGCTGGCCGAGACCGTCGACCTGCTGGGCGGCGAGGAGAAGGCGGAGGAGGCCGCCCGCCGGGCCGGAAAGCGCCTCGCCGCCCAAGCGGCCCCGGAAGAGGCTTCCGGCGAGGCCGGCGATCTCGCGGAGGTGCTGCGGGAGCGGGGCTACGAGCCGTACGAGGAGGAGGGGCGGATCCGGCTGCGCAACTGCCCCTTCCACGTGCTGGCCGAGAGCCATCCCCTGCTGGTGTGCTCGATGAACGCCGCGCTGTGCGAGGGGCTGCTGGCCGGCCTGGGGGAGACCGGAGTCTCCGCCGCCCTCGACCCGCGGCCGGGGGAGTGTTGTGTCGCCTTCACCCGGGCCGCCGCGACCCCGGAGGCTTTCGCAAACCCGGAGGCTTCCCAGAACACCGGAGCTTCCGAAAACCCGAGGGCTTCTAAAAACAACGAAGATTGACTTAGAATCGGGGCATGCATCTCGCCCAGCTCAACGTCGCCCATCTCAGGGAACCCCTCGACTCCCTCACTCTGGCGGACTTCGTCGCCGCCCTGGAACCGATCAACGCGTTGTCGGACGCCGCCCCCGGATTCGTCTGGCGCATGAAGGGGGGCGAGGGTCCCACCGACACGATCAGGCACGACTACGGGGACGACCTGCTCGTGAACTTCTCGATCTGGGAGTCGCGCGAGACACTGTGGAACTTCGTCTACCGCAGCGCGCACCTGCCCGTGATGCGGCGCCGCCTGGAGTGGTTCCACCGGGCGACCGAGCCGTACACCGTGATGTGGTGGGTGCCCGAGGGCTATCGGCCGTCGCTCGCCGAGGCCATGGCGCGCCTGAGCGTCCTCCGGGCCGAAGGGGCGGGCCCGGAGGCGTTCACGTTCCGTGAGTTCTACGACAGCAGCGAGGCGGCGTCCCGCCCGGCGGCGGCCGAGGTGAGGAAGTAGGCGAGATCCTCCTCCAGGCCGCGGCCCATCGTCGACAGCCGCACGGGTGACGCCTTCAGCGCCTCGTGCAGGCCGTCCACCGGCACCGTGACGATCTCGTGCCGGTCGGCGAGGGTCGCGGCCTGCTCGCTCACGGTGGCCCCGAACGGGCCGGGCAGGACGGGCACGGCGACCCGGGCCGGGGCCAGCGCCACCCGGCCGTACGCGGTGAGCGAGTGGTGCGACACCCCGACGTGCCGCTCGCGCAGGTCGCCCTCGCTCACCCTGAGCGCGGCCACGGGCCGGCCGGACAGCACGGCCGCGGCGTTCACCGCCTCGCCCGCGGCGACGCCGGAGAACCCCCAGCGGGTGCCGGTGCCGAGGTTGCCCGGGCCCTGCGCGACCACCGCGACGTCCGCGCCGAGCACGTGGCGGGCCGCGAGGAGACCGGTGTGCAGCGTGACCGCCTCGACGTCACCGCCGAACGACTGGCCGGTCGTCACGACCCCGCACAGCCATTCGACCTCCCGCAGCTTCGCGCACGACATGGAGAACCACGCCGGCAGCGCCCCGCCGTCCTGCATCACGTACGCCACCCTGATCCCCGGGGAGTCCGCGTACAGGCCGCACAGGATCGCGGGCAGCGCGGAGTGCAGGTCGGCGACCACGACCGGCATGCCGTCGAGGGAGTCGGCCTCGCGCAGCGCCTCGTGGTGGGGGGAGCCCTGCTCGTCCGCGCCGAGCACGGTGGCCTGCAAGGGGGTGTAGCGTGCCTTCACGAGGTGGCCGGGGCCGGAAGGATCTTGCGGCAAACGGTCGGGGACGGCCACCACCATGGCGTACCCTCCCGTACCGAGGCCCATGGCGAGGGCGGTCGTGTTTAGCAGGACGGTGTCGCCCACCTCAGGGCGTCCGACGAGCGGGGGATAGGCGAGTGCCCGGCACTCGCCTTCGGCGACGGCGACGTCGAGTTCCACCGCCCCCGGCCACTCGCGCCGAACCCGCACCACCTCGCCCTTGCGCCATCTGATCACGCCGGAAAGGGTAGCGTTTCCGACGGAAGGGAGGCCCCATGTCGCGGCGGAAGACCGAGCGGCTGCTCAACCTGGTGATCTGCCTGCTCGCGACGCGGCGGCCGCTGAGCGCGGAGCAGATCCGGCAGGCCGTGCCCGGGTACGACCCGGACAACGACGAGGCCTTCCAGCGCATGTTCGAGCGCGACAAGAACGAACTGCGCGAGATCGGCATCCCGATCGAGGTCCACAAGGACCCCTGGGAGGACGATCCCGGCTACCGGATCAGCCGCGAGTCCTACGAGCTGCCCGAGATCACGCTGGAGCCGGACGAGGCCGCCGTCATCGGCCTGGCTGCCCAGGTGTGGCAGCGGGCCAGCCTGGCGGAGGCCGCCAGCGGGGCCCTGCTGAAGCTCACGGCCGGTGGCGTGCACGCCGACCTCCCGGAGAGCCCCCTGGAGCTGCGGGTGGACACCCGCGATCCGGCGTTCCCCGCCCTGTGGGAGGCCGTGCGGGACCGGCGGGCCGTGACGTTCGACTACCGCTCGGCCGGCAGCGAGTCGGTGCTGCGGCGGACGGTCGAGCCGTGGGGCGTCGTCAGCCGGCGCGGCAGGTGGTATCTCGTCGGCCACGACCGCGACCGCGGAGCGCCCCGGGTCTTCCGGCTCAGCCGGATCACCGGGGCCGTCTCCACTCTCGGGCGTCCGGGCGCCTTCACCGTCCCCGAGGGGCTCGACCTGCGGTCGATGGTGGGCTACCAGGACCTGCCCAGGGAGCGGGTCGCGCTGGTGCGCGTGCGCAAGGGGACCTGCCTCGGGCTGCGCCACGCCGCCCAGGCCGTACGCACCGGGCCGGAGGAGTGGGACGAGGCCGAGGTGACCTTCGCCGACCCCGAGCGCCTGGCGGGCTGGCTGGCCAGTCTCGGCCGCAACGCCGTGGTGGTGGAGCCGCCGGACGCCCGCGAGGCCGTGATCCGCCGTCTGAAGGGAGCCCTGCAGTGAGCTCGGACCGGCTGCCGCGGCTGCTCGCGCTCGTGCCGTACCTCATGTCGCACCCGGGCGCGCAGGTGCCCGAGGTGGCGCGGCTGTTCGGCCTGTCGGAGAAGCAGCTCGTCGACGACCTCCAGCTCGTCTGGATGTGCGGGCTGCCCGGCCACACCCCCGGCGACCTGATCGACGTCTCGTGGG
Organism: Microbispora triticiradicis; assembly: GCA_003260025.2. Lineage (GTDB taxonomy): Bacteria > Actinomycetota > Actinomycetes > Streptosporangiales > Streptosporangiaceae > Microbispora > Microbispora triticiradicis. The sequence continues at coordinate 34,997 of QFZU02000120.1, read as the reverse complement.
ACGGCGGCGAGATCCTCATCGACAACGCCGACGCGATCGCCCGCCCGCTGAAGCTCGGCGTGGACGAGGCGAGCGCCCTGCTCGTCGCGCTGCGCATGCTCGACGAGCTGCCCGAGTTCCAGGACCGCGACGTGCTCGGACGGGTCATCGCGAAGCTGGAGCAGGCGGCCGGCGACGGCGCCGCCACGGTGAGCAGCCAGGTCCAGGTGGAGATCGGCGCGGCCCCGGACGCCCACGCGGTCATCACCGACGCCGCCCGGCGGGGCCGCAGGCTCTCGCTGCGCTACTACGTGCCGGGCCGGGACGAGATCACCCCCAGGGAGGTCGACCCGCTGCGGGTGGTGCTCGTGGACGGGCAGCACTACCTGGAGGGCTGGTGCTACCGCGCGGAGGCGATGCGGATGTTCCGCGTCGACCGGATCAAGGACGTCGAGGTGCTCGACGTGGCCGCCGACCCGCCGGCCGAGGCGGAGCCGATGGACGTCACCCGGGGCGTGTTCCGGCCGTCGGACGGCGACGAGGTGGTGGAGCTGGAGCTCACCCCCGCCGGGCGCTGGGTGGCCGAGTACTACCCGTGCGAGGAGGTCGCCGAGCTGGGGGAGGGCCGGCTCCGCGTATCGTTGCGGGCTCGTGACCAGTCCTGGCTCGTACGGCTCGCGCTCCGGCTGGGCGACAGCGGCCGGGTGGTGTCCCCGGCGTCCCTTGCCGAGCGGGTGTCGGCCGCCGCCACCGAGGCGCTGGCCGCCTACGAGACCGCGGTCTGACCCTCGGCACCCCGCCTGACCTGCGAGAGGACCGGAATGACCTGGATCTTCGCCCTCACCGGGGCGGCCGTGGCCGGGCTCGCCGTCCTCGCCTGGCCGGCCGCCCGGGTGTTCGCCGCCGCGCGGGCGCTGCGGGCCGAGGTCGACCGGGCGAGGAGCCGAGTGCGGGCCAGGGAGGAGCTGTTTCGCAAGATCAGCCCAACAGCGGATTCGGACAGCAGGTGAACTTCAGGCCGTTCTGCGCGTACGATCGGTGGAGTAGGTACGGCCCTCGCGGTAAGGACACGACATGCCCAACCTCGGACCCATGGAATGGATCCTGATCCTCCTGGTTCTGATCCTTCTTTTCGGCGCCAAGAAGCTCCCCGACACCGCGAAGGCTCTGGGGCAGTCGCTGCGCCTGTTCAAGAAGGAAACCAGCAAGATGAGCGACGAGGACGAGGCGAAGGCCACCACGGCGCGGGCCGAGGCCCAGACCGTCGCCCCGCCGCCGGCGCAGATCCCCCCGGCAACCCCGTCGGTCGACGAGCGGCTGCGCGCGCTGGAGGAGGAGAACCGGAGGCTGCGTGAGACGCAGCAGCCGGTGAGCTCGCAGAACGAGCCGCGCTCCAACTAGCCACCGCCGCACACCCCCATCGATCCCAGGACGAGCTAGATGGCGCTGCTGAAACGGTCTACTCCCGTGGTCACGTCGGAGGACGGGCGGATGACGCTCATGGAGCATCTCCGCGAGCTGCGCAACCGGCTGGTGAAAGCCATCCTGGCGGTGGTCGTCGGAACCGCCGTCGGGTTCATCTACTTCGAGCCCATCTGGAACTTCCTTAAGCAGCCGTACTGCCGCCTGCCGCAGGCCCACCAGTTCAACAAGGACCAGTGCATCCTGGTGGTGAACGGAGTCTTCGACTCGTTCTTCGTGAACCTCAAGGTCGCGGTCATGTTCGGCCTGGTGGTGTCGGCGGTGTTCTGGATCTACCAGCTCTGGGCCTTCGTGACCCCGGGCCTGTATCAGAACGAGCGCCGGTACACCGTGGCGTTCCTCGGCCTCTCCGTCCCGCTGTTCACGGCCGGAGCGGCCCTGGCCTACATCACCATGGACAAGGGCCTGGCGCTGCTGCTCGGCTTCGCCCCCGACGGCACGTTGACGCTGGTGAGCATCAACGAGTACCTCAGCTTCGCGCTGGCGATGCTCATCATCTTCGGCATCTCCTTCCTGATGCCGCTGCTGCTGGTGTTCCTCAACGTCATCGGCGTGGTGCGCTACCGGATGGTGTCCAAGCACACCCGCATGGTCGTGTTCCTGATGTTCGTCTTCGCCGCCGTCGCGACGCCGAGCCAGGACCCCATCACCATGCTGGCCCTGGCGCTCCCGATGGTCGCGTTGTTCTTCGTCGCGATGGCCTTCATGTACTTCCACGACAAGAAGCGCGACGCCGCCGACGCGGCCCACGCACGTGCCATCGAGGAGGAGCTCGACGGGCCGTCCGCCGCGGCGGACTCGGCCTCGGTCGACGCCCGGGACTGACCGGAGAACTGCTCTGGTGCCGCCGCGCGGGCGGCGGTAGGTTCCGCCTGTGCGCGATGACCTTGTCGTTCTGGTGAACCCCGCCGCCCGCGGCGGCCGTACGCTGCGCCTGCTCGCCCCGGTGCTGCGCCGGCTGCGCGCGGACGGCCGCGCGGTCTCGGTGGTCGTCGGCACCTCGGCGGAGGACGCGCTCGACCGGGCCCGTGCGGCCGTCGCCGCCGGTCCCGCCGCACTCGTCGCGTTCGGCGGCGACGGCCTGGTCCACCTCGCCGTACAGGCCGTGGCCGGGACGTCCGTGCCGCTCGGCATCCTGCCCGCGGGCACCGGCAACGACATCGCCGCCGCCCTCGGCGTCCCCCGCCGGGACCTGCTCGCCGCGGCGGACGTCGTGACCCGCGGCGCGTCCAGGGCCGTGGACGCGGGCAGGACCGGTACGGGGGAGTGGTTCGCCGGGGTCCTCGCCTGCGGGTTCGACTCCCGCGTCAACGAACGGGCCAACGTCATGACGTGGCCGCCCGGCATGGCCAGGTATCTCGTCGCGCTCGCGCGGGAACTGCGCTCGTTCACGCCGATCCCGTTCCGCATCACCCTCGACGGCGAGGCCGTCGAGCGCGAGGCGATGCTCGTGGCGGTGGCCAACACCCGCTCGTACGGCGCCGGGATGCGGGTGTGCCCCGACGCGCGGCCCGACGACGGCCTGCTCGACGTCCTCGTGCTCGGAGCGATCCCGAAGGCGGAGTTCCTCCGCACGTTCCCCCGGGTCTACCGGGGCAGTCACGTCGGGCACCCCGCGGTGACCCTGCGGCGGGCCCGGCGGGTGGAGATCGAGGCCCCGGACACCGTCGCCTACGCCGACGGCGAGCGGATCGGCACCGCCCCCCTCACCTGCGTGGTCGAGCCGGCCGCCCTCCACGTCCTGGTCCCCGAATCTACAACGTAAAGGAATACGCCGCGGGCATGAGAAGAGAAGGTCCGAGCGCCCCGACGGTGAAGCGGGAAGGGCTGCCCGGAATCCCGTTATCGGTAGGGTTGACGTATGAGTACGCCAGCGGAACGCTACGCCGCTTTCCGTGAGGGGCAGTCCGGTGCCGGCCCGGCTCTCGCCTCGTTCCGCGAACTTTACGACTTCGAGCTCGACGAGTTCCAGATCGACGCCTGCCAGGCGCTGGAGGCGGGGGACGGCGTGCTGGTGGCCGCGCCCACCGGGTCGGGCAAGACGGTGGTGGGGGAGTTCGCCGTCCATCTGGCCCTGGAGCAGGGCCGCAAGTGCTTCTACACCACGCCCATCAAGGCGTTGTCCAACCAGAAGTACAACGACCTGGTCCGGCGGTACGGCGCGCGCAAGGTCGGTCTCCTCACCGGTGACAACAGCGTCAACGGCGAGGCCCCGATCGTCGTGATGACCACCGAGGTCCTGCGCAACATGCTGTACGCGGGGTCGAACACGCTGACCGGCCTCGCGTACGTCGTGATGGACGAGGTCCACTACCTCGCCGACCGGTTCCGCGGCGCGGTCTGGGAGGAGGTCATCATCCACCTGCCGGAGTCGGTGCGGGTGGTGGCCCTGTCGGCGACGGTCAGCAACGCCGAGGAGTTCGGCGAGTGGCTGGGCGAGGTGCGCGGCGACACCACGGTCATCGTCGACGAGCACCGGCCGGTGCCGCTGTGGCAGCACATGCTGGTCGGCAACAGGATGTACGACCTGTTCGTCAACGAGGGCGACGGCGTCCTGCGGGTGAACCCGTCCCTGATGCGGATCTCCCGCGACGAGATGCGGCTGGCGCAGGCCCGGGGCAGGCGGGGCTACTCGCGTCCCGGCCGGGGCACGACCCCGAGCCGCTCCGACGTGATCGAGAAGCTCGACGCCGAGGGCCTGCTTCCGGCGATCACCTTCATCTTCTCCCGCAACGGCTGCGACGCCGCGGTCATGCAGTGTCTCTACTCCGGGCTGCGCCTCACCACCCAGACCGAGAGCCACGAGATCCGCCAGATCGTGGACGAGCGCACGGCCCACCTGCCCGACGAGGACCTCGCGGTGCTCGGCTACCTCGAATGGCGCGACTGCCTGGAGCGCGGCCTCGCGGCACATCACGCGGGCATGCTGCCCGCGTTCAAGGAGGTCGTCGAGGAGCTGTTCACCAAGGGCCTGGTGAAGGCGGTCTTCGCGACCGAGACGCTGGCGCTCGGCATCAACATGCCGGCCAGGTCGGTGGTCATCGAGAAGCTGGACAAGTGGAACGGCGAGACCCACGCCGACCTCACCCCGGGGGAGTACACCCAGCTCACCGGACGGGCCGGGCGGCGCGGCATCGACATCGAGGGCCACGCGGTGGTGGTCTGGCAGCCGGGGATGGACCCCCTCGCGGTCGCCGGCCTCGCGGGCACCCGCACCTATCCGCTGCGCTCCAGCTTCAAGCCGTCGTACAACATGGCGGTCAACCTCGTGGGGCAGGTCGGCCGGGAGCGGGCGCGCACGCTGCTGGAGGACTCCTTCGCCCAGTTCCAGGCCGACCGGGCGGTGGTCGGGCTGGCCCGCCAGCTCCGCAAGGCGGAGCATGCCCTGGAGGGCTACTCCGAGGCGATGACCTGCCACCTCGGCGACTTCCAGGAGTACGCGGCGATGCGCAGGAAACTGTCGGACCGCGAGGCGGAGCTGTCGCGCCAGCGGGGCGCGGCCCGGCGGGCCCAGGCCGTGCAGTCGCTTGAGGAGCTCAAGCCCGGGGACGTCATCCGGGTGCCGGGCGGGCGGCGCGCGGGCATCGCGGTCGTGCTCGACCCGGGCACCAACGCCCGGGGCCACGAGGGGCCGGCGCCGCTCGTGCTGACGATCGGCAAGCAGGTGAAGCGGCTGTCGGCGGCCGACTTCCCGGTGCCGGTGGAGCCGGTCGACAAGATCAGGATTCCCAAGGGCTTCAACCCCCGCTCGCCCAAGGAACGGGCGAACCTCGTCTCGACCGTGCACGCGAAGCTGGGCGACCGCGACCTCGGCAAGCCGCCCCGGGCGCGTGACCACGCAGCGGAGGACGAGGAGATCCTCCGGCTGCGCCGCGAGCTGCGGCAGCACCCCTGTCACGGCTGCGACCAGCGCGAGGACCACGCCCGGTGGGCCGAGCGCTACTACAAGCTGCTCCGCGAGACCGAGGGCCTGCGCCGCCGGGTCGAGGGGCGCTCCCACGTCATCGCGCGGACCTTCGACCGGGTCTGCGGGGTGCTTGACCAGCTCGGCTACCTGGAGGGCGAGACCGTCACCCAGGAGGGCCGCAGGCTCGCCTCCCTCTACACCGAGCTCGACCTGCTCACCTCCGAGTGCCTGCGGGCGGGCGTGTGGGACCGGCTCGACCCCGCCGAGCTCGCCGCCTGCGTGTCGGCGCTGGTCTACGAGTCGCGTCAGTCCGACGACATGCGCAGTCCCAAGATCCCGGCAGGCGCCGCCAGGGACGCGCTCGCGGAGATGGTGCGCCTGTTCGGCGAGCTGGAGGGCATCGAACAGGACCACGGCCTGTCGTTCGTCCGCGAGCCCGACGTCGGCTTCGCCTGGGCGGCCTTCCGATGGGCCAAGGGCCACAGCCTCGACGCCGTGCTGACCGACTGCGACCTCGCGGCGGGCGACTTCGTCCGCTGGATCAAGCAGCTGCTCGACCTGCTCGGGCAGATCAGGGAGGCCGCGCCGAGGGGCGGCAAGGTCGCGGAGAACGCCGGCAAGGCCGTCGACGCCATGCGCCGCGGAGTCGTCGCCTACTCCTCGGTGAGCTGACCCGCCTCCTCCGTACAGGGTGAGCCGTACGGAGGAACGGCGGGGCCAATAGTCTGATCATCGGTATATGCTGATGACATGAGCAGCAGATCGATGCAGGAGCCGACGTTCCTGATCCTGACCGCGCTCGCGGCCGGGCCCCAGCATGGATACGGCATCATCACCGATGTCCAGCGCATCTCGGACGGCCGTAGCCGGCTGCGCGCGGGCACCCTGTACGCGGCCCTGGACCGGCTTGGCGAGGAAGGCCTGGTCGAGGCCGACCGGGAGGAGATCGTCGACGGCAGGGCACGTCGCTACTACCGCATCACCGGGCAGGGCGCTCGGCGCCTGGCTGCCGAGGCCGAGCGGATGCGCAGGCACAGCGAGGCCGCGATGTCCCGGTTGTCCGGGCTTCCTGACCTTCCCGGTCTGGCTGGAGGGTTGGCATGAGCGCGCGAGCCGGCGCGCCCGGCACGATCGATGATCACCGCGTGGGGCTGCGGCGAGCCCTGGGCTCGCGAGGCGAGGGGGTGGCATGAACGGGCTGGAAAGGCGATACAGGCGGTTGCTGGCCTGGTATCCGCGGGATCACCGGGTGGTCCACGAGGAGGAGATGATCGGAGTGCTGCTCGCGGGGGCGGACTCCGGCTGCTCCCGCCCCGGGCCCTGGGAGTCCGCCGATCTCCTGCTCGGTGCGCTCCGCCTGCACGCCCGGCGGGCCGTGCGCCGCGTCGCGGGAAGCCCTTGGCAGGACGCTCTCGCGGTCGCGGGGGTCGTCGGCGCCCTGCTGGTGCTGCTCCGCCCGCTGACGCGACTCGCGTACGGGCTGGTCATGTCTCCGCCGCAGGCCCCGGAGGTGCTGCTGCCGCTCGTGACGACCGTGACGCCGGTGCTGCCCGCCGCCGTGGCTCTCGGTGCGGCCGCGATGAACGTCCGCATGGTGGCCGCCGCGGCGTCGTGGTGGGCCGCGGCGACTATCGCGTGGAACTGGGCGACCATCCAGGTGCCGTACAGCGGAGCGCACGCCCTCACCGCCTGGCCCTGGAGCGACAGTTCGCTCTACCTGGCGGTCGCCGCGGCGGTGGCACTGACCCTGTCCCGCACCCCCAGGACCGCTCTCGTCCTCCTCGGCGCCCGGCGCGTCGTGGCGTGGAGCCTCATGGCCGTCGTCGTGCTGCTGCCGGTCTGGTCCTCCGCGGCTCCGGTCCCACCTGTGGTGTCGATGATCGTCTCCGGCGTCCTGTCCGACGGCGGGTCACTGCTCGTCCTGGCGGTCATCGCAGCGGGCCTGGCGCTTCGCCGGCCGGCCGGCCGCCGCGCCGTAGCAGTGCTCGCCATCCCGTTCGTGGTCCAGCTGACGTGGTCAACCTCCACGACGGCATCGGCGAACGGGTGGCTGACCGCCCTGCTGAAGGTTCTGGCGCTGACGGCGATCCTGGCGATCCTGGGACGACGGGCGGCGCGCCCAGCGGGTGACGGGGCCGATCCCCTCGCCCGTGAGGCCTGACGCGGCCGGTCCCTCGCCGCACTCGCGGCCTTTGCCGGGGGACGGACCGGGGCCGGCGGGCGTATGCCACGGCGGCGGCTTCCGGTCCGTCCTCAGCGGCCCGCCTTCCGGTCCGCGTACCACGCGAACCCCACGTGGACGAGCCCCGCGGCGCCGGTCAGGCCGGTGCCGAGCAACAGGCCCGTGAACAGGTAGGAGAAGGCGGAGGCCGGCTGGATCAGCACGCCGCACACCATGGTGAGCAGCGCCAGGCCGAGCAGCGTCAGGGACAGCGCGAGGTACTGCCGCAGCGGCCGGCTGGCCCGCAGGTCCTGGCAGACGTACAGCAGGGCCGGCGCGGCGGTCATCCGGAGGCCCTCGGCCGCGTACCCGAGAGCCCGCAGGGGATCGGCGGCGAAGAACCGCGCGGTGGCGACGATCCCGGCCGCCCACACGGTGTCCGGCGGCTCGCAGTTCTCCTTCAGCCACTGGGTGACGCCCCACAGGACCGCGAGACCGGCGACCATGAGCGCGTATTCGCCCCAGGGGCGGGGGCCGCGGCCCGCTTCGGGCGCGGAGCCGTCCGTCGTCATGTGCCCTCCGCCGGTGGCCTGCGTCGGCAGGATAACGACGGCCGCCCCTCGCAGGCGGCAAATCGCCGGATTACCCCCGCCTCCGGTCAGGCAGCGGTGAAGCGGACCTCTCGGGTGGCGGGGTCGGCGCGGGTGAGCCGTACGGGGATGCGCTCGCCGAGCGGAAGCCGGTCGCCGTCGCAGCGCGCGATGACGGCCGGGTCGGCCACCTGGACCTGCCCGCCCGCTTTGCCGTCGGCGACGTCGATGACGACCGCCTCGAAGACCTGGCCGATCCGGGGCCGCAGCACGGCCGCCTCGACGAGGTCGACGCAGGCCCGCTCGACCGCCGCGGCCCGTCTGCCGCCCTCGGCCATCCGCCCGGGCAGGTCGGGCAGCGCCCGCGCGACATCCTCGGGGACCGGCAGGCCCGCCGTCGCCGCCAGGCAGACCTCCGTGCCGTACCGGTCGACGAGCCGCCGCAGCGGCGCGGTCACGTGCGCGTACGGCGCGCCGACGGCGGCGTGCAGCGACTGCTCGGGCAGGCTGCCGTCGAAGGCGGTGTAGGCCGCGCCGCGCAGCAGCACGGTCGACTCGTGCAGGAACGCGGCGTGCCCGGGGAGCGCGGGATCGAGGCCGTGCACGACGTCGGCGTACGTCGCGCCGTCCGGCCAGGGCACCCCGAGCGCGGCGGCCACCCGGCGGACCTTGACGACGTCCTCGGGGCCTGCCTGGGGGAGCACCCGCAGCACGCCGACGCCCGCCTCCAGCATGATCTGCGCGGCGGCGATGCCGGTGAGCAGGGAGATCTGCGCGTTCCACGCCTCGCAGGGCTGGTTGCCGCGGAACTCCAGCCGGTAGCCGCCGGCGCCGTCGGTCACCACCTCCTGGTCGGGCGTCGGCAGCGACAGCCCGCCCCTGGCCCGCTCCCGTTCCAGGCGCAGCGGCCCCACCTCGGCGAGCAGGGCGAGCGTGCCCTCAGCCCGCCCGACGTCCACGGCGGCCTGGACCGTCTCGTAGTCGAGCCGATCGCGGCTGCGGACCAGCGCCCTGCGCAGGTCGACGGCCTCGATCTCGCCTGCCGCGTCGAGGTCGAGCCGCCACAGCACGGCGGGACGGGTCTGCCCGGGGAGCAGGCTGGCCGCGCCCTCCGACAGGACCGGGGGATGCAGCGGCACCCGGCCGTCGGCCATGTAGACGGTCTCGCCGCGGCTCCGCGCCTCGCCGTCGATCGCCCCCTCCGGCCGGACGAACGCCCCGACGTCGGCGATCGCGTACCAGACGCGGTAGCCCGGCCCGCGCCGCTCGATGCACAGCGCCTGGTCGAGGTCCATCGACCCAGGCGGGTCGATCGTCACCAGCGGCAGGCCGGTGTGGTCCTCGGGGGGTACGGCCGGAGCCTTCGCGGCCCGCTCGGCCTCCTCCTGCACAGGTTCGGGGAAGCCGTCCGGGAGGTGGAAGTCACTGCGGATGCGGGCGAACCCGTCCCGGAGGCCGTTCGCGGTGTCCCGGAGGCGGATCGTCGTGTACGGCACGCGATCAACCTACCCGAGCCTGGACATATCAGGCCGTAAACGACCTGCGAAGATCACGCTGTGGACGCCGGTTGGACCGGGGCGATGCGGGAGCCGGTCCTGTCCTTGCCCCAGGTGACCACCACGCCGCCGCGGCGGCTCGTCATCTCGCCGGGCATGGGCCTGCCCGGCGTCGACGCGGGGCCGGTGGTGAGGTTCTCAATGCCCCAGTTCATGACCCCACGGCCGTGTCCAGCTCGTCGGCGTCCAGCCCGATCAGCACCCGCCGCAGCGTTCCCGCGCTCGGTGCCGCCAGCCGATGGCGGGCCTGATCCCAGCGGCTCCCAGTATGTGCAGCAGCCGCTGCGGCAGATCGGCCGCGACCGACCCAAGCTCCCGGTAGTTGGCCGCCCCGGCCAGCGTCGCCACCACCGCGACTCCCAATACCGCCGGCAGCGGATGCCGGATCCCCCGCCGGTCACGCGGATCGGTGATGCCCGCCAGCATCTCCAGCAACGGCGATGGGGCATGCGAGACTGGCACCGATGACCTTCTTGTGGCGATCTTGGCAGCGTGGAAACTCCGTGATCACGAACAGAACGTCATCTCTGTTCAGCGTCACGATGGGTAGTCGCTGTCGATCCGGATATCGGGCGACGATCACCAGACGGGCGACCTTGAAGTCGCCCCGGTCCGCGTCGGCGGGTACTGGTCACACGCTGGACGCTCTCACCGTTGAGTCGCCGCCCAGATCATGCGGCGAGGGCGCGATATTGCCGCACGGCGAGGGGCAGGAAGATCACCGTGAGCACAGCCGGCCAGGCCAAGGCGAGCATGATCGAGTGCTGATTGGCCCAGCCGCCCGCGTTCCAACTCGGGTTGCCGAACAGCTCCCGGATTGCGGTGGCGGTGGCGGACAGAGGGTTCCAGGTCGCGATCGCGTCAAGCCAGGCCGGCATCGTGTCGGGTGAGACGAACGCGCTGGAGAGAAACCCGACCGGCCAGACCAGGACCTGCACGGCGACGGCCGACTCCGGAGTCTTCAGCAGGAGCCCGAGGTAGATACCGACCCAGGTGAACGCGAAGCGCAGCCACAGAAGCAGCCCCACGGAGGCAAGGGCCTGCAGGAGGCTCCGGTTGGGAGCCCAGCCCACAAGAAGGCCGGTAGCGATCATGATGGCTAGGCCGACGACGGAGTTGAGGATGTCGGCGGCGCTGCGGCCGGCGAGCACGGCGGTCGTGGTGATCGGCATCGAGCGGATGCGTTCGGTGATGCCCTTGGCGGTGTCGTTGGTCACGGACACGACCATGGACTCAAGGCCGAACAGCATGGTCATGGCGAGCATGCCGGGGATGAGGAAGTCCATGTACTTCCCGCCGGGGGCGGCCATCGCTCCGCCGAAGATGTAGCCGAACATCACCACCATCAGGACCGGGAAGAGCAGCCCGAGGAGGATCGAGACGGGCCGCCCACGCCAGTGCCGGAGGATCCGGCCGGTCAGCGTGGCGGTGTCACGCAAGACGTCGGCATGCGGCCGGGGTTGACGGGTGCTCGGCGTGGTCATTCTGCCTGCTCCTGGATCTGCTGGGTGGTGGTGGGCTGTCCGGTGAGGTGCAGGAAGACCTCGTCAAGGGTGGGCTTGCGGACGACGGTCTCGACCCGGTCCGGCCCGACTTGTGCCTTGAGCTCGCCAGGGGTGCCCTCGGCGACGACGCGGCCGGCGTCGATGAGGGCTATCTGATCGGCGAGTTGGTCGGCCTCCTCCAGGTACTGGGTGGTGAGCAGCGCGGTCGTTCCTGTCCCGACGATGGACTTGATCGTGCTCCACACGTCCATGCGAGCCCGCGGGTCCAGCCCGGTGGTGGGCTCGTCCAAGAACAGGACCTGCGGGGACAGGATGAGGCCGGCGGCCAGGTCGAGCCGGCGTCGCATGCCGCCGGAGTAGCCGGCGACCGATCTGTCGGCGGCTTCGGTCAGGTCGAACTGCTCGAGCAGTTCGTCCGCCCGTCGTCGGGCGGCCGGGGTGGGCAGGTGGCACAGCTTGCCGAACATGATCAGGTTCTGCCGGCCGGTGAGGATCTCGTCGACCGAGGCGTTCTGTCCGACAAGGCCGATCCGGTGGCGAGCCGCCCGGGGATCGGCGCGGACATCGCATCCCGCGACGTGGACCTGACCGGCGTCGGGCCGCAGCAGGGTGGTGAGGATCCGCACGGCGGTTGTCTTTCCAGCACCGTTCGGTCCCAGCAGGGCGCACACGGTCCCGGTCCTGACCCGCAGGCAGAAGCCGTCGAGGGCCGTCTTGTCCTTGTAGCGCTTCCGCACGTCGATGGCCTCGATCGCCGGCTCGCTCAACGGGCCGGCTCTCCCGGCAAATTCTTCGTATGCCATACGGAGTATGGTAGGGCAACTTCGTACGCCATACCAAGTAAATGAATCTATCCTTGCTCCATGGCGACTGAGACCCCAGGCGCAGGAGACCCCGCGCGCACCATCGCAGCCCTGTGGGGCACCCGCCAGCCCCCCCGGCGGGGCCCGAAGCACACGCTGACCACAGTGCAGGTGGCGGCCGCCGCGATCGAGCTGGCCGACCACGATCAAGACCTCGAGTCGTTGTCGATGCGGCGCGTGGCAGAGGCGCTCGGAGTGGGGACCATGTCGCTCTACACCTACATCGCCTCACGCGACGAGCTGCTGGAGATCATGCTCGACACGGTGTACGCGGAGGCCGTACACGAACTCGGGACGCCCGGGGACGCTGACAGCTGGGAGGACGGGCTGCGTCAGATGGCGCGGGTGAACTGGGAGCTCTATCTGCGTCACCCCTGGGTACTGCAGATCTTCACCGGCCGACCGCCGCTGGGACCAAACACCATTGCCAAGTACGAGCGCGAGCTCCGCACGGTAGACGGAATCGGCCTGACCGACGTGGAGATGGACGCGGTGATCACGCTGGTCCACACCCACGTTGAAGGGGTCGCCCGGCAAAGGATCGAAGCGGACCGAACGGTGCGCCGCACCGGCCTCACCGACGAGCAGTGGTGGAAGACCGTCGAGCCCGCACTGTCCGAGGTTTTCGACCCATCCGCGTTCCCGATCGCATCGCGGGTCGGCCAAGCTGCCGGACAGGCCTATCAGTCAGCCCACAACCCCGAACACGCCTACGCCTTCGGACTGGAACGGCTGATCGCTGGTCTGGCCGTTCTCGTTGCGGAACGCTCATCAGCAACAGCCTGAAAGCTGGGGTGAACTCCGCGCGGGCGGGGCCTTGATGCCGGGCAGGCAGGAGGCAGTGGCAAGTTCGTGCGGGCGCGGAGCGACCCGGAAACGTTACGTCATATCGGCCCGCGGTTTGGAAGCGTGGAAACTCCCGTGATCACGGAGAAGGTAATCTTCGTTTCGGCATCACGCTAAGTAATGGTGATCAATCCAGGCAACAGGTGGCGATCACTCAAGACAGGCGACTTTAAAATTCCCTGGGTCACGGACCAGGATCATAGGATCGGGATCCTATGATCCGCAATGCAATTCAGCGGCTGCACGAATCCCGCTTTGGTGCGCCATGGAGGAGAGGGGGATCACATTCGGTCTCTCCGTGAGATTGAGAATGGACTTCAGTCCTGGCGTGCCAATTGCATCCTCTATGATCCGGATCCAACGGAGTATCGGAGAGTGATGCGCGAAAGACTTCGTTGCGGTGAGCCTGAAATCGCCGAGTAATGTCTACAAGAGTGCGCAGGTGCCGGAGGTTGTCTACCTGCCACGCCAAGGGGGTCTGGCAACCCGTACGGCCGGCCACCCTGCTCATAGGCCCACGCGCAGCTTCGGGTTGCTCCTCCACTTGTCACGGTGGCGGATGTACTGCATGACAACCGGGGACCTCTCCGACCAGCGGCCGTGCTGGCAGATGCCGGACATGGTCGCGCCGGCGTCGGCGGCGTCTGTGGCTCCGCCGGTGCACAGGCCGTGGACGGAGTAGCGGTTTGAGTGTGGGTGGTCGGCGACTCGGGCGGCATTTTTGACGACCAGGTTGATCGCCTCGGGGGTCATGCGGATGCCGTACGGCAGTGGCACGCTGACGCCGCGGGCGTCGTGGGCGGGGACGGCGACGGAACGCTTCCCGGTGATCACCGCTGGTGTGTCGTGGGCGGACCGGTCATGGCATCACTACGAGACGCCTGCCTTTGAGGTCGGTTCGCTGCCAGGCGGTCTCGATGTCGCTGAGCGGGACCTGCTCCACGTCGAAGGTGAGCTCGCCGGCCCGCGTCCATGTCACGATCTGCTGGTACGCCTCGTCCATGGTCTGCGGGTCGAGCCCCTTGGCCGCGCCGTAGATCTCCACGCCGGAGGTGCGCAGGCTCGACCCGGCGAGGGCGAGCTCGGCTCCGGCCGACTCGCCGATCTGGACCACCCGGGTCGGCTTGGCGAACGCGAACGACCGCGGCACCAGTGCGCGCAACAGGATCTCGCTGGGCCTGCCCCACAGGTAGTCCACGACGACGTCGTAGCCGTCCCCCCTAGTGTCGAGGTACGCCTGCGCCAGAGCCTCGTCGGAGACCGCGGTGTTGATCACCGCGTCGGCTCCGATGGCCTGCACCTCGCGCAACTGGTCGTCGTCCCGGCCGGTGGCGACGATCCGGCCGGCGTCCAGCAGCCGGGCCACCTTGACCGCGAGCCGCCCGGCCACCCCGGTGGCGCCCTGCACCAGCACCGTCTCCCCGGTAACGAACCCGGCGGCCGTTCTCATCGACATCGCGGTGACGGCCGAGGCCATCACGGCCACCACGGCCGGGTCGATGCCGTCGGGGATCCGCACGTAGGAGCCCTGGGACACCACGGCCTTCTGGGCGAGCGCGCCGTAGGGCAGGCGGATGCCGCCGAACCCGACGAGCGTGCCGTCCGGGAGGGCGCCGATGCCGTCGAAGCCGGGGATCGCCGGAAACCGGCCGATGTACTTCTCGCTCGCGTAGTGCGTGCCGGCCGCGATCGCCTTGTCGACGTTCTCCACGGCGACCGCCTTGACGTCGATGATCACTTCGCCGTCGCCGGCCACCGGATCGGGGAAGTCCTCGTAGCGCGGGATGCCGCCGGCCTCGTGGAGCACCGCTGCCTTCATGCCGGCTCCTGGCCTGACAAGCGGGCGATCCGCGTCTGCCACGCCGCCAGGACGCGAGGCGGACGGGCCGGAGAGTGGTTGAACCCGTGGCGGTGCGAACGGCGGTGCGAACGGCGGTGCGAACGGTGGTGCGAACGGTGGTGCGTGGGCGAGTGCCGCCACCCATGGCCGTGGCGGGCCTGGCCCTGGTGCCCGGCCAGCTGCTCGGTGTGCGCGGGAATCCCCGGAATGCGATGGGTCGCCCAGTGCAGCAGGTCGCGGAGCGAGTGCCGGTGTCTCATCGTCGCCTCCTCTGGCGCCGTAATCTCTATCACCGATAGGGAACTCTACCACTGATAGGGTGCGGAAGGGAGGTGCCGGGATTGGCTCTGGACAAGCAGCGGATCGTCACCGAGGCTCTCGCGCTACTGGACGCCGAGGGTCTCGACGGCGTGACCACGCGCAAACTGGCCGCCCGGCTCGGCGTACAGTCGCCGACCCTTTACTGGCACTTCTCGAACAAGGCGGAGCTGGTCACCGCGATCGCCGAGGCGATTCTCGAGCAGCAGTTCCCCGAGCCGGCGCCGCCCGCGCCGGACGAGTGCTGGCAGGACTGGCTGATCGGCCTGGCCGGGCGGCTGCGGCGCGCGTTGCTGGCCCACCCGGACGGAGCCCGCATCATCGCGGCCTCCCAACTGTCCCTCAAGATGGCCGACATCTCCGAGCTGGCGATGAGCACGCTGGTCGGGCGGGGCATTCCCCTGCGGCAGGCGCGCCTGACCGTGTTGACGGTGTTGCGCTTCACCGTCGGCTACGTCCTGGAGGAACAGGCGGGCCGCCCCGACGCGGAAGCCCTGGACGGCTTCGACATGGCCGCGTACGCCGCGGCCTACCCCACCGTGATGGCCGGTGTGGCCGAGTACTTCCAACCCGGCCGCACCGTCGACGATCTGTTCCGCGACTGCCTGGAACAGATCATCCATGGTCCTGCCGCGCGGTCCGGTCCAACGTCCTGACCGGTCAGCCGCTCGGCAGGCGGGTGAGCTTCTCCGGCGTCTGCTGTCACGGCTCGCACGGCCTGGTCATCGGTGGGCGCCGCCGTGGCGGAGTCCGTTCATGAGGAGGGCGAACAGGCGGTCGGCCTGAGCTGAGCTGTCGGGGGCGTCCTGGGCGGCCCAGGCGATAGCGCCGATCATCTTCATCACGTCCGCGTCGTTCGCGTCGGAGACGATCACGCCTGTCTGCCGCGCCCTCGCCAGCAACGCCGCTCCCGCCTCGAACAGCTGCGTGTGCCAGGTCGATACCGGGCCATCCTCGTGATTGAGGGCCGAGTCCATCACGGCTGCCGACAGGCCCCGATAGGTCAGGCCATGCCTGAGCACGGCACGCATCCAGGTGGACAGCGCGTCGAATTCGTCCTCGGCCGTCAGCAGCCGGTGGCCAAGGTCGACCAGTTGGGCTATCTGCTCGGAGAGCACCGCCTCGATGAGATCCAGCCGCTTGGGGAAATGCCGGTACAGCGTCCCGCTGGCCACCCCTGCCCGCCGAGCGATCTCGTCCAGTGAGGCGTCCACGCCGAACTCGGCGAACGCGATTTTCGCCTGCTCGATCAGCTGCTCGTAGTTCCGCCGGGCGTCCGCACGTCTCGGACGCCCGGCGGCCGGCCGTGGGTCGTGGCCTGCCGACACCATGCGCGCACCTCTCCTTGCTAACCGGGGACATGGTCCGTTACCGTGACCACATCGAACCGGACCATGCCTCACTTTACTGGTATGGATCAGCCAGAGCATGGAGGGCCACCCCCAATGGCGCTGACGGAGCAGGACCGCATCGACATCACCGACCTGATCAATCTCCACGGCCACCTCACGGACGCAGGCAGGCTGGACCAGGCGAGCGAGCTGTTGACCCCGGATGTCACCTATGACCTGGACGACTTCGGCCTCGGCTCGTTGCACGGGACCGCGGCCATCCGTGAGGCCGCGCTCGCGTTGGGCAACGCCAACCCGGTCGGCCATCACGTCACCAATATCGTGATCACTCAGATCGACGACCGCTCGGTGCGGGTCCAGTCCAAGGGAATCGGCATCAAGGCCGACGGAACGGCCGGCAGTGTCGTCTACGACGACATCGTCACGCGCCGGCCCGACGGCTGGAAGATCAGCTACCGCAGGGTGACCGCCAGGCGGGCGGCACTCGGCGGGCGACTGGCCGGTCCGCGTGAGGTTCTGGAGCGTTACCGCCAAGCCGCCATCAGTCAGTCCGCCGATGAACTGAGGCGCGTCTACGCCCTCGACGCGTCCCATGAGTTCCCGTTCACACTCCCCGGCCTGCCGTCCCGGCTCGCGGGCAGGGACGAAATCGTGAAGTGGATAACCGCCGGGTGGAAGGATCACCGCCTGAAGTACGAGCGTTACCGCACCCTTGCCATCCACGACACCGGCGACCCAGAGACGATCATCGTTGAGCAGGAAGCCCTCGGGACCAGCGTGACCACCGGCGACTTCGTGCTTCCCAACCTCGTTGTGCTCACCGTGCGCAACGGGCAGATCACCCGCCTGCGCGACTACGTCAACATTCCGGCAGCCACGGCCGCCATAGGAGGGGGCGTATAAACGCGCCACCGACGACGCCTCCGCGGCCTTCGGAAAGCCGTCTCGGAGAACATGCGCTGCCGGCACGGACCCGCCTGATGTTGATCGGCCTGCCGGGCGTCGTCCAAATTGGTCCTCCATACGCCTGCGGAATCGGACCTTATCGAGGGTACCGATTCCTGTCAGCCTGAGTGGCATGACAACGACAGCGACCCGCTTCGACGGCCGGCTCCTCACGCCTGGCGACGCCGGTTACGACACCGCCCGTACCGTGTGGAACGCCATGGTCGACCGGCGTCCACGCATGATCGTCCGCGCGGCGGGCGTCCCCGACGTGGTCGCCGCCGTGCGCCTGGCCCGGGAACTGGACCTGGAGATCGGCGTGCGCTGCGGCGGCCACAACGTCGCCGGCTTCGCCGTGCCCGACGGTGGTCTCATGATCGACCTGACGCTCATGGGGGGCGTGCGGATCGACCCGGTCCGTCGCCGGGCCCGGGTGCAGGGTGGCGCGCTGCTCGGCGCGCTGGACCGGGCGTCCCAGGCGTACGGCCTGGCGACCACCGCGGGCAACGTCTCGCACACCGGCGTCGGCGGGCTCACGCTCGGCGGCGGCATGGGCTGGCTGGCCCGCCAGTACGGCCTGGCCTGCGACAACGTCGTCTCCTACACGATGGTCACCGCCGAGGGGGACGTGGTGACCGCGAGCCGCAGCGAGAACCCCGACCTGTTCTGGGGCCTGCGCGGCGGTGGCGGCAACTTCGGCGTCGTCACCGAGTTCGAGTTCCAGTTGCATCGCGTCGGTACGCGGACGCTGGTCGCCGAGTTCGACTTCCGCGCCGAGGACGCCGTCCCGGTCATCGAGGGCTGGCGCGACCTGAACGCCGTCGCGCCCCGGCAGGCGACGTTCACCGCCGATGTCGGCAGCGGTCCCGCCGGCCCGATCGCCACGCTGGGGTTCGTGTGGGTCGGCGACCCGGACGAGGGCCGCCGGCTGCTCCCCGCGATGCGGGCGCTCGGACGTCCCGTCGCCTCTCGGGTCACCACACCGTCGTACCTCGAACTTCAGCGGCGTGACGACTCCATCGGCGGTCACGCCTACCGCCGCTATTCCAAGGCGCACTACCTGCGGAGCTTTCCCACCGCGGCGATCGAGGCGTTCCTGCTGCGCGGCGCCGCCGACCTGAGCGCGAGCCAGGACCTGCCGGGCGTCGGCCTGCAGGCGCACGGGGGCGCGATCGCCGACGTTCCGGAAGCGGACGCGGCGTTCGGTCACCGCGGCACGATGTTCGAGTTCGGGGCCGGCTGTCGCTGGAGCGACCCGGCCGAGGACGACGCCAGGATGGGTGCCGCCCGCGCCGCCGGCGCGTCGCTCGAGCCGTACGCGAGTGGGGTGTACGTCAACTCGTTGACGGCCGACGAGCTGGCCGATGGGCAGCACGGCGTGCGGCGGGCGTATCCGGCCGCGAAGCTGGCCCGGCTGACCGCGGTGAAGACCGCGTACGACCCGGCCAACGTGTTCCATCTGAACCAGAACATCCTCCCGGCATCCTGACGCGCAGCGCTTACGCGGGATCAGGGTGCCCGTACGTCTCTGATGGCCGTCGCCAGCAGCGCGACCCCCTCGGCGATGGCGGCCTCTCCGAGGGTGGCGTAGCCGAAGATGAGGCCACCCGGTCCGGTGCCGGCGATCCGGTAGGGGCCGACGCCGTGGATGGCGAGCCCGTGCCGGGCGGCGGCCGTCACCACCGCCGCCTCGTCGAGCTCGGGCGGGAGCCAGGCGACCACGTGCTGCCCGGCGGCGATTCCGGCCGGTTCCAGATCGGGCAGGTGGGTGCGCAGGGCGCCCAGCAGCGCGTCGCGGCGGCGGCGGTACACCGGACGCATCCGGCGCAGGTGGCGGTCGAACTCGCCGCGGGCGAGGAAGTCGGCGAACGTCAACTGGTCGATGACGGGTGAACCGCGGTCGGCGAGCACCTTCGCCGCGGCGACGTCGGCGACCAGATGGGGAGGCAGCACCAGCCAGCCGAGCCGCAACCCCGGCGCGAGCGTCTTGCTGGCCGTACCGCAGTAGACGACGTGATCGGGTGCCAGGCCCTGCATGGCGCCCACCGGCGACCGGTCGTAGCGGTACTCCGCGTCGTAGTCGTCCTCGACCACGATCGCGCCGCGGCGTTCCGCCCAGCGGATCACCTCGGCCCGCGCCGCGGCCGACAGCACTCCTCCGGTGGGCCACTGGTGCGACGGCGTGAGCACGACCGCGTCGGCGTCGGCCCGATGGAGGGCGTCGACCTGAACGCCGTCCGGCCCCACCGGGATGCCGACCACGTCCAGACCGGCGGCGCCGGCCAGCACCCGGGCGTCGTCGTTGGACGACGGGTCTTCCAGGGCGATCCGCCTGGCGCCGTGCTGGACGAGCACCTGGATCAGCAGAGAGATGCCCTGCCCGTAGCCGCTGCAGATCACCATGTTGCCGGGGACGGCCGCTGTGCCGCGCACCCGGTTGAGGTAGTCGCACAGGGTCTCGTGCAGTTCCGGCACGCCACGCCCGTCGAGGTAGGCGAACCGGTCGTTGGGCGTGGTGGTGAGCACGGTCCGGACCGAGCGCAGCCATGCGGCCCGCGGGAACTGTGAGACGTCGGTGCGCCCGTACCCGAAGTCGACCCTGCAGCCGGCACCGAGGCCGGCACCGAGGCCTGCACTACGCGCGGCCGGCTGCGTCGTCGAAGCCGTCGAAGCCGCGGAAGCCGCGCTGGCCGGCGGCATCGACGCGGCGACCTGGGTGTAACCGCCCGACCGGCTGACGAGGTAACCCTCGGCGACGAGCTGCTGATAGGCCTCCACCACGACCCCGCGGGAAACCCCGAGGCCTGTCGCGAGGGTGCGGGTGGGCGGCAGCGACGCGCCCGCTCGCATCAGGCCGGCCCGGATGCGGGCGCGGATGGACGTCTCGATCTGCCGGTGCAGGGGCACCCCGGCGTCGCGGTCCAGCTTGATGAGCAGCTCGTCGGCCGGCCCGGAATTGGTCCTCACGCGCCCCACGGGATCGGACCCTACCGGCGTGTACCGATTCCTGCCAGGCCGAGTGACCTGCCGGCGCTGCGCCTACCCCAGGGTGGCGAGCAGGCGGTTGAGCGGGCTGTCCAGGCCGTACTTCTGCGACAGCGCGACCAGCCTCTCGGGGTCGCGGGGCGCGGCGGGGAGGCTGACGTCGACGTCCGGCAGCGGCACGTCGTGGGCCACCCTGACCACGGCGGGGGCGACCTCCAGGTAGTCGCGGGCGGCGGCGAGCCTGGCCCGCGCGCCCGCCGGGAAGCCGTCGGCGCCGCCCTCGTCCAGCGCGGCGAGCAGGGCGGGGAGGGAGCCGAAGCGGGTGATGAGCGCGGCGGCCGTCTTCTCGCCGACGCCGGGGACGCCGGGCAGGCCGTCGCTCGGGTCGCCGCGCAGCGTCGCGAAGTCGGCGTACGCCCGGCCGGGGATGCCGTACTTCTCCCGGACGAAGGCCTCGTCGACGACCTGCAGGTTCCGAATTCCCCTTACTGTGTAAAGGGCCCGGCACGGTTTGTCGTCGTCCACGAGCTGGAACAGGTCCCGGTCGCCGGTGACGATGTCCACGGCCGTGCCGGCGGCGGTCGCGTACGTGCCGATGACGTCGTCGGCCTCGTAGCCGTCGACCCCGACGCGGGCGATCCCGAGCGCGTCCAGGACCTCCTCGATGACCGGCACCTGCGGGGCCAGTGTGTCCGGCACCTCCTCCTGTTCGCCGCTCGCCACCCGGTGGGCCTTGTACGACGGGATCGCCGCCACCCGGAACGCGGGACGCCAGTCGGCGTCCATGCACGCGACGATCTCCCGGGGCGAGTGCTGCCGGACCAGCGTGGCGATCATGTCGAGGAGCCCGCGCACCGCGTTCACCGGCATGCCGTCCGGCGAGGTCACCGAGTCCGGAACCCCGTAGAAGGCACGGAAGTACAGCGACGGGGTGTCGAGAAGCATCAGCACCCGACCATTGTCACGCCTGTCAGGCCGTGCGCGGGCCGTCTCCGGTCACCGCCACCGCCAGCAGGCAGGTGTCGTCCTCGGGGTTGGGGCCGCCGATCGCCTCCAGCAGGCGGTCGAGGCTCGCGTCGAGGTCGGCCCCGGTCGCGCCGGTCGAGGCGGCCGCCCGCATGACGAGCGACACCCCGGCCCCGATGTCACGCGAGCGTCGCTCCACGAGGCCGTCGGTGAACATCAGCAGCAGGTCGCCGGGCTCGAGGCGGACGTCGGCCACCCCGTACGGCAGGCTCGACGTCGCCCCGAGCACGACTCCCCTGGGCGCCCCGAGCTGGCGCACGCCCCCGCGGCGCACCAGGATCGGGGCGGGATGCCCCGCCTGTGCCCACGTGAAAAGGCGGGACGCCGGGTCGAAGTGGCCGCACACCGCGGTCGCGGTCGTGTCGTCCAGGCGCGTGAGCACCAGGGCGTTCAGCCACGACAGCAGCATGCCGGGGGAGGCCCCGGTCATGCTCAGGCCGAGCAGGGCGTGCCGCAGCTGGGCCATCTCCGCGATCGCGGGCAGGCCGTGCCCCGACACGTCGCCGACGGCGAGGAACATGCGGCCGTCCGGGAGCGGGGCCGCGTCGTACCAGTCGCCCCCGAGGCTCGACTCCCGGCCTGCCGGGACGTACCGGACCGCGATCCGGGCGTACGGCAGCTCGATCGAGGCGCCGGGCTCGGGCAGGATCGCCTCCCGCAGCGCCAGCGTGACGCGCCGTTCCTCGGCGGCGCGCTCCCGCGCCTCCTGTGTCTGCCGCCAGGACTCGGTCACCACCAGCTCCGCCCACCGCCGTCCGCCGGCGTCCGCGACCGTCTCCGGCACCCGCTCGGGGACGGGTTCCAGCAGCGCCGGAGGGGGCCCGTACTCGGCGGGTCCCGGCTCGGGCACAGCGACGCCCGAGGGCGCTCCGGCGGGAAGGGTGCCGACGGGGGCGGCGACGGGAGTCACGTCCGGGCTGTCCGCGGGGGGAAGGGCGGGCTTCGCGCCGCCCACTACGCCGACCATCTGTCTCGCTCTCGATGCCGCTCTTGCACTGTCGTGCGGACGATTCGTGATCGTCCTGACGCGGAGCGTAGCAGCAGTGCTTACCCTGAGGATTGGAATTCTTCTACGGCGTGGAATAAGCCGCTGCCTCTCGCGGCCCGCCCGCGTGCGTCTGTGCTAAGGGTCCCCGTGTACGCCATCGGGGTCCGGATCTCGTTAGATTGGGCATCGTGACAACGACGTCTCCGGATGCCTCCGCCCTGTATCCCACGACCCGCCCGGCCGCCGTGCGCGAGGCCGCCGGCCGCGCCGGTCTCGACGCGCTGCTGCTGACGCCCGGCCCGGACCTGCGCTACGTCACCGGGTACGACGCCATGCCGCTCGAACGGCTGACCTGTCTCGTCGTGCCGGTGTCCGGCGAGCCGTTCCTGATGGTGCCGCGCCTCGAACTGCCCGCCGCGGAGCACTCGCCCGCCTCCCGGCTCGGTGTCGAGTTCGTCGCCTGGGACGAGACCGACGACCCGTTCGCCGAGGTGGCCCGCCGCCTGGGCCCGGTTGCCCGGGTCGGGCTCGCCGACCGCATGTGGGCGCTGCAGTCGCTGCGGTTCCGCGCGGCGATGCCCGGCGCGGAGCAGACGCTGGCCGGCGACGTGCTGCGTGAGTTGCGGATGCGCAAGTCGCCCGCCGAGAAGGCGGCGCTGGCGGAGGCCGGGGCGGCCATCGACGCCGTGCACGCCCTCGTCCCCGGGCTGCTCAAGGCGGGCCGCACCGAGCGCGAGGTCGGCAGGGACATCGCCGAGGCGATCGTCGAGGCGGGGCACGCCCGGGTCGACTTCGTGATCGTGGGCTCCGGCCCGAACGGCGCGAGCCCGCACGCGGAGCTGACCGACCGGGTGATCCGGCCCGGTGAGCCCGTCGTCGTGGACATCGGCGGCACGATGCCGAGCGGATACTGCTCCGACTCCACCCGGGTGTACTGCGTCGGTGAGCCGCCGGCCGACTTCGCGGCGTACTACGAGGTGCTCAGAGCCGCCCAGGAGGCCGCCTGCGCCCACGTGCGGCCCGGGGTGACCTGCGAGTCCGTGGACGCCGCCGCCCGCGAGGTGATCGCCGAGGCGGGGTACGGAGAGTACTTCGTCCACCGCACCGGGCACGGCATCGGCCTGGAGACCCACGAGGAGCCGTACATCGTCGCGGGCAACACCGAGGAGATGCGGCCGGGGTTCGCGTTCTCCGTCGAGCCCGGCATCTACCTGCCGGGGCGTCACGGCGCCCGGATCGAGGACATCGTCGTCTGCGGCGAGACGGCGGGCGAGCGGCTGAACGGCACCACCAGGGAGCTCGTCGTCGTGTGATCGCCGAGATCGTCCCGCTGGAGCGCGTCGCCCGCGCCACCCGACGGTCACGACCGGCCCGGGTGGCGCGGGCGGAGCACATCCGGGGGTGAGATCGTTCCATCGCGGAAGGGGTCCGGCGGCGATTCCCCGGCCGGGTCCCGCCGCCGCTACCGTTGCTGGGGTGGAGGAGATAGATCGCCGCATCGTCACGCTGCTGGCGGCGGACGGCCGGATGAGCTTCACCGATCTGGCCAAGGAGACCGGGCTCTCGGTCTCCGCCGTGCACCAGCGCGTACGCAGGCTCGAAAAGCGCGGAGTGATCCGTGGATACGCCGCGCTCGTCGACTACGACGAGATCGGGCTTCCCCTCACGGCGTTCGTCTCGATCAAGCCGAACGACCCCTCCGCGCCGGACGACGCCCCGGTGCGGCTCAGCCATCTGACCGCGATCGAGGCCTGCCACAGCGTCGCGGGGGATGAAAGTTACATCCTCAAGGTGCGTGTCGCCTCGCCGCTCGGCCTGGAGGAACTGCTCCAGCAGATCCGCGCCTCCGCGAACGTCAGCACCCGCACGACGGTCGTCCTCAGCACGCCGTACGACTATCGCTCCCCGGTGCTCGGAAGAGAACCGGAGGCAGGAGCCGCCGAGGGGTGAGACCGGCCAAACCAGTCAAACGGCCCGCCAGGGTGCACAGTGGGACGACGTCGCGCCCGATGATGGAAAAGGGCGGGACGGCACGTAGAATCTGGCGGCCTATGCCACCATCTTCGACGGGCGAGCTGGCCCGGGAGCAGAAGTACGTCGCGGCGCTGTACGAGCGTCTCGACGTGCTGCGGGAACGCACGCGCGGGCAGCTCGACGCCGTGCTGGCCCAGGGGGCCTCCGGCACCCACCAGAACCGTTCGGAGCGCGACTCGTTCGCCGGCATGTACGCCCAGCGCCTCGCCCGTCTGTGGGCCGTGGAGCACGGCCTGTGCTTCGGCCGGCTCGACCTCGCCGAAGAGAACGAGAACGAGGCGGAAGAGAGCCACGCGGAAGAAGGCCGGGCCGGTGAGGGCCGGGCCGACGAGAGGCGGCTCTACATCGGCCGCATCGGCCTGTCGGACGACGACCAGCACCGGCTGCTCATCGACTGGCGGGCCCCGGTGGCGCAGCCGTTCTACCGGGCCACCCCGGCCGCACCGATGGGAGTCACCCGGCGGCGGCACCTGCACAGCCGGGGCCGCACGGTCACCTCGATCGACGACGACCTGCTCGACCTCGACCGCATCAGCGACGCCGACCGGGCCACGCTGAACGGCGAGGCGGCCCTGCTGGCCGCGCTCGGCGAGAAGCGCACCGGCCGGATGCGCGACATCGTCGCGACGATCCAGGCCGAGCAGGACAAGATCATCCGTAGTGACCTGAACGGCGTGCTCGTCGTCCAGGGCGGGCCGGGCACCGGCAAGACCGTGGTGGCCCTGCACCGCGCGGCCTACCTCCTCTACACCTACCGGGAGCGGCTGGAACGCCGCGGTGTGCTGATCCTCGGGCCCAACCTCACGTTCCTGCGCTACATCGAGCAGGTGCTGCCGTCCCTCGGCGAGACCGACGTGCTGCTGTCCACGGTCGGCGAGCTGTACCCGGGTGTCACCCCGGGCAGGCGGGAGTCCGCCGAGGCCGCCGCGGTCAAGGGCCGGGGCGCGATGGCCCGCGTCATCGAGCGGGCCGTGCGGGAGCGCCAGCGGATGCCGCGCACGCCCGTGGAGATCAGGCTCGACAAGTTCACCCTCTCCCTCGACCGGCAGACGCTGGAGGCGGCCCGCTCGAAGGCCGGCCGCTCGCGCCGCCCGCACAACCAGGCGAGGGCCGTGTTCGTCCGGCACCTGCTGACCGCGCTCACCCGGCAGGCGGCCCGGCACCTCGGGCGGGGCTCGCTCGACGAGGCCGACTTCGCCGACCTGCGTGAGGAGCTGCGCACCGAGGAACCGGTGCGGGTGGCGCTCAACCGGCTGTGGCCCTACCTCACGCCCCAGCAGCTGCTGATCGGCCTGTTCACCGACCGCGGCCGGATGGCCGCGGCGGGACTGGACGCCCGGGAGTGCGACCTGCTGCTGCGCGAGCCGCCCAGGACGGGCGAGAGGCCCGGGGACGGGCCCGGCGAGAAGGCCGGAGACAGGCAGGGCGAGAACTGGTGGAGCGAGGCCGACGTGCCGCTGCTCGACGAGGCCGCCGAGCTGCTCGGCGACATCGACGAGGGCGTGCTGCGCGCGGCGCGCAGGGCCGAGCAGGAGCGCGAGGAGCGCATCGCCTACGCCCGCGAGGTGCTGGAGCTGACCGGCCTCGCCGACGTGATGGACGCCGAGCGCTTCGCCGAGCGGCACCAGGCCGACGACCCCTACCTCACCACCGCCGAGCGGGCCGCCCGGGACCGTACGTGGGCCTTCGGCCACGTGATCGTGGACGAGGCGCAGGAGCTGTCGGAGATGGCCTGGCGGATGGTGATGCGCCGCTGCCCGAGCCGGTCGATGACGATCGTCGGGGACATCGCGCAGACCGGGTCGGCCGCGGGCGCGGCGAGCTGGGGCCGGGTCCTCGACCCGTACGTCGCGGGCCGCTGGCGCGAGGAGCGCCTCACCGTCAACTACCGCACCCCGGCCGAGCTGATGGAGGTCGCCGCCCGCGTGCTCCAGCTCGTCGGCCCCGACCTCAAGGCGCCGGAGTCGGTGCGGGAGACCGGGGAGCGGCCGTGGGCCCTGCCGGTCGCCTCCCTGGCCGAGACGGGCCCGCTGGCCGCGGCCGAGGTGGTCGAGGAGGGCCGCGTCGTGGTGATCGTCCCGGCGGGCATGGCGGCGGAGATCGGGGAGATCGTCCGCTCGGCGGTGCCGGGCGCCGCCGTCGGCACGGGCCCGGCCGCGCTGGACGCGCCGGTCGCGGTGCTGCCGGTCGCCGAGGCCAAGGGGCTGGAGTTCGACGCGGTGATCGTGGTCGAGCCGGGGCTGATCCTGCGTGAGTCGTCCCGCGGGCCGAGCGACCTCTACGTGGCCCTCACCCGCGCCACGAGCCGTCTCGGCGTCGTCCACAGGGGTGAGCTGCCGCAGGTTCTGGAGGGACTGGGACGGCGCTGATCCAGGCCCCCTTCCCACCTGCGGAAACGTGATGTCTGCGCTGGTCAGGGAGTGGTTGACAACTGCGCTGAGGTCGGTAGTTTGCTGCGCAGTCCAGCACGGGACTGACCGGTTGGCCGTACTGTGGCGCCGTCGGCTCCTGCGTCGATGACGGAGCGTGGCTCCCGGGCCTGACCTGGGGATATCTCCGTCAGCACACCAGGCGTAGAGCCGCGTCCCGCCTAGGCGGGGCACCCCAGCCGGCCGGGGGGTTGGACCCAGGAGGGGCCCGGGCGCCCAGTAGACAACGGAGCTCCGCGCCCGCCGCCGACGGGACGGAACCGGTCCGAAGGGCGCCCGGGACCCCTTACCCCCTCTCCTCCTCGCGAAGATCACCACTGCGGCGGCCGTAGAGTGGCCGGGGCTCGGTTTGGCGGGCTCCGGAGTCGTCTGCGACGCTGGACCTCGGTGAGTACGGGCAGGCGTGGCACCGGCTCGCGGCAGGTCATCGGGCTCACGACAGATGCCCCGGTGCTGGGAAGAGGCGAGGAGAGACCGCTCCGTGGCATTGAAGACGGCGCAGGAGCCGGCGGCGGCCGCCTCCCGCGCGGGCTCCTGGCGGGTGCCGGAGGCACCGGCCCGCCTCGCCGCATCCGTCGCGGGCGGCGTACTGCTCTACCTGGCCTTCCCGCCGCTCGGCTGGTGGTTCTGCGCCCCGCTGGGCGTGGCGCTGCTCGCCCTCGCGCTGCGCGGCGCCCGCCCGCGCCGGGCCGCCTGGATCGGGTACGCGGGCGGGCTCGCGTTCCTGCTGCCCGCGCTGGCCTGGGTCCGTCCCATCGGGGACGACGCCTGGCTGGCCCTGGTGGGCGTCGAGAGCCTGTTCTGGGCGGCGCTGGCCGTCGCGGCCGCGCTGGTGATGCGGCTGCGCCTGTGGCCGCTGTGGGTCGCCTGCCTGTGGGTGGTGCAGGAATGGGCCCGGGGACTGTTCCCCGTCGGCGGCTTCCCGTGGGCGCGGCTGGCCTTCAGCCAGGGCGAGTCGCCGTACACGGGTTTCGCCGCCCTGGGCGGCGCGCCGCTTGTAACTTTCACCGTGGCCCTCACGGGCGCGCTGCTCGCCGCGCTGGTCAGAGGGCGTCCGCCGAGGTGGCGCGCGGACCGGGTGGTTGCCGGAACGTTCCTCGCCGCGATAGCCGTACCAGTGCTGGGGCTGATCGTGCCCCGGCCCGGCGACGAGGGCAGGACTGTGCGGATCGGGGTCATCCAGGGCAACGTCCCTGGGCGGGGGATGAACTTCCTCGGCGACGAACCCGCTGTCGTGCTGCGCAACCACGCCGACGAGACGCACCGCATGGCGCAGGCCGTACGCGCCGGGACGCTTCCGCGCCCCGACATCGTGGTCTGGCCGGAGAACTCCACCGACATCGACCCCTACGACAGCGCGTACGCCCGGGAGGTCATCGACTCGGCGGTCAAGGACGTCGGCGTGCCGGTCCTGGTCGGCGCGGTCGTCAAGATCGGGGCCGAGAACCGGGCCACCCGTGGCGTGGTCTGGGACCCGGTCACCGGCCCCGGCGCGTACTACGACAAGCGGCGGCTGGTGCCGTTCGGGGAGTACACCCCGTTCAAGGACCTGTTCCTGGCCCTGTCGTCGCGGGCCAACCTGGTCGGCCGGCAGTCCGTCGCGGGCGACCGGCCGGGCGCGCTGCGGATGGGGCCGGTCACGATCGGCGCGGTGGAGTGCTACGAGGTCGCGTTCGACGGCACGGTGCGCGACGCGGTGCTGGCCGGCGGCACGCCCCTGGTGGTGCAGACCAACAACGCCAGTTACGCGCTCACCAACCTGCCCCCGCAGCAGCTCGCGATGTCGCAGCTGCGCGCGGTGGAGTTCAACCGAGCGGTGGTCACCGCCGCGACGACGGGGATCTCCGCGTACGTCGGCCCGGACGGCCGGGTCGGCTGGCGGACCGGTGAGCTCGTGGCGGGCATGAACGTGCTGGACGTGCCGGTCAGGACGCAGAAGACGGTGGCGGCAAGGGTAGGTGCGCTACCGGAGTGGGTTTTGGTACTCATGGGAGCCGGAGCGACGGTGGCGGCCGTCTCTGGGGCCATCTCTGGGCGGAGGAGAAGCTGATGGAGCGGACCCCAGGGCGGGTGCTCGTTATCGTCCCCACGTACAACGAGCGGGAGAACCTCCCGTTGATCACGCGGCGGCTCCGAGAGGCGCTGCCCGACGTCCACCTCCTCGTCGCCGACGACAACAGCCCGGACGGCACCGGCCAGATCGCCGACGAGCTGGCGGAGCGGGACGACCACGTCCACGTCCTGCACCGGACGAGCAAGCAGGGGCTGGGCGCGGCCTACATCGCCGGGTTCCGGTGGGGCCTCGCCGAGGGCTACGACGTGCTGGTCGAGATGGACGCCGACGGCTCCCACCAGCCCGAGGAGCTGCACAAGCTGCTCGACGCGGTGGCCGACGGCGCCGACCTGGCCATCGGCTCGCGCTGGGTGCCCGGCGGCAAGACCGTCAACTGGCCGGCCTCGCGCGAGTTCCTGTCCCGGGGCGCGAACACCTACGTCAGGCTGGTCCTCGGCATCCCGGTCCGCGACGCCACGGCGGGCTTCCGCGCCTACCGCGCGGCCACCCTGGAGAAGATCGAGCTGGACGGCGTCGAGTCGCAGGGCTACTGCTTCCAGGTGGACCTCACGCTCCGGACCGTACGGCAGGGCCTGCGGGTGACCGAGGCGCCGATCACGTTCGTCGAGCGCACCGTGGGCAGCAGCAAGATGAGCCGTAAGATCATCCTTGAGGCGTTCTGGCGCGTCGCCCTCTGGGGTATCGCCGGCCTGGGGGAGCGGTTTCGCCCACGGCGATAGGCGCGGGGGAGATCCCCAGGAACCCCGGCGGGCGCGGGGACGTTGACCGCAACGTACGGGTGCCGGGGTGAGTGGGGCGAGAAATGGTGCGGATCGGGCTGTTCCTGGGGTTCCTCGTGGTACCCGTCCTGGAGATCTGGTTTCTGATCCGGGTGGGCAGCGTGATCGGCGGGTGGCAGACGGTCGCCCTGCTCATCGCCGACAGCCTCGTCGGGGCCTGGCTCGTGCGCCGGGAGGGACGGCGGGCGTGGGCCGCGCTGCGCAGCGCCGTCGAGTCGGGGCGGATGCCCGACCGTGAGCTCGCCGACGGCGCGATGATCGTGGCCGGCGGCACCCTGCTGCTGACCCCCGGCTTCCTCAGCGACGTGTTCGGGTTCTTCCTGATCCTGCCGTTCACCCGGCCGATCGCCCGGCGGTGGCTGTCGTGGTTCCTCGGCCGCCGGGTGCGGTCGCTCGCCGCCCGCTCGCCGTACGCGCCGCTGTTCGGCCAGGTGGAGTCCGACCCGGCGGGATTCGGCCCCGCGGGGTCCGACCGGGCACGGTCCGGTCAGGCAGGGTTCGGTCAGGCGCGGTCCGGTCGCGCGGAAGGCTCCCGCAACAGGGTGGTGCGCGGCGAGGTGATCGAGGAGGACCCCTTCCCGGCCCCCGGCGACGGCCGCTCGCACTGACCCGAGCCCGGGCCCAAGACGCCTCGCCACTGCGACCTGGCCCCGGCCTTGGTCGACGCAGTGGGCCGACGCGGCGGGGGAGCCCTGCGAGTGCCCGGCGACGGCCGGTCGCACTGCCCTGGCTCGCCTCGCCGGGGCCGTCCCAGTCCTGGCACGAATCGACGCGGTGGGTCAAACGCGGTGGGGGTCCGGGCACGCCGCTGCCCCGGCGGCGGAGGCACACCGGGGCAACGGGGCTGGTGACGGGCGGATGCCCGGGTCCGGAGCCGGGATCGGCGGCCGGATCAGAGGCCGGGGCCTCGATGATCGCGGTCCCGCTCGGCGTCCGGATCCTCGTAGCGGTCGCGGGTCTTCGCGTCGGTGCCGAAACGCTGCCCGGCGCGGATGTCCGGATCGGCGTCGAAGCGCTTCTCGGCGCGGGTCTCGGCGTCGCCGACGAACCGTTCCCCGGAGCCGCTCACGGGGTCGCCGCCCTCGAACCGCTCCTTCGACCTGGTCGCCGGGTCGTCCATGTCGTACGGCTCGCTGGAGGAGACGCCGGTGTCGCCGCCGCCGAAGAGCTCGCCGGAGCGGGTCGCCGGGTCCCGCGGCGCGAGTGGCTCACCGGGCCGGGTGCCGGGGATCTCGGCGTCCAGCCGGTCCATGGAGCCGAGCGACGGGTCGTCGGTGCCGTACCGCTCCCCGCGACGGGTCACCGCGTAGTCCGTCCCCGTACCGGCGTGGTCCGTGCCGTCGCCGGCGCGGTCCGCGGTCTCGCCGGGGTGGCCCAGACGCTCACGCTCGCGGCGCCCGCCGCTGTCGGCCCAGCCGGTCAGGCTGCCGGGCTCGTTGGCGCGTTCCCAGGCCTCGTCCCAGCCCATGTCGTAGTGGCGGTAGAGCAGGCGCTCCTGCTCGGCGGACAGGTGCCCACCCTCGTCCAGGTCGACGTCGGGGGCGTTCTTGACGTGCTCCTTGTCGTACGGAACCTCGATCCCGCCGGCCGTCACGTTCGCCTCGTGGAGGGGAACGAAGGCCTCCTTGGTGTGCAGCAGGCCGGTCTTCACGCAGAGCCACTTCGGCAGGCCGGTCGCGTCGTCCAGAAAGACGTGCGAGACGTCGCCGATCTTGTCGCCGTTCGAGTCGTGGACCGGGTGGTCGAGCACCATGGGGATCTGCTCGTGGGTGATCACGTGCTTCTCCTTGTCTCTCGCTTGATCGGTCTCTTTTCTCGCTACCGCCGATCGGCCGGCGAAAACCACTCCCGTGGAAAAACACGGGCTGCCGCGTCTCCGCCGTACCCGTTCTCCGTCCGCGTCTGCCCAGGTCAACGATGACCGCCGCGGCACGGGATCCGGCGGAAAATTCGTCGTCCCCCGTCCCGGGCGGCGGCCGCCTCCGTCAGTGCCCTTCCCAGGGGCCGAGGTCGTCCTCCTTCCATTCGAGGCGGTCGGCCACACCGAGCACGCCGTTGGTCCGCTCGACCATCCGGGTGAGGACGCGTGCCTGCGAGCGGCGTCCGACGGCGCCGGTGAGGGTCACGACCCCGTTCTCGACCGACACCTCGACGCCCGACAGGTCGGCCCACAGGCAGGTGCCGACGATGTCCTCGCGTACCTCGCGGGCGATGTCGGCGTCGCCGCGGGCGAGGACCTTGAGCAGGTCGTGGCGGCTGATGATGCCGACCAGCACGTCCTCGTCGTCCACGACCGGCAGGCGCTTCACACCGTGCTCGCTCATCAGGCGGGCCGCGCTGACCACGCTGGTGTACGGCCGGGTGGTGACCGCGGGCGCCGACATGAGCTCGGCCGCGGTCACGCCACGGGCCCGCTCCTGGGTCCGTACGGTCCCGTGGCCCACGGCCTCGCGGAGACGGGCGCGCAGGGGCGGCCGGTAGCCCTCGCGGTAGAACTGCTCGCGGAACTCCTCCTTGCGCAGCAGGTCGGCCTCGGAGACCAGGCCGATGACGTGGCCCTCGCCGTCGACGACGGGCACCGCGCTGACTCCATGGGCGATCATGATCTCGGCCACGTCGCGGAACGGCGTGCTGCCGTTGACGGAGGCGACCTCACTCGTCATGACATCCCGCACCTTCATGTGCATGACCGGCTCCTTCCGGACGGGTCCCTTCATCTCCCATCGCATCGCGCCGCGGGCCGGGCGCGAAGGGACCGACGACCCTCCCGGCCGGGCCCTTCGCCACCACCCCGCCACCCGTCCAGCCACCCGTCCGGCCATCCGTCCAGCCGCTGACGCGCCCGCCCCGGAGCCGCGGATCGGTGGCCGAAAGTCCCGTCCACTCGGGACCTTCACCGCTCACCAGCGGGAACGCGGGCGGGGCACGCTGGCATGGAGAGACGGGAGGCGTCGTCATGACGGCGAAGGTGAAGGATGTCATGGGCAGGGTGGCCATCGCGGTGCGGATGGACGCGTCGTTCGCGGACCTCGTCGCCACCATGAGGCGGTTCGGAGTGGGCGCGGTCACCGTCATCGACGCCGACCGGCGCCCGGTCGGGGTGGTCTCCGAGGACGACATGCTGCTGAAGGAGATCGACCTGGGCGAGCACGTCTTCAGCGGTCCGCGCCGGCGCGTGGAGCAGCGCAAGGCGGCGGGCGCGAACGCCGGGCAGATCATGACGCGGCCGGCGATCACGGTGACCGGCGGCACCCCCGTGCGCGACGCGGCCCGGCTGATGCACCGCAACCGCGTCAAGCAACTTCCGGTGATCGACGCGGTGAGCGGCCGCATCGTGGGCACCGTGCACCAGGGCGACCTGCTGCGCGTCTTCGCGCGGCCGGCGGCGGAGATCCGGGCCGAGATCGAGCGGGTCGTCGACCGGATGGATCTCGACCTCGGCGACCTCGACGTCGATGTCTCCGGCGGAGTGGTGACGATCAAGGGGCAGGTGCCCCGCAGGTCGGTCGTCAAGCCGCTGCTGCACGCCGTCCGCCGGGTCGAGGGCGTCGTCGAGGTCGACGCCGACGACCTCGCCTTCCTCGTCGACGACCTGCTCATCGCGCCGCCGCTGCTGTAGCGCGGCGCGCGGCGGCACGCCGCCGCGCTTCGAGGCCGGGCGGTACGCGCCCTGCGAGAGGGAAAGATCGTGAACACTCGGACATCTGAGGGGATCGCGCAGGCGGCGCGGGAGGCCGTGGAGGCCGCCCTGTGGGCGCCCTCGATCCACAACACCCAGCCCTGGACGTTCGCCGTCTCCGGCGACGAGATCAGCCTGCGCGCCGACCCGGACCGGAGGCTGCGCGTCTCCGATCCCACCGGCCGGCAGATGACCATCAGCTGCGGCGCCGCGCTGTTCAACGTGCGGATCACACTGATGGCGCTCGGGTACGAGCCCGAGGTGCGCCGGCTGCCCAATCCGGAGGGTCCGATGCTGCTGGCCACGGTGCGGGTGCGGCCGGGGCGCGAGCCGGGCGAGCACACCCGCCTGCTGTACGGGGAGGTCCAGCGCCGCCGCACCCATCGGGCCGGGTTCACCGCGCTGCCCATGCCCGACCCCCTGACCGACGCGCTCGTACGGGAGGCCGCGGCCGAGGGGGCGCACCTCGCGCCCGTCAGGTCGGACGCCCCGGCACGGGTGCTCGCCGCGCTCACCGGGGCCGCCCAGGACGTGCAGGCGCAGGACCGGCAGTTCGTGCTCGAACTCATGCGCTGGGCCCGGCCTCCGGGCAGCGCGCGGCGCGACGGCGTGCCGGTGGCGGGCTACCCGACCGATCCCCGGCGGACCTACCCGCAGCACTTCGCGTCCCGCGACTACAGCAGGGGAAACGAGTGGGGGGCGGCCACCGAGGAGCGGGTCTCCACCTCGACCGGCCTCGTGGCGCTGCTCTGCACGCCGGGCGACGCCCGGGAGGACTGGCTGATCGCGGGGGAGGGGTTGCAGCGGATGCTGCTGCACGCCTCCGCGTACGGCGTGAGCGCCGCCTTCCACACCCAGGCGCTGGAGATGTGCGAGCTGCGCGAGTTCATCCGCAGGCACCTGTGCTCGGGCGAGGCGCCCCAGATGATCATGAGGATGGGGTTCGTCCTCGACGAGAGCGAAAGCGTCCGGCGCACCCCTTCCGACGTCCTGGAGTAAGCTTCGCCGAGCGCCGAGCGCCGAGCGCCGAGCGCCGAGCGCCGAGCGCCGAGCGCCGAGCGCCGAGCGCCGAGCGCCGAGCGCCGAGCCAGCGAGAACCCCGGCAAGCCGCACAGGCCGCTCGACGTCCGGTACGGCGGCACGCCGGAGAGCTGACGCCTGCTGAGACCTGGTGCACCGATCCGGCTCACCCGGGTGCGCCCCGCGACGCGAGTCGCTTTCGTCTCCCTCCGGTCCGCGTCAGCGGCACACCTGGTTCGCGGGCCGGGATCTCCTCACTTCCGGGTGGCTCGCGCGTGCGTGGAAGGCGGAGCCGTGGGCAGTGGACGCGGACCGCCGGCCCGCCCGAGATCCCGCCCACGCCGTCTGGTTTCGCCGGACTCCCGGCAGCGGCCCTCAGGCTCACTCTGGGGGACGCTCTGGTGGGCACTCTCCTGGGAGCCGACGGTGGCGCGAGAACCATGCCTGGGAGGTGTTGCCATGAGATCGATCGCCGTCTGGGTCGTTGCGGGGCTGCGTCGTTACCGGCCCGACCGCAACCCGTTGCGCCGCCGGTCGGACCGGGTCGAGGCGGGGTTCGTGGCGGCCGCGCTGGTCGCCGTCCTCCTGGCGGTGTGGCCGGCCGCGCTGGCCGCCCGCGCGGCGTACGGCGGCGGGCCC
>QFZU02000012.1 GCA_003260025.2 Microbispora triticiradicis | reverse complement strand
GCCGCCGGGACGGATCGAGCGGATGGTGGCCGCGGCGCGGGCGCGAGCCGACCGGCAGTTCTGTGCCCAGACCGTCGCGCGACCCCGTGGCCCAAGGCGTAGAGGGGTGAGGCGGCGACCACCGACGTCAAAGGATGCTCGCGGAAGCGACCCTCCTGCACAGCCTCGTTTCCTCGAACATGCCCATCCCGCAAGAACGGCGCCACCGTGGAGAAGGTCGACGCCGAGAGCGTCCAGTGCGGCATCTTCTACACCCTCAACGGCTGCCGAAATCGACGCCCGAAGAAGCCCAGGTCAGACGAGATGGCGGACATCCTGACCGCAACGGCCCCGCCAGCAAGGGAGGTTCGATTACCTGCCGCGCAGGCTCGACAACGGCCCCACTGTGCCCGCGCCAGCGCTACCACACTCCCGGCCCCGCTCCACGACATCGTGAAGGTGTTGCAGAAGACCTGCCGTTCGCAACAACTTATGAAACGCGATCGCCGCAGGTCGCTCAGCGCGAGGCGGGGTGTTTCACAGGCGACCATCTATGAAACAGGCATGCTGTAGCCGCTGGCCGAGGCGGTCTGGCTGTTGTGGTCGGGTAGCCGGAGGCCATTGCTGACCCCCGGCCCCGTGGTTCAGCCGCCGAGGCCGCCGTAGATGTGTACTTCGAGGCGCTGCGGCAAGTCGAGGGCCGACGGCTTCGCCGCGGCAACTCAGCCGTTGCCGTCGCGCAGGGAATGGATCATGCTTCGCAGTATTCGGAGCGTGTCCGCCTGTTCTGCCTCGGTCAGTCCGGCCAGCATCCTGACCTCGACGGAGCGGACTGCTTTGCTCGCCTCCTCCAGGCTCTCCCCACCGAGAGGCGTGAGTCGCGCGGGAAGGGCCTTCCCGACCGGCGCCTCCGCCGGCCTGGTCACGTAGCCGTCCCGCTCCAGGGCCCGGAGCAGCACGTTCATCGACTGCCGCGTCACGAAGGCGCCCCGTGCGAGCTCGGAGTTCGACAAGCCCGGCCGTTGCGCGAGCAGCTCAAGACACGAGTAGTGCGTGATCGTCATCCCGAGCGGCCGCAGCACCTCCTCCATGGCTACGCGCAGGGCACTCGACGCCTCCTTCAGCAGGTAGCCCAGTGATTTGTCGAGGTCGATGCGGTCCCCGTTTGGACTCATGTCAGTATTCTGACACACTGGTTCGTGTCAGTAGGCTGACACAAACCTAAGGAGTACGCCATGCCGGCCACCGGCCCCGATTTCATCTCCCTCCAGGTACGCGACCTCGACGCCTCGCAGGCGTTCTACGAGCAGTACCTCGGCCTCGTCCGCTCGCAGGCCGGCCCTCCGCACGCGGTCGTCTTCGAGACCAAACCGATCGCGTTCGCGCTCCGCGACCTCATCCCCGGCACCGACCTCGACTCGGTGACCCAGCCCGGCATCGGTGTCGCGCTCTGGCTCCACGCCACCGACGTCCAGGCCATCCACGATGCGCTCGCCGGCGACGGCCACACCGTCGTCTCCGCGCCGATCGACGGCCCCTTCGGCCGCACGTTCACGTTCGCCGACCCCGACGGCTACCAGGTCACGCTCCATGACCGCGCCTGAGCCGTCCCTCCTGGTCTTCGGGGCCACTGGCTCGCTTGGCCGCCACGTCCTGAATGCGCTGCTCGACCGAGGGCTCGCTCCCGAGTCGATTACCGCGGTCGGCCGGAACCGGCCGCGCCTTAGCGAGCTCGCGTCCGCGGGGTTCAACACCGCCGCCGTTGACTTGTCCGACGCGGTCGGCGTCGCCGACGTGGTCGCCCGGCACACCGATGTCGTGCTGATCTCCGGCAGCGACCCGAATCGCTGCGCTCAGCACATCTCTGTCATCGCGGCTGCCAAGGGCGCGGATGTCCGGCACGTCTACTACACCAGCGGCGTTCGGGCTGACGACGACCGATTCCAGATCAACGCCGACCATAAGGCGACAGAGGATGCGCTGATTGCCTCCGGGCTGACGTACACGATCCTCCGCAATACCTGGTACATCGAGAACTACATCCCGGCGCTCGCGGCTTGCCGCCACACCGGAGTCCTGGCCGCGGCGACCGGCGACGCCGTGGTGGCGGCAGCCAGCCGGTTGGACCTTGCCGAGGCATTGGCCGTCGTCGCCACCACTGAGGGGCACGACAACGTCAGCTACGGCCTCTCCGGCGACACGGACTTCAGCTACGCGGACATCGCTTCCGCGATGTCCGTCGTCCTGGAGCGAGACGTCATCTATCAGCCGGTCGCTCCGGACGAGCTGCGGGCGCTGCTTGCCGGCTCTGG
>QFZU02000119.1 GCA_003260025.2 Microbispora triticiradicis | reverse complement strand
CGCGTGACCGCGGGCCTCGGCGAGCGTCGCGGCGACGGAGCGGGCCGGCCCTAGGGCGCCCGGCCGCAGCCGGAGCAGGGCGGCCCGCGTCGCCTCCAGGTGGTCGCGCACGCTCAGCCCGAGGTGGGCCGCCCAGCCCCCGGCCAGCACGAGGCCGAGGGCCAGCGACGGCAGGCCGGCGACGACCAGCCTGCGAGTTCTTCCAGGTGTCACCGGGCCGCTGCGCCCCGGACCGCAGGCCACCTGCTTCTATTCGGCATCGCCGGACCGCCGACGCCGCGCGGACAACAGGGTGCAGCCGAGTGCGACGGCCAGCAGGCCCGCTCCCGCGACGGCCACGCCCGCGGGCGCGCCCGTGAACGGCAGGCGGCCGCCTCCCGAGGCCTGCGCGGGAACACCGCCGGTCGTCGCCTCTCCGGCGGCCGGCCCGCTCTCGAAGGAGCCCTCGGACTCCTCCTCGCCGGGCATGTCCTCGTTCTCGTCGGCGCGCTCCTCCTCTGCCTCCTCCCCCGGCATCTCCTCGGACTCGTCCTCGCCCTCCGTCTCCTCGGGCGCGACGGCCTGTACGGGCTCCCCCTGCGCCTGCTGCCCGGTGTTCTGCACCGGTGCGATCCCGCCCGCGCCGGCGGGCGCGACGATGGGCTGCGCGTTCCCGTTGTTGGTGTCGTTGGTCGTGGAGACCTGCGGCCAGCTCCAGCCCTGCCAGTTGTTGTTCGGCCACCAGAAACCGTTGTTGTTGTTGGTGGTGTGGACGGGCTGCACCGCGGCCTGCTCGTTCTCCTGCACGGCCGGCGCCACGACCCCCGGGTCCACCACGTTCTCCACGCTGATGGGCCTGGGCGGGTAGACGCCGTCGCCCGACGGCAGCACCGTGAACCCGACGGACTCCGCGGCCGCGACCCCGGGGATCCCGAGGGTCAGGCCGCCGGCGACCATTGTCGCCAGAAAAATTGGTCTTTTAGTTTTACGCGCCACTTGGACTCCCGATAACGGCCATTATGCCGACTGAGCATTCGCCCGGATTGCCAGCGACATGTCGCTGCTCGACTGTTATATGCGTCCGGTTAACGGCCGCTCCGCCCCGGCGCACGGCGCTTACCGAACGATCGCGCAGGGTTCTCGCTTCGTTGACCGGCCTCCCCGCCACACCTGCCGCGCGTCCCCTGCCGCGCGTCCCCTGCCACGGCATCCCCGGCCACGGCTCCGCGGGCACCGGTGCTACCCGGCGTCGGTGGAGCGCCGCCGCCGGGCGGTCGCGAGGGTGCAGCCGAGCGCGACGGCCAGCAGGCCCGCGCCGGCGGCGGCCACGCTCACCGGCGCGCCGGTGAACGGGAGCCGAGCGCCG